>NZ_MUZB01000014.1:0-170480 GCF_002076325.1 Rhodococcus sp. 66b
AACCCGGAAGCTAAGCCCTTCAGCGCCGATGGTACTGCACTCGACAGGGTGTGGGAGAGTAGGACACCGCCGAACACAAATTAAGAGAAGCCCCCCAACCAGTGATGGTTGGGGGGCTTTCTCGTACCCAAAACACCCCGAAACATCCCGTCGCCGGCTCACCACCCCGTCCGGGATCGAGCGAACGACACGTTCGTCGCCTCAGATCGACCCAACGTACCGTTCGCACGATCAGGGCACGATCAGGGCACGATCAGGGCAGGAATTGGGTGAGGAAGATGCCAGCGCCGACGCACGTAGCGACTGGTTAGCCAAGGTACAGATTGTGAACCCTCTCATAGGTGCGAAGTACTCTCCGATTTTGTGCCTTTGTCCCTAGTACTTTGGCCTAGGCTGAGTGTCATGGTGGGGTTGAGCAGCTCGCGGGTGTCGCATTTGCGACTCGTTCCGACGGAACCTGAAGAACTGCAAAGGTTTGTACAAGAAGCTGGCGGAGTGCGTGGGGGCATTCAGATTGCGCGATCGTTACGTTCGAAGAGGCGCGCGGTTCCGGCGCAATACGCGATACGTATCAGCGTCGACAATGTATCCACTCAGATCTGGCGACGAATTCTCGTCGCGTCGGATTTGAATCTGGGTGACCTGCATTCGGTGGTTCAACGGGCAATGGGGTGGAGTGACCGTCATTCGCACGCGTGGTCCAAGTCAGGAACCAGATTTCCCGGCGAGGTCGAAGAGTATGTAGCTTCCGGAAGCAACGCCGAGCAGCGCCTCGCCGGACGAGTGGCGATCGTAGAGTCTGCGGTACGTCTGGACGAGGTCATGGTCTCGCCCGGCGATGAACTTAGATATCGCTACGGACGCTTCGGAAACTGGAGTCACACGCTGACACTTGAATCTTCGGAAGTACTGCCCGACGGATTCCAAATTGTGTGTGCCGCGGGTCGCGGTGCGTGTCCGCCGGAGGAATGCGTCGGGCCTGACGAGTACGAGCAGCTCCTCGGTGTCCTCGCTTCGGAGAAGTTGCGCTCCCACGAATGGACCCTCGAATGGCCGCAAACCGACTTCGAGCCGACACGATTCGAGATCGCTGAGGTCAACAATCGGCTTCATATACCTCGACCGGACGAGATCGTTGCGCCGTACGACACCGCAATGCTCGTCGAATGCCTGCAACCCTCGCGAGTCCCGGAACTGCGCGCGGTCCTCGCCCGAGCCGGCATTGACGATGAGTCGGCAATCGGAGAGTTGGTCCACGTCGAGGCGGGCCAACGCCTTCAAGCGGTCTTGACGCTGATCGGTGTCGAAGGGGTCGACGCTGATGACTTCTTCACGACGGTCGACGCGATGCTCGACGAACCCGAACTAGGACCTGTCAACCTTCCCAAGGGGCGATCACTCTTCGCAGTACTCAAGAGGTTTGGCCTGGTGCGAAAGCACAAAGGGCAGATTGTGCTGACGAAGCGGGGACAGTCAGCGCAGCGGGACGCATCAATCATGTGGTCGGTGATCGTCGACAGCGTTCCGGTTGCGCCGGGCGGCTCGCAGAGAGCAGTGGAACTTCTTGTCCTCCTCGCCGTAGCCGCTGGTTTGTCGCCGGCAGATCGTCATCGCTTCGTCGCGGGAGCACTGGAGTCGATTCGGTCGTCAAGCATCCTCATGTCCGGCGCTCAGACTTCCAAACGTGACACGTCCGGGAGCACCGTAGAGGTGCTCGGTTTGATCGGCGCTACGGGGTACGAGCTGGGGAAGTTCGGCACCAAAGAGGACTCTCCCTGGGCTGTTCACCTCGCGAGGGCGATCCTGCAGCGTTAACTCGCGCGTACGATGCAGACAACCGAAACGGGGTTCGATCCGGCAATGCCGAATCGAACCCCGTTTCGTGTCCTGGTAGAGATCAGATGTTGACGCCGTAGTCGCGGGCGATGCCGGCGAGTCCGGATGCGTAGCCCTGTCCGACTGCGCGGAACTTCCACTCGCCGTTGTGGCGGTAGAGCTCACCGAAAAGCATGGCGGTCTCGGTGGAAGCGTCTTCCGAGAGGTCGTATCGTGCCAGCTCGGATCCATTCGACAGATCTACGACGCGGATGTAGGCGTTGGTGACCTGCCCGAAGGACTGGAGTCGGGCATCGGCGTCGTGGATCGAGACGGGGAAGAAGATGTTGGTGACGTTGGGCGGTACAGCCGGGAGGTCGACGTTGATGACTTCGTCGTCGCCGTCACCTTCACCGGTGAGGTTGTCGCCGGTATGCTCGATGGATCCGTCGGGCGAGCGAAGGTTGTTGTAGAAGACGAAGTGCAGGTCGGAAAGGACCTTGCGTTCCGGGCCTGTGACCAACGCACTGGCGTCGAGGTCGAAGTCGGCACCACTGGTACTGCGTGCATCCCAGCCGAGACCGACTGCGACCTTGGTGAGGTTGGGTGCGGCCTTCGACAGAGATACGTTGCCGCCCTTGGCAAGTGTGACGCCCATTCAGGTTCCTCTCGTTCGAACGAAGTGGATTTCTTCGTTCGGGAGTTCTGTGTTGTCCGTTCTCGACTCACATTACCGTGAGCGGGTAGGTGCGGTTCGACCGAATAGCTACCTCACTCGAACAGCGCGCGAAGATCCTCGGCGTCGAGTCCGGTGCCGAGTGTCCCTTCGGCGTCCATGACATTCGAGAACAATGCCGACTTCTTGGCTTTGAGCGCCATGACCTTCTCTTCGATCGTGTCTTTGGCAATGAGACGGTAGACCATGACGTTTCGTGTCTGCCCGATGCGGTGAGTACGATCGACCGCTTGTGCCTCGGCGGCCGGGTTCCACCAAGGGTCGAGAATGAAGCAGTAGTCGGCCTCGGTGAGATTGAGGCCGAAGCCACCAGCCTTGAGGCTGATCAGGAATACGGGGGCTACGCCAGACTTGAACTCCTCCAACACTTCACCGCGATTGCGCGTCGAACCGTCGAGATAGCTGTACGGAATTTTTTCCGCTTCGAGTCGTTTGCGGACAGAACCGAGGAACCCGGTGAATTGGCTGAAGATCAACGCACGGTGTCCGCCGGCAATGACGTCGTCCAATTGCTCGACGAGAGCGTCGACCTTGGCTGAGGGGACAGGTCCGCTTTCCTCGTCGACCAGCGAGACGTCGAGACTGAGTTGGCGTAGCACCGTCAGCGATTGCAGGATCGTGAATCGGTTCTTGTCGACGTCGTCGAGCAGTCCGAGAATCTTCTGCCGTTCGCGTTGCAGGTGGGTGTCGTAGATCGCGCGATGGCTCGGATGCAACTCGATCTCGAGTATCTGCTCCTGCTTCGGCGGCAAGTCTGCAGCCACCTGTTCCTTGGTGCGCCGAACCATCAGCGGTTTGACGCGCCGCCGAAGTTGCGCCAATCGCTCTGTGTCGCCTTCCTTTTCGATGGGGTTGCGGTAGACGTCGGTGAAGGTAGTGGGACTGGGGAACAGTCCTGGTGCAGTGATCGCGAGGAGCGACCACAACTCCATGAGATTGTTTTCCATGGGAGTGCCGGTGATCGCGAGTTTGAAGGGTGCGTTCACTGCCGTCGCACACTTGTGGACCTTGGACTTGTGGTTCTTGGCGAATTGGGCTTCGTCGAGTACCAGTCCGGACCAGACGCCCGCCGAATACGCATCGGTGTCGAGGCGAAAGAGAGCGTACGACGTCACGACGATGTCCGCCCCGTCGACGAGTGTTGCCAGGTCGGTTCTTCTGCGCCGCAGAGTATCCGTGATGACAGCGGTGTGGAGGGTTGGTGCAAACTTGGCCACCTCGGATTTCCAATTGGAGACCACGCTGGTGGGAGCAACGATCAGAAAGGGCGGCGCCGCTGGATTCGATTGCCGTGCAGTGCAGATCATTGCGAGAGTTTGCAGGGTCTTGCCCAGGCCCATGTCGTCGGCGAGTATGCCGCCCAGGCTGTGCTGCCGGAGGAAGTTGAGCCAGCGGAATCCGTCGACCTGATAGGGGCGCAGTGTTGCCGTCAACGTGGCGGGGACGTCGACGGGATCGATCCCGGAACCGCCGAGCAATCCTGCGATCTGCTTCTTCCAAGCTGCTGCCTGATGTTCGACTCTTCCCAGTGTCGTCAATTCTTCCCACAGCCCGGCTTGAAACTTGCTGATCGCGAGTTTGCCGGTTGGTCGATCGAGCAGCGACCGCGCTTCGGTGATGAGTCGGTGTAGACCGAGAAGGTCAGGTGCGTCGAGTCGGAAGAAGGCGCCGTCCGGCAGCAGTATGTGAGTCTCACCCTTGCTCAGGGCGGAGAACAGTGTGGTGAACGGAACGCCTTGTCCCGCAACGTCGACGGTGACGTCGAGGTCGAACCAGTCGGATCCGCTGCTCCCGTCGGGGGCTGACGTGCTGAGGCCGATCACGACAGCGTCGTCTGCGGGCCGATAGTCGGCGGGAGTGCCCACGACGGTGAGGTCGACGTCGTCGTTCGCGTCGAGTTGGGGGAGGAGGTCGAGTGTGAACTGCATGGAATCGAGGCCGGCCAACATTCCCGCGAGAGTGGCCTTCGCCGCGGCCGCACCGAGGCTCTTGGCAATGGCATCTTCGGCAACGTGGTTGCGGATCTCGGACTCGTCGGTGGTTGTGTCTGCGGTAGAAATGATCAGTTCGTCGGCATCGACTGTGTACTTCCATGCCGATTCGATGTCGATGCGGTGGTTGTCCGCGTACGTGGCGACCAGTTGTAGCCGAGGACCGGACACAGTCGGTGGGTTGTAGGCGCCGTCGGAAGATATGACGGGAGCGAGGTTTCCGAGTTTGAACACGAACCGCGAAGTGAATGCATCCCGATGCTCGGCGGGTATGTCGACCGATTTTCCGGAGTCGATCAACTGCCTCAATTGGTGGGTTATCGGCGTGTGCAGTGGTGCGAGAGTGATCGCGTTGGCGGCGTCGAGCGCGAAGACGCCATGTGCCGGCGTGCCGACGAGTCCCCAGTCGGTATGGGTGACGATGTGCCCACCGGCCTGAATTCGGGGCGTCAGGCGGAGGTTGTTGTCTTCTGCACCGTGGACGTCGAGGCAGATGCTGGCATCGTCGAGTAGGGAGATGTTGCCGAGGCCGGCCTTCGAGTGAACGAGTGAAACGCCCACGGTGATCGCCTCACGAAGAAGAGACCAGAGTTGCGGGCTCGCGAACCCGGCAAGATCGATTTCCGCGGCATTTTGATTTCTGTAGTAATTGCCGGCGCTGTGGAGGAGATGTATGTCGCGTAGAACCCGGAGGTGATCCGAGGGAAACTGAAAAGTGCTTCCGAGCTTGTTCCAGGCGAGCCCGCCGGAGATCCACCCTCTCGCTCCTGGTTGTACGGGTTTGACGATGAGCCTTGTCGATGCGCCCTTGGTTCGGGTGGTGAATTGAATGCCAAGTCCACGTGTAGTGCGGCCGGCCGGGTCTGGTCGGAGCAACTCCTCGAGCGCGCTGTCCCATCCGAGGTGTTGTGGAGTCTTGTTCGCCTCGGCAACCGCTGCGAGCACCAACGCGACTACGTGCTTGCAGTTCATCCGCACGGGACACGTGCAGAGGCCACGCGTGAACATTGCTGTACCGGCCGCGCTGCGACTTACCGAAATCGTGCAGGTGTACGGCTCTCGCGCAGTTCCCGATACAGCGCCGGTCAAGGTGTCAGTGGTGTCGTTCCATCCGATGGATTCGACTGCATTCTGGCGCAGGTAGACAAGTCCGCGTTCGTAGGTGGTTGTGCCCACGACAGCGCGAATTCGGTCGAGGTCGAGGGCCCTGACTGAATCCGGTTGCACGGGGGCCAGCCTAGTAGCGGCGACCGACAGATCTTGTCGTGGTCGTTTGTCCAAGAAAGTCCGAACTGCACGGTATGTTCACGGAAACATCTTTGACTGGTTTGGGAGTTTCATGAGGACTGAGCGGCGTGCGTGGATCCGATCTGCGCGCACAGGTGCGGTGTGTTTGGCCGTTTGTGCACTTTCTTTGCAGTTGGGCGGACTGTCGACGGCAGCGCCGAGTTCCGGGAGCTCGGGAAGCTCGGGAAGTCTGGGCAGCGTCGAGGGCAGCGTGAGTTCGGGGTCGACGATCCCAGGACCGCTTCAGGAGGATCCGGGCCCCAAGCCGGAGCTGCGCGACGACATCGTCGTCCCGGCCATCGTCGGCGAGAAGGTGACCGCACCGCAGGCAGTCAGGCTGACGGTGGCGTCGCCTGCACTTCGACGCGAGGTCGGCGTCGAGATCTTGCTACCCGCGGACAATTCGGTTCCGCGCCCGGCGCTGTACATGCTCGAGGGCGTCGACGCCGGAGAGAAGAGCAGCGGATGGATGACGATCGGCGGCGCCCCGGCGTTCTTCGCCGACAAGAACGTCAACGTCGTGATGCTCAACGGTGGGATCGCGAGCCTGTACTCGGACTGGGAGAATCCGGATCCGCGGCTGGGACTGCACAAGTGGGAAACCTTCATCACCGAAGAGTTGCCACCGCTGATCGACGCACGGTTGAAGACCAACGGCATCAACGCGATTGCCGGCAATTCCATGGGCGCGATGGGCGCAATGATGCTCGCCCAACGCTTTCCGGACATGTATCGTGGCGTCGCGGTTTTCAGTGGCTGCTACTCCACGATGGATCCGCTCGGCCGAACTGCCGTCCAGGCCACGATTTCTTCGCGAAGCGGAGATCCGGCCAACATCTGGGGTGTGCCAGGAGGCCCCGAGTGGGAGGCACACGATTCGTTGATCAACGCAGAGAAGCTGCGTGGCAAGGAAATCTACGTGTCGACGGCAAATGGTCGTCCCGGATCCGACGAGACGCTGCAGACTCCGGAACTACTCGAGCGTCTGGTGATCGGCGGCGGCATCGAGGTTGCTGCGCATGCCTGCACCAAGATGTTCGACGCGCGGTTGCAGGAGCTGAAGATTCCGGCGCAGGTAGATTACGAGCCGAACGGCACACACGCGTGGGCATATTGGCGTGAACGACTACCCAAGGCGTGGCCGACTTTGTCCCGGGCGTTGGGCGTCTGACGGTTCGACAACAGTGCTCGGGTTGTGGGTGCACCACAACCCGAGCGTTGGATCACTCGCAGGCGATGCCGTCGTTGTCCCGGTCGAGATGCGGGGCATATCCGTTCTGGCCCCGGTACAACGGAGCTGCGCCGGCGTTACGCACGGCAGTGCAGTTCTGGTAATACCGCGCCGGTGCGGGAGTGTTCTGCGGCGCCGGCTGGTTCTGGGGCGCTTGCGGAGCGGGCGGTGCAGGCGGTGCGAAGACCGGGGGAAGGAACGGCTGGACTGCGTCGGCAGAGCCAGTCGGAATCATGCGTGCGATCTCGATCGGTAGGAAATCGAAAACCGTGGATGCCTGAGCGGCGGGTGCGGCAACCAGAGTGATTGCGGCGCAACCTGCGATGCTGAATGCCAGACGGCGGAGCTTCATGTGACCTCGTGTTCAACTGGGCAGCCCTTCCACTTCGGAGGGCTGTGCCGGCTGAGCATACTGGCCATAACGACCAAATGGTCTATTTCGGTAAGGGTGAAACCTGGGGTGAAAAGCAGCGTCCCCGCACCGTATTGCTCGGGTGCGGGGACGCTGCTGCTGTCAGCGAGGGTTACGCGTCGACAAGTTCCTCGGCGAAGGGATCACCGTTGCGGGGAGCGTCGAAGCGTTCCTTGTCGAGAATGCCCTCACGCTTTGCGACGATGACCGGAACCAGAGCCTGGCCGGTGACGTTGACTGCGGTACGGCCCATGTCGACGATCGGTTCGACTGCGAGGAGCAGTCCGACGCCGGCCAGGGGAAGACCCAGGGTGGAGAGTGTGAGTGTGAGCATGACTGTCGCACCCGTAGTTCCGGCCGTTGCTGCCGAGCCGATGACCGAAACGACGACGATCAGCAGGTAATCGGTGAAGGTCAGCGGAACGTCGTAGAAGCCGGCGACGAAGATTGCCGCGATCGCGGGATAGATTGCGGCGCAACCGTCCATCTTCGTGGTGGCACCGAGCGGAACTGCGAACGAGGCGTACTCACGAGGAACGCCGAGGTTGCGTTCGGTGACGCGTTCGGTCAGCGGCAGGGTGCCGATCGACGAGCGCGAGACGAATCCGAGCTGAGTCGCGGGCCAGACACCGGAGAAGAAGCTTCGAACCGAGAGACCGTGTGCGGCAATCAGGATCGGGTAGACCACGAAGAAGACAATGGCCAGACCGATGTAGATGGCGGCGGTGAAGACGCCCAGCGAGCCGATCGCATCCCAGCCGTAGGTGGCGACAGCGTTGGCGATCAGCGCGGCGGTGCCGATCGGGGCGAGGCGGATGATCCACCACAGGACCTTCTGGACGATCGCGAGCAGCGAAGCGTTGAACTCGAGGAACGGCGCAGCCTTGGGACCGATCTTGAGTGCAGCAATGCCGATTGCGCCGGCGATGACGAGCAGCTGCAGGACGTTGAAGCTCAGCGATGTAGTCGCCACGCCTTCGGCGACGGAAGTCTTTGCACCCAACCCCAGGAAGTTGTTCGGAACCAGTCCGGTGATGAACGCCCACCACGAGCCGGAGCTCTTGGGTTCCTTCGCTGCTTCGGCGGCGACGTCGGTCCGTGAACCGGGATCAGTGATCAGGCCGACGACGATGCCGATGATCACAGCAATGAAAGCGGTGATCGCGAACCAGAGCAAGGTCTGCACGGCCAGGCGAGCTGCATTGGCGACCTGGCGCAGGTTGGCGATGGAGCTGACAATGGCGGTGAACACCAGCGGGATCACCGCAACGGTGAGCAGCTTGACGTAACTCGAACCGATGGTCTGCACGGTGCCGACCAACCAGTTGACGTTGCCGTCGGCTGCATCAGGCATTGCCCGGGCGACGAGACCGATGATGACGCCGAGTACGAGACCGGCGACGATCTGCGGTCCGAATGCCGTCGCCCAGGACGGAAAACGGGACGTGGACTTTTCCGGCACGCCGGTGGAGGTGGAGCTGGGCATGACTATGCCTTTCGAAAATCAAGGGAGCGAAACGCAGCGCGGCACCAGAGGCCGGGCAGATTCGAAGAAATGTTTCCTGGTACGCGTCAGGTCAGAGCGAGCGCGTACACATTGCGCTCGCCTGCAGGCGAAGGTCGACGTAACGCCGACTGGTCAGGAACAACACTGTCCACACACTACTCGCAGCTTCAACTACTCGATCCCGAGGGTCGCCGCGGGAGTTCGCTTCGTGTTCGTCGGGCGTGCCCCGATCAGTCACTGTTGGTCGGTTGACTAGTCTCGACGATCAGTAGGTGCCGCACCGGCGCCTAAGCGTCGGCAAGCGGAAGCGAGAGACCGATGAGCGTTCGGAATGCCGAGTACCCGCGTCCGAAGCATTTCCTGGTGCACCTCAGTGACACGCATCTGGTGGCTCAGGGGGAGTTGTACGACGCCGTGGATGCGTCGACGAGATTGCGGGAAGTGCTCAGCGGGATCGTGGCCTCGGGCGCACGCCCGGATGCACTGATATTCACCGGCGACCTGACCGACCAGGGACACCCCGACGCATACGCGGAATTGAAAGCCATCGTGGAACCCGTGGCGGCCGAGATCGATGCGCAGGTCATCTGGGCGATGGGCAACCACGACGACCGCTCTACTTTCAGGTCTCTGCTGTTGGGCGAGGACGCCACCGATCATCCCGTCGACAACGTCTACGACCT
The DNA here is from genome assembly GCF_002076325.1 of Rhodococcus sp. 66b. Classification (NCBI taxonomy): domain Bacteria; kingdom Bacillati; phylum Actinomycetota; class Actinomycetes; order Mycobacteriales; family Nocardiaceae; genus Rhodococcus; species Rhodococcus sp. 66b. Next base: position 9,663 of record NZ_MUZB01000014.1, read on the forward strand.
TGACGGACTGCGGGTGATCACCCTGGATTCGTCGGTTCCCGGTCATCACTACGGTGAGATCTCGGATCGTCAATTGGATTGGCTACGCACAGAATTGGCGGTGCCCGCGCCCGACGGAACAATTCTGGCGCTGCATCATCCGCCGGTTCCGTGCATTCAGGATCTCGCGGTTCTGGTGGAGTTGCGCGATCAGTCCCGGTTGGCAGACGTCTTGCGTGGCAGCGACGTCCGGGCGATTCTTGCTGGGCATCTGCACTATTCGACGACGGCGACGTTCGCCGGCATTCCGGTGTCCGTGGCGTCGTCGACGTGTTACACCCAGGACTTGAACGTGGAAGTCGGTGGTCAGCGTGGTCGTGACGGGGCTCAGGGGTGCAACCTGGTGCACGTCTACGACGAGACAATTGTTCATTCGGTCGTTCCACTCGGCGCGCACGTGACGGTCGGTGAGCCTGTCGACGCGGCCGAGGGAGCCCGGAGGCTCAGCGCTGCCGGTATTCGAATCCTCGAGAGCGAAAAGGCGGCACGCTCGATCATCTGAGGTGGCAGGCGGTTTCCGGCACCCCGGCGCAGTTCGGGGTGATTGCCGGGCTGTCGCGTACTCACTACCGTCGAGGTAGGTGCAGAGCTCCAGCAACAAGGACCGGCTAGCTGGACGGCAACCCTTCATGCCGATGGGGTGCCCCGGAATCACACCTGGCGATACGCGCGGTGCGTGTCGCAAGCGGCAGTCGCCACGAGAACCGTCAGTCGGGTGCTGACGGTTTCTGCGGTCGGCACTGTGCGCTCCCGAGTAGTTCTCGAACAGGAGTATGCGCCGATGACCTCCACCCCCTCTTCTCATCTTGCTCCGTTGCATCTCGCCGTAGCGCTGGACGGTGCCGGTTGGCACCCTGCAGCCTGGCGAGAGCCACACTCGCGCCCGAGTGAGCTGTTCAGCGCGTCGTATTGGACTGACGTGGTGACGACCGCCGAGCGTGGTCTGCTCGATTTCGTCACCATCGAGGACAGTCTCTCGGTGCCGGCCAACCCACTCGAGCCCGTCGACGACGCGGTTGATCGGGTGCGCGCTCGGCTCGACGCACATCTCGTGGCCGCCCGACTGGCACCGATCACGAGCAACATCGGCTTGATCCCGACCATCACCACCATTCACACCGAGCCGTTTCACGTGTCCAAAGCCGTTGCCACGCTGGATTACACCTCGCGCGGTCGCGCCGGATGGCAGGTGAAGGTTTCGGCGTCGGAATCCGAGGCAGCACAGTTCGGGCGTCGCGACATCCCAGCGCTCACCGATGCCGACCGTCAGTCGATCGTTTCAGGCGTCCTCCCGGACTTCGTGCGCGACCTGTTCGACGAAGCTGCGGAGGCGGCTGACGTAATCCGGCGACTCTGGGACAGCTGGGAGGACGGCGCCGAGATCCGCGATGTGGAGCAGCGCCGGTTCATCGACCGAGACAAGTTGCACTACATCGACTTCGAGGGAAAGTACCTCTCGGTCCGTGGACCGTCGGTGACTCCGCGCCCGCCGCAGGGGCATCCCGTCGTTACCGCGTTGGCACATCAGCGGGTCGCGTACGAGCTGGCGGCGCGGACGGCCGATCTGGTGTTCGTGACGCCGTTCGACGACGAGCAGGTCACGGCAATCCTGGGTGAAGTGCGAGCCGCCGAAGAACACGTGCAGCGCACCGGCGAACCTCTTCGGGTCTTCACCGACATCGTCGTCTTCTTCGATGCGCCGGAAGAAACCGGAAAGGAACGGCTCGCTCGCCTCGACGCGCAGGCCGGCGCCGAATACCGTTCGGACGCGCTGACCTTCACCGGCTCTGCTGCGGAGTTGGCGGATCTCCTGCTCCGGTGGCAGCAGTTGGGAATCGAAGGCTTCCGGTTGCGGCCGGGCGTCCTCGTGGACGACCTCGACGCCATCGCAGGTGAGCTGGTGCCTGAACTGCAGCGACGCAGCGTATTCCGCACCGAATATCCGCAGACGAATCTTCGCGGACTCCTTGGTCTACCCATCGACGTTCCCAACCGCTACGCCGCCGGCACTCCGGCCGCCTGACAGACGAGGAATAGATTTTCATGAGTTCTCAGAAGCGTAAGCAGGTCATCCTGGGTGCCTACCTCGGCGGCGTCAACCATCACACTGCATGGTGGGATCCGCAGGCGGGCAGCCAGATAGAGTTCGATTCTTTCGAGCACACCGCTCGAACCGCCGAGCGTGGGAAGTTCGACTTCTTCTTCCTCGCCGAAGGCCTCGCCCTTCGTGAGCGTGCGGGACAGATTTTCGACCAAGACATCATCGGTAGGCCGGACACCTTCACGGTCCTTGCATCGTTGGCGGCGGTAACCGAACACCTCGGATTGGCCGGCACTATCAATGCCACGTTCAACGAGCCGTACGAACTGGCCCGCCAATTCGCGACGCTGGATCAGTTGTCCGGAGGGCGTGCCGCCTGGAACGTCGTCACCTCGTTCGACGCATTCACCGGCCAGAACTTTCGCCGCGGCGGATACCTCGACCGCGCGCAACGATACGAGCGTGCGGAGGAGACCGTAGCGCTGGTGCGTGAACTGTGGGATTCGTGGCGAAGCGACGACATCGTGGCCGACAAGGCATCAGGGCGCTTTCTCGCGCGACCGGATGCCGGTGAATTCGCTTTTCATGGATCGCATTTCGACGTGAACGGCCGATTCACAGTGCCGCGTAGCCCGCAAGGGCGCCCGGTTATTCTGCAGGCCGGGGTGTCGCCGCAGGGGCGCGATTTTGCTGCCGGCAATGCCGACGCGATCTTCTCACCGTACGGTCAGTTGCCCGAGGCGGCCGATTTCTATCGCGATATCAAAGCACGTGCCGTCGCGGCCGGACGTGACCCGGGTGACATCAAGATCCTGCCGTCGGCGAGTTTTGTTCTCGGCACCTCGGAGGCAGATGCGATCGAGAAGTACCGAGAGATTCGCGACCAGCAGGTCACCGGCCAGACCGCTTTGGTTCTGCTCGAACAGATCTGGAATCTCGATCTGTCGAAGTACGACCCCGAAGGACCACTACCCGATATCGCTCCGGATCCCGAGGCTCCGCCGATCATCCAGGGCCGCGCCTTCATTCACCAAGATCGTTTCGCGACCGTCGCAAAACTGCGCGCGGTAGCCGAGAGCAAGAAGTTGAATCTGCGCGAAGTGGTGATCGATCAGTTCGAGCGTGGACCGATCGTCGGTACACCGCAGCAGGTTGCCGAGAAAATAGATTCGTTTGTCAGCAACGACGGTTCGGACGGATTCATCCTCGGGTCGCACCTCGTGCCGACCGGCCTCGACGAGTTCGTCGACGACGTGGTGCCGCTGCTGCAGGATCGAGGTGTTCTCCGCAGTGACTACGAAGGAACGACGTTGCGTGACAATCTCGGACTGCCCATCCCGGTGCAGCGGGAGCGTGCGACAGCACGCTGATCGACCGAAGTAGCAAGGGCCCAGCCGAAATCGGCTGGGCCCTTGTTTTGTCTAGGCTTCCCAGGGCGCCGGGATGGGGTAATAGCTCTCCAGAAACTCCGTGATCTTGCGTGTGCGAAGTTCCAGATCGATCTCCGGAGCGCTGCCGTCGTTGAGGCAGAAGAAGTCCATGGAGCGCTTGGCGAGCAGTGAGTCCATGTCGCGCAAACCGGCTTTGACCGTCGTATCGACGTACTTGACGGCTGCGGACTTCTGTACCACCGACCGTCCACTCATCAGTGTGTAGTAGTGATACAGCGAATTGGTCACCGAGATATTGGAACTCGCGCGGAAGGTGCTTGCTGCAGTTGCGGCGAAGTCTTCGGCGAACTCGCGTTCCATCTCGGCCATCACGCTTTTGCGTAGTGGCGTCGCTGCGTGCTCCAGATGCCTGGTGGTCATCAGACCGAAGCGGTCCTGGAGTAGCCGGCGGTTGACGCGAGCCGCATTCTCGAACCCGCTGCGGTCGTTGTCGTTGTGTCCCAATCCGATTCTGGTGTCGGCCTCGATGAACATGCTGATCCCACCGGGGGAGAAGAACATGTCCGGGCCAACGGGGCGACCGAAGAACATGTCGTCATTGGAGTAGAGGAAATGCTCTGCCAGACCCGGAATATGGTGCAGCTGGCACTCGACAGCTTGAGAATTATGGGTAGGCAACACACTTGGATCGGCGAAGAATTTTTCGCTGGGCATGAACGTGACTCGCGGATCGTCGGCAAGCCAGTCCGGACGATCGGAATCGGTTGCGACGAAGATCCGCCGGATCCACGGCGCGTACATGTGGATGGATCGAAGCGCGTATTTGAGCTCGTCGATCTGACGGAAGCGCGCTTCTGATTCGTCGCCCTCTCCGACGATGTAGTTCTGCATGCGCTTGGCGCGCTGAGCCTGAAACTCCTTGGAAGAGCCGTCGACCCAGGAAAAGACCAGATCGATATCGAAGCTGATATCGGAGGCATGATCGGCGAACATGTTCTCGATAGTCGGCCAGATCCGGCCGAATCGCTCGACGGTTCCTCGGACAGCTTCTTCGGGGAGGACGGTTCGTCGTGTCAGTGAGTTCTCGACGGGTAGGACGATTTCTTCGTCGGAAATCGACCACAATTCGATTTGAACTCCGATGTTGGCGCCGTAGTTCATGCCGCTTGCGACGTGAACCCGCGGACGGAACAAGCGGAAGATCCGTGACTTGTTGGTTTTCGACAGGGCACCGTCCGCGACAAGGAGCGCGGGGCTCTTCTTCGCGTCGACGGTTTTGGAATAGAAGGGTGCGTTGGCGCATCCCTCGACAAGTGCCTGCCGCAGGTTTTTGCGCTCGGTCCAGCTCACCGCGATCACGGGGCGCTCGTCGTTTCCGCGGACGAGTAGATACTCGATTCCTGCGGCGTCGAGGATGTCGCGGATGAAGAGGAGATCTTCGACCATCGCTTCGAGCGGCGTGGTGGTCGTGATCGCGAGGGCAAAACGATTCTTGAATCGGACGGTCTCGGGTAGCTCGCCCATCCGTGCGCGTGACGCGGCCGACGCCGGTTCCACGGGATTGGGGCTGTCCTGCTCCGGGGGTACGAAGTAGATGTCGTGCGGAGCGGGAGATTCTGTAATGGGATGCCTTCCGATTCTGATCCAGCTGTGTATCTGTCGCCCCCGACGCTGCGAGAGCGTGGTGGCGACGAGCTCAGTCTATGCCGTCGGCGCCGAAAGTCGGACATGAGTGACGGCGATGGGTAGGGCGGGGCGAGTCGGGTACCCCGAGGACCGAAGCGAGAGTGAAGGAGGAGAACCGATGCGTGTGAAAGCGATGGTCGGAACAGGCGCGATGGCTGTTGCGCTGGCCGCCGGCCCAGTTGCCACAGCTTCTGCTGAAGGCGCCGAGACGGCGGGGTCGGAGGGTTCACCGGAGATGCTGACCTGCGAGGTGGTCTTCGATGCACTGGAAGACATGAGCCCGGAATGGACGGAAGAGGGGATCGATCAGGTCGAAGACTGGTGTGAGTTGATCACCGGCGAAGAAGACTGAACGTCAGCCGCGCGAGATCACTCGTCGCGACAGTTGCCACCGCCCGTCTTCGAGTTCGAACTCGTCGGCGTAGCTCCCGACGCCACTGAGCTTGGGAGTTGTGGTCGTGTCGACGTAGAACGCCCACACCGCATTCGCGCGGGCTGTAGTTTCCGAGGTCACGTCCACGGCGATCGCCGTGGTGACGTGGCGTGTGAATGTGCCCGGACCTTGAATGCCGGCCGCGCGACGCTCGCGAACTCCAGCAGCAATTTCTTCACGGCCACGTCGTACCTGTGCGGGGATACCGCGATCGGGATTGGCCGGCATGTTCCATTCGGCCTTGCGGGTGAACTGCTCCACGTAATCCTCGACCGAGCCGGTATCGGCAAGGTGCGCGATGCGAGCGAGCGTTGAACGAATCTGTTCGGCAGGGCCCTCGGGTTGCATGCTGTCCTCCGTAGACGTGGGTGCGGCAGATCGCACGCTACAGCTCATGACGACAACGACGACGGCCTCGTCCCAGTGAGCGGCAATATTCTCCGGCGAGGGAGCGGCGAACTTTGAGATCACCTCGAGTTCAACCGTATTCGAGCCCGCAGCGTAAATGATTGAGTGTTCACAGTAGGCAGCGCCATGACGACTGCCGCGCCCGTAGGCTTGACCGACTCACAGGAGATCGCCATGTCCGTCACCGAACTCGAACGTGTCACCCAGACCCCGGAGCAGATCTACGCTGCCGGCGGAATCACCGTCCACAAAGTAGGCGAACTGATCGGCGCCCGCATCGACGGCGTCCATCTCTCCGGGGACTTGTCCGAAGAGACCGCCTACGCGATCAACTATGCGCTGGCAGCGCACAAGGTTGTGTTCTTCCGTGGGCAGCATCATCTCGACGACACGTCGCAGTACGAATTCGCCGGAACCCTCGGCACCCAGACCACCCCGCATCCGACGGTGAAGTCCAGGGGCGACAAGCTGTTGGTGCTCGACCGAGCCGCCAACAGTTGGCACACGGACGTGACGTTTGTCGACCGCATTCCGAAAGCCTCGATTCTGCGAGCGACGACCATTCCCGAGTACGGCGGAGCGACGACGTGGGCGTCGACGACCGCTGCGTACGACCAACTGCCGCCTTCGCTCAAGGTCTTGGTCGAGAATTTGCGGGCCGTTCACACCAATGCCTACGACTATGCCGAGGTTGTCGATCAGGCGAACCCGGTAGACGCGCAGCGCCAGGCCTACTACGCCGAATTCACTCGCGAAATCTACGAGACGGAGCATCCGGTGGTTCGGGTCCATCCTGCGACAGGGGAGAAGACTCTGCTTCTCGGTCACTTCGTCAAGGAGTTCGTCGGACTGAAGCCGTCGGAGTCGGTTGCTCTCTACCAGCTTCTGCAGGCACGAATCATCAAGTTGGAAAACACCGTTCGGTGGTCATGGGCTCCCGGTGATCTGGCGATCTGGGACAACCAGGCAACCCAGCATTACGGGATTTCCGATTACGGGACACAGGCGCGCAGCGTGCATCGCGTGACGTTGGCCGGTGACGTTCCCGTCGACGTCCACGGTGAGCAGAGCCGCATCATCAAGGGCGATGCATCCGAGTTCTCGATCGTTGCAGACATCGACCGGCTTCCCGGCTTTGCCGCGAACTGATCAGTCCTGCTGCGGGTGATCCGGCGGGAACATCTGTCCCCATGAGTGATTGCATGCTCGGCACGTCCATTCCGGGGTGTCCGGTCCCACGACGCAGCCTGTTCCGGCGAGCCACGGTAGGTGATCGAATGGATGGACCGGCATCCCCCGGGGAACACCGAGCGGTTCTGTGTGCACAGCAGTGCGGACACGGTGGATTTTTCGCCAGCATGTAGTCGATGAAGTTGGTGTGCCCGGACGTGGCCATCCTTCCGGTGCATTTGCGGCACAGGACGGCTGGGTAGTCGTCACCAGGTTCAGCCTGCCTGAAGATCCGTGATGCGGAATGAAAGTGAAGGCGATCGCCGCTGTTGAACTTTCGCAACGGCATCGGTGAGCTGCAACCTGTGCAGTTGCCCCGCTCGTTCATCAACGTTCGGGCGTGGGCAGCCGTGGACGTCGGATCCAGCGTGTCGATGTCGCCGAAGTAGTGCGCATAGTGTGACTGGCCGGCCGTGAGAATCCGGTCGGCCAGTGCGTCGTCGACCGGCCCAGGATCCGTGGGAAACGTGATGGACCATCGTTGTTCGAGTTCTGGAACGGTGGGCAAACCGTGGAGTTCGTACGGGCGTTCATCGACTTCCATCCGCGACGTGCCGTCGAAGGGCGCAGCCACGGTCTCGATGCAGAGCAGCGTGCGAGGAGTGGTGTCGAGAACAGTGATCAGCAGGTCGGCGATGGCCATCTTTCCGCGCATGATCCAGGGATCGACACGGGCACGGGGTTCGAGAAACGCGACCATGGCATCGAGCCACGGCGTGCCGAGTGCGATGAATACGTGCTGACCGGAGCTCCGCGTGATCATCGAACGATTCTCGCAAGGGCTGCCGACAACGTCAGGCTTTGACCACCTTGCGCCCGAGCAGCGATGCAACCAGTCCGTCGACGAAGGTCGCCTGACGGCCGAGAGGATCGGAATCCGCTCCCGCAACGCTGCCGATCGAAATCGATCTCGTCAGGCCGGTCTCGCTGATGAATTCGGCGGCGAGGTGCGCTTCTCGGAATGTGAGGCCGCCCAGATGCGTCGTGTCGTCGACGCCGAGAACACGCCCGTCGATGATGTCCAGGTCGAAGTGGACGTGGACGCCGTTCACACCCTGACCCGCCGCGGCGAGGACGCGAGGCATCAAGGCCGCCATGCCACGGCGATCGATCTCGTCGATCGTCACCAGCAATACCCCGTACTCGTCGAGTGCACGCTTGTGATCGACCGTGGCGTTCTTGACGCCCACCAAGACGGTGTTCTCCAAGCTGGGGCCGTGCAGATCCACCGCCGACGACAGCAATTGTTCGATATCGCCGTGGGAGGCGAAAATAATTGCACCCAAATCGGTTCCGGGTTCGGTGGCGATCGGAATTTTGGTGTTCTGCCAGGCCTCGGCAGTGAGCCACAGCGGCAACGTCGTGAGATCCGCGGCGGCGTTCTCTCCTTGAATGCAGCTGAAACCGATTCCGGACATGTCCTCGCGCAGACCGTGATCGAGGAGATGGCTTGCCAGCCCGCTAGTTTCGAGGTCGATCAATTCGACGCTCGCATTGGCATCGATCGGTTCGGTGCCCAGGACGTAGCGCTTTTCGACGTAGGGCGATGTCATCGCCATCAAGAGCGCGCCGTAATCGATCGTGAAGTCGACGGTGCCACCCAGTCGGTATTCGTCGCCTGTTTCTCCGGCGTCGACGAGGAGGTGATCGCTACTGGCGCTGATCACCTTCAGGCGCGGATCGATCGGGGTCAAGCCTTCCGGCGAGATGTCTTCGCGGCCGATGGACAAGATCAGGCGTCGGCTCGGCTTGTCCTCGTTGTCGAAGACGGGGCGTCGGCCGAATGCGTCTTCCCCTGAGACTCCATACGGCCGCGACGGCTTGACCTTGGCCTCGATGATGTCCGCGGTGAGAGTGAAGGCATCGTTGTTCAGCAGTTCGTACAGTCCGGGGGGAGTAGGTGATTCGGCCAAAACGATGCTGGCGCCCAAACGCAGATGGTTGATCCCCTCGGGCATCGTGCCCGTCTCGAGTAGTGGCAGCGAGAACGTATTGCCGCCGGAAACGATCGGCAGTTCGATCGAGAACCGCTTCGTGATTTCGTCGGCTAGGTAGACCAGATTCGACAGGTTGTCGACGGTCGGTTGGATGCCACCGACGCACGCGAGATTCGCGCCGATTCCGATCAGTCTGATGCCCTCGATGGGAAGGATTTCAGCGACTACGTCCAACGCCTCCGCCGGCAGGATTCCTTCGCGGAGATCTCCGAGGTCGATCATCAGCACGATGTCGTGGACTACGCCTCGCGTTTGTGCTGCTCTGCCCAGCGCAGCAATCGTCGTCAACTCGGAGTTGAGGCTGATGTCCGCGTAGCGGATCGTGTCGTCGATCTCGTTGAGCGACGGTGCGCGGATCAGCATCAGGGGAACGGTGATGCCGTCGCGGCGAATGCGGGCCAGGTTGTCCAGGCGGGAGTCGGCGATCTGCGTGACGCCGCCGCGGACCATTGCTCGTGCCACTTTGGGGGATCCGCACGTAGATTTGCTGACACCGGCCACCGATATACCGTGAGCGCTGGACGCCTCGACGAGGACACGCGCATTCTGTTCGATACGACGCAGGTCGACGGTGATGGTCGGTCCGGTCATGATCTCCCCGTTTTCTCCGAAGGCGGTTCACGATCCGGGCTTTCCAGACCGGACGGTTGGCGTGAGCTGTACAACTTTGCTCCAACTGTTGTGTCGCAGGACACTTGCGTGCAGTATGAGGATACAACAGTTTCCTACCAGGCACTCTAGAGGAGCGTCGATGGCTACTCTCGTCAAACACGTACTTCGGCGCAAGCCGGCTTTGCAGATAGACCAGGAGACCGGCGCAGATACCAACGGCGGTGAGCTGACCCGCAGTATCGGTTTGGCGCAGTTGTCCATGTTCGGCATCGGCGCCACGATCGGCACCGGTATTTTCTTCGTCCTCTCGCAGGCGGTCCCGGTCGCCGGTCCGGCAGTGATCATCTCCTTCGTTGTTGCCGGTATCGTCGCGGGACTCACGGCGATCTGTTACGCGGAGTTGGCCGGAGCTGTCCCGGCGTCGGGCTCGTCGTATTCCTACGCTTACGCGACGCTCGGAGAGCTTCCGGCCATGGCCGTCGGCGCGTGTCTGCTTCTCGAGTACGGAGTCTCGGCCGCGGCGGTGTCCGTCGGATGGTCGCAATACTTGAACCAGCTACTTGGCAACCTCTTCGGGTTCCAGATCCCCGACGCGCTGTCACAAGCGCCGGAGCAGGGCGGCATCATCAATCTGCCCGCAGTGATCCTGGTGTGCCTGTGCGGTGTTCTGCTCATCCGCGGCGCCAGTGAATCGGCCAAGGCCAACGCCATCATGGTCTCGATCAAACTCGCAATTCTGCTGCTCTTCATCGTGGTCGGCATCGCCGGATGGAACAGCAATCACTTCGCCGACTTCGCACCGTTCGGATTCAGTGGCGTCATGTCCGCCGCCGGAATCATCTTCTTCTCGTACATCGGCCTCGACGCTGTGTCCACCGCCGGCGAAGAAGTGAAGAACCCTCGTCGCAATCTCCCTCTCGCGATCCTTATTGCGCTCGTGTCTGTCACCGCGATCTACATCGCCGTTGTCGCCGTGGCGATCGGTGCACAGGATTCCGCATCGTTCGAAGGTCAGGAAGCCGGACTGTCCGCCATCCTCGAACAGGTGACCGGATCTACCTGGCCGGGAACACTTTTGGCCGCCGGTGCGGTGATCTCGATCTGCAGCGTCACGCTCGTGGTCATATACGGTCAGACCCGCATTCTGTTCGCGATGTCACGAGACGGCATGATTCCGTCGATCTTCCACAAGGTGAACCCGCGGACTCTGACGCCGGTGCCCAACACCATCATCGTCTGCGTCGTCATCAGCATTCTGGCCGGTTTCATTCCCATCAACTTCCTCGCCGAAATGACCAGTATCGGAACCCTGGTGGCCTTCCTTGTGGTCTCGATCGGGGTCATCATCCTGCGGCGCAGTGACCCGGACCTGCCGCGCAGCTTCAAAGTTCCCGGCTATCCGGTGACGCCGATCCTCTCGATCCTGGGCTGCCTGTGGATCATCAAGGACCTCCGAACCGTCACGATCTACGTGTTCCTCATCTGGGTGACCGTCGCGATCATCTGGTACTTCGCCTACGGTATGAAGCACTCGCGCCTCGGTGCGAAGAACCGCGCCGAATTGGGATCGGAGTCCGAGTCATGACGCTGCTCGCGGGATACGCACCCGACGGTGACAGTTCCGGAACCGTCCATCTGGCAACGCTGTTGGCGCGCTCGTCCGGTGAACCGCTGGTGATCTGCGCGGTGATTCCCTCGCCGCCACCGCCCGGAATGGCGCGTGTCGACGCCGAATACCACCAGCAGTTGCGAGCCGAAGCCGAAGCGGCGCTGGCGAAAGCGCGGGCAGACATGCCCTCCGACGTCGACGTGACCTATGTCGTACATGAGGCTCAGTCGACGTCGAGTGGCCTGCTCGATCTCGTTCACGAGCACGAAGCCAAGATGATCGTCCTGGATTCGTCCACAGCCGGGGTGTTCGGTCACGTCGCTCTCGGCAGTGTCACCTCACGCTTGCTGCACAGCTCCGACGTTCCGGTCGCGCTGGCGCCGAGGGGATTTCGAACCAAGCCCGGTGAGGTGGTCCGCCGCGTCACTGCCGCGTACTCGGGCACACCCGATCAAGACGATCTGGTGCTCGCCGCCGCGACCGTGGCTGCGCGTGTCGATGCCGGACTCAGATTGGCGGCGTTTGCAGTTCGTGCGAACACGCAGTACACGACAACGCTCGGGACCGAGGGGGATTCACCGGTCATCTCCGAGTGGGCCGAGGTGGTCGAGCGCGAGACCAACGCTGCCTTCGAGCGGGTGCGTGCACTGCCCGAAATACCCGACGTCATGGAATCGGTTATCAGCCATGGTCGTAACTGGGCCGAGGCGCTCGAGGGCGTCGAGTGGGATCGAGGTGACGTTCTGACAGTCGGCTCGAGCAAGGCAGGTCCACTGGCCCGGGTCTTCCTCGGCAGTCGGGCAGCGAAGATCGTGCGGTACTCACCGGTTCCGGTGGTGGTGGTCCCGCGATCGGCGTCGACCCGAATAGTCGATCAGGCCGAAGCGGAATAGAGATCAGGGCCGACGAGCGGAGTGCTTGTCGGCCCTGATCTTTCAGACGGAGCGAGCGAAGAGCGCGGGCTCGGAGCCGGGAACCTGAGAGACCTGCTCTCGGGCAACCAGATGGCGAAGGTGAGCTGCACCTTCGGACAACGCCATCGTCTTTCCCATCGGGGAGATCTCGGCCCACGGCTTGTACCACTTCATCTTTGCCGCGACGTCCCACACCGTGAGCTTGTCGTCGGCGAACTCCTGGAGCAGGTGATCGAGTCGCTCCTGGTGATGCTCGATCAGCTCGCCGGCGCGACCTCCGACGTCGTCGATCGGAATGCCGTGAGCGCCGAGACCGCGGGTGATGTTCATGTTCTGCACCCGTGCGAGTGAGTCGAGGAAATCGGCGAGGGCGTCCCGCTCGTCGAGTGGGTACACGAAGTTTCCGACGTGTGGTGTCGTCTTCTGCAGGACGTGATCGCCGGTGAACATGATGTCGGCGTCGTCGAGGTAGAAGCAGACATGCCCAGGCGTGTGGCCGGGGGTGTAGACAACGCGGAGGCCGCGGCCGGTGAGTGCGATGATCTCGTCGTCCGCGAGAAGGCGGTCGGGGGCCGACTCGGGGCCCACGGGAGACTCGCCCGCGGCCGTCAATTTGAATGCATCACGGTCGGCTTTCGGCGCTCCAGCGCGTTCCATGTTCTCGAGCTGATATGCCATCCACTCGTCGTTACGCGCAGTCGACATCTGATCGAACAGGTAGTGGTCGTCCTCATGCATGGCGATCCAGGCGCCGGACGCCTCGCGGACCCGTCCGCACAGTCCGGTGTGGTCCGGATGGAAGTGCGTGACCACGACGCCCTCGATGTCGGTCACCGAATGCCCGATCTCGGCGAGCCCCGCGTTGAGGCCCTGCCAGCCGTTGTCGTCACCCCAGCCAGCGTCGACCAAGATCAGTCCGCCGGGGGATTCCATGGCGTAGACGAGCGTGTGCCCGAGCGGGTTGTCCGTGATCGGGACAGGAATCTGAAATATGCCATCACCGATGGCTGCCGCACCGTTCATAACTAGTACCTCTTAACGATAAGGGAACGCACTCTTAGTACTTCATGTTTACCGTGCGCTCGATTGGTCGGTGACACAGGTCCTGCCTGGCGGGAGTTCGGCATGTTTTCGGTCGACTTCGGATCGGTGAGAGTTTTATCGACTGAATGGTCTCATTGAGGCGAAAAATGCTGCTGAATAGAGTGTTTCGCGAATTCGTTGCGTTGGGCGCGTCCTCGGATGGCAGATCCGTCGAGCCGCCGCGCACTAGCCTCCGAGGGACAGGCGCGCTGTGCGGTTATCGAGAAAGACGGGTCATGCGTTTTCAGGTTCTGGACATCATTTTCAACCCACCCCATCCAGCGACCGGCGAGGAAGTTGCCCCGTCAGATCGGCTCAACCGCGTCGTCGAACTGGCGGTTCTCGCCGAAGAACTAGGTATCGATTCGTTCTCGGTGGGTGAGCGCCACGCCGGGCCGGTTCTTTCGTCGGCGCCAACCGTCGTTTTGGGGGCAATTGCGCAGGCCACAGACAGAATCCTGCTCTCGACGGGTGTCACCGTTCTGTCGCTACTCGACCCGATTCGAGTCGCCGAAGATTTCGGAACCATCGATCAGCTGAGCCGGGGACGCCTCGAGATCGTGATCGGCAAGGGCAACGAGGTCCTTCAGTACCCGCTCCTCGGGTTGGATATCGCCAAGCAGTACGAATACCTCACCGAGAACTACGAACTCCTCAAACTGCTGATCAGCGAGGAAAACGTCAAGTGGGTGGGAACTCACCGACCATCGCTCGAGGACGCGACGACGCTACCGCGTCCCTACGACGGCCCGTTCCGTATGTGGCATGGATCGGCTACCTCGTTCGAGGCCGTCGAACTGGCGGCGAAGTGGGGCGACCCCATCGTCACCGCCAACGCCTTCCAGCCTCGTGAGAACTACAAAGTGCTGATCGACCACTACCGCGAGCAGTACCTGGCGTACGGGCACGACCCGTCCAAGGCGTACGTCGGCTCGGGTTCGGGTGGATTGTTCCTCGCCGATACCACCGAGCAGGCCATCGAAGAGTTCCGTCCGATCTACGAAGGCGCCGTTGCGCAGGCCGACAAACGCAAGCACGATCCCAAAGCTGTCGGAAAGTCGACGAGTTTCCGGACCATCGAGGAAGCCGTCGACCGTGGGCCGGCATTGGTCGGGTCTTCGGAGCGAGTCGCCGAGAAGATCCTCGATTACCACCAGAGCTACGGCCACGATTTCCAATCGGTGTCGGTCAATCACGTGCTCGACTTCGAGCAGCAGAAGGACACTCTGCGCCGATTTGCGGGGGAGGTTATCCCGCTGGTGAAGGCCGAACTGTCGACGACGCTGTGGACCTCGGCCGACAAAGATCGGGCGAAGGGTTTCACCGCCGTCGATTGAAGACCTCGTTGAGTTGAGTACTTGGGTTGGATGTGGACGCACCCGCACAATTAACGACACAGAAAGGCGTCGGTTGCGTAGTTCGTAGCCCGAGCCTGTCGTGGTGTCGTGCTAATGATTATCTGGACAGGTGCATTGCATGCCTCGAAGTGTGCACATTCATCAGTGAGTTGGCGAATTTGTTAGCGGAGGAATAAGTGCGGCGGTACGACGGGCTCAACGGGCAGATCGTTATCGATGGTCCGTACTTGTGGCTCACACGGGAACATGCGCCGGCAGCGTTGGATGTCAGACTACCGTTGGAGCCCAGACGGGTACTCCTCGAGAAGGTCGTGGGGTGCCTATTCGAGGCTGGAGAGCCGGCTGGAGTCGGCTCGGTCAGTGTGTTGGTCGAAGACGCAGCGACCATCGACGCGTACAGCGCCGACGAACATCCGGACGCTATTGTTTTTGCTCCGGATTCGCGCGAGGAATTCAGAAAGCTGGCGGCCCTGCTATCGGGCGCAGGTAATGAATCGACCAGTGACGAATCACGAGAAGTCACATCTGCCAAGAAGTTCCTTGCAGCACTGGATTCGCTTGACGGACTGGCTGCTGCGGAAGAAATTGTGTCTGTTGTTGCAGGCGTGGACGAGGACGAAGGCGACTACGACGTTTACAACCAACTGGCGGACGAACTCGATATTCTCGACAACGATCCGAGGGTGACGTGGGCTTGGATCGGGGAGTGCTGGTTTGCGGTCGGAGGATTGGCTCCTGGCTCCGAGGACGATCGCACGAAGACGCTTCGAGCGTTTGCATCACTAGCGCAATCTCTCCCCGCTCATGCGGGAACCAAACAGCTTTCGAATGCCGTGAAGGGAACACCTCTCTCTCATTTGTCAACGATGAGGCTGGCACAGCTGTGGGAGTTGGTAGCTCACCTGGTCGACGACTCAGACGACTCACAAGTACCTGGCGATGTCTGTCCTGCCGACGCTTCGACTCTGCCGGTGAGCGTGCGGCCTGTCGCGGCTCCATCTGATGTGCGGCCGGTTGCGAGAACAGTGCTGACTCGTCCTGCAGTGATGGTTCCTACTGAAAAGTCGAAGGAACAGGTTCCTCGACCTAGTCCGCCATCGACACGGTTGCCGACAGGTTCTGCCGCAGTCGGCCGAAAGTGGCGAGTGTGGCTTGACTGCGAAGGGTTTCGCACACTGGCAGTCTGCGATCCGGTTTCTGGTGAAACCCACATCACCAAGGGCGATCTGGAAGGCCGACGATTCACGGACCCCTCCGCTGCTGCCAGCGCAGTGATCGACCGATATGACCCGGGCAGTTCACAGGGCGTCGACGGATGGACACTGTGGACATTGCATGACGGGTCAGGGCGATCGATTGGTTCCATGAGAGGTGCATCATCGGCCGGCAGAGTTGGGGCGGTCTCGACGCCGAAACCCGGTACCCGGACCGTTTCATCGGCCGAACAACTGAGTACGTCAGATCGTGGGGTCCTGTGGTTCCTGCAGATGGTGCGTACCCGCGGTGCAGAGTGTGGGCGCCTGGATTCTTCGCGACGAACAGCTGTGTGGATGTCCACGAAAAGCGGACGACGGTTCATCGTTCGGGTCAAGACGCGCACAGCCGGCACGTGGCAAGCCCAGAAGAGCGATGAGGATCTGACGCTGGACGACACCGGATCGAGGTTTTGGGCCTTCGTCGATCTCGCCGGCGCGGAACCTGCCGTCTTCATTCTGCATTCCACCGAAGTAGCAGCCGGCATCCGAAAGGTGACCGACGATTGGGTTGCGCATGACCGGCGACGTGACCGAACGGGGCATCACGCGATCGAGCTGAGTCGGGTTGCTCATGGACAAAGCAGATGGGATCTGCTCGGCCTTCGGAAATAGGCACGCCGGAATTGCGGGGTCGCGAGAATTTGTCCGACTCCTTCTTTACTCTTATGTGTGATGTGGCGCTGCAGTGCCCTTGTGAACAATGAGAGGGGCGAGCAGTTGCCGAATCCGGAGGACGATCCGCAGCTCAAAGACCGCGTTCAACGATTGATGAAGTTCCTACGTGAACTGGTCAAGGCTCGAACCAAGCCTGTGCGCAATCTTCGCCAGCATGACAACATCATCTGGCTCAGTGGCAATTTTCTATCGATGTCCATCGAGCACAGTGCATCGGGTGGGGAAGTTCTGCTCCGCGCGCGCCGGATCTCGCTGGACGACGCACCTGCAGTGCCCGTTGGCCTGCGCGGCTGGGTGCTAGGAAATATTGCGGATTCGGCATCGATGCCGACACTCTCGGAAGAGTCGTCAGGTGTCGACGTGACATTTGAGCGATGGCTTGCAGAGTGGCGGATGTGGGCGAAACTAGATCAGGAGCGTCGACCATTCTGGCTCTTGTATCAGGATCTGCAAAAGGTTCTTCAAGAACTCACTTCTCGGCCGGAGTCTGTCGAGCTGGTACTTGCATCAGGTCTGCTCGAGCTGTCGGCCAATGCGGCGGGCGAAGATATCAGGACACACATCATCAGCCAGTCGGCCACCGTCGAACGAGATGAATCGTCGGGTGACCTGTTGGTGCGGCTTTCGCCAGATAGTGCACCGAGGCTCGAGGACACGCAGCTACTGACCGGGCTCCATATTTTCGACGGAACCGGGTCGCGGTCTCTCCAGGAGAGTTTGATCGACTACACGTCGCCAGTAGCCGACAATATTGTTGTCTTCTTGAAAGAATGGGCTGCGCGAGCGCTGACAACAACTGTTGAAGTCGGCGATACGGCATCGGCGTCCCGAACCGGCCGAGCGCTAACTCCCGCACCGGCGCTCGTCCTTCGCAAGCGCGGCGCCTTCGCTCTGGTCGAGTACTACGAGGCGATGATTGCCGAAGCCGAACATGATGGAACTGCAATACCGTTGGGTCTCGCGCAACTAGTCACGCCGATCGAACCGGAAGATCGTATCGCATGGCTGGAACGGACGGGTTCGGCCGCCACCGTTGCCTACGCGGAAGATCCGCTGTTCCCATTGCCTGCCAATCGGGAACAGGGCGACATCATCGAGAGACTCATCGGTGACAGCGGAGTGGTGGTCGAAGGTCCACCAGGTACTGGCAAGACGCATACCATCGCAAACTTGGTGTCGGCACTGTTGGCCAAGGGGCAACGCGTGCTGGTTACCAGTGAAAAGTCGCAGGCACTGCGAGTATTGAGGGATAAGCTTCCCGACGAAATGAAGGAGCTGTGCGTTTCCATCACGGACATCGGACGTGGCGGATCGACCGAACTGAACAAAAGCGTCGCTGAAATTGCAACGCGCAAAGCATCATTCAATCACAGGGCGTCGGCAGAGGTCGTCGACGGTCTGAACGACAAGAGGAATCAGGCGCTCAGCCGTAAGGCGGTTATTACGGAAGAGATCAGAGCCCTACGCGAGCGGGAGACTTTCAAGCATCCCTTTGTTGCTCAGGGATATTTGGGGACCGCAGCCGAGATAGTGCGTGATGTCGTCGCTTGCGGCCAGCGGTATGAATGGCTTCCGGCGCCATTGCAGTCGGCTGCGCCAAGCTTGGATCTTCCTCAGTTTCGACAACTCCTGGCGTTGGCGTCGCAATCGAACCCAGTTCGCGCACAGCGGGCACATCAAATGTTTCCAGTGATCGAGGGCAGGCTTCCACAGTGGCCTGACCTGCAGCGTGCCTGTGAGGCGGCCGCGACCATTCCAGCTCCTTTGAATCCCGCTGCGGCGGAGCTTTTGCAAGTCCTCGACGGTGCTAGTCCGGCGACGTTGGCGGAGATCGGTGATAGATGCAAACGGCTTCAGTTCGCAGTAGCCGCAGTACGCGAGTTGGATCCGGCCTACCAGGGTGTTGCAGACGGAATACTGTCCGGAAGCGCGGCCCACTTGTGGTCGAAGACTGCCAAAATCCCAGAACTCCTCCACGTCGCGGCGCAGGCTGACCAGCATGTCGGCGTACGTGTGGTGGAAACCGAGGTCGATGGACGGCGCGCTGCGGTCGTATTCAACGAACTTGCTGTTGCGATGGAAAACGGCCAGGAATGGCGTGGACGATTCCGCAAGAGTGACCAACAAAAGGCCGTCGAAGAGCTGGGCCCTGTCCCCACCGTGGACGGCCAACCTGCAACGTCAACCGAGAATGTCCGATACGTTGCGGAACACCTGCGGGCCTTGGATTGTGTGCGGTCAGCGGCAGCGATCCTTGCCGATCTCGGAGTTAGTGTAACTACCAAGGGTTCTCGCGCCTTGCAAGTGAACAACTTGCATCGCACTGTGAGTGAAGTGCAAACCGTCAATGCCTGCGTGGCCGAAGTGCGGACGCTCGTAGAGAGGCTTGTTGCCGTAGGCCAAGGCGCGCCGCCTATCCGAGGGCTTGCGCAGGCGCAGGCAGTAGCAGCTGCGGCCGGTGCGGTCGCTGACACTGACCGAGCTGAGCAAGCTCAGACTTACATGCGGCAGCTCAGCGTGGACATTGCCGGAGCATTTGCAGGCGCGGTTTCACCTGAAAGTCAGGCATTGATCGAAGCGATCGACGCGGCCGACATCGACGGTATCTCGCATGCGTTGACCGGGTTGGAGATCGCTCGTCGAGAGCGCGACGAAGAGATTCAGCTCAACACGCTGAGTGCGCAATTGGAATCAGAAGCACCGAATCTGGCCCAGTTGATTCGGGGAACGTCCGACGACTCGAGTTGGAACGTCAGACTCGATGAACTCGACGATGCATGGGCGTGGAGGCGTGCCCAAGTCTGGGTGCAGAAACAGCATGAGCCTGGGCGTGACAAAGAACTCGAGCATGTACTCGACGTCACCGAGGCAGATATTTCCCAGCTGACGGCTAAACTCGCGGCAGAGCGAGCGTGGATCGGTTGCCTCGAACGGATGACCGCGGAACAAGTCGGAGCCCTGCAGTCGTACCGCGATCACGTTGCCAATATCGGCAAGGGCACCGGAAAGTACGCCGAGACCTTCCGTGTCGCAGCGCGCGATGCGATGCAGAAGGCACAGGGCGCGGTACCTGCCTGGGTTATGCCACTTCAACAGGTGCTTGCATCGATTCCGCCAGAGCCCAATAGCTTCGACGTCGTTATCGTCGACGAAGCCAGCCAGGCAGATCTCAGTAGCCTCTTCCTCCTGTGGCTGGCACCCCGGGTCATTGTGGTCGGAGACGACAAACAATGCGCGCCAAGTGAAGTAGCGTCCGGCGCGCTCGACGACGTTTTCGGTCGGTTGGAAACGTATCTACCGGACATGCCCGTATATCTGCGGAGCAGCCTCACCCCGAGATCGAGTATGTTCTCGATGCTTCGGACCAGATTCGGCCAGGTGGTCCGTCTGCGCGAACACTTCCGGTGCATGCCCGAGATCATCAACTGGTCGAGCAATCAATTCTACCGCGACGCGCCGTTGATCCCGGTTCGACAGTACGGCGCTGACCGCCTTCCGCCGCTTCGTACCACTTACGTTCCGGGCGGGGCTGTCACCGGCAAGAACGCAGCGTTGGTCAACCGAACAGAGGCCCTCGCTATCGCCGACGCCATCGTGGCGTGCCTGTCCGATACGGCGTACGCGGGTAAGACCTTCGGCGTCGTCGTACTGCAAGGGCAGCGTCAGGTCGACCTCATTCAAAACGAATTGCTCAAACGGCTCGATGTCGACCAGTGGGAGGACCGCAGACTTCGGATCGGAACACCCCCGGATTTCCAGGGCGACGAGCGACACGTAATCCTCCTGTCTATGGTGATCGGGCCTGAAAAACGCGTGATGGCCATGACAAAGAACGAGTACCAGCGTCGGTACAACGTCGCGGCATCACGAGCCCAAGATCAGCTCTGGCTGTTCCATTCCGTGACGTCGGACAATCTGCAATCCACTGACCTTCGTCACTCATTGATGACGTACATGCAGAGCACATCGTCGGCGCCGGCCGATCCTATGCCCGAGCACGTCACTCGAGACAGTAAGCACAGCGAATTCGACAGTCTTTTCGAGCAACGAATCTTCCTCGACATCGTTGCGCGCGGGTACCACGTCAACTGCCAGGTAGAAGTAAACGGCAGACGAATCGATCTGGTAGTTACCGGTTCTGCCGGTCGGCTCGCAGTCGAATGTGATGGTGACCATTGGCATTCGACACCTGACCAAGTTCGCTCGGACATGGAACGCGAGCGTGAACTCAAGCGGTGCGGCTGGGAGTTCTGGCGAATTCGGGAGTCCGAGTATTACATGGACCCCGTTGCCTCACTGTCCGGCCTGTGGGCCGAGCTCGATCGCCGCGGAATTTCTCCGGGATCAGTGTCGTCCTTGCCGCTGGCGAAAGCCGCTACAGCCGTGTGGTTTCCGCCTGAGATGCCTAATGACGAATCACTAGCCGAGGACGTTGCGGAGGCCGAGCTGGCCAATGTGATTCCTGCTGATGTCCCGGTTCCGGCAGTCGCTGCACCGGTCGCGGTGACGGTTGTTGATATCCCCGACGTTTCGGGCGCGATTGCCGACGACGTTGTGGATACGTTGCCCTTTGTGGAGCCGGTTGTGGAAGCGCTGCCTGTTGTGGAACCTGTTGTGGTGGTTGAAGAAATTCCGCAAGAGGAGACTCATCTAGCCGACCCTTCATCGTCTCAAGCCTCAAAGTTGGAGGTATCAACGGCGTGGGAAGTGATGCCGGACAGCGCTATCCCTCGCCCGGACGACTATCTGTTCGACCGAATCTTGGCCATTGTCGAAAGTGAACCTGTGTCCTCACGTGGACTCGCAGCATCGTGGAACCTTAATCATCCGCAAGTGTGGTCTGCATTGCGCAAACTCACACATGACGGCAGATTGATTCGATCAGGCACGCGACCCAATCTGACGTACGAGCTAGCTGCGAGATCCGGCGGCTCAGATCCAGTCGATGACTCTGCGAAAGAATCTGTCGTCGAATATATTTCAATTGCTCCGCGCTTGATGCAGACGTTGATTGTCTCCGAGCTTAAATCGGGTCCCATCGATCTATCTACGCTGGCATCGAGGCTGCGTGCAGATCCCGATGCCATTTCCGAAGCTCTGGAGATCCTCGTCTCGATGGGCTTGGTCGAGTTCGTGAACGACCGTTATGCACTTCCAGGAGAGAGCGAATCAGCTGAAACAGCTCTGCCGCCGGCGGATCGAAACTCGGCGAAAGCGGTCCTGACCGCCGCTGCTTGGATGGGTCCGATAACGATTCCTAGGGGCCGTCGGATCACACGCCTGCCTGCGGATCAATTGACTGCAATTCTTGCTGAACTTGTCAGCGAGGGATTGCTGCGCAAGCAAAGCAGCAGCGATGGCGATGAATGGGCCCGGCCATGACAGCGGCACCCGAGGTCGAATCGGATCAACTCAACCTCCGGGACTGGCAGCGAGAAGCGTTGGACAAGTGGTGGTCAGCTGATCGTCGCGGCGTTGTCGAAGCAGTGACGGGAACAGGTAAGACCACCCTGGGGATTGCGGCTTCGGCGTGGGCTGTTCGGCAAGGTTTGTCGGTTCTGGTTGTCGTGCCGGGAATCGACTTGTTAGATCAGTGGTTTCGAGCTTTTCAGAAGAATTTGCCGAAGACGCGGGTCGGTCGTCGAGGTGGCGGATATTCGGAAACCTTCGAGACGTGCGACGTCCTGATCACAACAGTTCAGTCGGCAATCCAGAAGAAAGCACCTATTCCACCAGGTCGGGCTTTGATGGTTGCTGACGAAGTGCATCGCTATGGCGCGCTGACATTTTCGCAACTCTTGCAGCCCATCTACTCTGAACGTCTGGGATTGACAGCGACATTCGAGCGTACTGATGATGGCGTCGAACAGCACCTGTTGCCATACTTCGGCTCGGTGATTCAAGGCTGCGACTACGAGCGCGGACACCAGGACGGCATTTTGGCGCCCGTGCGAGTGATGTTGGTGGCGGTTCCGCTATCTGAGGTTGAGCAATCGAAGTATTCCGAACTCGACGAAACCGCTCAACGCGAGCAACGTGCATTGATCGGAAAATATGGTTGCACGCCAGAGCCGTTCGGTGAATTCATGCGCGAAGTGCAGCAGTTGAGCGAGGGCGAGGCAGGGCGTGCGACGTGGGCAGCCCGCAATTATCTCCGCGCCTTTTCGCAGCGCCGAGCGCTTCTTGCCGAAGCCGAAAGCAAGCTGGACACTGTGCGAAACTTGGGTGCGGTTCTGTCCCGCTCCGGACGCAGTATTCTCTTCTCCGAGACCAAGGAATCGTCTCGTGCTGCTGCAGAAGTGCTTCTCGAAGAAGGAGTGCTTGCGGCTCCTTATACTAGTGACTTGTCCCGTACTGATCGTTCTATTCTGCTAGCTGCCTTCAGGAACGGCGCGATGAAGGCGCTCGTTGCCCCGAAGGTGCTTGACGAAGGCGTTGATGTTCCCGAGGCTGACGTCGGAATCATTCTGGCGGGCAGCAAAAGTCGTCGTCAGATGATCCAGCGGATGGGGCGGATCATCCGCCCCAAGACAGACGGCAGACATGCCTCCTTCCTGGTTCTGTTTGCGAAGGGTACGTCTGAGGATCCGGAGAACGGAGCACACGGGACGTTCCTCGAGCAATTGACCGGAATCGCGTCAACCATCATTACCGTTGATTCGGCTGTCGCTCCCGGGATTTTGCAGGGGTGGCTGGGTGGATCAAGGGCAGAGGAGAATTCTGTCGACGCGCAGTGCAGCGCGCAGTATCGGGAGACGGCGAATCGACTGAGTTCGAAGTCGGATTGTTCGGAGCTCGACTATGATCTTGGTGAATCTCACTCGTACGAGTTGCGAGCGGTATTGCACGACGTTGCCCGCACTCCATCCGCAGAGAAGTTGGATGCTGTGCTGACTAGTCTTTCGGTCCTGACTCCAGATGCCGTTAGCGTCATGATTCTCCGGTACGGATTAGGAGGGCACCGGCCGATGAGCCGCGTCGAGGTAGCCGCCGCATTAGGGATTGCCACGGAGGCCGCAGCCGCAGTCGAAGCAGAAGCGATGGTACGTCTGGGAGAAAAGGACGCAGCGGAAACGTTGGCTGCGTTGCTTTAAGTCGAAAAATTTCGATCGTGTCGGATGTTCACGCTAGATTGTTGGTAAGCGGAATCGCATATGCGATGGCTGTACGAGTTATCGGTCTGCACTGGGTTTAGAGGGAGAGGCATAAGTGACGCACGTCGTCGCGACTATCAATCTCAAGGGTGGGGTCGGAAAGACGACAACAACTGCGGCGCTCGCGGAGATGCTGTCCGGCGAATTTGGCCAACGTGTGTTGCTGATTGATCTCGATCCGCAGACCAACCTCACGATCATGATGGTAGGCGAGCGTCGTTGGGGTGAAGTCGATTCGCTGAACCTCACCATTGCTTCACTTTTTGACGCAGCAGTCGCGTCAAATGGCGCCGACTACGACATTTCGAGGTTGATCCTCCGCGGTGTTTCACCCTTGACGAAGGTGATGTCTGTAGATCTCATACCTTCGTCGCTGGCGTTGATCGGTATGCAGGAGAAGGTGGCTGCCGCGGCGCTCGGGATCGGAAATGAATCTACCGACATCCTGCTCCGTGCGCTCACACCGGTCGTAGACAACTACGACTACGTACTGATCGATTGCCCGCCGAACCTTGAGACGATCACGCTCAATGGTTTACGCGCTGCAGATGCCTATATCATTCCGACAATTCCAGACGTCATGTCCACCTACGGTATCGGTCCTATCCAGGAACGGGTCAAAAGCCATGGCGAACGTTGGGGCAAATCGATTGTCGAGCTGGGGATCGTGGTCACAAAATATCGGAGGGCGTCATCCGTGCATCGAAATACTGTCGATGACCTGAACCGTCGCAAAGACATCGGCATGGTGTTCCCGTCTCTTATTCCCGAGGCCAACCAAATAGCAGCGGCCGCCGAATATGCAGATTTCGGAACGTTGCGGCAAAAGTACGGTACAGATGGTCAGTTCACCGCATTACGGGAACTGACGCAGGATTTCATGGCAACGACGAAGGTGAGGCTCGGGTGGGCGCGGTAGAGGTTGAATCACAGGTCGTATCGCAGAGTGAGTTAATTCTTCGCCGTGCTACGTCGGACGCTGAGTCCGCGTTGGTGGCGTTAGGGGCATCGGACCCGACTGTCGGTGCCGCGTTGTCCCGCCTCGTCCAGGTTGTGGCGGCAGAGGCGACTCGCACGCCGCGATTCGCCAAGGCGTTGGCAGAGGTCTTTACCTCCGATCAAGGTGCTTCGTCGGCCTTACCCACTCCGCGATCAGTCACATCAAAGAAGCCGAAACGCTCTCGGGCACTGCTTGATCCGTTCCAGGTTTTCGAGGTCTCGGGCGAGGTGGGACTGCGTGCGCGACTGAAGACACTCAGCGTTGATCAGCTCAAAGACGTTGTCGCTCAACATGCAATGAACTACGACAAAGCAGCGATGCGGTGGAAGTCCGACACACGCCTGACCGATCGTATCGTCGAACGCGTTCAGGCTCGCGTGTCCAAGGGTGATGTGCTGCGCTGAGGATGACGACACTCAAGCGTTATGAGGGCTTCGACGGCCAGATTTTGTTGCATGACGGATATCTGTGGATCACACGAGAACGTCTGGCACGACAGATTAATATCCCGTTTGCGATGGATCCTCGTCGGATCTTGTTGTCGGCAATCAGATCTGTACGACTGATTGCTGGTGACGTGGCCCTTCTGGGATCCGTTGTGGTCGGTGTCGATGATGACGATCTGACGCAGATCGACTCACTGCACGCACATGTCGATGCGGTGAGATTCGACGAATCTGCGAACGCGGACTTCGCGGAACTTTCGAAGCTGTTGGTAAGTCTCGGTGTTTCGGTTTTCGCGGACAGTCTCTTCAAAGTTTCTGATCCTGCTAGTCCCGCAAGCGTTCCATTCCGAGAGCCCCCGGAGCCGATACACACTCGGTCTCGACTATCGAAACCTCGCGTTGTTGAGCACTTGCGGATTCCAACTTCCAGTGATTCAGAGCTACCGGTCGTCGAAGATCTGGATGTCGACGCGGATGTCGAACCCGCGGATTCACTTGCTGTGTACTTGGCGCAGGCGGCCAAGTTTTCACTGCTCGATGCGGAAGAGGAAGTTGATCTGGCGAAGCGCATCGAGACGGGACTTTACGTCGACTCGATCTTGGACGAGCTGTCTGCAAAGGGCGAGAAACTACCGGCCTTGGTGCGTCGAGATATGATGTGGCTGAAGCGAGATGGTGATCGATCGAAGATGCTATTCATCAATTCCAACCTCAGGCTCGTAGTGTCGATCGCGCGCCGCTACATCGGACGCGGACTCGACTTCCTCGATCTCGTGCAAGAGGGAAATCTGGGATTGATCAGAGCCGTTGAGAAATTTGACTTCACGACGGGAAATAAGTTCTCCACCTATGCCACGTGGTGGATCAGGCAAGCGATCACCCGGGCGCTTGCAGATCAGGCCCGAACAATCCGCGTACCAGTTCACATGGTGGAGAAGATCGATCGGATCCGGAGCGAAACTCGGCGTCTGGAGATTGAGCGCGGTGTCGGCCCGACGATTGACGAACTCGCTGCATTGCTGGACGAGTCGCCGACCAGTATTCGTGCAATGCAGGACTACGACCGTAGGACCCTCAGTTTGGATGTCCTGACGGATTCTCTTGACGGAGATCAGACGGACATCGCGGATGAATTCGCGGTATCCGTAGACGAAGTGATAAACCACAAGGTGTTCCACCAACAGGTGGAGGATTTGCTGGCTGAGTTCCCCGATAGGCAGGCAGAAATCGTACGGTTGCGGTTTGGGCTCAGCGGACAAGAACCACTGACGCTGGACGAGATCGGAAAGATCTACGGCGTCACCAGAGAGCGAATCCGGCAGCTCGAGGTGAAAACGATGAAGGTTCTCAGGGAAGACAAGAACATGAAGATCTTAGAACCGTATCTCGGCGTGTTTTAGTGGGGTAACGGACTTCGGCGGTGAGCATTTTGTCGGAGTATGGTGCGTACACTTCCAGCGAAGGTCGACCGAGATCTCGGACGTATGGGGAGGAACTGCATGAGTGTTCGATTTGTAGTCGCGGTTGCATGCGCGGGGGTATTGGCAGCAGGCTGCTCGGCCAGCGAAGATGTCAGTTCGGTAGATCCGGACAGCTCGACAAGTACTGCAGCCGTGGATGTGGGCTCAACCTCAGTGACGGCCCAATCGCCCGTCAATCAGGATAAGTACTACCTCGGCTACGGCAAGCATGCTTTTCGGTTGGACTCGGGTAAGGCGGGGTGTTGGTTTAATCCGAATACCCAATCGACTGAGCATCTGTCATGCACAATCCCTCTTCCAGCCACTGACGCACCGATAACTGATCCGACGACAGGAATCGTGGCAGCAGCCAACTCGGTCACGATCGATTCAGAGCACGCGCGTAAGGCCATCAACGTGGCCGGCGGGATGTTGGAGGGTCCAGTTCTGCCTACCGGGGCCACTCTTGCCGTTGGTGAATTGGAATGCACTGCGCTTTCCGCTACTTCGATGTCCTGCAAGGGCCGAGGTGGATCCTTTACCTTCGACGGTGATCAGCGGACTGTGAATGTCACAGACAGTAATCCGATCACGACAACGGTCGCGCCATCCTCATCATTTGGAGCTAACAGTTCGCCGCGTGTGGCCGGCGTTGGTGAGGAATGCGGAACGATTTCCAGCAAAAGTGTCGGATCTTTGCCTGTTGTAGTGTTGGTCGGTCAGGTCGATTGTGCCGAAGCCCTTGCGATAGCGGATGCGTATCTCAATGACCCGGCAGTAGTAAAACAAGGGCAGGGACAGTTCGCAGACGTCGGCGGGTGGGCATGTTCTTGGCCGTATGTCGTAGGGCGCTCTCACGCGGATTCGTATCTGCAATGTTCGGACAACCGCAATGAACCCAACTTTTCATTCAGGATCGGGGATTGATTTAAGCCATATCGACGCGGTTTTGGAATGCTGCTGACCGCCTCAATGTGCGCCGATGGCGAATTGCGAAAAGTTTCTGTCGACCGCGCGGAGTCGATTTTTGGAATACGGTGATGTGTCCTCCCCCCTTGGAAAGGTAAAGTGCATAAGTGGTCGCAGCTCGAGAAGTTAGTGTTCAGAAACTCCTAGAAGGCACCTCTCAGTATCTGGTGCCCCTCTATCAACGTCCATATCAGTGGGGGCCGGACAATTTTAAAGTTCTTTGGAACGATGTCCTTCAGCTAGTCGAGGATCGTCCCGACGACCCCCTCGCTACGCACTTCATGGGTTCGCTGGTCCTCGCTCCAGTGCCAGATAACATAGCTGGCAGTGTCACTCGCTACCTCGTGGTCGATGGTCAGCAACGATTGACCACGGTGACGCTGTTGTTGGCAGCCATACGTGATCATCTCAGGGAGAACGAGCCCGCGTCGCAACGTGTCTTCGACCGAATCCATAACCAGCTACTTACCAACCAATACGAAGACGATCCGTACAGGCTCAAGCTTGTGCCTACTCAAGCTGACCGTCACGTGTATTCGGCAGTTATCGACGCCAGTCCCACGGCCGGGGGAGACGACGCAGTTGGCGGTGCATATCGATTTTTCCGAGCGCGTCTGTCGGACCTCTCTGCCATTGACGAACAGTTGACTGCAATCCAGATATACGACGCAGTTACTTGCGGATTGTCGGTTGTATCTATCAGCACAGACCCGCGCGACAATGTGCACCGAATTTTCCAGTCACTCAACAACACTGGTCTCCAGCTGACCCAAGGTGACTTGCTCCGAAACTATCTATTCATGCGTATGCCTGACCGCGGTGAGGAAATCCACCGCAAATTTTGGCGACCCCTCGAAGAGGCGCTTGACAGTAATGATCAGATCGAAACACTTTTCTGGCTCGACCTCGTTCACCGCAGGCCCATCGCCAAGCGGACCCAGACGTTCACAGGGCAACAAGCCCGTATTGACCGCTTCACAGACGAAGCGGCCGTTGTCTCCGAGGTGGAGCGCATCGCTCGGCTGGGTGGGCTGTACCGCCTGATGCTCCACCCTAGTGAAGAAACCGATCCTGCGGTGCGCGAGCGACTGGCACGACTTGCAGAATGGGACTCAACGACACCAGCTCCACTGGTACTGCATTTGCTCGTGCTTCGAGACCAGGGTGAAGCTAGTTCTGAGCAGGTTGCTCGGGCTTTTCTGTGCATTGAATCGCTGCTCGTGCGCCGTTTCCTCGTCGGACGCGCCACTCAAGGCCTCAATCGGCTATTTCCAGCGGCGGTCCAGGAATTGGACTCCTCTCTGCCGGTCGACGAGGCTCTGCACCGGTACTTGTCCGAAGGACGCAAACATTATGCGACCGACGACCAGCTCCTCGCCGCGATTCTTACCTCGCCGCTGTTTGTCACTGGCCGCGCGGCTCATCGTAAGACCATGCTGACGTGGATCGAGAGACTCTTTGGTAGCAAGGAAATCGTCGACGACGCCAAGCTCAGCATTGAACACGTGATGCCGCAGACGCTGTCGCGGGAGTGGCGTGAGCAACTAGCTGCGCTACATGGCGCGGACAATATCGACGAAATTCACGACCGGCTCGTGCACACCCTCGGCAACCTCACCTTGACGGGCTACAACGAGAATATGGGCAACCGTGAGTTCGGCTACAAGCGGAAGATCTTGCGTGCCAGTAGTATCCGCATGAACCAGCGCATCGCAAGTGGCTCCGAATGGGGACCTGAACAGATCGAGCAGCGTGGTCGAGATCTAGCGGCGCGAATCATCACCGCGTGGCCAGGTCCGGTTATCACAGGCAAAGCAAGCCCTGAGGATAGCCCGCTGTGGCACTCGCTCAATCAGCTGTTGGCTCTATTGCCGGCAGGCCGATGGACAACCTACGGAGATCTGGCCAAGGCCATCGGAACCGGCCCACAAGCTGTAGGTAACCGTATCGCGACCTCGCCTGCGCCAAAATCTCACCGCGTTCTGAACGTACAAGGGCAGGTATCGGAAGGATTTCGATGGTTGGAGCCCGAACGCACCGATGATCCCCGTAAAATACTGGAACAGGAGGGGCTGCGTTTCAGTGCAGCTGGCAAGGCTGACCCCACACAGCGGCTGTCGACCGCAGATCTTGAACAGCTGCGAGCAGCGGCAGACGATGAAATCGAAGTCGATTCGTGCGCGGAATGACTAGTCAAAGACGGCTTTAGGCTCTTTGCTGCCTTTCGCTGGTCTGTTCATCACAGCGCAGATGGTCATGATATCCCGATGACAAGAAAAGACGCCTTCGTCGATGCTCATTATGAGTTCACTCGCGAATGTATGCGGCCAATAATTCAACGCTCACCGCAATATCGACAGGCCGAAGGAGAAGTAGCCGCGCGCTTTGGGACTCGAGGAAATGCCCGGGCACGCAAGAGGTGCTGCTGGATGAGTATGGTTTGCTCGGTCGCTTCATGCGTGGGGGAGCCCACCGGCGGTGAGTGACGAGTGATAGGTGTTGCGGTGCTGCGTGCGGTCGCGGGAGCGAAGATGGTGCATCGCGAACTCGTCCCGGTGTGGTCGATGCCGGGCAATGAGGCCACTGTTGGCCACCTGACCAGCGAGTTCCATCGTCTCGTGTCTGGAGCGCGGGTTTCCGTGACGTGTGCGACGTACAACTTCACGAAGAACTCCAACATGTGGCACGCGCTTAGGCTCGCGTCCGAGCAACCGGGTGTCACCATCTGTGTGTATGTCGATGCCGAAAAGGGTGAATCGGGCAAGGTTAAAGCTCAACTGCCACTGGCGACGGTGTACAGATCAGCGCGGCTTAGTGACAATCGTTCAATCGTGAGCCACGCCAAGTTCATCGTCGTCGATCACGAGATCGTCCTGCTGACTAGCGCAAACTTTTCCTACAACGCGGAGAATCGCAACATCGAATTCGGGATCCTCATAAAGGACAACGCGCTCGCCACCTCAATCGAGTCAACAATGTCCAGCAAACACGGTTCGCTGTATGTGCTCACAGATAGTTGAGAAACCGGCCTACGCGGAGTCAGAGTGCTGCAGGAGGTCATGAGGCTGAGGAGGTTCAACTCAACTTTCGCCCCTGGGCATGCGGTTGGCTGGCCGGATGCGAATGCATGCCTGATGTTGCGAAAACCGTGACTTTGCAACGTATTTCGGGACAGAGATGCACGCACGCAGCATAATTCGAAGCTCGCGTGCATCTCTACGAAGGGTGATCGACTACTTGGTGGTTGACGCGCCTGCCGTGAGGTCAAGCTCGCCGTCTGCGTCATCGCCGCAATCGCAGTCACAATCGTCGCCGCAGCCACCGGTGTTGCATTCGCCGGCGTAGCTGTCGTCATCCGCGTCGCAGTCGAGGGACCCGCCGAAGGATTCAGCAAAATCGTCGTCGAGTTCGTGAGTGAAGTCGTGGACCTCGTCGATCAGGTTCAGCAGATGCTGCGGAGCGAAGGGATCTGCGTCGAGCATCGTGGAGACCAGTAGGTGGTCGCCGCTGAAGGCGAAGCGCAGGCGCGGCCATTCCTGCGCGAGTCCGATCAGTCGAGTCGCCGCATGCGAGGGATTGCCGAGGCCGGTCAGAACCGAGGACCAGACGTTGATCTGGGGTCCGTCATCCGCAACGGTCACGTAGACGACAAATCCGTGAACCGGCACGACGATGTCGCCATCGTCATCGGTGGCAGGCTCACTACCCAGTAGTTCGGCGAGGGTCTGGACGCACAGGCGAACCAATTCGTCGCGCTCGTCCGTCACCAAGGCAATTGCGCCGTTGATGTGGAGGGGCTGGTCGGCGGTCGTGTCTTGGTCGCTCATGGATCCTCATGTTCTGTGCCAGTCCGAGCAGGCGCTGGGCACTGTTTTCGTGCGGTAGCTGTCAGGTCTACGGTAATCGGCGCACACTATTGGCAGCGCAGTGGATGATCAAAAATGCCTGGGTAGGTCCGCGTTGATCTGGACTTGACAGCCGACCAGCGACGAGATGCGAGCCCCGACAAATCGGGCAACCTTGTGGCAGTGAGTATCTCGGCTGTCGGTAGGTAGATCTAGCCTCCATACATGACGGGTCAGCGAGTTCGGCGAGCTTCACATCTGCGTTTGGTAGCTGCATATCAAGCGGCGCAAAGCCAGATGAAGGTCCTTACGCCGAGGCAGATGCGGAATCAGCGTCGACGGCCGGCGGCGGCGAACTTTGTCATGCGGATCGAAATCGATTGCATCACGCCGCCTATTTGGAGACGGTTTTCGGTTCCGTCGAATATCGAACTGGACCAGCTTCATTCGATTGTGCAGGCGGTGATGGGATGGGGAGATCAACACGCTCATCAGTGGGTGAGTGTCCATCATTCAACGGACAATGGCCCAGATCGGTATATCGCGCCAGAGGTGATCGAGCGCGACGGATACCAGGAAGACGAGTTTGGTGAGGACGAAGTCCGGATCGACGAGGCAGTTACCGCGGTCGGGGAGTACGTCCGTTATGAGTACAACGCCCGCGCAAGGTGGAGTCACACGTTGATTCTCGAGCAGATTGTCGAAGACCAGTCGATTTCTGAGCCATCCTGTCTTGACGGCGGGAGGGCGTGCCCGCCGGAGGATTCTGGCGGTCCGATCGGGTATTGCGAGTTCCTGAACGGGCAGGCGAGTAATGGACTGTTCGATCCCGAACGTTTTGTTTCCGCAGAGTCCAATGCAGCGGTCACCATTGCAGTGGCATTGCATAAGTCACCGCCTGTGGGAAGCTCGCTGTTCGAGAAGTTCTTGCGCCGCTTGTCTGTTCATTCCGCGCCGAAACTGTGTGCCGCAGTTGCCGAAGCGGAGCTTCGTGGCGGATACGACAACTACTTCGAGGTGATGCGTGAAGGAGCAACCCGTCAACTGCTGTGGCTGCTGAACTCCGCGCGAGGTGGTGGGATTGTCTTGACGGCGTTCGGGTCACTGCCTCCCGACCTTGTTGCGTCTGCCCGAGACGAACTCGATTGGGACAGTGAGTGGATCGGTGTCACGGCAGGGAGCAGCTCGCAATTGGCAGTACTCGTTGAAGTCGCAAAGACACTGCGATTGGTCAGAAAACTCCGAGGCACATTGATTTTGACGGGACTCGGCGCGTCAGTGCTTGAATATGAAGGCGAGCTGTGGCGTCATATCGTGTCGGCCATGCCGTTGGGAAAGGGCGAGTTGGGGCAGGAAGCCGGCCGAATTCTGTTCCTTACGTTGGCTGCCGGCTTGTCGGAGTTCGAACGTAGTGAAGTGATGATCGAAGGCCTCACGGCTCTGGGTTGGTCGACAACAGACGGAACCCGCCTCGGCGACGACGATTGGACGTGGATGGTGCGAGACACTCTCGTGTACTTGCGAATGATCGGGGCGATTGTCTCCAATCCGCTGGACGAGCATGTTTCCGCCGATCCCGAGTGGGGTCGACGGTTTGCCAGGATGGTCCTGTCGAAGTAGCTGAGCGCTCGAATCGAGCATCGATTTCAATCGATGCGGAGTTGTTATATGCGCTGGAAGCGCACGATTTTTCTGCTGCGGAATCATGAATCTTTTCGGGTGGGAAAATATTGGAGTTTTTGTTCGAAATTGCCATCATGCTATGGTCGATTCTCAGTTGTTGAATTGCGTGGTCGAGCCAAAAGCTTGCGCAGAAGATTTATTTTGTGGAGGTTGGGTTTCCGAAAAGACGAAGTGCGTGTTGCTAGTCAATTGAATATGTGACCGGTGTTGGTATGGCGGTCGCTCCTAGGGCGTGCAGAAACGAAGCGCAAAGATCCTGAACAGGGATTTTGCGCTTTGTTCTGCCGATTATGTGCGAAGGATGTGGCATGTGACGGGGTCCGACATGGTCCAGTTCAGTACCTTGGTAATTGTTTCACTGCTTGTTGCTTTTTATGGTGGAACATTTCTGATTTCTCTTCGTATTGGTAAGAAGCAGGAAAATGCCGACGGTTTTATGACTGCCGGAAACAAGTTAGGATTTGGTGTTTCGGCCGCGAGTATGACGGCCACCTGGATTTGGGCGTCGTCGATGTACGCATCCGCCACTTCTGGATACACCTACGGAATCTCCGGTCCCATTCACTATGGTTTGTGGGGCGCGTTGATGATTCTCTTCATTTATCCCTTTGGTCAGCGAATTCGTAAAGTGGCACCGAAAGCCCATACTCTGGCCGAGGTCATGTACGCGCGGCACGGACGCTCGAGTCAGCTGATGCTCGCGGGCTCCAATATCGTCGGTAGTCTCATCAGTTTGATGTCGAACTTCCTCGCTGGTGGTCTGCTGATCGCGTTGCTTTCGCCGTTCAACTTCATCCAGGGTGTGTTCATCGTTGCGCTGGGCGTTTTGCTGTACACGCTGTGGTCGGGCTTCCGCGCTTCGGTGTTGACCGACTTCGTTCAGCTGATCGGAATGCTCGGTGCGGTAGCGGTTTTGGTGCCGTTCATCTTCTTTGCGGCGGGGTTCCCGGCAGCCTTCGAATCCGGGGCAGGCAACCTTACTGCTGAGCAGGGCAACTTCTTCTCGAGCGTTGCCTTCTTCGAGCAGGGCGCGCCGTACATCGCGGCAGTTCTTGCCTACGCAATCGGCAACCAGACCATTGCCCAACGTCTGTTCGCGGTCCGCGAAGACCTGATCAAGCCCACCTTCATCACCGCAACCGTCGGATACGGCGCAACGGTCATTGGTGTCGGAATGCTGGGTGTTCTCGCTCTATACCTCGGAATCGAGCCGATGGATGGTGACGTCAACAACCTGATTCCGCAGATGGCCGCGTCGTACCTGCCCGGAATTTTGCTGGCTGTCTTCTTTGTCATGATCATCGGCGCGCTGTCATCGACGGCGGACTCGGACCTTGCTGCACTCTCGTCCATCGTGATGACCGACGTGTACGGCCAAGCCGTCGCAGGCAAGGCTAATGCGATCCCTCGACGGATGCTGCTCATCGGCCGAGTAACGATGATTGTTGCCACGGCGGCGGCTATCTCCTTGGCAAGTCTGCAATTGAGCATTCTGGATCTGTTGGTGTTCGTCGGCGCGCTGTGGGGCGCGCTGGTGTTCCCGGTTATCGCGAGCTTCTATTGGGGCAAGGTCACCAACAAAGCCTTCACTGTGTCGGTGCTTGCGGCTCTTGCTGCCTTCTTGCCCGTCCGATTCAGTTGGGTGCCGATGGATGGGATGTTCGGGATTCTCTCCGACATCGTTGCCGTTGTCGGTATCGGAGTGGTGCTGGGGCTCATGACATTTGGATTCTTCGGTCTGAAGGTTGCGCAGATCGTCGGTGGCCTGGCGATCGTGCTGTCCGCGCCGTTCGCGATCGGCTTCCTGCACGACTACCCAACGCTCAGCGGATCTTTGGTGGCCTATGCCGTCAGTACCGTCGTGTGCTTTGCGATGTCCGTCAATCAGCTTGAGACGTTCGATTTCGAACTGATCAAGCAGCGGACCGGAGACTTCGACGAGGAGGAGTTTCCTGCTGTCGGAGC
This sequence comes from Rhodococcus sp. 66b, assembly GCF_002076325.1. Lineage (NCBI taxonomy): Bacteria > Bacillati > Actinomycetota > Actinomycetes > Mycobacteriales > Nocardiaceae > Rhodococcus > Rhodococcus sp. 66b. Next base: position 44,917 of record NZ_MUZB01000014.1, read on the forward strand.
TTCCGGAAAGTAACTTTCGAGACAAGTGGAAGGAATGCGAATGAGTACAGCTCTACTGACCATTTACGTTCTGATCTGGCCGGCGTTGGTGCTGGTTGTCTTGGGAGTCATCAGCAAGGGATTCTTCAAAGATTGGGCAACTGCCCGCCGCAACGGTGAAGATCTGGTCTAGCTGTTCACGCCGCCACCGACGCACTTGCTGTCGGTGGCGGCGGTCATATTGCGTCGGACACAGGGATCGGCGTTATAGTTGCCCAGTGCAACACGACGGAGCAATGGCGCTCACCGGTCCACCAGCCGTTCATGACGAGCTGGTGCACCTGACGCGGCAGCTGATGACGGGGGATCGGCATTCCGACGACCACCCGTCGATCGCGCAGCATTCCTTCCTCTCCTTCATCGGCCGCAACGACGGCTGCAAGGCCACGGAGATCTCCGAAGTCTTCGGCGTCAACCGCTCGACCATCTCGCGCCAAGTTCGCGGCTGCATCGAGGCAGGCTGGGTGTATGCCGATCCGGGATCCGTTCGACAGGGCAATCCGCTGCACCTCACGGAGGCTGGCCGCAAATACCTCGACGCCGCCGACGCGCGTCGGCTCGACCAAGTCGCCGGCAGGCTGCACGATTGGACCGAGTCCGAGGTCGCAGACTTCGCCCGCGCACTCCACCGCTTCAGAATCAGCATCGAATCGCAGACCAACGGAGATGACACCCTGTGAGTGAGTACAGCGCCAAAGCCCAGTTCACCATCTCCGACAACGAGTCCGTGGTGCACACCGTCTTCACTCACGCCGAGCGCACGCCCGAACTGACGGTGTTCTCCCGCCCCAAGGGAGAGGGTTGGGTAGACGTCACAGCCAAGGAGTTCGCCGAGCAGGTTACCGGTGTCGCAAACGGTCTCATTGCAGCCGGGGTGCAGGCAGGCGACCGCGTCGCACTGCTCTCCGCGACCCGATACGAGTGGACGCTGTTCGACTTCGCCATCTGGGCCGCCGGCGCCGCTACCGTTCCGATCTACGACTCGTCGTCTCAGGGGCAGGTCAGCTGGATCCTCGAAGACTCCGAGGCCGTCATCGCAATCGTCGAAACCGGCGCGCACGAGCAGCTGTTCCAGGACGCGCCAAGCTCTCTCAAGGCCGTCATGCAGATCGACGACGGAGCAGTCGAAAAGCTGACCGCACAGGGCGCCGACGTTGACGATACCGAGCTGAAGAAGCGACTCGCGGGCATCAAGGCCGACGATCTGGCGTCACTCGTCTACACCTCCGGCACGACAGGTCGTCCCAAAGGATGCATCCTCACGCACCGCAACTTCCTGTCCGAGGTGCGCGGGATTCTCACGGCATCGATCGGCAAGGTGGCGGTTCCGGGAAACCGAGTCCTGACCTTCCTGCCGCTCGCTCACGTACTGGCCCGCGCGGTGTCCCTCGCGACGTTCGAAGCTGGTGCGTCGCAGGCCCACTGGTCCGACTTTGCCACCATTACAACTCAATTCGAGCGGTACAAGCCCAACACCATCCTCGGTGTTCCGCGTGTCTTCGAAAAAGTTCGTGACGGCGCAGCACGCAAGGCGGAATCCGGTGGAAAGATCCCCAGCGCGATCTTCGCCTTCGCCGAAGCCACCGCCAAGGAGTACAGCCAAGCTCTCGACAAGGGCGGTCCCTCGCTGATCTTGAAGGCGAAGCACGCAGTGGCAGACAAGCTCGTGTATTCGAAGCTTCGTGAGGCTCTCGGCGGCGAGTGCTGGTTCGCGATCTCCGGCGGCGGCGCCCTGACTCCTGAGCTGGGGCACTTCTTCCGTGGGCTCGGAGTTCCGATCTACGAGGGTTACGGTCTCACCGAAACCACTGCGGCGCACTGCGTCAACGTCCCGGGTGCTCAGAAGATCGGAACCGTCGGACAGCCGATGGGCGGCAACGGGGTTCGCATCGCCGAGGACGGCGAGATCGAACTCAACGGCGGGGTTGTCTTCAAGGGCTACTGGAAGAACGACAAGGCCACCGAAGAGACATTCGTCAACGGCTGGATGCGAACCGGTGATCTCGGTGAACTCGACAGCGACGGTTACCTTTCCATCACCGGACGCAAGAAGGATCTTCTGGTGACGGCGGGCGGCAAGAACGTCTCGCCGGGCCCGATGGAAGACCGTATCCGTTCACATTCCATAGTCTCGCAGGCAGTCGTCGTCGGCGACGGGAAGACCTACATCACGGCGCTGTTGACCGTCGACCCCGAGGTGTTCGAGAAGTGGAAGGCGGAGAACGGCAAGCCTTCTGGCGCGACCGTCGCCGAACTACGTGACGACAAGGACCTTCGAGCGGAGCTGCAGAAGGCCGTCGACGACGCCAATGCCGCTGTCTCGCATGCGGAGTCGATCAAGAAGTTCGTCATTCTCGATCGCGATCTGACCGAGGAAGACGGTGAGATGACAGCGACGCTCAAGATCAAGCGCAATGTCGTCGTCGATCGGTTCTCGAAGGAGATCGAAGGAATGTACGCGAAGAGCTAGGCGCGTTTGGGGAACTGCTCGCGGTAAGCCATCACGTCATCGAGGCGGAACCTGCGGTGGGTGCCGCGTAGTTCGATCGGGAGTTTCCCGGCGTCGGCGAGCTTACGTACATATGTGTCCGAAACGCCGAGGATCTCTGCTGCCTGCGAGGTGGTGAGGAGTTCTGCGACGGGCCCGAGGGCGACGCTGTCGCCGGCAGCGAGGTAGGTCAGGAGCTGCACGACGGCGTCGCCGACCGATGGCGGAATCTCGATGCTCACGCCGTCGAACACCAGCGTGGTCGTGTCCGTCGAGGTTGCGGCTCTCTCGGCCAGAGCTGTCTTGATTCGCTCGGCAGCGTCGCCGTCGACTGCGGAAACGATGTGGTCGATGCTCACGCGGTATATCTCCGATCGAAGGCAGTGTTTCGCAAGCATAGACAGCGACAGTGTCCGTCGGCACGCTGGCTAGCGCCGTGTGCGTTGTATTACATGAGTGCCGTGAGTGGAAAACCATTTACCCACGTAGATCGGAATTCGAAGGTTTTGGCGCCCAAAGATATTCGACTCGACGCATATGTAACTCACCAAATTTGGTGTACCCGCAAGTAACATCCTGAGCGTGGCTAGACGATCGGTAACGGTGAGATTCGACGTAGAGGAACTGAGGGCCCTAGAGACCCTCCAAGAGCTCACGGGCGCGGACATTTCCAGCGTCATACGTGAAGCTGTGATCGAACATGCTCGTCGATGTGTTGTGCAGGGAAAGCCCCGCGACATCACCGAGCGACGCAAATCGCTGACCTTGCAGGAAGCCTTCGCCAAGTACTCCGCGTTGTGCACCGACGAGGAGCGGGAAGCGTCGTAGCGCTCTGTCGATGCGGCGGTGACTGGTTGAGTTCACAGTGATTCTGACTGTGGCGCTGGGTAGTTCGTTCGAGGAATATTGCGGCAACAGAAGTGTTGCGTAGACCTCTGACAGGAGCTGGCCAGTGACGGACGTCCTCGAACTCTCCACCGATGTATTGGTGATCGGTGGTGGCCCCGCCGGCGCATGGGCAGCGTTGCGCGCGGCCAAGGCCGGCGCAGACGTCGTCCTGGTCGACAAGGGGTACTGCGGAACGAGTGGTGCAACGGCCCCCTCCGGAACGGGTGTTTGGTACGTCGAACCGGATACGAGTGCCCGTGAGCGAGCAAAGGCCGGTCGTGAGGCGCTCGGCGGATATCTTGCCGACCACCGTTGGATGGACCGCGTCCTCGAGCAGACCTACTCCAACATGGATCTCCTCGCGGTGGAGGGCAGATATCCGTTCCCCGTCGACCCCACCACCGGCAAGCAGATACGCACCGGCTTGCAGGGGCCTGAGTACATGCGGCGGATGCGCACCTGGATTCGTCGAGCCGGCGTGCGAATCCTCGATCATTCGCCGGCACTTGAGTTGTTGGTGGACGGTGCCGGCCGAGTTCGCGGGGTCGCCGGATACCAGCGTCACGAACACCAGGACTACCGCGTCTCGGCAGGCGCGGTAGTGGTCGCCAGCGGAGGTTGTGCGTTTCTGTCCGGTGCGCTGGGCACCAACGTCGATACCGGTGACGGTGCATTGATGGCAGCCGAAGTCGGAGCCGAGTTCTCCGGCATGGAGTTCTCCAACGCGTACGGAATCGCAGCGGCCGGATCGACGATCACCAAAACTGCCTACTACGCGTACGCGACGTTCTTCCACGCAGACGGAAGAGTGCTCGAAGGTGCCGGTTCGGCGAAGGGGAGGTCCGTCATCGCCAGTACGTTGCGGAACGAGCCGGTCTTCGCGCAGATCGATCGAGCCGACGCTGAGGTGCAGCGTCGAATGAGACTGGGGCAGCCCAACTTCTTCCTGCAATTCGATCGCCGCGGAATCGATCCCTTCACCGACAAATTCGAGGTCGGCATGCTCGCTGAAGGCACGGTGCGCGGCACTGGGGGAATCAACGTCGTCGACGACGATTGCGCGTCATCCGTTCCAGGTCTGTTTGCCGCCGGGGACGCTGCGACCCGAGAGCGAATCTGCGGAGGGTTTACCGGCGGGGGAAGTCACAACGCCGCGTGGGCGATGTCCTCTGGTTCATGGGCAGGAACCGGTGCTGCGCGGTATGCGCTGTCGGTCGGACGCGGGGCTACCAGTGGTCTACGCGGAGCCGGAACCGTCGCACTGCGTAGTCCGGTACGAACCCGGTTTACTGCCGACGATGTGGTGAAAGCTGCTCAAGCGCAGCTGATTCCCTTCGACAAGAACTACCTCCGCAGCGGTGATCGAGTATCGGCAGCGCTCGGTGAGCTCGAATCGCTGTGGGGTGCAGTGAGTGCGGATCTGGGCGCGGATCCAGCAGGTCGGATGGCGGCGCGGCAGGCTGCCGCGATCACGGCCGTCGGTCGCTGGATGTACCACTCGACGTTGGCGCGGACCGAGACTCGGGGAATGAGCAAGCGGGACGATTATCCCGAACTCGATGTGACGCAGCACCATCACGTCCTCACCGGCGGTTTGGATTCGGTGTGGACCCGGACTTCTGAATCTGTCGGGTCTGCACTGGTGGCGTCATGATCGAGCTGGTGTCCGCGCCTGACTGCATCGGCTGCGACAAGTGCGTAGATGTGTGTCCTACAGATGTTTTCGATCGGACGCCGTCGGGCGTCCCGGTGATTGCGCGCCAATCGGATTGCCAGACCTGCTTCATGTGTGAGGCATATTGCCCGACGGATGCGCTGTATGTGCATCCGCAATCCACGCCGTTGGAAACGGCCGATGTGATCGAGGACGATCACATCGGCCGCTACCGAGAGAAGATCGGATGGGGCAAAGGGCGGGCACCTGGGTCGCTGACTGCGGTGGGCCCGGAGGTGCCCCGTCCGGTTACGACCTGACGAGAATCTTGACTGCAGTGTCGTTGTGCTCGATCAGAGTGGTGAATCCTTCGGAGATCAATTCTTCGAGCTGAATACGACCGGTGATGAATGGCGCCAGATCGACGACACCGTCCTGGACCATCTTGATGACCGCCTCATGGTCACGTACGTACGCGATGGTTCCGCGTAGGTCGATTTCCTTGAGGACCAGCTTCTGCATGTCGATGGTCGCGGGCTTGCCCCAAATCGACACGTTGACAACAACTCCAGCAGGCCGGACCGTGTCGAGCATGGTGTCGAGGACCGCGTTGACGCCTGCGCACTCGAAGCCGGTGTCTGCGCCGATGCCTCCGGTGAGTTCGAGGACGCGCGCCTTGACATCTTCGGTGGTGGGATCGATGACGTAGTCGGCGACGCCACTGGAGAGGGCCTTGGCCTTGCGGGCTTCGCTGAGTTCGGTGACGATCGTCGTGACACCCAGCCCTTTGAGAACTGCCGCAACGAGGAGTCCGATCGGTCCGGCACCGCCCACGATGGCGACGTCGCCGCTTTCGGCTCCACTGCGTACGACTGCGTGATGGGCGACGCTCAACGGTTCGATGAGAGCTGCCTCGTCGAGTGGGATGTTGCCGATCTTGTGGATCCAGCGACGGTCGACGACGACCTTCTCGCTAAGCCCGCCACCTCCGCCAGCCAAGCCGATGAACCCCATCTTCGTACACAGGTGGTAGTTGCCCGCCTTGCACGGGGCGCACTCGTTGCAGACGAAGTACGGCTCGACGACGACATTTTCACCGACCTCGACGTCCGTGACACCTTCGCCGACCTCTTCGACCGTGCCGGAGAACTCGTGGCCCATCGTGACCGGCGCATTCTCGTGTGAGAGAGGATGCGGGTGTCCGGGTGCGGAGATGAAGATCGGTCCCTCGAGGTACTCGTGGAGATCGGTGCCGCAGATTCCGCACCATGCGACCTTCAGCTTGACTGTTCCTGGCCGCAATTCGGGCTCAGGGATCTCTTCGATCCGGATGTCTTTCTGCCCGTGGAACCGTGCTGCCTTCATTGATCCGCACCTCACTTCGTTGTGAATCCCCTGGTAGATCGACGTTAGGCCGATTATCGGCGTGGGTGAAGGGTTGCAACGGAATGCAATGGGGTGGAACCGATCGGTGCTGGGGAGCGTCCAATACTGTGAGCGGGCCGCGAATGGGGGGAGTGCTGTGGGAGTGAGGGGTGCAGTGGTCTTGGTCGCGGCCGCGCTGTTGGTTGGGGGTTGTTCCTCGACGGTCGAGGGGCATGCAGTACGAGCCGAAGAGGCTGTTGGGCTATTTGACCCTTGTAGCGGCATTAGCGACAGCGCCTTGCGGTATGTCGGCGTTGATCCGGCGACTGAGGAACGCGGGATTCTTGGAGTTCAGATTCCACGATTTGAAATCTGCTCATGGGATGGGACGGAAATTTCGCTGAGCGTCTGGTCAACTGACCACACTCTCGACGAAGTCGAAGCGAACACCAACAATGCCGATGTAAGGGCTGCGAATGTTCATGGCGGCCCTGCTATCAAATTCGGGCAGCGTGACGATGCGACCGGACAGATTTGCTCAGTAGCTTGGACGACCAATCAGGGGGTGCTGATCGTTCGGATCGCCCCAGATTTCGGTGAGACGCCAATCGACCCGTGTGGCCTCGCCTCGACGATTACCGACAAACTCTTCCCGGAGCTCCCCAGATGAATCGCTCGCTTGATGAAGGTGGTGCTACGCATGAGTTCAAATGAGGACTCCGGGGCCGAGGTTTCGTTCTCGCTGGATCCGGACACGGCGCGATTGCTAGTTACGGCATGCGGCGAATACCAAATGACGTTGGAGCATTTGTCTGTTGCTGCTGCGAAACTGAGTTGGGTTGGTGGTTTAGGGACGCTCGCATCAGGTCGAGCGCTTCAGACGAAGTTCGAGGAGAAGGCCGTCGGTGGCCACGATGCGCTCGTCGATGTGTTGGCGAGTCATATCGCGGTCGTGGAGGCAATGCAGGCTCAGTTTCAAGCCTGCATCGACAACGCATTGGATCAGGAGTCGTCGAACGTGTCGACTTTGAGGTCGGTCGACCTGCCAAATTGAGGCAGCGAAGTGTCGCTGGAGTGTCCGGGCAGCGAATGAGGGGGAGTGCTGTGGGAGTGAGGGGTGCCGTGGTCTTGGTCGCGGCCGCGCTGTTGGTTGGGGGTTGTTCCTCGACGGTCGAGGGCGAGGCTTTCCCTGTCGATGTGATTGGGATGTTTGATCCGTGTGAGGTTCTCAGCAATGAGGAATTGGAGAAAGTCGGAGTTGACCCGGCAACAAAAGAGGTTGACATCGTTGACACGCATATCGATGGTTTCAACATTTGCTCGTGGAACGGTGAGTGGTACTTCTTGTCTCTGACATCGACCGATCATTCGCTCGTAGAGGTCGAACAGAATCCAGTCATGCGCGACCTTCATCGAGCCCAAATCGCCGGGCGCGAAGTTCTGAAATACCAGGAACGCAATGACAAAACAGATTCTGCTTGCAACGTCGCCTTCGCGACCTCTCAATCCACTGCGATGATCCGCGTCGGCGCCAAGGTCGGTGTGGCGCGCCCCGAGACGCCGTGCACGCTGGTGGAACGAATCGCCGAGACAGTGATTCCATTGCTCCCGTGACAGCGGTCCTGATTGCAGCTACACCCTCGAATACAGGAGTCACATGTCGAATTTGTATCTCGATGCCAAAGTCGCCGGCGAGCTGATCGCGGCTTGCACTGAACTCCGCGCGCAGTTCGAGGCAGCATTGAACTCCGCCGCACTACTCGGTCAATTGACAGGGTTTGGAACCCTAGGATCCGCACAGGCCCTACAGGCTAAGTTCGAGGAGAAGGCTGTCGGTGGCCACGATGCGCTCGTCGATGTGTTGGCGAGTCATATCGCGGTCGTGGAGGCAATGCAGGCTCAGTTTCAAGCCTGCATCGACAACGCATTGAATCAGGAGGCGTCGAACGTCTCGACTTTGTGGTCGATCGACCAACCGAACTGAGTCAGTGGATGTGTTGCTGCCAATCGGCTGGGACACGACCCTTAGGTCCCGGCGTCGGCTGATCTACGGGATGTGAAGTGGGCGCCGCCAATTCAGGTCCGTCGTACGCCTCGTTGGTTTCGAAGCTCCAGAACCAATCCTCACCGGGTTCGTAGCTCTGCATGAACGGATGCTTTGTCGAGGCCGCATGCTTGCTCGCGTGCTGTGACGGTGAGGAGTCGCAACACCCCACGTGACCGCATTGCGCGCATCGACGCAGGTGCACCCACCAACCGCTGCTCGCATCGCATTCGACGCATCCCGCGCCACTGGGCGGCACGCTCGGATCGATCCCCGCTGGAAGTCCGTCGGTCATGGTCCACCCTCTCGCTGACTGAAGTCGGTCATTTCATCGTGCGCTTTGCCTACCGGCCGTGCAAGGGCGACTAGTCGTCGCGCGTATCCCGCGGTGGGCCCGCGATTGGCAACAAAACTCTGAACCGGGTGTTACCGGGCTCAGACGTGACCCGCAGCTCACCACGATGCTTGCCGACCACAATTCGCCACGAAATATCAAGGCCGAGACCGGTTCCCTCACCGACAGGCTTAGTCGTGAAGAAGGGTTCGAAGATCCTGTCGATGACGTCATCGGGAATCCCGGCGCCGGTGTCGCAGATCTCGATGCACACGCGGTCGCCATCGCGGCTTGTCCGAACGGTGAGTGTTCCCGATCCGTCCATGGCAGAGACCGCATTGTCGATGAGATTGGTCCACACCTGATTGAGTTCGGCGGCGTAGGCGTCGATCGGTGGCAGCGCGAGGTCGTATTCCTTGACGACTTCGATTCCGCTTCCGATCTTTTGCCCCAACATGATCAACGTGCTGTCGAGCAATTCGTGGACATCGATGGTCTGGAAGGGCGCGCGGTCCATCTGAGAATACTGTTTAGCTGCACCGACGAGAGTCGAAATCCTCGTTGTGGAGTCGGCGATCTCGTTCATCAGTAGTTCGGATTCGATGGTGTAATTCAGCCAGCGAATTGCGCCTTCTAGCACCGACTCGTCTACGGCTGCAGCAACATTCTCGAGCCAAGCGGTGTCGAGACCAGCCTGCACGAAGGTCGGAGCCAGATCCCAACCCTCTCGAATCGAATGATCCTCGAACCATTCACCCAACGAATCCTCTCGATCCGAGGCTTCGAGGGGAGTGAGCGTCGGCGCCTTGGCGACAACCTCTGCAACTTCCTCTTGAAGTCGCATGAGAGTGACGAGGGCATCGCGGTCGTAGGTGCCCGATGCAACCATCCCCAGTTTGTGGCGCATGCCTGCGACACGCTCGCGCAAAGAGGCTGTCGCTCGAACCGCCGCGGCTGCAGGGTTATTGAGCTCGTGAGTCAACCCGGCCGACAGTGATCCGAGTGCAAGGAGTCGCTCTCGCTGATCGATGATCTGCTGAGTGTTCTTCTTGCCGAAGAAAACACCTTCGAGTAGATGAACCGCCATTGGAAACCACTCGCGCATCGCGTTGCCGAACTTGTCGGCGTCCAGGACGAAAAACGTCGAAGGAGTCGTCACTCGCATCGACCCCGCGTAGACCTGCGGTACACGATCGCCGAGATACGCCGTCCAGCCTCCCGAGTAGACGCCGCGCTGGGTGGTCCTGTTGATCTCGATGTCTTCGCCGCCCGACAGCTTGGACAGCACCACCTCGCCCTCGATGAGGACGTAGAAGCAGGTGGCAGGCTCACCTTCGAGGTAGACCTGACCTCGATCGATCTCGGTGATATGGCCTGCCTGGCACAGTGATTCGAGTTGATCGTCGGTGAGCTTCTCGAACAGGAACAGGGTGCGGAGCAGGTCGGGGCTGCATTCAGGAATGGACATCGAATCTCCCTATTGTTGAGCGAGATAGCGGTGGACGAACATCACGGCCATCGCGCCCTCTCCGACGGCCGACGCGACGCGCTTGGCCGATTCGGCGTGTACGTCCCCGGCGACAAATACTCCGGGGACACTGGTTTCGAGATGATGTGGTGCGCGGTCGAGCGGCCACCCGTCCGGTGTGACACCTTCGGACGGAAGGTCCGGGCCGGCAAGAACGAAGCCATTTCCGTCGCGGACCACCACGTCTCCGAGCCAGTCGGTCAGGGGAGCGGCACCGATGAAGATGAACAACCACTGAGCATCGACAGTGTCTTCTTCTCCGGTGGCTCTGTTACGCAGTGTGATTCGTTCGAGGTGATCGTCACCCTCAGCGCCGACTACCTCCGTGCACGTGCGCACGGTGATCTTCGGATTCTTTTCGATCTGCTGAATCAGGTAGTAGGACATCGAGGCTTCGAGCGAGTTGCCGCGAATGAGAATGGTGACGGACCTAGCTCCGCGGGAGAGATAGACCGCAGCTTGGCCTGCCGAATTGGCGCCGCCGACTATGTACACATCCTGCTCGCTGCACCGAGCGGCTTCGGTGACAGCTGACCCGTAGTAGACCCCTCGGCCAGTGTAGGTATCGAGCCCCGGCGCCGAAAGTTGGCGATAGGAAACACCGGTCGCCAAGATGACCGAGTGGGCGTCGACCGACGAACCGTCGTCGAAACGCACGGTGCGGGCCGAGCCGTTGATTTCCAAACCGGTGACGTCTCGCGCGGTGATGACCTCGGCGCCGAACTTGGTTGCCTGGCGTCTTGCGCGATCGGCCAACTGTGCGCCGGAAACTCCGTCGGGGAAGCCGAGGTAGTTCTCGATTCGTGAACTCTGGCCGGCCTGACCGCCAGTCGCCCGCCGTTCGATGAGAACCGTCCGAAGCCCCTCCGAAGCGCCGTACAGAGCAGCGCCCAGACCCGCAGGGCCGCCGCCGATGACAACGAGATCGTAAAAGTCTTCGGAGAGGGTGGTACTCAACCCGAGTTTGTCGGCGAGTTCGGCGTCAGTGGGCTCGACGAGGACATCCCCATTGGATGCGATGACGACGGGAAGCCTCAGTTCGTCGGTACCGGCAGCCGAGAGCAGTCGTTGGCCTTCCGGCTCGTCCGACATGTACCAGCGATAGGCAAGTTGGTTGCGTGCCAAGAACTCTCGAACGTCGGAGGATCGTTCGGACCAACGATGGCCGATCACCTTTGTTTCCTCGGCGGGGTGATGACTCGAGCTTGCCCAGGCATCGAGCAGCGCATCGATGACGGGGTACAGCTTCTCTTCCGGCGGATCCCACGGCTTGAGGAGGTAGTGGTCGAGGTCGACTACGTTGATGGCGTCGATCGCAGCATCAGTATCGGCGTACGCGGTGAGGAGAACGCGACGAGCTACGGGATATAGGTCCATTGCCTGTTCGAGGAACTCGATTCCACTCAAACCGGGCATGCGGTAATCGGCGACGATCACAGCGACTGCATCGCCGCGAAGTTTCATTTCGCGCAAGGTCTCGAGAGCCTGGTCGCCGGACTCCGCACGAATGATTCGGTACTTCTCTCCGTACCGCTTGCGGAGGTCTCGAACGACGGCACGCGAAACACCAGGATCGTCGTCGACGCTGAGGATCGCTGGTTTGGCCGGGGCTTTCGGTGCGCTCACTCGGTGCCTTCCCGAAGTTGTAGTCAACCTCTCCAGTATGCGACTGCTGAGCTGAGCGTCAATCGCTGGAGATGCGCTCTGAGTGAACCAGCGATCGTGACCTGGGAATTTCAAGATTGCGGGAACCGATCGAGCCTCCGATGCATCCAATAGAGTGGGTCCACATCAACAGGGGGTGCCATGCGGGGGTCGGTGGGGGTTGGGCGACTGCTCATGGCTGGGATGTTGGTGTGGGCTGCGGCAGGATGCAGCTCAGTCGTGGAGGGGGCGGCTGAGCCTGCATCCGGCCAAGAGGGTTTGTTCGATCCATGCAAGGAAATTCCGGACTCAGTTCTGGAAGAAGTGGGGCTTGATCCGGCTACCGAGGAAGCTGGTGCGGCGGGCGTGGAGCAGCCAGGATGGAAGATCTGTGGGTGGAGCGGGTCCTGGTATTTCTTGACCGTGTATTCATCGTCGTACACCGTCGACGATGTTCGACGGAATCCTGATTTCCGAGGGTTCGAGGAACTTAATGTCGGTGGGCGGCGTGGTATCGAGTATCAGCGCGTCGACGACGAGGACAACAATGGTTGCTACCTTGCTTTCTCGGTCGAACACGGCTCAATCTGGTTCAACGTAGAACGAAAGCTGTCTGAGGCTCGGCAAGAGTCCAGTTGTGTTGTTGTGCAGCGTCTGTCGGTCAATCTTGAACCGACGCTACCGAAATGAGGTCTCGGTGAGTGGGTCTGATCGAAGCAATGGGTCTGACGACTCGCGACTGGAAGTTGAGCCAGACATCGCACGTGATGTGGTTGCGGCATGCGAAGATTTTCTTGGCGAACTCGATCAAATGCGCAGAAATCTGTTCGTGATTGCGAATGTTTCTGGAATGGGAACGCTCCAATCTGGAATCAACCTGGCCGAGAAGTTCTCCAAGAAAGCTAAGGATGGTGAAGATTCGTTGGAGAAGTCGTTGACCAGCCACATCCAGGTGGTCACCGAGATGCGGGACTTCTTCCAGCAATGCGTCGACCGCTACGGCGAAGTCGACGACTCGAACGCCTCCGCACTGGCAAGCGTCGACACCCCTCGATAGACACAAAAAATCTCGCTGAGCCGATGGCATTCGACTCAGCGAGACTTGGGTAACGACTAGCTGGTGGGCAGGGCCTTCAACGACTTGACGGTGGCGTCGACCGCGCGCGCAGCCTCGGCGCCCTTTTTCACGAAATGCGTGCTGAAGTAGTCGACGTGCTCGGCGTGCTCGTGGAAGTGATGCGGCGTCAAGACCACCGAGAAGACCGGAACGTCGGTGTCGAGCTGCACGCGCATCAGACCGTCGATGACAGCCGTCGCCACGAAGTCATGCCGGTAGATACCGCCGTCGACGACCAGACCTGCGGCAACGATGGCCTGGTAGCGGCCGGTCTTGGCCAACCGCCGAGCATGCAGGGGGATCTCGAAAGCTCCCGGTACCTCGAAGAAATCAACCGTGTCCTTGGGGTAGCCGAGCTCGACGATCGCGTCGGTGAATCCGTCGCGTGCACGGTCGACGATGTTGCGATGCCACGTCGCCTGAATGAACGCGATGCGCTGTCCCTGGATCTCACTCATAACCATGAAACTAGCGCACTTGGAAGCATCGACGCGACCACCCGTCCTAGTCCTGCTGACGGGGGAAGGCGGTCGAACGACCCCATCCGGCGTCATTGGTGAGGTGCTCGAGGAGAGGCTGAATTCGATACGGAAGGGGATTGGTCAGAGCGATGGTCGTGGTCGAATGCGTGACGCCTGGAAGTGACACGATCTGCTCGGCCAACTTCTGCAGCGCCGCGTGCGTCGAGGTGGCGACGCGAACGAGCAAATCCTCGCGACCGGTTGTGGCGTGAATTTCGATCACCTCGGGCAACTCGGTCAGACTCCGAGCGACTGCGCTGATCTTGCCCTGCTCGAGTTCCAGACCGACAAATGCCTGAATCGGGATACCGACCTCGGGGAGATTGAGATTCGGCCGAAACCCGGTGAGAAGTCCGTTGGATTCCATGCGCTTCATTCGCGACTGGACGGTGTTGCGGGCGACGCCCAACGAGTTGGCCAACTCGGCCACACTCATCCTCGAGTCCTTGCTGAGCAGTCCGAGCAACTGGACGTCGAGCTTGTCGATGCTGAGCACTTTGTGAACCTCTCCTCAGTGATATGGGTCACTGGATGATCGAATTGACTAGTTCAAGAGATTTGCATTGACCAAATCGTAGCTCAGGCAGAGCATTGGTTCCACGAATTGCTCAGCGGGATTCTCTTTGGGTTATTTGTCCCCAATAGTACCCAACGGCCATTTCGTCCCAATATTTCGACTGCACCCCGTTTATCCTTCGGAAAGGTCTATCCCACAATGACTCTCACCGCCGAGCCCGTGAACTCTGTTGTTTCCCATGGCGACACTGCGGGCGTGTTCGATCGCGCCGACTACCTGCGCGATTACCCCCACGAGCAGGTGAGCTTCTTCCAGGATCCCGCGAGCGGCCTCAAGGCCATCGTCGCCATCCACTCCACGACGCTCGGCCCCGCGCTCGGCGGAACGCGCTTCTACCCGTACTCCGACGAATCCGCCGCAGTCACAGACGTTTTGCGTCTCTCGCGCGGAATGACCTACAAGGCTGCGGTTGCCGGCGTGGACCTCGGCGGCGGCAAGGCGGTCATCATCGGCGACCCCGCAACGGCCAAGACCGACGAATTGCTCGGCGCCTACGCAAAATTCGTCCAGACCCTCGGCGGCCGCTACATCACCGCTGGTGATGTCGGAACCAACTCCAACGATCTTGACATCATCGGTCGTAACACCGACTTCGTCGTCGGCCGCAACGCTACGGTCGGCGGTTCCGGCGACAGCGCTCCGATGACGGCCCTCGGCGTATTCCAGTCGATGCGCGCCGCGGCACAGTCGCATTGGGGCACTCCGTCGCTCGCAGGCAAGACTGTTGGTGTCGAAGGCACAGGCAAGGTCGGCTACGAGCTGATCAAGCTCCTCCTCGCAGACGGCGCGACCGTTCTCGCGACCGACGTCAACGCCGGAGCGCTCGATCGCGTCAAGACGGACTTCCCGCAGGTGAGCATCGTCGACAGCATCATCGACGCCGATCTCGACGTTTACGCACCCTGCGCGATGGGCGCAACCCTCACCGACACGACCGCACGCTCGATCAAGGCCGAGGTTGTCTGCGGCGCTGCCAACAACCAGCTCACCGTGCCCGAGGTCGAGAACATCCTCCGCGACCGCGGCATCACCTGGACCCCCGACTACGTCGCCAACGGCGGCGGCCTCATCCAGGTTGCCGGCGAGCTGAAGGGCAACTCGGCCGAAGAGGTCAAGCTCAAGGTCGAGAAGATCTTCGACACGGTCACCGAGATCTTCGCGAAGTCGAAGAAGGACGGAATCCTCGCCGGCGAGGCTGCTGACGCGGTCGCCGAGGCTCGGATCGCCGAGGCAGCTCGCGTAGCCAAGGGCTGACATCCCTCTCGCAGTCATGTAGCGCGGCCGGTCCCGACTAGTGTGGACACCAGACGAGCAGATTTTGCAGATCTGGGCCACATCAGCCGGTAGACCGGCCGCTATGCGTCGGACGCCGGAAGGGCTTACATGACTGAACAATTCGCAGTGTGGACCGAGAACGACGTCGAGCAATCGGCCCGTTGGGGTTCGACGAGCAACGCCCCGGTGCCCAAGCGCATCGTCGTCGCCGACGACACGATGAAGGCCGACTACGCCTATCGCTTGGCATGCGAAGGCACGGCGTTGTTGTGGCGCGGAGATTTTCAGAACGCTCGCCAACTGTCGAAGGCCGTCGCGTCGCGCATCGACCGCAAGCCGCGCCGAGCGTCCGACGACCCAGCCAAAGCCTTCCATCTCCACAGGCAGACCCAAGGACGCCGCGCGCAGATCCTCGGCATGCTGCTCATTCCCTTGGATGCAGATCTGTCGATTCCACTCCGGCGAGCCCCGGACGCGCAAGTAGCGTTGACTGAAGCCTTCGGGATTACCGGTGAGCCTTCGGTTCGCTCGTTGCGTGACATCCTCGGCGCGATCGGCGCTCACGAGTGGCACCGCAAAGGTGTTTTCATCGAGGCTCTCGACGCACGAGTGCATCCCGCCTTCGGAGTGTTCTCACCCGTCCGCGGGGAGTATGTCGATCTTGTCGCGTCTGCGCCGCTACCGTCGACGGAATCTGCTTTCGATATCGGAACAGGTACCGGCGTTCTTGCTGCCGTCCTGGCGCGGCGTGGAGTTCAGACAGTGACGGCCACCGACCAGGACCCCCGGGCATTGCAATGCGCGCGCACCAACCTGTTGCGGCTTGGCTACGGCGATCAGGTGAACGTGATGGAAGCAGACCTCTTCCCCGAAGGCACCGCTCCGTTGGTGGTCTGCAATCCTCCCTGGATTCCGGCCAAGGCCACCTCGCCCATCGAATACGCCGTCTACGACCCTGCTGGAGCGATGCTGAAGGGCTTCCTGACTGGTGTCGCAGCGCATCTGGACGACGGGGGAGAAGCGTGGCTGATCCTCTCGGACATTGCCGAACACCTCGGTCTCCGAACGCGATCCGAACTACACGACCTGATTGCGGCCGGTGGGCTCACTGTTGTCGATCGCATGGACGTCAAGCCGACGCACGCAAAGGTCAGTGACCGAACCGATGCGCTTCACGCTGCCCGGGCACGAGAGACGACCTCGCTCTGGCGGCTTCGCCGTCGCTGAATTCATTCTCAGTCAACGGTATTTCCCTGCCATGAAATGGTAATGAACGAGTAACAAATCGGGTCTAGCTTTCTTCGCAGTCGCACATCGTCACGCACTCCGGAGGAATCTCGATGGAAAACACTCTTGCCCGCAACGCAGCCGAAGATCTGACGAAAGGTCTTGGCCGACGCGGATTCATGAGGGCAGTCGCGGCTCTCGGTGCGGGAGTAGGCGTTGCGGGTGTGGCTTCGGGATGCGCGCACTCGAACGCATCGCCGGCTGGATCATCCTCCTCTGCGCTGCCGTTCGCCGATGGTGTGCCGATTCTGCAACCGGGCAGCGGAAACGTCAGTGGCGATCACTATCTGAGTTCGGATCCGTCGGACGTCATGTGGGGTTATGTGCCCAACATCCACACCCGCGAGGTGATGCGGATGAAGTCGGGCCAGACCGTCACGATCGACGCCCTCTCGCACGAGGGAATTCTCGAGGATCAAGGGCGCAATCCTCTCGAATACTTCGGTAGCAAAGGCGTTTCCGAGAAGGACGTGCTCGAAGATGCGATTGCCGTTGCGGCCGAATACAACCGAACCGAACGAAACTTCGACAAGGACGGACCGCACGTCGTCACCGGCCCGGTCTTCGTCGAAGGCGCCCAGCCTGGAGACGTACTCAAGATCGAGACTCTCGAAGCCATTCCCCGCGTGCCGTACGGCGTTGTGTCGAGCAGACACGGCAAGGGCGCTCTCGCCGTCACAGCAGACGGAACCGCTCCAGCGGGAATCACTCTGGACGAAGTCATGCCGCCGGTCGCCACAGACGGGCGCGCGACAAAGGACCCGTTGAAGTACGGCGGTGTTTCCACCTTCACGACGATCGAAGACGGCAAGGGCGTGATGCCTTTCGGACAGTCGAAGGTGCGGTTTCCCTTGCGACCCTTCATGGGAATGATGGGAGTTGCCTATTCCTCGGATGCCGACCCGACGTCCCCGTCGTCGAACTCCATTCCTCCGACCCTGGGCGGCGGAAACATCGACATCAGGCATCTCGGTGTCGGATCAACCTTCTATTTGCCGGTATTCGCTGAAGGCGCCCTCTTCTACGTCGGTGACCCACACATGGCCATGGGCGACGGTGAGGCGGCGCTGACGGCGATGGAAGGATCGCTGCGCGGCACGTTCCGACTCAGCGTGTGCAAGAAGGATTCCGGTGACGCTCCATCGGTGGCTTTCGGATACCCGTTCGCCGAGACCGAGGAGGCCTGGATTCCGATCGGCCTGTCCGACCCCAACGGTTCGGTCGATGGGCAGAACAGTGACCTCAACGGCGCCATGCGGCGCGCGGTGGTCAACGCGCTCGACTTCCTCGAGCATGATCGCGGAATGGATCGAGCGACGGGCTACGCCTATCTTTCTGCCGCAGCGGATTTCACGGTCTCGCAGGTAGTCGATCGAACCGTGGGCGTCCACGGACAGATCTTCAAATCCCACTTCGAATAGAGGGAAGGCGATCCGTCGTGTCAGGACGGATCGTCGAAGAGACTCTGTTGCAAGGGATCGGCAAACAGGCCCATCTGCTCAGGTTGCGGCTTTGCCGGCGTCTCGGTTCGAGAATTGGGCAGGACCACCAGTCGCAAAGCCCCGCGCAGACGGTCGACCATGAGTTCCCACCCGCCGACCTGATCCTCGTATCCTGCAGCCTCTTCGGCGTCCCCGCGACTGTGGGCGTCCACCGCCTGACTGCGGAGCTGAATCTGCCATTCGTTACTGATGTGGAGGAGCTGAAGAATCAGATCGCGATCGCGCCCGCAGACATCGGCTACCGCGTCGAGATCCTCGGCCACGTCCAGATCGAGATGCAGCAGGGTCTCGAGTTCGGGAGGCAGGTCCTCGGCCGTCAGATCGGGCTGCAGCGAGGAGGAGTCACCGCTCTTGTTCGCGAAGAAGAGGTCTCCGCCGACGCGTGCGGCGAACTCGTCGTCCACGGTGCGCAGGAACGACGTCAAGGCTGCGCATGTATCGGTGAGTTGTTTGGGAACGAATGGTGAGCCCGCCACCTCGAGGAACACCGACAGACGGTCGTCGATCAAGACGAACTTGATGCGCGACCACTTGCGGTTGAGATCGGCGATGACCTCGGCTGCACGAGTGCGGTTGCTGATGTCCTGAACGAGTGGGGAGAACAACTGCACGTCCATGGACTCGGAAAGCGGACCGACGAACATGACAGTCGAACCGACCCGAATTGGTATGTCGCCGTCGCTGTCCCGCTCGGGAAGCGTGCCGAGCATGGGAAGCAAAGCGAGAGTGACCAACTCCTTGAGGTGGTCGACGTCGTTGGGCATGTAGGCCGCGGTGGGGTCGAGTGTCGGAAGTTCTGTCGACTCGACAACCGACGGATCGAAATCCGGAGTCTGCTCGTTGCCGGTGAGATCGCTGGATAGAAAAGCCGGGTGCTGCACACCGAACACATCACGGAACGCAGCGACAGTCATCGCTGCGAGCTGATCGGCCCAGTTCTGCGCCTTGTCGACGCAGAAGGCGGGGGAGTTGTTCGGATCGTCGAGATTCTCGGAAGGCGGATTCCAGCCGAGTGCGATCAACTTTTGTTCGTCGGCATCTTCGAGTCGATAGCGCGGATGAAGGAAGTCGTTGGAAGGAACCTCGCAGCGGACTGTGTTCTCGTCCCACACGAGGAACTGAACACATGGCGCTGCGCCGTCAGCTGGATCGAAGTCGCCGGTGGACGATTCCACGGCAAGCACGTCGCCGTCGACCATGATGGAAATGTGATCGCCGAGGCGACGTTGAAATTCTGCCCATGCCCGGTCGACACTGACATCGAGATCGAAGCCCATTGCGCTCATCAGCCACCTCCTTCCGCAAAAGCTCAGACCTATACGGTATCGCGAGGTCCCGACAATGCTGCTGTCCTTTTCCGGTCGACCGGATTGCAGCGGGCCACGAACCGTGACGACTAGGAAGGTTGTCGCAGGTAGATCGGGTATTTGAGAGCGGCGACTGAAGTGTGCCTGTAACCGCCGTCACGCTAGGCGGTATGCAGGCGAAAGAGCGAGGACTATCCGGCGAGAACGGGCGAGACCTCGACGACGGGCGGCGTGGACCCGGTCGTGACAACTGGGGTGGTGCTGGTCTTGGTGGTCGTGGCTGTCGCGGTCGGTGACGAGGTCGCGGTAGCCGACGCGGTGGTCGTGGACGATACCGGTGTTGTCGTACTCGTTGCAGTAGTAGTGGACGTAGCGGAGCTCGTGCTTGTCGCGGTCACCACCAGCGGCTGATTACGAGGAGCAGTCGTCTCGTCGGCGATTCGCCAGGTCGGCGTCGGCGGGATGACAACCGTGGGAACTGCAACCGAGCTGTAGAACGCGGCCGGTTCGATCCCGGCGACGGACTCCACGGAAACCGACGAGACCAGAGCGGGAGGCTTCACCACAGGGCCGCCGGAACCGAATGCGCCGGCTGCTCCGCCGAAAACGAGGCCTGATGTCAGAGAGAGAGCGGCCACTGCGACAGCGCCGATCATGACTGTTCTGTCTTTCATGCACACCTGTCCTTCGGGAGCAGTACGGAAGTACTGTAGGCGAAAAGATGCCGCAATGGAGTATCAGGGCCTGCTGGGCGGGACGCGAATCTGTGTGGCGTAGAACACAAAAGGCCCTGGGTGCCGACGCGGACGTCGGCACCCAGGGCCAGGTCAAGCAGTGAATCAGGCGGGGATCGTCAGTACCTGACCGGCGTTGATGAGATCCGGGTTCGGGATGCCGTTTGCATCCGCGATGCGCTGGTACTGGTTGCCGTCACCGTAGAAACGCTCGGCGATTGCCCACAGGGTGTCGCCGCTTTCGACGGTGTAGCTCTGCGCTGCCGGAGCGGCGGGTGCAGGCTCGGGCTCCGGGGCCGGAGCGGGCTCCGGGGCAGCCTCGGCGGCCGGAGCCTCGATTGCAGTGTCCGAAGACCACAGAGCATTTCCACCGGCGGACAGAACGACGTTGCGATCGTCCTGAACCGAGAGGGAGGCACCGTCGTTGCCTGCGGTCTGCGATGCCCACACGGCGTCGGAGTCCTTGTAGATGACGAAGTTTCCGTCAGCCTGCACCTCGGCGCGGTTGGCGCCGGATCCGTTGGTGCCTGCGGCCCAAACAGCCTGTCCGCCCTCGGACAGAACCAGGTTGCCGTCGTCCTGCAAGGTGAGGGTGTATGCGCCGTTGTCGGACTTGAGTTCCTGGCCGACTCCGAGGCTCTGACCTGACTGCAGTGTGCTCACGCTGTCCCTTTCCAAATCTGTTGCGATGACTGTGCCTCCACGATTCCGCTTTACCGTCCAGTTACCTTCTGGCCGTTGGTCTCGTAGGCGACCGAGTGTACGTTACCGAAGAGTACGGAGAATTGTGCAGCGTTGACGGACTGCGTGTCGAGCGTTCGGATCTTGCTGATATTAAGGCGTTTTGGGTGAAAGTGCCGGATCATGGTACGTGACCTCGTCAGGTTTCGGTGCGCATTCTCCTGAACTCCAGGTGAACTCGAAACTCTCTCAGCGCATTATCAGTAACTACTGCATTTTCAGTAACCGCTAGGGGCGTAGCGACTTGCGCGTCTCGTCGTGGAGAACGGCAAGCAGTTCGCGCTCGACGTCGGCGAACTCGGGCGTGGTGATCATGTCCAGCTCGCGTGGTCTCGGCAAGGGAACGTCGACTACGCACCTGACCGTTGCCGGACGCGCAGACAGAACGACCACGCGGTCGGACAGATAGATCGCTTCACGAATATCGTGGGTGATCATCAGCACGGTCCACCGGTACTGCTGCCACACGTCTTGCAGCCAGGCCTGCATCTCGGTGCGGGTCAACGAGTCCAGTGCGCCGAACGGCTCGTCGAGCAGCAGGACAGGTTTGCCCTGAACAACGGTGCGCAGCATCGCCGCTCGCTGGCGCATACCGCCGGACAGCTGTGACGGCCGGGCGTCCTCGAATCCGGACAGGCCGAACGCGGGGAACAACTCACGAGCGCGCTCGCGTGCTTCCTTCTTGCCGACTCCCTGCACTTCCAAACCGAGGGCCGTGTTGTCCAGTACCGAGCGCCAAGGGAACAGAAGATCCTTCTGCGGCATGTACGCGGTGTGCACCTCGGCGGCTGCTTCGGATTCAGTTGCGCGCGTGCCTACACGGACTGAACCCGAGGTCGGGGATTCGAGCCCGGCCAGGACGTTGAAGATCGTGCTCTTGCCGCAGCCGCTCGGCCCGATCACCGACACGAATTCGCCCGCGTCGGCGCGGAAGGACACCGAATCGAGTACGAGACGCGATTCTCCGGCAGTGTCGAACCTCTTGGTCAGGTCCTGAATTTCGACCATTGCCTCCTCGACCGTCGGGTCGGTCATGTCCGCGACCTTTCGTTCATCGCCCATGGTGCAACGATGCGCTCGATGACGAACGTCAGCAAGTACAGCGTGACGCTGATCAACGCGGTCACCAGTACGGCCGCCAACACCAGATCGGTGCGGAAGGAGTTCTTCTGGGTGCTCATGTAAATGCCCAAACCGGAATTAGCGCCGACGTATTCGGAGAACACCGCGCCCACGACCGCGTAGGTGATACCGATACGCAGGGCGGTGAAGAATCGCGGAATCGCCGAAGGAAGGCGGACGTATCGGAACTCCTGCCAGCGAGTGCTGCCCATACTGCGCAGGAGAGCGCCCGCTTCACGGTCGGCCGCGGCAAATCCCTCGATGAGTCCGATGGTCATGGGGAAGAACGTTGCAAGTGCGATCACCAACACCTTCGGCAGCAACCCGAAGCCGAACCAGATGATCATCAGTGGCGCAATGGCGATGATTGGCAAGGTCTGCGAGACGACAAAAAGTGGTACCAGCGCGCGTGACAACCACGGCGAAAAGTCCACGACCACAGCAAGAATCCAGGCCAACACCAGTGAAACAGTGAAGCCGACCAACGTGACCTGCAATGTCGACCAGGCGTGGCCGGAGATGATCTCGCGGTTGTCCCACCCCTGGGACAGAACGCGCCCCGGAGACGGAAGTACCTGCGGCCGAATCCCACTGATCTCGACGTAGATCTGCCACGCCGCCACGAGGAGCACCACCACGGCGAGCGCGGGAAGCGCCCGCCGCATGGCCGAGACCAGCCGTCCGCTCACGTCAGGACGCGTCGAGATACTCATTGGTGAAGTACTCCGACCAGTCCGGCTTCTGGGTCAACGGCTTCCCGTCCGGTCCGGCGAGCAATCCGTTGTCGAAGAGGAATCCCGAATAACCCGACCAGGTTTCGAGGTTCTGCGTACCGACGACGCCGTTGGCGTCTTTCATGTAGTCGGCGGCAAGCATCCGCTGACTGTCACGGACGAGGTCTTCGTCGGTGAAAGCTCCGGGGTTCGCGTCGATGAGATCCTGCGCGGCCTGGTCCGGGTTGTCGGCAGCAGTCTGATATCCGCGTTGAACGGCGTTGACGAACTTGCGTGCCTCGTCGGGATGGTCCTTCAACCACTGCTGGTTGCCGTTGATCACGATCGAATACGCATCGGGGAAGCCGTAATCGGTGTACTGGAAGTACCGCATCGGAGTTCCGTTTCGCTCCGCTTCGAGGCCTTCCCACGCAAAGTAGGAGACCGTGAAATCTGCCTGCCCCGAGTACACGGCTTCGTAAGCAGACGTTCCGAGCGTGACCGTCGTGAAGTTCCCGGTCCCGCCGTCGTTGCGGATGATCTGCTGCAGCGTTTCGACTTCGCCGGGATCGCCGAACCCGGCGTACGTCTTTCCGTCGAGATCACGCGGGCGCGTGATGTCCGCACGATCCGCCTTCACACCGATGCCGGTGGCGCGGTGCTGAAGTGGCGCGATGACGGACGTCGTGGCGGCGCCGGCCGCTCGGGCGAACGTGGCCTGACTCTGTGTGCTGATGCCGAACTCCGCGTTGCCGGCGTCGACCAGGGTGTCGGGAGAGGTGTTGTTGTACGGCAGGATCGAGACGTCCAGACCGGCGTCCTCGAAGTAGCCCTCTTGGAGTGCAACGTACAAACCGGTGTGGTTCGTGTTCGGGGTCCAGTCGAGTGCGAACCGAATGGTCCCGTCGGAAGAGCCGGTGTCAGCGGCGCATCCGGTCAGAACTGTGAATGCGGCTGCGATCGCGGCAGACGTGGCAAGTGTGCGGCGCAGCGCCGCAAACGACATCACGACGCCGGCCAAGGCTGCTGGTGGAGTGCGGAATCCCAGAACATCAACTCGTAGCGACTGGCGATGCGGAATGCTTCACTCATCGCCTCACGCTCTGTCTCGGTGGCTGCTTCGGCCGCAGCATCGATCAGTACGCGGGCCTGCGCCACCGACTCGTGGAATTCGGGTGCGTCGTACGTCGTGACCCACTGTGCGTACGGATGCGACGGATCGGCGTCGAGTACCTCGCGCGCTGAAGCGGCAAGATCGCGGCCGACCTCGGCGTAGATCCAGAAGCAGGGGAGTACTGCCGCTGCGGAGACCGGGTAAGGCGCAGTTGCCGCAGTCGCCGTCAGATACGAGACGTATCCCAGGCAGGCCTGCGAATGCTCGAGCCTTCCCGATCCCGCTGGAAGAATTCCACCGGTGAGAAGTCCGTCGTGAAGCGCAGATTCCACTGTCGCTGCCGTGGACGCGGAATTCGACCAGAAGCCCGCCGACTGCGGATCCGGGGCGTGGGCCGCGACCAGGGACAACGCTTTCGAATACCCTTCGAGATAAAGCTTGTCCTGCTCGATGTACGTGCGGAACGCGTCGAGAGGCAAGGTTCCGTCGCCGAGGCGTTTGAGGAACTCCAGTGAGTCGATCGACTCGCGGAGGACCTTCGTCTCGGCCCAGAGCCGATCGGTGAACCGATCCGTCGACGGCGCTGTGGCCACCGAGTTTTCGGCAGAATTGTATGCAGGCTGCGTAGTAGCCATGACATCCCTTCGTCAGCATTACCTGATCAGGTTCCCGGGTGTGTTCTCAGCCCCGCCCATGCGGAGCACCCCGTGTCAGAACTAGGTGACCTTAACACCGAGCCTCTGCTTCGTCGGCGCCTACCTGGCAGTTGAGTAGTCGGCGCACATCGGCCTTATGTTGGTACGTTTGGTCTTGTTTGCCACACGCGCGGGTCGGGAGGGGATTCAGACATGGAGACCGACGTTCGACCGAATCTTGGCGAGGACGGAACACTCGTGATCCGTGCCCGCGGCGGAGAAGCCCGCGGGTATCCGGATGGCGGAGTATTCGCGTGGAAGGGCATGCCATACGCAGCAGCGCCGGTGGGTGCGCGGAGGTTCCGCGCGCCGCAACCCGCTGAGCCCTGGGACGGGGTGCGCGACTGTCGTGAGTTCGGGCCGATCGCGCCGCAGGGCCAGAGCCCGGCGGTTCCGATCGACCGGGCCTTCAAAATCGACGAGGACTGCTTGTCGATCAACGTGTGGGCCCCGCGCCCCGACGGCACGCCGCGACCGGTGATGGTGTGGATTCACGGTGGCGCCTACTGCCTCGGGTCCGCCGCCCAAACGATTTACGACGGCCGTCATTTGGCTGAAACCGGTGACGTCGTTCTCGTCTCCTTCAACTATCGCGTCGGAGCCCTCGGATTCCTGGACCTGTCTGGATTCTCCACCGCGGATACCGTTTTCGAATCGAACTGTGGTCTGCGAGACCAGATTGCGGCACTCGAATGGGTTCGAGACAACATCGACGCCTTCGGGGGTGACCCGAGTGCGGTGACGGTGTTCGGTGAGTCCTCCGGCGCAGGATCCATCACGACGCTCATGACCTGTCCGAGCGCCGAAGGTCTGTTCCATCGTGCGATTGCCCAGAGTCCTCCCGCGACCTCCGTCTATGGGGCCGAGCGCGCCAAGACCGTGGCGGAGCGGTTTCTCGAACTGCTCTCGATCGACCCTGAAGACGCAGGCGATCTGCTGACCACGGATCTCGAACTGCTCGTGAAGGCAAGCGATGACCTGGTCAACGAAATTCCGACCCGGATTCCGGGAACTTTGGCGATGGCACCCGTTGTCGATCGTGATCTGGTGCCGCACTACCCGGTTGCGGCTTTCCAGAAGGGTTACGCGCACCGAATTCCACTGATCATCGGTTCCAACAAGGACGAGGCGTCGATCTTCAAGTTCATGAAGTCTCCGCTGATGCCGGTGAGCGCGCAGTCGGTCGAGGCCATGCTGCAACTGCTGGCGGATGATCACCCAGACATCTCCGCGACCAAACTTGCCGAGATCATGTCGGCTTACCCTGATCACGCGAAACCAAGTGGCGCGCTGGCACTGTCGCGGGACGCGGCGTTTCGCATGCCGACTCTGTGGATCGCCGACGCCCACTGCAGGCATTCCCCTACGTGGGTGTACCGCTTCGATCACGCGACGCCGATGCTCAAGGCCGCACGGATCGGCGCGGGCCACGCGACCGAATTACCCTATGTATTCGGCAATTTCGGAACACTGAACGTCGACCCCACGTTCTGGCTGGGTGGACGGAAGGCTGCGATGGAGGTAGCCGGCCGTATTCAACGGCGATGGTTGGCCTTCGCGCGGCATGCCGTGCCGGCAGCTCTCGACGGTTCGAAGCACTGGGCGCCGTACGAGGAAGAGAAGCGGTCGACGCTGTTGATCGACTCGGCCGACACCCTCGTCAGCGACCCCGATCACGGACTGCGCGTCGCCTGGGGAAACGACGTGATGGGGTTCAACTGACGTCGGTCGAGTGTCGCGGACGATCCAGTTCGCGAAGCACCGGCAGGGAGGCACAGACTGCGGCGATCAGGATGATCGGAATCGACAGGGCCACAAAGGTCGACGCGATTCCGAGTTGATCGAGCAGAGGGCCGACCGCGAGGTAACCCAGCGGGCCGGCGGCGTAGGCAGTCGACGTCATGACACCGACGACGCGTCCGCGCATGTGCTCCGGGCTGTGCGTCTGCATGGCGTAGTTGGCGATCGGGCCGACTGGTCCGTAGACGAGCCCCTGCAGTCCGGCGAGCACGAGGATCACCCACAGCGGAGGTAGAAGCGCCATGGCAAGCATCGCTATGCCGAGAACGGCAACGGCAAAAATCATGATCAGTCGCCGGGACATGATCGGTGCCAGCGGAGCGTAGGCGAGAGAGCCGATGATGCCGCCGATCGCCAATGCCATCAGCACCGATCCGAGTTGCGCCGGTTGATCCAACTCTGTGAAGTACACCGGGAACACGACACTCTCCACCGGCATGTAGAGCGCGACGACGGCCATGTCGATCAGCGCCAGAGTGCGCAGCAGTTTGTTGTTCCAGACGAACCGAAGACCGTCGAGTGTGCCGTGCCAGATCGATTTCGGACGATGTTCGTGTTCGGGGACTCCGGCGCCAGGAAGGTGGATGAAGGCAACCACGACGATCGAGAACACAAAACCAGCCGCCGTCACCCAGAGCGTGTTCACCGCCCCGATCGTTGCGATCAGGACACCGCCGATGCCAGGGCCGATCAGATATGCGACGTTGAAATTGGCCTCGTACACGCTGTTGGTGCGATCGAGCTTCCACTTGGCTGTCCGAGTTGCTGCAGGCAGCATGGACTCCCTCGCCGCCATTCCGGCGGGGTCGAACACCGCACCGAGCGCGGCCAACGCCGCGATCACCGGGATCGTCAAGCCCGCGGTGGCCGCGATGATCGGGATCGCCGCTACGGACATCGCCGAAAGAGCGTCGGAAATCATCGACGTTCGACGGCGTCCGAATTTGTCGACGAATGTCCCCGAGAACAGGCTCGACACGAGTAACGGAATGGCTGCTGCGCCGGCAACTATCGCCGCGTCGGTAGCCCTGCCGGTTCGTTCGAGAACAAGCCAGGGGAGTACGACGATGGCGATACCGTTGCCGATCGCCGAGAACAGCGTCGCGAGATTGACGAGGACGAGAGGGAGATAGCTGGGGGTAACTACGTCCTCGGATGCAGGTGGGCGCCGATCTGCTGAGGCGACCACGTTCTTTCCTTCCCCGAGATGGTGCCGACCAGGATTTCGAGAGTTTCGACGACGGCACCATCGACGCTAGCAGCGGGGGTTGCAGGTCCGCGAGTGATTTTTCGCGGACCGTCCTCGTTCGGTTATGCCTGGTAAACGGGGTTCTCTGCAACAAACTTCTCGACGTACGAGCACGTCGGAAGGATCTTCAATCCCTCGTTCCGGGTCTGATCGAGCGCTTCACGCACCACGATGGCGGCAAGCCCGCGCCCGCGAAACTGTGGGTACGTCACCGTGTGGTGGAAATCACGGACACCGGAATGGTCCGAGTACTCGGCAAAACCGGCCAGTTCGCCGTCGACACGGATCTCGAAGCGCGTTTCCGCGGAGTTGTGCGCCACTGTCTCGGTCATCTTCGGGCTCCGTTTCGAAAGGGCGGCCGGTTGCGGCGCGCCGCGTCTGCGTTCTGTGGAGCCACGCTACCTGGCAGGCGGTCCGCAATATCGCTTGCCGGCGTGAGTTCCGTTACTTAGCGCAACTACAACTGGACGACCGTTCAAGGGACCTTGGTCGTGTCGGATCAGGAAGAAAACTGGTCTGTACGTGCCGATTTGCCCGTACTTTTGTGCCCACATTGGGTGATACATATGCATCACGAACGTAAACATCCCAATATGTGGGACTCGTCACAAAGTTTTTTGTCATCTGTTCGGATGGATTAAGTGGAGGGCCTGAAACGGGCAAATTGCAGGTCAGCGGGGCGCGGATTGTGTGTCGGCGAAGGGTGCGAGCGCCCGGAAACCCCAGGGGTATTGCCTTGGTCATCAGATCGTTTCTCGGACGTGATCCCAAAGACCCGCTTGGGGGGTTAGCGTTTGAATCGTCGGGGATAGAAGAAGCGTTACAACTTCGCCAAAAAAACTTTGGCGCGGCTTCGCAACGGTTCGATTTCGAGTCTTCGTCGGACAACTTCGAGGAAGGAACGCACATGATTTTCGGGCAGCGTGAGTCGAACAGTTACTTTGCCGCAATTTTTTCGTACGACTTCCTTGACGAAGGTCTGGGATACGAGACCATCGCACGGATCCACCGGGGCGAGATCTGCGAGTGGATTCGCGATCTCGAGGCGTCCGGGTTGTTCTCGGCTGCGGAGGTCCATGCCGCCGAACTGGCATGGCGCGAAAATCCGCGTCTGCTCCTCGACGCCCTTCTCGAGGACGCCGACGAGGTCTCGGTCAAGCGCTGGGAGATTGCGTGGACGAGGCTAGAGCGTCAGTCGCCGGCAGCCGGAACCGCGGTGGCAGAGCACGGCTGATCCAGTCGGGCCAAGTCGACTCCCCAGTCTGCGTCAAGATCAACCGTCTGCGTCAGATCAGCGGTCGACGACTATCACCTCTTGATCAGTAAGCACGGTGAATTGCGCGCCAGCAGTGGTCAGCGCTGCGACCGTCCGCGCGGTCACCTGCGGATCTTCGAGTAACGAATCGCCGCCGTGCGGCACTATCGCGAAGTCGACCAGCGCGAGCCCGGACCAGATCGGGTCGATACCGCACGTAGGCGTGACTTCAGCGGGGTCGTCCGATGCGTCGAGCCCGATCAGAGTCGGAGTCGCCAGACACGCTCCCGCGCTGTATCCCGCATAGGCCACGAGGCCCGAACGAACCAGCATCTCGATGACCCGATCTGCGCCGCTTCGGGCTAGCTGAGCTCGCAGGACGAACGTGTTTCCGCCGCGAACCCACAGGCAGTCGAATTCGCGAAGCCGGACTTCGAGTGCTTCCGGTGCCCCCAGGAAGTCTCGGACGTCAACTTCCTCTGCCGTGAAGCCCGCGGCCCGCAATGGGGTCAATTCGCTTGTCACTGCCGAACTGCGGGCATTGACGGGCCACGAATCTGCAGCCGCGGCGATCACCGCTATGCGCGCGCCGCGGCCTACAAGATCGACAAAAGCCTCGCGGTGGTCGCCGAAACGGTAGGACGAGAGAAACAGTTTCACTTCTCAGTACCTTCGCGACCTACCCACCCAGCTCTCAAATCGTGAACGCCAGATTGTCGACGACGCGTGCGCCCACCGTGGTGTCGCCGCGAAGTGAGATGTCGGTTCGATGATCGGACGCGTGGACGCGGCCACCGGCAATCCGGGTGAAGAGCGGTGAGCTCATCGAGATGGTCGTGGTCGCCGGGCCGTCGAGCTCCGGGACGAGCGTTGCACGCGCATCGACCGAGATGTGAAGTGAACGGGCAAGTGGCCCTTCGAGTTCGAAAGTGATCCGTGCTCCCTCGGGTGCCTTTCCTCGTTTCCCGACGACAAATCCGAGCGCGCTGGTGATTTCACCGAATGCAGTCTCCGCGCGCAATCCGCCTTCCTCACCCGGAATGCCGACTGCATCTCTGATGTCGAGTTCGTGCATCCAACAGTCGAAGGTCCGAATACGCATGAACCGGCCATAGGGCGCAAGACCGACCGGTGTTTGTGTCTCGGCGTCCCAGTCGGCGCCCGTCATCGAGCGAAGTGCCTCGGTTCGGCTGGCGGTGATATCGCGGTAGTGCGCCAACAGGTCCGCGTGCGGTGTCCGCCTCAGGCCTTCGACCCAGCGCTCGTTGAATGCAGCAATCTCGTTGCGGACATGGGGCAATGCGTGGACGTCGAGGTCGATCGACGGCGGATTGATGCCCGCGAGCAGTGATTCCGTACCGATCAGGTGGGACACGATGTCATGGACCGTCCACCCCGGAAGGTTGGATGGTGCCAACCACTGGTCACCGTCGAGTTCGGCAAGCAGTGCGTCGATGACTCTCCATTCCTCGGTCAACGCGTCGACTACTGCGTCCTGGGGCCAACCACTCATGCGGACATCTCCTGTTTCGGACGGTGCGGTTCTCCTCACTGTATGTCGCGCCGGATAAGTGAGCGGGCATTCCCATGCTTCGAGTCGGTGGCGCCAAACGTCCGAGGGAGGCAGAGTTCCTGTGGTAGACCAGGATTGTCGACGCCGAAGCAGGCTCACGCGGCGTTGTCGTCACCGACAGAGGAGTCTTCGTGTTTCCAGGAAATTTTGTCCAGTCCACGCCGGACAAGCCCGCCGTCATTCGCCCGGCGACGGGTGAGTCCATCACCTATCGGGAACTCGACGAACGGTCGACGCAGTTGGCGCGATACTTCCGAAGTGTCGGTGCCAAGCCT
Source organism: Rhodococcus sp. 66b (assembly GCF_002076325.1). Classification (NCBI taxonomy): domain Bacteria; kingdom Bacillati; phylum Actinomycetota; class Actinomycetes; order Mycobacteriales; family Nocardiaceae; genus Rhodococcus; species Rhodococcus sp. 66b. The sequence continues at coordinate 75,758 of NZ_MUZB01000014.1, forward strand.
GGGGACCACGTCGCTCTCATCTCGAACAACGATCTCCGGGCGTTCGAGGTGTACTGGGCAGCATTGAGATCAGGTCTCTACATCACTGCGGTGAACTGGCATCTCACGGCTGCGGAGACCGCCTACATCGTCGACGACTGCGAGGCGACAATTCTGGTGGCGTCGGGTCAGGCGTCGGCAGCAGTTCCGTTGGACGAGAAGCTGATTCCACGAGTGCGTCACCGATTGGTGTACGGCGGCGCCCTCGAGGGTTTCGACGACTACGAGGATGCGGTCGATGCTCAGTCCGCCGATCCACTCGACTCGCAGCCACGTGGGGCTGACATGTTGTACTCGTCCGGAACCACCGGCAGGCCGAAGGGGATCAAGGGAGACCTTCCGGAGGGCGAGGTGGACACCACCATGGATCCGTACACCGCGGTGTTCGCGCCGATGTACGGGTTCGATTCCGACACAGTCTATTTGTGCCCGGCTCCGGTCTATCACGCGGCGCCCCTGCGCTTTTGTGGCGTGATCAATTCGGTCGGCGGAACCGTGATCTTGATGGATGCATTCGAAGCCGAAACCGCGCTGGAGTTGATCGGTAAATACGCTGTGACACACAGCCAGTGGGTGCCGACGATGTTCGTTCGAATGTTGAAACTTCCGAAGGAGACCCGCGATCGTTACGACGTCTCGACGGTGAAGGTCGCCATTCACGCTGCTGCTCCCTGCCCGCCTGAAGTGAAGACGGCAATGATCGACTGGTGGGGGCCGGTGATCCACGAGTACTACGCCTCGACCGAGGGTTCGGGCGCCACCTTCATCAACAGCGAGCAGGCCTTGGCGCATCCGGGTTCCGTCGGTCGTGACGGAGTGATGGGGATCGTGCACATCTGTGACGACGCCGGGCGTGATCTTCCGGTCGGCGAGGTCGGTACCGTGTTCTGGGAGCGGGAGACTCTGCCATTCCGGTACCACAACGACCCCGAGAAAACGGCTGCCGCGCAGCATCCGGATCATCCGACGTGGACGACGAGTGGAGATATCGGCTATATCGACTCCGAGCGTTTCCTTTATCTGACCGATCGTGCGGCATTCACGATTATCTCTGGTGGCGTCAATATCTATCCGCAGGAGTCCGAGAACATCCTTACCTTGCATCCGAAAGTGTTCGACGTGGCGGTCATCGGTGTTCCCGATGAAGAAATGGGCGAACAGGTCAAGGCGGTTGTCCAACTGGTGGAGGGAGTCGAGCCGAGTGCCCATGTCGCCGAGGAATTGCTGGAATACGTTCGCAGCCAGGTTGCACATTTCAAAGCTCCGAGAAGCATCGACTTTGCCGACGAATTGCCTAGGACCGCGACAGGAAAGCTCGTAAAGCACAAGTTGCGGTCTCAATATGTGAGCAGTTGATCCTCCGGTGAAATGCTAGGACATCAGAGTAATTCTGCGAGATAGTCGGCAAGGACCTGCGCGTGGCTGTATCGCAGGTCCTTGCTTGCTGTCAGTAGAACAACGGGTCGAGAATCCGATGCCGGTGCGATGCGTACTGCAGGTTTTCGCGTTTGACGCCGCGCGGGCAGAGTCGGTCGACGAGGAGACGGACGGCGTTACATTCGGAAGCCGGTTCGTAAACTCCCTCGACGGTGATTATTCGGCGCGTCATTCTCACGCCTTTTCGTCTTTCGGCCGTTTCAAATAGTGGAATAGCCCGCCATTCGAGTGTGATCGGCGCCACAGTAGGCTTCTCAAGGTATGTCCAAACATACTGTTCGGACTCGATTCAGATGGAGAAAGTGCGTCGTCGGTTTCCCTACGCCGCGGTAACTCTGGCTACTATCAGTCACCATTCACCCAAAAGCGGGTCATCTTCCGCTCATCACATGCTGGTTGCCGCTCGTCGCAGCAGGCGAACCACCAACCGCAGAAGGTAATGGAAAATGGAAACATCGAAGAGCGCACAAGTGCGTCCGACGGTCGGCGTCCCTCGAGAATCGAGTGATGGTGAGCGTCGGGTCGCATTGGTGCCGAAAATTGTGTCCGCTTTGATCGGCAAGGGCGTCGACGTGGTCGTCGAGTCCGGGGCCGGTCTCGGGGCGTTGATTCCCGACGAGTTGTACACCGCTGCCGGCGCGAAGATCGGCGATCCGTGGACTGCTGACGTCGTGGTCAAGGTTGCGCCCCCGTCGACAGAAGAGATCGCCCGGATCAGTACCGGCGCGAAGCTCATCGGTTTCCTGAATCCGCGTAATGCGGACAACCGCATCGCCGAGTTGAAGGCCGCCGGCATCGAGGGATACGCAGTGGAGGCGATTCCTCGTATCTCCCGCGCGCAGGTGATGGACGCGTTGTCCTCGCAGGCGAACGTGTCGGGGTACAAGGCTGTTCTGTTGGCAGCATCGGAGTCGACGCGGTTCTTCCCGATGCTCACCACCGCTGCAGGCACGGTGAAGCCTGCGACCGTTCTGGTGCTCGGAGTGGGTGTGGCAGGTCTGCAGGCGCTGGCGACAGCCAAGCGCCTCGGTGGCCGCGCTACCGGGTACGACGTGCGTCCTGAGGTCGCCGACCAGGTGCGTTCGGTGGGTGCACAGTGGCTCGACCTCGGAATCGACGCGGCGGGTGAGGGTGGATACGCCCGCGAGTTGACCGACGACGAGCGAGCGAAGCAGCAGCAGGCACTCGAAGATGCGATCAAGGGCTTCGACGTTGTGATCACCACTGCTCTGGTTCCGGGTCGTCCGGCGCCGCGCCTGGTCACCGCTGCCGCGGTCGAAGGCATGAAGCCGGGCAGTGTGGTGGTCGACCTCGCGGGTGAAACCGGTGGTAACTGCGAGCTGACCGAGCCGGGTCAAACCGTCGTCAAGCACGGCGTGACCATTTGCTCTCCGCTGAATTTGCCGGCGTCCATGCCTGAGCATGCGTCCGAGTTGTACTCGAAGAACATTTCCGCGCTGATCGAACTGATGCTCGTCGACGGTGCATTGGCGCCTGATTTCTCCGACGAGGTTCTGGCCGGTGCGTGCGTCACCCGTGAAGAGAAGGGCGCCTGATGTACACATCACTGCTGGCGAACATCGCGATCCTGGTGTTGTCCGGGTTCGTCGGTTTCGCTGTGATCTCCAAAGTTCCGAACACTCTGCACACCCCGTTGATGTCCGGCACGAACGCCATCCACGGCATCGTCGTCCTGGGTGCGTTGGTCGTCCTGGGCAAGGTGCACGATCCCTCGATCGGGTTGCAGATCATCTTGTTCGTCGCGCTCGTCTTCGGAACCGTGAACGTTGTCGGTGGTTTTGTGGTCACGGACCGCATGTTGGCGATGTTCAAGGCCAAGCCGGCCGCCAAGTCTGTGTCGAAGGATGGTGACCAGTAATGGAATACCTGGTCAATGCGCTCTACATTGTCGCGTTCTCGATGTTCATCTACGGCCTCATGGGCCTTACCGGCCCGAAGACCGCAGTCCGCGGCAACCAGATCGCCGCGGTCGGCATGCTCATCGCCGTCGTTGCAACTCTGATCTCCATTCGTGATGCGGAAATGGGGAACTGGATCCTCATCGCTGCCGGCCTTGTCATCGGTGTCGTGCTCGGCGTCCCGCCGGCGCTGCGGACGAAGATGACGGCCATGCCGCAGTTGGTGGCACTGTTCAACGGTGTCGGCGGCGGCACGGTCGCGTTGATCGCGTACGCGGAATTCCTGGACTCGGACGGGTTCACCGCTTTCCAGCACGGCGAGTCGCCGACGGTGCACATCGTCATCGCTTCGCTCTTTGCCGCGGTGATCGGATCGATCTCCTTCTGGGGCAGCGTGATCGCGTTCCTGAAGCTGCAGGAAACTCTGCCTGGTCGTCCGATCGGAATCGGTAAGCTCCAGCAGCCGCTCAATGCTCTGCTGCTCATTGCCGCCGTCGCGTTCTCGGTAATCATCGGTATCAAGGCGATCTCACCGGAAGGCCCGACCAGCTCACTGTGGATCGTCGGTGTGCTCGTACTCTCGGGCATCCTCGGACTGATGGTCGTGCTGCCCATCGGCGGCGCGGACATGCCCGTCGTCATCTCGCTGCTCAACGCTCTGACCGGTTTGTCAGCTGCTGCTGCAGGTTTGGCGCTCAACAACCAGGCGATGATCGTCGCCGGCATGATCGTGGGTGCTTCGGGCACCATCTTGACCAACCTCATGGCCAAGGCCATGAACCGGTCCATCCCGGCCATCGTTGCCGGCGGCTTCGGTGGCGGCGGCGAAGCGCCGTCCTCCGACGGCGTCGTGCGCACGGCAAAGGCGACCTCGGCCGCCGACGCGGCTATCCAGATGGCCTACGCCAACCAGGTCATCGTCGTACCCGGATACGGACTTGCCGTCGCGCAGGCTCAGCACGCGGTCAAGGACATGGCGAAATTGCTCGAGTCGAAGGGCGTCGAGGTCAAGTACGCCATTCACCCGGTCGCCGGCCGTATGCCAGGTCACATGAACGTTCTTCTCGCAGAGGCGGATGTCTCGTACGACGCGATGAAGGAAATGGACGATATCAACGACGAGTTCTCTCGTACCGATGTCACCTTGGTGATCGGCGCGAACGACGTCACCAACCCGGCGGCGCGCAACGATCCGAGCTCACCGATTCACGGAATGCCGATCCTCAACGTCGACCAGTCGAAGTCGGTCATCGTGCTCAAGCGTTCGATGAACTCCGGTTTCGCCGGTATCGAGAACCCGCTCTTCTTCGCCGAGGGCACCTCGATGCTCTTCGGTGATGCCAAGAAGTCGGTCTCCGAAGTAACCGAGGAGCTCAAGGCGCTGTAGCGCTCGAGCTCGGAAGGGGCGTCCACTCGTAACCGCGAGGGGGCGCCTTTTTCGTGTCCCTGTGTCGATTCTTGTGCTGAAACGACTTCTTGAAACGACAAAGGCGCCTGTTCCGAGACGAAGCTCGGAACAGGCGCCTCTGGCGACGTTTTACGGGACCTCGGGGGTTTCGGGGTCGGAAGAGAAGCCGGAAAGTAGTTCGATCAACTTCTGGATCAGTTCGAGCGGGTTCAGATCTTCGAGGCTCACGGTAAAGACTCCTTCGCTGTGGAACTACTTGATTCGGACATTTCAGAACATACGTCATGCCCCGCCGTCGCGGGAGGGCTTAACGGCGAGAATCTCTGAATCACAAAGATTTAGGACTAAAGTCGGATGCTCCGGTGCCTTGAGAACGCGATTGCAGCCGTATCCGGGCGTAGCGCTTCACGTTTCGCGGCGATGGGCGATCGCGCCATCAAAATGGCTGCAGCACAGGCCCATACCAGAGCGATCAGAACGCCAGCTATCACTCCGAAAAGGCCGCTCATCTCGGCGGCCAGTGCGCTGGCACCGATCGCAGCAACCCCCACGAATCCGAGACCGGCGACTACCGGACGCCACTGCGGGGCAGAGATCAAGATCGCCGAGCAGTACAGCGCGGTCGCCGCTGCCACATGACCGCTGGGCAACAGGTCCTGGGGCACATCGGGGAGCCAGGAACCGAATGCCGCATTGGTGAGATTGGCGCCCATTCCGAGGAGCAGGATCGCGCCGATGCCGTATGGCAGTCCGCGGACCATCGAGACGACGGCCAGAGCAGTAGTGGCTGCGAGTACAGCGGTGACGTCGAATCGGCCTACCGTCCACTCGGCAAGTGCGCGCACCTGTTCGGGGACGCTCACCCCAGGCGAGGTGGGTCGCACGAAATACAAGACGCCCAGCGCTACGACGGCGATCGCAGCAAGGACGAGGAAGCGAGTGGTTGTGGAGGGAGCGGGGTGCTGGGTGGAGGTCGAGACGGTCACGAGTACCAGCATCCCTGTTGAGTCTGTGCCGATCGTGAGGATCAGCTGTGAGGTCTGTAGGCGGTCGGAGAATCGCGCCGAACGACACCCGCACAAGCCGCTGCGACCAGGACGCATGCAAACGGGATCAACATTGCTGTGGTGAGAGGCACAAGCGTGGTGACCCAGCCGATGGTTGCCGGACCGGCGAGGAATCCGATGTATCCCATGCCGACGACGCGAGACATGTTGGTGCCGGCCGAACCTGAGCCCAGATTTCCCGCCGTGGTGAAGATCTGCGGAATGCATCCCGACAGGCCGGCGCCGAACAGGGCCCAACCGAGCAACGTCAGTGGTAGCCAGTCCGACACCACGACGGTCAGCATTCCGATGGACGAGAGCAACGCACCGTAGCGAACCACTGCCACCGGGCCGACTGCCGCGCTGATCCGATCCGCGGTGAATCGGCCGACGGTCATCATGGCAGAGAATGCACCGAACGACAGTGCAGCAACGGCATTCGAGACACCCAGATCTTCCTTGACCTGCAGTGCGCTCCAGTCGTTTGCCACTCCCTCGGCCAGCATCAGAACAAAGGCGAGGGTTCCGAGGGCAAGTACGCGAGCCGAGAATCTGCCGTGTGTCTTTCCGGTAGTCGACGCGGTTTCGGCATGGACGTCGACGTGAGGGAGCAGGGGTCGCGAGCACAACCAGACCGCGAGCAAGCCGATTGCCGACGCGATGCTGAGCGTGACGTACGGCGGAAGATCCAGTGCGAGAGTGCCGAATCCGATGACGGACCCTAATACGCCGCCGACCGAGAACATGCCGTGAAAGGCCGCCATGATCGGGCGCCGGTACAACTGTTCGGCCTCGACAGCCTGCGAGTTCATCGACACGTCCAACGCGCCGTTCGCGAAGCCGAATACAACAAGTGCAGCGCCCAGTTGCCAGGTGTTCGTGGCAAATCCCGGGCCGAGAGTGGCGAATGCCAGCCCGCTACCCGCCAGGATGACCATGCGCCTGCTGCCGTATCGATCGGCGAGCGGACCGCTCAATTGCATACCGGCAATGGCTCCGACAGCAAGAAGGAGAAGCAGTGAGCCGAGCGTCGAGTGACTGATTCCCACACGGTGTTCGATGGACGGAATGTGGACGACCCACATCGCGAGCAGAAATCCGTTGATGCCGAAGATGCCGAAGATGCCGGCCCGGGCGCGTACCAGGGCGGAGGTGGGGACTACTCGGTCGGTGGGGTTGACGCTCACTCGTTCCTTTTTACAGGTGAGACAGCAACAGGTCCGGGTCCGCGAGCATCTGTGCGACAAATGAGAGGAATCTCGCGGCCTGCTCACCATCGAGTATCCGGTGGTCGAACGTCAACGTCAGTGTCGCGACGCTCCGCGCTTCGATCTTGCGCTCGATTACCCAGGGACGCTCGCTCACTGTGCCCAGGCAAAGGATGACGGCTTCTCCCGGATTGAGGAGCGGAATGCCCCCGTCGACGCCGAAGACTCCGACATTGGTGATCGTGACGGTGCCACCGGTCAGGTGATGGACATCGGTCACTCCCGCGCGGGCAGCGACGGTCAGTTCGGTCACCGCGCGTGCAAGTTGGACCAGGCTCAGCGTCTCGGCGCTTTTGATGTTGGGCACGGACAGTCCACGTTCGGAGGCGACGGCGATGCCGAGATTCACGTGATCGTCGATGACGGCGTCGCCGCGGGCCTCGTCCCAATGCGCGTTCACCATCGGGTGCGACGAGATCGCCGTAACCAAGGCCTTGGCCGCGAGAGTCAGCGGAGTGAGAGAAAGTCCGGTGAATGCGTCCGAGGGACGGAGCCTGCCGAGTAGTTCCATCGAAGGCGTGACATCGGCGGTGAGGAAGACGCTGGCCTGAGGGGCACGGGTACTGGCGACCATCGCCGACGCCATCTGTTTCCGCATGCCGGACGAGACCGGCTGTTTCTGCATACCGGATCCGGCCGGCCGCGGAGCTTCATTCGACGCGGCCTTCACGCGAAGCGCGTCTGCGACGTCCGCTGCCGTGACGGCACCGTCGAATCCACTTCCGGTGATTTCGCTCAGATCGATGCCGGCTTCGCGGGCCGCGCGCCGCGCCGAGGGTGTTGCGGGCCGACGCTCGGTACTCGCCGCGGTTTGCGAGTGTGGCGTAACCCGGTTCCGTCGTCGGCTCGGTCTCTCGGCCGCGGGTCCGTATCCGACAAGCACGCTCGGAGACTGTGAATCACTTGGAGACGGTGAATCTGCAGGCTCCTCGATTCGGATGATCGGAGTACCCACCGGAACGGTAGAGCCAGGTTCGACGAGGAGTTCTCTGACAACGCCGACGTAGGGCGACGGCAGTTCGACGAGAGCCTTGGCTGTCTCTACCTGGGCGAGAACTTGATTGAGTTCCACCGTGTCGCCGACGCCGACCGTCCACTCGACCAGATCGGCGGACGTCAGGCCCTCGCCGAGATCCGGCAACCGGAATTCGTGCCCTGTACTCATGCTGCCAGCGTCCGGTCGAGTGCTGCGAGGATCCGGTCGGCGTCCGGAAGGTGAAATCGCTCGAGCTTGGCGGGCGGGTAGGGGATGTCGAATCCGGTGACCCGCAGGACCGGTGACTCGAGCTGATAGAAGCAGTGTTCCGCGACGTGTGCTGCGATTTCGGCGCCGACGCCGAGAAACTTCGGCGCCTCGTGGACGACGACCAGCCGGCCTGTCTTGTTCACCGACGCCTCGATCGTGTCGAAGTCGATGGGGGAGAGTGAACGCAGATCCACGACCTCCAGATCGTGGCCTTCTTCTTCGGCGATCCGCGCGGCGTCGAGCGCGGTGGCGACCATGGATCCGTACGCAACTACTGTCGCGTCGTTCCCCGAGCGAGCGACTCGGGCACGGTGGAGCGGAAGCTCGGGCGCGGCATCGGTATTCACGTCGGCGGTATCCCAGTAGCGCCGTTTGGGTTCGAGGAATATCACCGGGTCGTCGGCCGCAATGGATTGGCGGATCATGTGAAAGCCGTCGATCGGATTGCTCGGGTACACCACCCGCAGTCCCGCGGTGTGAGCGAAGTACGCTTCCGGCGACTCCGAATGATGTTCCACCGCACCGATTCCGCCGCCACTGGGAATGCGAATCGTCAGTGGCGCAGAGGCAGCGCCTCGGGTGCGGTACTGGATCTTGGCCACCTGCGAGACGATCTGATCGAAAGCCGGGTAGACAAACCCGTCGAACTGGATCTCGCAGACAGGCCGATATCCGCGCAAGGCAAGACCGAAAGCTGTTCCCACGATCCCTGATTCGGCGAGGGGCATGTCGATCACCCGAGTATCGCCGAAGTCCTTCTGCAGGGCGTCGGTAACCCGGAATACACCGCCGAGACGGCCCACGTCCTCTCCCATGATGACAACGCGACGATCGTCTTCGAGTGCGCGTCGCAGGCCGGTGTTGAGCGCTGTCACCAGATTCATGACGGTCACGACGAAGCCCCTTCCATGCTGCGGAGATACGCGCGATGCTCTTCGCGTTCAACGTCGATCAGTGGGTGTGCCTCGGCGTAGACGTGATCGAAGAGCGCTGACGGGGGTGGATCGGCGAGCGCGATGGTTGCGCGTCGCAGTCCAGCTGCGACGCCGTCGGCCGCCGCCGCGATGGTGCTGAGTTCGTTTTCTCCGAGAAGATCGCGACGGCCGAGGAACAGACGCATTCGCTCGAGGGGATCGCGGCTTCTCCACTCCGACATGTCCGTATCGGCGCGGTACCTGCTCGGATCGTCGGACGTCGTGTGCGGGCCCATTCGGCAGGTGATCGCCTCGATGAACGTCGGGCCGCTGCCTTCGCGTGCGCGATTGAGCGCCGAGCGCGTGACTGCGAGAACGGCGAGGACGTCGTTGCCGTCGACGCGGATCGCGGGGATGCCGTAACCGATCGCCCGATGTGAGATGGGCGTGCGTGACTGGAGGGATACCGGTTCACTGATGGCCCACTGGTTGTTCTGGCAGAAGAAGACAACGCCGACACGGAAACTGGCGGCAAATCCCATCGCCTCGGCGATGTCGCCCTGACTTGTGGCGCCGTCGCCGAAGTACGCGATCGTTGCGATCTCGGCGCCGTCCAGGTGTGCGCCGAGTGCGTACCCGGTGGCGTGCAGCCCTTGGGAGCCGACGACGATCGCCGGATTGGTGACGTTGAATTGTTCTGGATCCCAACCGGAATGGGAGATTCCTCGCCACATGGTGGTCAGCAATTCGGGGGGAACTCCCCGGCAGTACGCGACGGCATGTTCGCGGTAGCTGGTGAACGCGAAGTCGTCTGGGGCGAGCGCTCTCGCGGAACCGACCTGGGCGGCTTCTTGGCCCAGCATCGGAGCCCACAAACCTATTTCGCCTTGACGCTGCAGGGCAACAGCTTCGGTGTCGATTCGGCGACTCACGACGAGATCGCGATGCAACGACAGCAGTTCGTCAGGCCCGATGTCTGTTATCAGACGGTCGAATTCGGGACGGCACACTCGTGCGCCGTTCGGTTGGATGAGTTGGACCGGATAATCGAGGTTGTCGATCATCTTCGCTCACCTCGGTTTCTTCTCATGCCCGGCGCGCCTCGTGAGTACGCCGCACAATCCCGATGTGTTGTATGCAGTTGTCGCTCTACCATCAGGATCCCCCTGATTGGGAAATCCGCAAGTATTTTCACTGCCGTATCAGGACCGGAACTGCGAACTGGCGAGTAACAAACGTGTCGGTACGGCCAACCGATCGGAATTCAACCGCTAGCATCGGTGCGGTGACTGCAGTCGGTTTGAACGAAGAAGCTGTTTCCGCGTGGATCGCCGAACTGGGGGTCGGCGCCACGACACCACTGACTTTCGAGAGGATCGGTAACGGGCAATCGAACCTGACCTACTCCGTGACGGATGCGGGCGGAGGACGGTGGGTCCTGCGCAGACCTCCACTCGGCACGTTGTTGGCGTCCGCGCACGACGTCGTTCGCGAGCACCGCATCCTGTCCTCGCTCCAGGGAACCAAAGTGCCGGTTCCGAAGATCCTCGGCATCACGGAAGATCCGGAGATCACGGACGCTCCGCTGGTCCTCATGAGCTACATCGACGGCGTTGTGATCGACGGCGTTCCAGTGGCTCAGAAGTTGACCGAGGACGAGCGTCGCGCGGTTGGATTGGCGATGCCGAAAACCCTCGCAAGCATCCACGGGGTTGACCTGGAAGAGACCGGCCTCGACGATCTGGCCAGCCGCAAGCCCTTTGCCGAGCGTCAGCTCAAACGGTGGTCGGCGCAGTGGGAGAAGTCGAAGACCCGCGATGTTCCTGACGTCGACAGGTTGGCCGAGATTCTGCACCGAAACATTCCGGAACAGAACGAAGTGACCTTGGTCCACGGCGACTTCCACCTCAACAACGTCATCACCGACCCGGTCGAGGGGCGCATCGTTGCCGTCGTCGACTGGGAGCTGTGCACGTTGGGGGAGCCGCTCGCGGATCTCGGTGCGCTACTCGCGTACTGGCCGGAAGCCGGTGACAAAGTTGCCGGTCCGTTCATGGCGTCCACGCTGGAAGGCTTCCCGAACCGCGACGAGCTGGTCGCTGCCTACGTCGAGGCGACTGGCCGCGACGTGTCAGCGGTCGGATATTGGCACGTACTCGCTCTGTGGAAGCTCTCGATCATCGCCGAGGGCGTGCTGCGACGCATTCTCGACGATCCGCGGAACAAAGCCGAGCACGGCGGCCCGACGGTCGCGCTGATCGACGGAATCGTTGCACGCGCCGTCTTGACGGCAGATCAGCTCGGTCTGAGCTAGATTTCGGTCAAGGTCCCGGCTGCTGATCTGATCGCAGCCGGGATCTCCACCGGCTTACGGGTGTCGGCATCGACGTAGACGTGCACGAAGCGCCCAGTCGCGGCAGGTTCCCAATGGCCGCTTTCGACCTCGTGGAATATCGCCAGCGCGTAGACGATGCTCTTGGTGCCCAGCTTCTCGACGGAGATACCCACCTGCAACTGCTCGGGGAACGACAGTTCGCTCAGGTACCGGCACGACGTCTCGGCGACGACGCCGATGGCAGGCAGATTGCGGATGTCGGTTCCAGTGGAAGACATCAGCCAGGCGTTGACCGCGGTGTCGAAGTACGAGTAGTAGGTCACGTTGTTGACGTGGCCGTAGTGATCGTTGTCGTCCCACCGCGTCGGGACGGGCCAGAGAACGGGAAACTCGCTGATCGACGGGGGCGTCTGCGCTGTGCTCACGGCTTCGACTGTAGTGAGGACTTTCGCGAGAGTGAGGGCAGGGTAGTGCCGTGTAGGACTGCACGCACAATCAGCCCCACTAACAGCGCCCAGAATGCCGAACCGATTCCCAGGATACTGACCCCGGATGCGGCGATCAGAAACGTGACCACGGCGCCTTCACGTTCACTCGCCTCGCTCAGCGCCGACGTGAGGGCGCCGGCAAGCGTTGCCAGGAGCGCCAGTCCGGCAACAGTTTCCACGACTCCGGCCGGTGCGGCGGCTACCAGAGCGGCCACCGCGGCCGCGCCGGCAGCGAGAACGAGATACGCCCAGCCTGCGGTGAAGGCAGCGATCCATCGACGTTTGGGATCCGGATGTGCGGTGGGGGCGGCGGCCAGGGCCGCGCTGATCGCCGCGAGGTTGATCGCATGGCCACCGGCCGGTGCGCCGACGATGGTGCCGATACCCGTCACGATCATCGACGGCCGCCAGGGAACGGTGTAGCCGAACGAATTCATCACGGCCACACCGGGAATGTTCTGCGAAGCCATCGTGACGATGTAGAGGGGAATCGCAATGCCGATCATTGCCTGCCAGGTCCACGACGGCGCGGTGAGATCGATGCGGGGAATCATGGCGCCGGCGTCGAGCACTCGATCCGACGTGACGAGGCTGATCCCGATCACGACCGCTGCTGTGAGAAACGCGAGCGGAACCGCCCATCGCTTGGAGAAGCGCTGCGCGGCAAGCCAAACCAGGATGACGGGCGCGACCGCTGCCGGTGCGTCCCGGACGGCGATGATCGGCGCCAGGCACAACGGCATCAGAACCCCGGCGAGCATCGCTTGCGCGAGGGGCGTCGGGATTGCCGAGATGATCCTTCCGAGCGTCGGCCACAGTCCGGTCAGCACGATCGCGATTCCGACGACGATGAATGCTCCGACCGCGGCCGGCCACCCACCCTCGACCGCTCCGGCGCCGGCGAGGAGGGCGGCACCGGGTGTCGACCAGGCCAGGGTGATCGGCATCCGATACCGGCGTGAGAGCCAGAGCATTCCCAACGCTTGGGTCACACACAGAACCAGCAGTCCGGACGCCGCCTCGGTCGCGTCTGCACCGACAGCCGCGAGGCCGGTGAGCACCACCGCGAACGAACTGGTGAAGCCGACGAGGGCCGTGACGATGCCTGCGCTCATCGGTTGCGAGTTGCTGCGAACGGCTTCCGGTTCGGTGGTATCTGTGGAGTCCGACATGGTCAGTGATTCTGCCCGACCCGCCCCAGACCCGATTTACCTGTCCGGTCGGATGGGTGAGGTGACCGCTTTGCCGTAGATGAGGTGCGTTTGGGCATGCCAGACTTCGGGATGTGCGGCGAGGTGGTCGATCAATACTCGCTGTAGATGCGCACTGTCACGGACCGCGACGTGGAGGAAGAAATCCTCGGGCCCCGAGACGTTGAAGAGCGCAAGCGTTTCCGGCAGCGCTAGCGCGTCGGCGGTGAACCGGTCGACGAGGTCGCGGCGGTGTGGTCGCAATTGAACGGCGATGATCGCCTGCATCGACCGGCCAACGGCTGCCGGATCGACAACCGCATGGATACCGCTAATTGTTCCGTTGGCACGTAGGCGTCGTACGCGCTCGTGGCACGAGGACGTCGCCAAACCGACTCGATCGGCCAATACCTTGTTGGTGATCGACGCGTCGTTCTGCAATTCGGCCAAAATCTTCCAGTCCACCGGATCCAGAGGCTCATTCTTCGTCATCTGCCGAACTATATCCGGAGTCGTTTTGAACTTCCCGGATCCAGTTGCACACTCCTGGCATGAACATGTGTCTCGAATCAGCTCGGGTGTGAGGTATTTCGGATGAGTGTCGGTCAATGGCTCGCTTTCGGCTCCCTGCTATCCATCGTCCTGTTCACGCCGGGACCGGATTTTGTCCTGATCCTGCGTCATTCTCTGGCAGATCGTCGGACCGGCGCGGTGGTGGCCGCCGGTGTGATTTCCGGGCTCTTCGTTCACACCGCTGCCGCGTCACTTGGTCTCTCCGCACTTGTGGCGACACGGCCACAGTTGCTCTCTGCGCTCACATACGCCGGGGCGGCATATCTGACCTGGCTCGGCATCTCCGCGATTCGAAGTGCTTTCAAGGCCCGAGCCTCGGACGAGGGAATTCCGGCAGCGAAAGAACCGATCGCGGTCACCACGGCATTTCGCTACGGCTTCCTCTCGAACTTGCTGAACCCGAAGGCGCTGTTGTTCTTTCTCGGGTTACTCCCGCAATTCATCGAGCCGGGTGAAGGCGCAGGGCTGCGCACGTTGATGTTGGCGGGCGCGACGGTGGTCGCCGCGGCACTGTGGTGGGCGATCGTGGTGGTGCTGGCGGCCGGAGCCGGCAAGAAGCTGCGTCGTCCTGGCGTCGGCAAGCGAATCGACGTGGTGACGGGAGTGTTGTTGGTGGGTCTCGGTGCCTTCTTCGGGGTTGCATGAGTGGTCGTGTCAGGATGGGCTCATGACACTTCCCGTGCTGATCGACGTCGAAGAACTGTCCGCTCTCATCGAGGCCGGAACTGCGCCGCGATTGCTCGATGTCCGATGGGCGCTGGGTGATTCGAACGGCGAGCAGCATTTTCGCGACGGCCATATTCCCGGCGCGGTATTCGTGAACCTCGACGAGGAACTTGCCTCGCCGCCGTCGCCGGGCAAGGGAAGGCATCCGCTGCCGAGTCTCGAAGACCTGCAGGACGCTGCGCGTCGTTGGGGAATCGACGACGGTGATTCGGTGGTGCTTTACGACGCCACCGGCAACACGGCCGCTGCCCGTGGTTGGTGGCTGCTGCGGTGGGCCGGGCTCTCGGATGTCCGACTGCTCGACGGCGGGCTACAGGCCTGGGAGTCCGCGGGACTGCCGTTGGCGGCCGGTATCGGTGAGTCGGTCACTCCGGGCAATGTGACTTTCACCGGCGGCAACATGCCGACGGTCGACATCGACGGCGTCGGCGACTGGACGCGTGCGGGCTGTGTGCTTCTCGACGCCCGAGCAGGGGAGCGGTACCGCGGCGAGGTCGAGCCGATGGATCCCGTCGCAGGGCACATCCCCGGTGCGGTGAGCGCGCCGACGGCGGAGAACATCACCGGCGACGGTCGGTTCCTGGATGCGACCCGCCTGCATGAGCGGTTCGCCGGACTGGGCGCCGGAGACAGTGTCGCGGTGTACTGCGGATCCGGAGTAACTGCAGCGCATGAGATTGCGGCACTCGCGATCGCCGGTTACGACGCGACGCTGTTCCCGGGCTCGTGGTCACAGTGGTCGAATGACAACACTCGCGCCGTCGACACCGGAGCCTGAGTCAGCTCTTGGTGCGATCGATGAATGACGGCACGAGAAACCACAGTGCCGTGAACATGATCGCGGCGCACGCTGCCAAAACCTTTGCGGCAACTCCGCCGACGGCGACCTCGGCGATCAACAGGACCGTGCCGGTCATGGAGGCGGCCAGAAAGGCTATGCCGCACAGGGCGAATCGGTTGGCCACGGGCAATATGTTCTCGCGGTGCCCACGGCGGAAGAGCATGCGATGCCAGACCGCGGGTGCCATCAGGAACCCGAACGAGATGGCAACAAGGATCACCGTCACCAAGTGGATGCCGCGGATGTACGCCGACGCTTCCTCGTAGCGTTCGGTGAATGCCACGGCCAGCAGGAAGGCAAACAGGATCTGAACACCAGAGAGCGCGACGCGCAGTTCTTGCAACAACTCGTTGAAGTTCCGCGCGAGTTGTTGAGGTGGAGTCTCCCCGGTCTCGTTCACGGCGACGTGGTTCCTACGCCCGTGAGTATTCCGACGCTCGCTGGATCTGCTCCGCGCTCGGACGCACGCCGGTGTAGAGCACGAACTGCTCGGCGGCCTGAAGGGCAATGACCGACGCTCCCGTGATCGCCGTCTTGCCGAGTTCGGTCGCCAACGCGATCAGTGGCGTGTTCGCAGGCATCGCGACGACGTCGAAGACGACATCGGCGGCGCGCATTGCTTGTTCGGGGAACGACAGTGCATCTGCTTCTGCGCCGCCGGACATACCGATCGGAGTGGCGTTGATCAGCACACCGGGACGAAGCTCGCCGAGTTCGGCCTGCCAGTCGAAGCCGTACTGCTTCGCGAGCGACGACCCCACTTGCTGGTTGCGGGCGATCACGGTGACGTCGGTGAATCCGGTGTCGCGCACCGCAGCGACGACTGCTTTTGCCATGCCCCCGCTGCCGGCGACAGCGACGGACAGGCTCGTGTCGACGTCGTTGTCACGCAGTAGATCGGCCACCGCCTGATAGTCGGTGTTGTAGGCGTGCAGCACTCCGGACTCGTTGACGATCGTGTTCACGGAGTCGATGGCGCTGGCCGAATCGTGCATGACGTCGATGTGCTCGATGACCTGTTCCTTGAACGGCATCGACACCCCGCAGCCTCGAATCCCGAGTGCTCGTATGCCGGCGATCGCGGCGGGTACGTCTTCGGTGGTGAAGGCTTTGTAGACGAAGTTCAGGCCCAATTCCTCGTAGAGGTAATTGTGAAACCTGGTGCCGATGTTGCTCGGTCGCCCGGAGAGCGACATGCACAGGAGCGTGTCCTTGTTGAGGTCGACGGTCATCGTTCCCACTCTAATCGCGAGTTCGGCGTAGTTCTTGATGGAGGAGTGCACCCATCCGGATGTCCCGCAGCGCCGAATGTCGGGTATCCGATCGAAGCACCACTCGCACCGACAGAGCCGAGACGACATGGTCACACAGAACATCGACGAGCACCCGAGCACCGAATCTCGTCCACCGCGTCGTAGATGGGCTGCTCACGCGATCTCCGGAGTGTTGGCCGCGGCTGTCGTCCTGGGCGTCGGTGAACTGGTGGCGCTGCCGATCAACCCGGACGCGTCGCCCTTCTACGCAGTTGGCGCGACCACCGTCGACCGAACCCCGGCGTGGGCTCGCGAGTTCGCGATCGACACCTTCGGCACCAACGACAAGCCGGCGCTGTTCATCGGAATGTCGATATTGATCGTTCTGCTCGGTGCGGTAGCCGGGCTGTTGGAACGGCGACGCCGCCCGATCGGCAGTGTCATCCTCGTTCTTCTGGGCGCGGTTGGTGTGTATGCGGCGATGCAGCGCCCGACTGCCGATGCGATGTACGTGTTCCCGACGCTGGTCGGTGTGGTGGCGGGCGTCGCAACCTTGCGGTTGCTGATCACGCAACTCGAGGTGCCGCTCTCGCCTGGCGTCGCCGACTCGTGGTTGCCTCGTCGTCAGTTTCTTCTGCTGGCAGGTGCGGCGTTGGCAGTGGCTGCGGCAGCGGGTGCCGCCGGGAAGTTCGTGGGGCAGAGAATCGCCGGAGCAGTAGCGAATCGTGAAGACTTTGTCGTACCCACTGCCGCTGACCCGGCGCCGCCGATTCCGGCGGGTGCGGACATCGCGATTGCGGGTGCGTCGACGTACATCACGCCCAACGACGACTTCTATCGAATCGACACTGCACTCCTCGTTCCGCAATTGACGACGGATTCGTGGGAACTGCGGATTCACGGAATGGTGGACCGCGAGATGACGTTGTCGTTCGACGATCTGGTGGCGCGAACGCCCATCGAACGGGTCATCACGCTGACGTGTGTTTCCAACGAGGTGGGCGGCGTTCTGGCCGGGAACGCGAAGTGGATCGGTTATCCCATGAAGGACCTGCTCGACGAAGTCGGTGTCCATCCCGACGCCGACATGCTCCTGTCGACCAGCGTCGACGGCTTCACAGTCGGCACCCCGGTCGAGATAGTCACCGACGGCCGTGACGCGATTCTCGCCGTGGCGATGAACGGTGAGCCGTTGCCGTTCGAGCACGGCTATCCCGTTCGGCAAGTAGTTCCCGGCCTGTACGGTTTCGTCTCCGCCACCAAGTGGGTGACGGAGTGGGAACTGACGCGTTTCGACAAGGTTGAGGCCTATTGGACCCAGCGCGGTTGGGGTGCGCAGGCACCGATCAAGACGTCCTCGCGTATCGAGGTGCCGGCAGCTTTGGCGCCGATCGAGCCGGGCCAGGTGCTGGTGGCGGGAACGGCCTGGGCGCAGCATCGCGGGATCGAGAAGGTCGAGGTTCGCGTCGACAACGGCGAATGGCAACCGGCGACACTGGCGCAGGAGTACTCGATCGACACCTGGCGTCAATGGTCGTGGATGTGGGATGCAGGCTCAGGTTTGCACACCGTGCAGGTCAGAGCGACGGATTTGGACGGGAACGTTCAGGTGGAAGAGCGCACTCCGCCGATTCCCGGTGGAGCCACTGGATGGCATACGAGGTCGTTCACCGTGAAGTGACAGGTAGATCCGAATGGGATTCGGTATACAGGCGGACGACGCACTGGGCCATCCATCCAGCGATCAGCGTTCGCAGGCCGAAGTCGAAGGTGTCGTCGGTTCGCAGTGGGTTCGCGGCCTCACGCGTGACCTCGCTCGGGTTGGAGGATTGAGTCCACGCGACATCCGGCGTCGAGAGTTTCACGACGGATCCGAGAACCAGACTGTCCAGCGTGGAAATTGCGTGACGCGTATCGGTCGAATCGAAACCCCCGTCCGAAAATGCTTGAACGAGTGCAGTATCAATATCAAAAGTCACCTCGGTGCGGACGCTGCGTGTCATGAGTAGCGGGATGAGGCGCCAATGTTCGACGGCAGCTCGGCGATATGCCCACCCCCACGCGCTGATCCGTTCGCTCCATCCTGCGGGTGGGTGGGGGACAGAGATCGACGACATCACGCGGATGCGCATGAGTTCGACGATCTCGGATCGACCCGAAATATGTGTGTAGAGCGAAGACGGAGTCACGTTCAGTTGCTTGGCGATCCCGGGCATGGTGAAGTCGCCGGTTGCGTCGACAGCATCCAGAGCCGCGTCGGTGATGTTTCGCGTGGACAGTATCGGCTGAGTGGGACGCGGCATCGATTCTCCTGGTGAGGGATTCGTCGGCAATCTCGGACTTGATCGATTGATGACAACTCCTTGATTTCGGGAGCCGGTATGCATCATACTAACCGAACCCTATTCGGTATGTCGGCGGAATCTTCCGGCGATCGGTACACGTCGGAGGAACATTCAATATGTCTGTCGTATGGCTGACCGGTGCAACGATCATCGACGGCACGGGCGCCGGCCCGATCGAGAACTGCGCTGTTGCCGTGGAAGATGGCCGCATCAGTGCACTCGGTGGAACGCCGCCCGCGGGGGCGGAGGTGCTGGACTGCACCGGGCTGACAATCACTCCCGGCCTCATCGACGCACACGTTCATCTCGGTGGATCGAGCGATCTCGCACCTAGCCTGCGGCGTCAGATCTCGGTAGCCGAACTCGCTGCAGACATGTTCGCGACCTGCGCATCGACCCTCGACGGGGGATTCACCACTGTTCGTGACTGCGGCGGAATCGACGGTGGACTCGCCGGAGTTGTCGCCTCGGGCAAGATTCCGGGTCCGCGGATCATTCAGTGCGGCCCGATCCAGTGCCAGACCGGTGGACACGGACACCTGGCGGCCGAGTGGGAGCCGACTTCGGACTGGTCCGATCATGACATCCCCGGATTACGTTGTATGTCTCTGCTTTCCGACGGTCCGCACGAAATGCGAAAGAACGTTCGCGAGACGTTCCGCAGGGGTGCGGACTTCCTCAAACTGTGTGTTACCGGGGGAGTGGTATCGACTCATGACAAGCTCACCGATACCCAGTTCACGGTCGACGAGATCGAAGTTGCCGTCGAGGAAGCCAATGCGCGCGGTACCTATGTCACGGTGCATGCCCACAACAACGAGGGAATCCGAAACGCTGTCACTGCCGGCGCGAAATGCGTCGAGCACGGCTCAGGTATCGACGACGAGACTGCCAAGTTGATGGCCGAGCACGACGTCGCGTTGGTGCCGACGTTGGCTGTGGTGCAGGCACTCTCGGACAGCGCGGCGTCAGCAGGTCTACCCGAATCGATTTCGGCTCGGATCGGCCAGATGATGCAGGGTCAGATCGACGGGCTTCTTGCTGCTCGAAATGCCGGCGTCAGAGTGGGACTGGGATCGGACCTCATCGGTACCGATCAAACGGGCCGGGGAATGGAGCTAGTCCTGCGCGCCAAGGTCGAAACCCCGATGGACGCATTGGTTTCCGCTACCCGGATCAACGCCGACATTCTCGGTATCGCCGACGAGGTCGGCACCATCGAAGTCGGCAAGTTCGCCGACCTCGTTGCATTCCGCGGCAATCCGTTGACGGATCCGTCCATCTTCGCCGATCGTGAGCGCATCGCACTCGTCATTCAGAGCGGTCGAGTGGTGAAGGACGGCCGGTAGCTCAACAGCGAGTGGCGAGTTCTGTCAACACCGAGTGATCCGCCCGGCTGACCGGTAAGCCGTAGGAAATCGCGACGGTCAAGTACTTGCCGGCGTAAAAGCATCGGTATGCAGGATTGGGCGGCAACCACTCACCGGGCGTGCTGTCGCCTTTCGACTGGTTGTCGGGGCCGTTGACGGCCAACAGGTTCAGTGACGTGTCGTTCGCGAACCTCATCCGAAGCGCGGGCGTCCAGGAGTTCGCGCCGAAGTCCCAAGCCGCGGCGAGTGGGAAGACGTGGTCGATCTGAACGGACTTGGCCTGGCTGCGTTCGAATTCGATGCGATCACCGGAGTACGGGTCGGTCATCGCGCCCGACAGTACGACGCAGTCACGTGTTCCCGGTTTGAACACCACGTCCGAGAGATCTTGGGCCAGAACGTTGTTGCGGGTATCGCACCCGTCGTGGCCACCAGGTGCGTCCTGGTCGTCGGACCAAGCGGGGCCGAAGACGCAAGCCTCGCCGTTACCGCAGCCGCGCTCGTATCCACCCGGATGTGGTCGGTTGTCGACAATCGCGGTCCGGGACAGCAGCTCTTCCAGTTCCGATCGTGTCGGGCTGCCCGGGGCCGAATCGAGACGCTCGTCCCCGAACCATCCGCAGGACGCGACGAGACATACGAGCGCGAGCGTCGACAGGATCGCAGATAACCGTGCAACCACCTGTGCCCCCGTCCGTCGTAGACGGTGATTCAACGCCGCCCGTCGTAGACCGTGATTGAACCATCGGGGGCCGACAGAAATCAGCCGAACTCGATCACCACTTTGCCGGCTGAATGGCCGTCTTCGACTGCAGCGAGCGCTTCCCCAGCGCGGGAGAATGGGTAACGGCCGGACACGGACGGGTCGAGGGTCCCGTCGGCCACGAGCGCCGCGACCTCCGTGAATACTGCTGTAGTCCTTCGGCGTTCGACACCACCGCCGCCGAGTCGGCTCGCCGCCAGAGGATCGGCGATGCTCAGGATCGGCGCGTCCGATCGGGCGAGCTCAGCGCCGCGAGTGAGAGTGTCCCCGCCGACCAGGTCGAAAACCGCGTCCACTCCGTCTGGGGACAACGCGGACACTTCGCCTGCAAAGGCGTCTCCCGACGCAACCCACCGTGCTCCCGCTCCCTCGATCGCGGTTCGCTTGGACTCACTCGCGACGCCGATGACGTCGATGCCGCGAGACACCGCAAGCGCGGTCGTGCTTCGACCAACGCCGCCGCCGGCGCCGAGCAGCAGGAGTGTTGCCCCGGGTTTCAGACCGAGATCGTGGAGTGCGTCGTAGGCCGTTCCCGCCGCAACCGTCAGCACCGCGGCATCGGCCCAGGACACGGTCGGCGGCTTGTGTGCTGTCGAGGAGACGTTGAGCAATGTCGACGCGGCGTAGCCGCCGAAGCCGGTAGCGGTAGCGCCGAACACTTCGTCGCCGACCTCGAACTCGGTGACCCGCGGACCTACTCCGATGACAACACCGGACACTTCGCGGCCCAGAACCGCAGGCAGCGTCACCGGGACAGTATCTTTTCGAGTACCTGCGCGAACTTTCCAGTCAGCTGGGTTGACGCCCGCCGCTCGGACCGACACCAGCAGTTGGCCGGCACCCGGTGGGGGCAGGGTGATGTCGAAGTAGGACTGTGTGTCGGGTCCGCCGTACTCGGTGAAGCCGTATGCCGTCGTCATGACTGCCAGCCTATTGCCCAGCCAGATCGGAAGGACGGTCCGGAAGGGTGGTGACGAAGAGCGGTGTCGGTGGCACCTGATTGGATGGTCGGATGCTGCATGGACTCTGGTCACCGGGATCGGGGCTCAAACTGTGGGTCGACGGGCACGACGGTGCCGGAACCGACGATCCGCGAGATCCGGTCAGTGCTGTCCTGCATCGTAAGTTCCGTCATCGTGTGAATGTCGCTATGCCGCCCGTGCCTGGCGGGCCTTTGCAGAGTGAGTACGCAGCGGTTGCGTTGGCGCCGCCGGACGCAGTCGATCTCCTGCTACGGTTCAAGGCCGACGACCAGCGAATCGCGGGAGACCTGCACTTTCTCGTGCACGTGGCGCGAGGAATCGACCGTTGGGTGCGCGCCGGGCGGGTGGTGCCGGCGCTGACGCGAGCCGAGGGTAGTTGGTGGCCGCGGTGGCAGTTGTCGGTGGGGGAACGCCAGCGCGCCTGGATCGGCGAATTGGTAGTGGCCATGCCGCCGGTGCAGCGGGCGGTCGGCTCGCCGAGGGCGACGATCGAAGACATCACGAACGAACTCACGGACCCGATCGTCCGTCGTGTTCTCGGTGACTCGCATCCGGTGGTGCAGACCCCGCTGTGGCAGGCCGTGTTGTCCGGGGACGCTTTCGACGACGTGTCGGTACGAGCGGCCGAGGGACTCGCCGAATGGGGGTCGACGTTCACCGCCGGAGAGCCGGACCTGGTTCTGCGGCTGATCGAGCCTGAACTCGACGACAATTCCGATCCCGACGACGATGCGCTGTGGCGTCTGCACGTGTGTTTGCGTCCCGAAGGTGAAGCGCCCGAACGTGTTCGACTGCACCGGGCAGATCCCAAACGTATCCAGCTCGGCAGCCGCAAACTCGAAGAGGCGATCAAGGCTTACCCACGTTTTCGCGACGTGCCGCGCGACGAGGACAGTCTCGACCTGTTGCTGCCCACTCCTGTCGTGATGGACCTGGTCGGACACGGCGCGATAGTCCTGCGAGAGCGAGGGATCACGCTGCTGCTTCCGCGTGCCTGGAACGTGGTGTCTCCATCCCTGCGTGTGCGGGTAACCTCGGCGGCGTCTCCGATCGTTGCGGAGAATCGTACGGTCGGTATGGACCAATTGCTGGAATACGATTGGGAATTGGCGCTCGGAGACAAGGTGCTCACCGCCGAGGAAATGACCCGACTGGTCGATGCGAAGTCCGATCTGGTCCAGTTGCGCGGCGAGTGGGTTCAGGCGGACAAAGACGTCCTGGCCCGCGCGGCTCGTTTTGTCAGTCAGCGGCACTCGAGCGGGGACCGAGCGATTGTCGATCTGATCAAGGATTTGATCGCCGACGACCTCAAAGACCTGCCGGTCGAGGAAGTGAAGGCAACCGGATGGGCCTCTGCACTGCTCGACCAGTCGGTAGCTCCGCGGCAGGTCGCGGTACCGTCGACGGTCAACGCGACTTTGCGTCCGTATCAACGACGCGGTCTCGACTGGTTGGCGTACATGAGTGCTCTCGGGCTCGGCGCTGTTCTGGCCGACGACATGGGTCTGGGTAAGACGCTGCAACTGTTGGCGTTACTTGCGCACGAGAAGTCCAAGACAGCAACCCTTTTGGTGTGCCCGATGTCGGTTGTGGGAAACTGGCAGCGTGAATCGGCGCGATTCGTGCCGAGCTTGCGCGTCTACGTTCATCACGGTTCGGATCGCGCTACCGGGGCGGAGTTGGAACAGGCAGTTCGTGAGAGTGACCTCGTGATCACCACCTACGCGCTCATGACCCGCGACGTCGCGGCCCTCAAGGATCTCGACTGGCGGCGCGTAGTGCTCGACGAGGCTCAACACATCAAGAACGCCAAGACATCTCAGGCGAGAGCTGCTCGCAGCATCCCCGCGGATCATCGCGTTGCTCTGACCGGAACGCCGGTGGAGAACCGACTGGACGAGCTGCGGTCAATCCTCGATTTTGCCAATCGCGGGGTACTCGGCTCGGAGCAGATGTTCCGCAAAAGGTTTGTCGTACCGATCGAGCGGGAAAAAGATCAACTTGCCGTCTCGAGACTGCGAGCCGTCACGTCCCCCTTTGTGCTGCGACGGGTCAAGACCGATCCCTCCGTGATCGCGGATCTCCCGGAGAAGTTGGAGATGACGGTTCGAGCGAATCTCAGTGAGGAACAGGCGGCGTTGTACCGCGCCGTGGTGGACGAGATGATGGCGCAGATCAAGGGAACGGAAGGGATGAAGCGCAAAGGCGCCGTCCTGTCTGCGCTGACCAAACTCAAACAGGTGTGCAATCATCCGGCGCACTTCCTGCGCGACGGTTCGCCGGTGATGCGCCGCGGGCAACACCGTTCGGGAAAACTTGGCCTGGTCGAAGATATCGTCGAGTCGGTCACGGCCGATGACGAGAAGGTTCTGTTGTTCACACAGTTTCGTGAGTTCGGGGAATTAGTGGTGCCGTACCTGGCCGACCGGTTCACCACCGAGGTTCCGTTTCTCCACGGCGGCGTGTCCAAAGCTGGACGCGACGCGATGGTCGAGGCATTCCAATGCGCAGACGGTCCGCCCATCATGGTGCTCTCGCTCAAGGCCGGCGGCACGGGTCTGAATCTCACAGCGGCCAACCATGTGGTTCACCTCGACAGATGGTGGAACCCGGCGGTTGAGAACCAGGCGACGGACCGTGTCTTCCGCATCGGTCAGAGAAAGAACGTGCAGGTCCGCAAGATGGTGTGTGTCGGAACTTTGGAAGAGCGAATCGACACGATGATCGCGAGTAAAAGTGAACTCGCCGAACTTGCAGTCGGGACCGGTGAGAACTGGGTGACGGAGATGAGCGTCGAGCAATTGGACGAGTTGTTGCGACTCGGCGACGACGCGGTGGGCGAATGAGTCCGCGCGGTAAGGGCCCCGATTTCAGCGAGTACACCGGGCCTCGGCGGCGGGCACCTGCGCCGGTCAAGCCTCGTCCAGCGTTCGGGAGAACGTTCTGGGGCAAGGCTTTTGTCCGCGTCGTCGAAGAGATCGGCGACAAACCTCGTGTCACGCGTGGGCGAACGTATGCGCGTTCGGGTCAGGTTTTGGCGCTCGACATCGAACCGGGAGTGGTGACGGCCGAGGTTCAGGGCAGCCAACTTCAACCTTTCGTTTCCACGCTGTCGATCGACACTCTTGATCAATCGGATATCGACGACATCATCACCAAGATCCGCCGAGTGCCGGGAAGCCTTGCCGCGCTGGTGTCCGGCACTGTCCCGGACATGCTTGCTGCCCAACTGATACCGGACGGCCCGTCGGCTTTCCGTTTCGACTGCACCTGCCCCGATGACGGTTGGCCGTGCAAACACGCTGCGGCCGTGGCGTTCTTGACTGCCGAGCGGATCGACACCGATCCGCTGAGGTTGCTGAGACTTCGCGGGGTCGACCTGGAGCAGTTGATCGGGGGAGTGGAGGAGGAGTCGACTGTTCCGGTAGACGTCGAGAATTGGTTCGGAATCGCGGCTGCCCTCCCCGCGCTACCGAAGGTGCAATTTCGACCGGCGATCGACGATCTGGATATCCGCCGTCTGCGTGAGGCGGTGGCGGCACTGGGATTGGACATGGCTCAGCAGAACGTCGCCTTGGACGAAATACGGTCCATCTACCGACGGTTGGACGGTTGAAATCGGACAACTCCGGACTGATGCTAGTTTCCTACCGTGAATTCCAGTATCGTTAATTGGACCGGTCCGGTCGGGACCTGCCCGCGATTTCAGATCGTTATCGTCGGCGAATAGACGACTATTCATTTCTCGGAGGGACAGTCGCTGTGATGCCCGTTCATTTGCGCGACAGCGCAATACCCAAACATGAGCAGTTGCGCACCATTCTCCTGCGCAAGTGCACCCAAGAACTCCAGCCTGGCGACTTGATGACCAGCGAGCGAAACCTGATGCAGGACTACGGCGTCAGTCGGATCACTGTTCGCGAGGCCATCGGCCAGTTGGTCAATGACGGACACCTCGTGCGTGTGCGTGGCAAGGGCACCTTTGTCGCGCACCGCGCTGTCCAGTCCAAGCTGCACCTTGCGTCGTTCACCGAGGAGATGAGGGCCCAGGGGCATCACCCCACCACAGTGGTCCTGGTCAGTGAGCAGGGGCCGGTCCCCGAAAGCACTGCTGCCGCACTGAATATGAGACCGGGTTCCGAGGGGTATCACGTCAAGCGCTTGCGCCTCGCCGACGGCGAGCCGGTGAGTGTGGACGACGGCTGGTTCAATCCGGAACTGTTGCCTGGTCTACTCGACATGGACTTGACGGGTTCGATCTACCGGGCGACCGCTGACAAGTACGACAAGCCGATCGACCGGGCAGAGCAGACTGTCAGTGCAGATGGTGCCAGTACGGAGATCGCGACTCTCCTCGGCACTCGTAAAGGCGCTCCGGTTCTGTACTTCGATCGAGTGTCGTTCAGTGAGATAGCACCGGTCGAACACACTCGCAGTTGGTACCGATCCGACCGCTACCAGTTGCAGATGGAAGTCCAGGGCCAGGCGCGGCCCAAAACGCGCGGCGACCAATAGCCATCGTTCGAAACGAAAGGGCGAGCACACCTTCCGGTGTGCTCGCCCTTTGCGTTACGCCGACCAGTCGAACAGAGTGTCGCCTGTGGCGACGTCCCCACCGACGGAAGGGGATTCGACGGTGTCCGGTTTGGAATCCATTACGACAACCGGGCAGATCGCCGAGTAGCCGGTCGTGTCGATGTGCGCTGGATCGAAGCTGACAATGGGATCACCCGCATCGACGGTGTCACCCTCGGCGGCGATGAGCGTGAATCCGTCGCCTTCGAGCTTGACCGTGTCGATGCCGATATGGACCAGCACGCCGGTGGCCTTCTCGCCGAAGATCACAAACGCGTGGGGGTGCAGTTTCAGGATCTTTCCGCTGATCGGCGCCACGACCGTGAGCGGGCCTTGACCGCGGGCGGGTTCGATCGCGACGCCCGAGCCGACCATCTGCTGAGCGAACACCGGGTCCGGGACGTCCGCGAGTGCGACGACCCGGCCGGGCAGCGGGGCGAGGACGACCGTCACAGGATGTCCTCGATGTCCTCGGCAAGGGTGTCGGCTTCGGGCCCGACGATGACCTGGACAACCGTTCCGGCCTTGAGTACGCCGTGTGCGCCGGCAGCCTTGAGAGCGGACTCGTTCACCTTCGCTCCGTCCTTGACCTCGGTACGCAGGCGGGTGATGCAAGCCTCGATCTCGACGATGTTCTCTGCGCCGCCGAGGCCCTTGATGATTGCTTCCGCTTTCGACATTTGCTGCTCCTGATTGTCGGGTTGGTCGTGATCGTTGAACGGTCGTACAGGTGGGCTGACTAGTTGCTGGTCAAGGCTATCCCGGTTACGTATGTCACATTTGGGTGTTGACAACTCGCCTCCACCAGGTAAAACTACAACTGGTTATGATCGGACAGTACCCGTTGGAAGTCCGGCTCCACAACAGTTTCGACAAAACGGTTTTGCCCTCACTTCCGAGCATGAACCGTGACCTGCATTTTCACGAAACCTGCACGTGCACGACACCCGAATTTCCAGAACCAGCGGCCGATCGCGACGCGGCCCGGCGAACGAAGAAGGTCCTTGATGACTCTCGAAGACACCCCGAAGAAGGAATCGAAAGTGTTCGCCGGGGTTCAACGCCTCGGCCGAAGCTTGATGCTTCCGATCGCCGTTCTGCCGGCTGCGGGAATCTTGCTCCGCCTCGGCCAGGACGACCTGCTCGGGCGATTCAGTTCGATGCACAGTGCCGCTGCAGTGATCTCTGCGGCAGGGCAAGCAGTCTTCACGTGGCTGCCGCTGATCTTCGCCGTCGGTATCGCGATCGGCTGGGCCAAGAAGGCCGACGGCTCGACTGCCTTGGCAGCCGTCGTCGGCTACATGGTGATCGACGGAGTGTTCAAGGCGATGTCGCCCATCGTCCTCGAAGGGAAGACCGACCCGAACGGGGATCAATCACTGATCAACTACGGTGTGCTCGCCGGTATCGTGATGGGCTTGCTGTCGGCGATCTTGTGGCAGCGGTTCTATCGAACGAAGCTTCCCGATTATCTCGGATTCTTCAACGGGCGCAGGCTCGTTCCCATTCTGACAGCGATCACCGGTCTTGTCGTCGGTGTCCTGATGGCATTCGTCTACCCGTTGTTCAACTCCGGATTGAACTGGGTCGGTGAAGCAGTTGCTTCCAATACCGTTGTGGGCGGCGGAATTTACGGCGCAGCGAACCGCCTCCTGATCCCCACCGGCTTGCATCACATCTTGAACTCCGCCGTGTGGTTCCTGATCGGCGACTACCAGGACGCGAGCGGGCAGATCGTTCGCGGCGACCTCAACCGGTTCTTCGCCGGCGACCCATCTGCCGGTACGTTCATGACCGGCTTCTTCCCGATCATGATGTTCGCCCTCCCCGCTGCAGCCTTCGCAATCTGGCGCAACGCCAAGCCTTCTCAGAAGAAGCTCGTCGGCGGCATCATGCTCTCCACCGGCCTGACTGCTTTCCTCACCGGTATCACCGAGCCCCTCGAATTTTCCTTCATGTTCGTTGCGTGGCCGCTGTACGTCATCCACTCGCTCTTGACCGGAACGTCGATGGCCTTGGTCAATGCGCTGGGGATTCACGACGGATTCACGTTCTCCGCAGGCTTCTTCGACTACGTGTTGAACTTCGGCAAGGCCACCAACGCGTGGATGTTGATCCCGATCGGACTCGGCTACGCCGTGATCTACTACTTCCTTTTCAGCTTCGTCATCAAGAAGTGGAATCTGCGCACGCCGGGACGAGAAGAAGAGGTCGAGGTGGCCGGAGGTGAGCCCGACGCCGCGCTGCTCGAGGCCGAACTGGCACTGGCTGCCGAAGGTGACAGCCGCACCGACGCCCCGCTCGTCGCCGAACTGGAAAACAAGCTCGACAAGGAACTGGGAGGACGCTGACCATGGCGATCGCAACCACGACAATCGGATCCCGAGTCGGGCTCCACGCACGACCCGCAGCGCTCTTCGCGCGCGCCGCGGCCGACCTGCCGGTCGACGTCACCATCTCGCTGGGCGACGGCGAACCCGTCGACGCCTCCAGCATGTTGTCTGTCATGACTCTCGGAGCCGCATTTGGGGATTCGGTGACGTTGCGTGCTGACGGTGACGGCGCCGATGCTGCGGTCGGTTCGCTCGCAGAGCTTCTCGCCTCCGAACTGGACGAAGCCTGATGACGGCGAGTGTGGACAACCGCATCGCGGGTATCGGAGTGAGCGCGGGTTCGGTCTGTGCGCCATGGTTGCGATTCTCCACGCCTGAGCCGACTTCGGCGTCGGACCCGATCACCGGCAGTCCCGAGGCGGAGCTGATCAGGATCCGTGAGGCACTGGACGCCGTCGCGGAGGAACTGCTCTCGCGTGCAGAGACAGTCGAGGGCGTGTCGGCGGAGATCCTGACGACGTCGGCTGCGATGGCGCGCGATGCGGGCATCGTGAAGGCGGCCAAGGCGAACCTGGAATCGGGGTTGCCGACCGCACACGCCGTCGCAGTTGCCTTCGACGCATTCTGTGAAAAGCTCACGGCGCTCGGTGGGTACATGGCCGAGCGGGCAACGGATTTGCGCGATCTCGGGCAGCGAGCCGTGGCCGTTCTTCGCGGGGAACCGATGCCAGGAATCCCCGCTCCCGGTCGTCCGTACATCCTGGTGGCGCGCGACCTCGCTCCGGCAGATACAGCGACGTTGGGCAACAGTGACGTGGTCGGATTGTTGACTGCCGAAGGAGGTCCGACCAGCCACACCGCAATCTTGGCGAAGTCGCTCGGAATCCCGGCCGTGGTCAACTGCTCGGGAACCGATCTGCTGGCGGAGGGAAAACTCCTCATCCTCGACGGCACCACCGGGACGGTCACCATCGATCCCTCGGCAGAAATGCGCGAGCGCGCTGTCCTCGAAGCATCGTTCGTGGCAGAGCAGTCAGCTTCGGCACATGGTCCAGGACGCACGCGTGACGGGTTCGCGGTGAGGTTGTCGGCCAACATCGGAACCCTCGAGGACGCCGCGCGGGCCGGGGCGGCGGATTGTGAGGGCGTCGGACTGTTCCGTACCGAATTCTCGTATCTCGGGCGCCACGACGCACCTTCGGTGGAGGAGCAAGCGCAGACGTATGCGTCGGTGCTCGGGCACTTCGCCGGACAGAAGGTGGTGGTCCGCACTCTCGATTCGGGTTCGGACAAGCCGTTGCCGTTTCTCGATCTCGGGGTCGAGGAGAATCCGGCCCTTGGTATCCGCGGACTTCGTGTCGGCACGGTCTATCCCGACACCCTCATCAGTCAGCTCGACGCCCTCGCGGCGGCAGGCACCGCGACGGGCGCCGATCTGTGGGTGATGGCGCCGATGGTAGCCACTGCCGACGAGGCGAAAGACTTTGCAGAACTTGCGCGTTCGCGGGGGATCGGCAAGGTCGGAGCAATGATCGAGATTCCAGCTGCAGCGTTGCGAGCGAAGGATATCCTCGAGCACCTCGATTTTGTCAGTATCGGCACCAACGATCTGAGCCAGTACACCTGCGCCGTGGATCGTATGGCCGGAGGCCTGGCGCAACTGCTCGATCCGTGGCAGCCGGCGGTCCTCGATCTGATCGCGATGGTCGGTCAGGCGGGCGCCGACGCCGGGAAACCTGTTGGTGTGTGCGGAGAATCCGCGTCGGACCCGCTGTTGGCTCCGGTTCTGGTCGGTTTGGGCGTGACGAGTCTGTCGATGTCGGTCCCGGCATTGGGCGCAGTTCGCGCGCAACTGGCCTCTCTCGATCTGGCGGTGTGCAAGGACATGGCCGCTGCGGCGCGGGGCGCGCGAAACCCGCTCGAGGGTAGAGCAGCTGTCGCGCGGATTCGCGAGTCAGCATGAGTACATCAGGCTCGGCTGCTGTCGGCGATCCGCTCGTACTGCGGGGAACGGTGATCGGGTCTCCGATCGGCAAGATTCACGACGGAGTTGTGGTCGCGGACGGTGAGAAGATCAGCTGGGTCGGCTCGGCTGCGGACTACATGGCGTCCGCACCGGTCGTCGTCATTCCGGAACGCACCGACACGGTGATCATGCCCGGCCTGATCGATGTCCACAGCCACGGCGCAGCTGGTGCTGGTTTCCCGAACACCGACGCCGATGGTGCGAGCCGCGCTGCGGCGCACCATGGTGAGCACGGCACGACCGGAATGCTGGCCAGCCTGGTCTCTGCACCGCGCGCAGATCTGGTGCGACAAGCAACGATGCTCGCCGATCTGGTCGAACGCGGAGAACTTCTGGGTATCCACCTCGAGGGGCCGTTCATCAACGGCGTTCGCTGCGGTGCCCAGGATCCGGCGGCGATCGTGCCCGGCGATCCGGACCTTCTCGAAGCCGTCTGTGACGCCGCGCGGGGGACCGTGCGGTCCATGACCTTGGCACCCGAGACCGAGAACTTCGAAGAGTTGCTCGCGATCATGCGTCGTCGCAACATCGTGCCGAGTTTCGGTCACACCGATGCGGATGCGGCAACGACATCGGCGCGCATCGATGCTGCGGTGCACGGGGATTGGGCCGGTCAGATCAGCGCAACCCACCTCTTCAACGGGATGCCGCCCCTGCACCATCGATCTCCGGGTCCCGTCGCGGCGTGCCTGGCGGCTGCCGCGAGAGGCGAGATGGTGGTGGAACTGATCGCAGACGGTGTGCATCTTGCGCCCGAGACCGTGTCGATGGTCTTCGACGCTGTCGGACCGGACCAGATCGCCTTGGTCAGCGATTCGATGGCCGCGGCCGGAATGGACGACGGCGACTACCAACTCGGTGCGCTCGACGTCACGGTTGCCGACGGAGTAGCAAGACTCGCGACCACCGACGGCAGTTCCGGTGCCATCGCCGGAGGGACCGCGAGGTTGCTCGACGTGCTGCGTAGCACCGTCTTCGACGGCGGGGTCGCGCTGGAAGACGCTGTCGCAGCGGCAACTCGGAGCCCAGCGCGTCTGCTGGGGCTTGGCGACCTGATCGGATCGCTGGCCGTGGGCTGCCGAGCCGACATCCTGGTCACCGATCGTCACTTGCGCCTGGGGCGTGTACTACTCGGCGGAAAAGCCGCCGGAAAGGAACAATCATGGAAATCGTAATTCAGCCGACACCCGCGGAGGTCGACTCGACCGTCGCGGACATCGTCGAAGGCTACGTCAGAGCCGGGGCGACGACGCTTGGGCTTGCAACGGGGTCGTCGCCGATCGGAACCTATCGTGAACTGGCAGCGAGGCATCGCGATGCCGAACTCGACTTCTCGCTGGCTCGGGCGTTTCTGCTCGACGAGTACCTGGGATTGCCGAAGCGCCATCCGCAGTCGTACTACTCGGTGATTCGGTCGGAGTTCGTCGATCACGTCAATCTGGATCCGGCGATGGTGTCGAGTCCCAACGGTGAAGCGCCGTGCCCGGGGAAAGAGATCGCACGATACGACCAGAGCATCGCGGCGGCCGGGGGAGTGGACGTGCAGTTGCTCGGCATCGGCACCGACGGTCACATCGGCTTCAACGAGCCAGGGTCGTCGTTGACCTCGAGAACTCGCGTGAAGACGCTGACCGAGCAGACCCGGATCGACAACGCACGCTTTTTTGACGGGGTGGACGACGTCCCACACCACGTGCTGACCCAGGGTCTCGGAACCATCAGCGACGCAAGGCATCTGGTGATGATCGCGACCGGAGAAGGTAAGGCCGATGCGATCGCCGCTGCCGTCGAAGGTCCGTTGTCTGCGTTCTGCCCGGCTTCGGTGATGCAATTGCATTGCCATGTCACCGTCGTGATCGACGAAGCTGCGGCCAGTTCGCTCAAACTTGCCGACTACTACCGGTATGCGCTCGAGCACAAGCCGTCGTGGCAGTCCTTCTGACATGACGGTTCTGGAGCTGGCGGTGCAGGACGTGCGGGGGGCGAGGATCGCACGTTCGGTAGGAGCGACTCGAGTCGAGTTGTGTGCGGCGCTCGGTCCGACGGGGGGATTGACGCCAAGCATCGGAGTGATCGAGGCAGCGTCGGAAGTGGGGATCGCGGTTCACCCGCTGATCCGTCCGCGCGCCGGAGGTTTTGTGTTCTCACCCGACGAAGTGTGGGTGATGGAGCACGACGTACGTGCGGCCGTGGCCGGTGGAGCTTCCGGCATCGTGGTCGGCGCGCTGACAGAAGACCTTACGATCGACACCGTGGTGCTGCGTCGCATCATCGGATGTGTGGACCGTGCGAGGGTCGAAGTGACGGTACATCGTGCGATGGACGTGGTGGCCGACCGACTGACCGCGCTGGACGAACTGATCGACCTGGGCGTGACCCGCGTGCTGACGTCCGGGGGTGCGGACACCTGCAGCGAGGGCCTCGACGAGATCGGTCGCATGGTCGAACATGCCGCGGGCCGGATCCAGATCATGGCCGGTGGCGGAATAACCGTCGACGACATCCCGGCAATCGCCGCCGTCGGCGTCGATGCGGTGCATCTCTCGGCACGCAAGGTTGTCGCGGTGTCCGGTGGCCCGGGCGGGGGATCGGACGGATACGACGTCACCGATGCAGTAGTCGCGCAGGAAGCGGCAGCCGCGCTCCGCGCTGTGCGCCTTTATTAACCCCCCGCGGTTAATAAAGGCGCACGGCCCTTGGGCTCTAGACATACATGGACATCCAACTATAGGATGGTAGACATATTCACTGCTGCCTCCTGGGCGGTCCATACGAGCAAGGAACGGGTTAGCACAATGGTTGAAAATGCGACGGTTCACGAGTTGACGCACTTCGTCGGTGGCAAGCGTGTTCCCGGGACATCTGATCGATTTGCGGACGTGTTCGATCCCAACACCGGCAAGGTGCAGGCCCGCGTCCCCCTCGCGAGCAAGGCCGAGACCGAAGCCATCATCGCCAATGCCGAAGAGGCGCAGCAGGTGTGGGCAGCATTCAACCCGCAGAAGCGCGCCCGTGTGCTGATGAAGTTCCTCCAGCTCGCTCAGGCCGAGATGGATTCTCTGGCCCGCCTCCTCTCGTCCGAGCACGGCAAGACCGTCGCCGACGCCAAGGGTGACATTCAGCGTGGCCTCGAGGTCATCGAATTCGCCGTCGGCGCTCCGCACCTGCTCAAGGGCGAATTCACCGAGAGTGCCGGCACCGGCATCGACGTGTACTCCATGCGTCAGCCGCTCGGCGTCGTCGCAGGCATCACGCCCTTCAACTTCCCGGCGATGATCCCGCTGTGGAAGGCCGGCCCCGCCCTCGCCGCCGGTAACGCCTTCATCCTCAAGCCCTCCGAGCGTGACCCCTCCGTCCCGCTGCGTCTGGCTGAACTGTTCCTCGAGGCCGGCCTGCCCGCGGGCGTGTTCAACGTCGTCAACGGTGACAAGGAAGTTGTCGACGTCCTGCTCACCGACGATCGCATCAAGGCTGTCGGCTTCGTCGGCTCCACGCCGATCGCTCAGTACATCTACGAGACGGCCGCAGCTCACGGCAAGCGCGCACAGTGCTTCGGTGGCGCCAAGAACCACGCCATCGTCATGCCGGACGCCGACCTCGACGAGGTTGCCGACGCCCTGATCGGTGCAGGCTACGGCAGTGCCGGTGAGCGTTGCATGGCCATCTCGGTTGCCGTTCCCGTCGGCGAGGAGACCGCGGACGCTCTTGTCGCGAAGCTGAAGGAGCGCGTCGCGAAGCTCAAGATCGGTCGCAGTGACGACGAAGGTGTCGATTTCGGCCCGCTCGTTTGCCAGGATGCCCTCGACCGCGTCAACAACTACGTGCAGATCGGCATCGACGAGGGCGCAACGGCAGTCGTCGACGGCCGCGGCTTCACTCTCGAAGGCCACGAAGGCGGATTCTTCGCCGGCGCAACCCTGTTCGACAACGTCACCTCGGACATGCGCATCTACAAGGAAGAGATCTTCGGACCCGTCCTTCAGGTGGTCCGCGCTGCCGATTACGAAGAGGCGCTGCGTCTTCCGACCGAACACGAGTACGGCAACGGCGTCTCCATCTTCACCCGCGACGGCGACACCGCACGTGACTTCACCGCCCGCGTCAACGTCGGCATGGTCGGCGTCAACGTGCCGATCCCGGTCCCGATCGCCTACCACACCTTCGGTGGCTGGAAGCGCTCCGGATTCGGTGACCTGAACCAGCACGGTCCCGACTCCTTCCGCTTCTACACCAAGACCAAGACCGTGACGCAGCGCTGGCCTTCCGGCAAGAAGGAAGAGACCAACCACTTCGTCATCCCCACGATGAACTGATCGGAACACTTTCCATGTTTACTCTGACCGATGACGAGCGGGCGATTCGCGACACTGCCCGCGACTTCGCGGCCGAGCATCTGGCGCCCAACGCAGTGGAGTGGGATCAGACCAAGCATTTCCCGGTGGACGTCCTCCGTAAGGCGGCGTCCCTGGGGATGGGCGGTATCTACATTCGTGAGGACGTGGGCGGCAGTGAGCTGAGCCGCGTCGACGCTGCCCGGATCTTCGAAGAGCTGGCCAAGGGCGATCCGTCGATCGCCGCGTACATCTCCATCCACAACATGGTCACGTGGATGATCGACCAGTTCGGCAACGACGAACAGCGCCACAAGTGGGTCCCCGGACTCTGCTCGATGGATCAACTGGGCAGCTACTGCCTCACCGAACCCGGCGCTGGCTCCGATGCTGCGGGCTTGAGCACCAAGGCCGTTCGTGACGGCGACGACTACATCCTCAACGGCGTCAAACAGTTCATTTCCGGCGCAGGCACTTCCGACGTGTACGTCGTGATGGCACGCACCGGATCTGCCGGTGCCAAGGGGATCTCGGCGTTCATCGTGCCCAAGGATTCGCCCGGACTGTCGTTCGGTGCCAACGAGGTCAAGATGGGCTGGAACGCGCAGCCCACCCGTCAGGTGATCTTCGAAGACGCGCGAGTTCCTGCCGCCAACATGCTCGGTGAAGAGGGCAGCGGCTTCCGCATCGCTATGAAGGGTCTCAACGGCGGCCGGCTGAACATCGCCGCCTGCTCGGTCGGTGGGGCCCAGGCAGCGCTGGAGAAGGCAGTCGCATATCTGGTGGACCGCAAAGCTTTCGGTTCGGCACTGATCGAGTCGCAGGCCCTGCAGTTCCAGCTCGCCGACATGCGTACCGAACTCGAAGCGGCCAGGACGTTGCTGTGGCGCGCCGCTGCCGCACTCGAAGACGGAGCGTCCGACGTCGTGGAGTTGTGTGCGATGGCCAAGCGCTTTGCCACCGACACCGGGTTCGACGTAGCCAACAAGGCTCTCCAGCTTCACGGCGGGTACGGCTATCTTGCTGAGTACGGGATCGAGAAGATCGTCCGCGATCTTCGGGTTCATCAGATCCTCGAAGGCAGCAACGAGATCATGAGGGTGGTCATCGCGCGAAGCGTGGTCGCATCAGGTCAGGGAAAGCAAGGAGCAGCATGAGCGACGAGCTCGAGGTATTGATCGAAAAGCGTGACGGACTGGGGCTCATCACCCTCAACCGGCCCAAGGCGATCAACGCCCTCAACCACTCGATGGTCAAGGCGATGACCAAGGCACTCGCGGAATGGAAGTCCGACGACGACGTCAAGGCGGTCGTACTCACGGGCGCCGGCGAGCGTGGTCTGTGCGCCGGCGGCGACATCGTCTCGATCTACCACGACGCCAAGGACGGCAAGACCGGTTCGCTCGATTTCTGGCGTGAGGAGTACATCCTCAATTCCGAGATCGCGAACTACCCGAAGCCGTACGTCGCAATCATGGACGGGATCGTCATGGGCGGCGGCGTCGGAGTGTCCGCACACGGCGACATTCGCATCGTGACCGAGCGCTCGATGATCGGAATGCCCGAGACCGGAATCGGTTTCATCCCTGACGTGGGCGGAACTTACCTGCTCTCGCGTGCTCCCGGTGAACTCGGAACGCACATCGCGCTCACCACGGCGCGACTGAGCGCCGGCGATGCCATCGCAGCAGGCTTCGCGGATCACTTCATCCCGTCGGAGAACATCGAGACGTTCATCGCCGCACTCGCGTCGTCTTCGGTTGCCGACGCCGTGGCGCAGTACGCGGAGCCGGCTCCGGTGTCGGAACTGTTGGCCCAGCAGAGCTGGATCGACGCCGCGTACTCTGCCGACGACGTCTCCACCATCGTCGAGCGTCTTCGAGCGAGTGGAATCCCCGAGGCGGAGAAGGCAGCGGAGCAGATTCTCGGCAAGTCTCCGATTGCACTGTCGGTGACCCTGCGATCCCTGCGACATGCCAAGGAAGCAGCAAGCTTGGAAGAAGTCCTCAACGAGGAGTTCCGGGTCTCGACGGCAGCGCTCGCCTCACACGACCTGGTCGAGGGTATTCGCGCCCAGGTAGTCGAGAAGGACCGAAACCCGAAGTGGTTGCCGGCAACCCTCGAAGGTGTCACGGCTGAATCCGTCGATGCCTACTTCGCCCCGCTGGGCGACAACGAGCTCGGACTCACCCCTCAACCGCAAGGCAACTGATCACCGCCGAAGGAGCATCACTAATGAGCACCATTGGATTTATCGGACTCGGTCACATGGGTGGCCCGATGGCGGCCAATCTCGTCAAGGCCGGACACAAGGTCGTCGGTTTCGATCTGGCACCCGCGGCGCTGGAGCAGGCAGTCAAAGACGGTGCATCGGTAGCGGATTCGGCGGTCGACGCCGTTCGCGGTGCCGACGTCGTGATCACGATGCTGCCGAGCGGTAAGCATGTTCTGGGTCTGTACGAAGAGCTGCTGCCGGTGGCAACACCGGGCACGCTGTTCATCGACTGTTCCACCATCGACGTCGCAGACGCCCGCGAGGCACACGACAAGGCCGAAGCGGCCGGTCACCGCAGCGTCGACGCACCGGTCTCCGGTGGAGTCGTCGGGGCTACCGCAGGCACGCTGGCATTCATGGTCGGCGGTTCCGAAGCTGACTTCCAGGCCGCGTCACCGTTGCTGGACGTGATGGGCCGCAAGGTCGTTCACTGCGGCGACGCCGGTGTCGGCCAGGCTGCCAAGATCTGCAACAACATGATCCTCGGCATTTCGATGATCGCGATCAGCGAGGCATTCGTGCTGGGCGAGAAGCTCGGCCTGAGCAACCAGGCGCTCTTCGACGTGGCGTCCAACGCCTCGGGGCAGTGCTGGGCACTGACCACCAACTGCCCGGTACCGGGACCGGTGCCCACCAGCCCGGCCAACAACGACTACCAGCCCGGCTTTGCTGTCGCGCTGATGGACAAGGACCTCGGTCTGGCTGCAAATGCGCTGCGCAACAACGGCGTCGATGCGGAGATCGGGCTCAAGGCCGCGGAACTCTACAGTCGCTTCCACGCCGCGGGCGGTGGCGGTCAGGACTTCTCTGCCATCATCAACGACATCCGTGACCGTTCGACCGAAGGACAGTAGTGACCGACTTCAACACCATCATCCTCGAGCGTAAGGGTCGCGTCGGCATCATCACGCTCAACCGCCCGAAGGCTCTCAACGCCCTGAACTCCGAGCTGATGAACGAGGTCGTCGCCGCGGTTGCCGACCTCGAAGCGGACAACGGCATCGGAGCCATCCTGATCACCGGTTCCGAGCGCGCCTTCGCCGCCGGCGCCGACATCAAGGAAATGCAGTCCAAGACGTACATGGACGCATACGTCGAAGATTTCTTCACCCCGTGGGACCGCGTCGCAGCCGCTCGTAAGCCGCTGATCGCCGCCGTCTCCGGGTACGCGCTCGGTGGTGGCTGCGAACTGGCGATGCTCTGCGATTTCATCATCGCTTCGGATACCGCGAAGTTCGGCCAGCCCGAGATCAAGCTCGGTGTCATTCCGGGTATCGGTGGCTCACAGCGCCTTACGCGCGCCGTGGGTAAGGCCAAGGCCATGGAGCTGTGCCTGACCGGCCGCAACATGGACGCAGAAGAGGCCGAGCGCGCAGGCCTGGTTGCCCGGATCGTTCCGGCCGCCGATCTGCTCGACGACGCATTGAAGACCGCAACCACCATCGCCGAGATGTCGCTGCCCATCGCGATGATGGCCAAGGAAGCGGTCAACCGTTCCTTCGAGACCACACTCGCCGAGGGCGTCCGCTTCGAGCGTCGGGTGTTCCACTCGACCTTCGCGACGGAGGATCAGAAGGAAGGCATGACCGCGTTCGTGGAGAAGCGGTCCGCCGAGTTCAAGCACCGCTGAAATTCGTTAGCGCTGAACTTTCGAACAGCTGAAACTGCCCTCACACTCGTCGAGAGTGTGAGGGCAGTTTCTTTGTGTGTACGGGTCGTCGGTTCACCACTTGGTGGGCGCGCCGCCGGTGTCGAAGT
Organism: Rhodococcus sp. 66b; assembly: GCF_002076325.1. Classification (NCBI taxonomy): domain Bacteria; kingdom Bacillati; phylum Actinomycetota; class Actinomycetes; order Mycobacteriales; family Nocardiaceae; genus Rhodococcus; species Rhodococcus sp. 66b. The sequence continues at coordinate 115,200 of NZ_MUZB01000014.1, forward strand.
CACCCGCAGTCTTGCGAAGTTCAGTGAGGATCGTCACCAATTGCTCGAGCTTGTCCTGCTGGAGTCCGGGGTGTGCGAACACTTTGCTGTTGAGCATTTCAGTGGCTTCGAGGGCCAGCGCGCGACCCGCGTCGGAGATCTCGATGAGCGTCGCACGTCGATCGCTGGGATGCGGGACCCGTCTGACCAGCTCCGCTTTCTCCAAGCGGTCGACGGCATTGGTGACGCTGGTGGGGTGAACCTGGAGTCGGGCGCTTGCCTTGGCCATCGGGAGGGCGCCCGACCTGGTGAAGGTGAGAAGCGTCAGCAGTTCGTAGCGGGCGAAGGTCAGCCCGAGAGGCTTGAGTACCTCTTCGACCCGCGCCATCATGATCTGCTGCGCACGCATCACCGACGTGACCGCAGCCATACCGTCGGCGACATCGCTCCAACCGTGCTTCGTCCACTGACGATGCGCCTCTTCGATGGGGTCGAGGGGGAGCGGCGCGGGGGGAGACATAAGTTCGATCATCCCATGCTGGCAAGCGGTCGGGTGCCTTGTCTGATTGTGTGTCGCAGCCGCTTACGTCTGTAGAGTCCCACGGGTGATTTCAATCCTCGTAGCGGGTGGCGTCTCGTTGTTCGTCGCGCTCTTCCTGACTCCGTTTCTCATTCGTGTGCTTTCGCGGCAGGGGCTCGGGCACGAGATTCGGATCGAGGGTCCGCAGAGTCATCAGGGCAAGCGTGGCACCCCGTCGATGGGCGGCATCGCGATCATCGCCGGCATGTGGGCGGGCTACCTGGCGGCACACATCATCGGATTCGGCTCGCGGCTACCGCGGCTGTCTGCATCCGGTTGGCTGGTTCTCGCGCTCGCCACGTCACTGGGAATCGTCGGCTTTCTCGACGACTTCATCAAGATCCGTAAGAAGCGCAATCTCGGGCTCAACAAGACGGCGAAGACCGTCGGTCAGCTCGCGAGCGCCATCATCTTCGGCATTCTCTTCCTGCAGTTCTCCAACAACAACGGAGTCACCCCCGGAAGCCAGTACCTGTCCCATGTGCGAGATATCTCGGTGTTCTCCATGGGTGCCATCGGCTTTGTGGTCTTCTTCTGCATTCTGGTGTTCGCCTGGTCCAACGCCGTCAATTTCACCGACGGTCTCGATGGTCTCGCGGCCGGTTCGATGGGCATGATCCTGGGGACCTACGTCGTCATCGCCGGTTGGCAGTACCGGAACTCGTGTGTCCTCGAGCCTGCCGCCGGTTGCTACGACGTTCGTGACCCCCTGGATCTCGCTATCGTCGCTGCCGCGGCAGGCGGGGCGTGCCTCGGCTTCCTCTGGTGGAATGCCGCCCCGGCTCAGATCTTCATGGGTGACACCGGCTCCTTGGCGCTGGGCGGCCTGGTGGTCGGCCTGTCCGTCACGACGCACACCGAGTTGCTAATGGTCATCATCGGCGCCCTGTTCGTGGCTGAGATCCTGTCGGTGATCATCCAGGTTCTGGTCTTCCGATCGTCCGGCCGACGCGTATTCAAGATGGCCCCGATCCATCATCACTTCGAGTTACTCGGCTGGCCGGAAACCGTCGTGATCGCAAGATTCTGGATCTTCGTCGCGATCTCGTGCGTCCTGGGACTTGCCACCTTCTACAGCGAGTGGTTCTCCGCTGCCGGTTAGACCGATTCACTCTTTCGGGTCGTATCACTCTTTCGGGTCGTAGCCAGAAGAGCGACCAGACCGAGCGACACACACGCCGTCATCGTGACGGCCAGGGCTGTGCTCGTGTTTCCCAGCAGGCCGACGGCCGGCGCGATGGCCGCACCGACGCCGAACTGGAATGCACCGAGCATTGCCGCGGCAGTACCGGCCGCTTCGCCGTGACGAGCGAGCGCCAGTGCCGGGGCGTTGGGAAGAACGAACCCGATGGCACCGGCCATGACCCACAGTGCGATCACGAATCCGGTTAGCCCGCCCAGTTCCAGGACCGCGACGGCAATGACGACGGCCCCGGAGACAACTGCAGCCACGAGGGCCCACTTGGTGATCTGCTGAGGAGTCCAGCGATCGAGCAGTCGGACGTTGACCTGCGAAGCGCCGATCAACGCAATCGCGCCCGCACTGAAGAGCAGTGCGAACTCTTGCTGATTGAGGCCGTACTGATCCTGATAGACAAACGACGCGCCGGAGACATACGCGAACAACGACGCCATGCCGACGCTGGAGACGAGCGTCAGGACCATGAACGTGCGGTCGCCGAGCAGCGAACCGTAGGTGCGGAGAACCGACTTCAATCCGCTCGGGCGACGCTTTTCCTTCGGCAGTGTTTCGGACAGTCCGAAAGCACCGATCATCGCCGTGCCGACGCCGATCAGTGCCAGGACGACGAAGATCCCGCGCCAGTCGAGGGCGACGAGGAGGGCGCCACCGATGCTGGGCGCCAGGATCGGCGCAACGCCGAGCACGAGCATCAGCCGGCTCATCACGACGGCAACGGTGTTACCGCTGTAGAGGTCGCGGACGATCGCCATGGTGACCACTGCCGCGGCCGCCGCGCCCATGCCCTGGAAAACCCGCAGGATGCCGAGGACCGCGATGCTCGGTGCGAAGACCGCCAGCAGCGAAGCCAGGATGTGCACACCGATCCCGGCGAGCAGCGGCTTCTTGCGGCCGAGAGTGTCCGAGAGCGGCCCGACCAACAGCTGTCCGAGTGCGAGGCCGATGAGAGTTCCGGTGATCGTCAGCTGAACCGTTGACGACGAGACCCCGAGATCGGCGCCGATATCCGGCAGCGCGGGCAGGTACATGTCGATGGTGAAGGGCCCGAGCGCAGTCATGGAACCGAGGGCAAGAATCTTCCCGACGCTGGGCTTACGGTCGACACTGCTCATTTCCAGCGGGGCTGCCTCCAAGGGCGGAGCTGCCTTCACGGGCGGGGCAACGGCGGTGTTCTCGGCACTCATGAAACCTTCTGGGTTGTCTGGGTCTGGCGAACTGCTCGGTCGTTCGGGCGAAATTCGTATGATCTGCGCCCGCCGAGGGAGTCAGCATCGAGACTGACCGATTTGTTCCCGAAGGGCTCGCAGTTTTCCCAGAGACTGGAACGGCGGGTGGGATCGCACTCGAATCATGCTGAGCGGAACTGTGGTTCGACGCCGTGACTCAGGGCAGAGTTACTCACTGACGCGGGTGTGGCTGAGTGGCTAGGCACCGGCCTGCAAAGCCGTTCACACGGGTTCGAGTCCCGTCATCCGCTCGTGTCGGAGACCGGCAGGCATACCGCCTGCCGGTCTTCCTTGTGAGGTCCCGGTTCACGGGGTCGGCTGCGATAGTCTGGGCTGCCGGAGCGAGCGGACCACATGAATGAGGCACTGAATTGATTTCGGGACAGGACCTGCGATCACGGCGCTTGGACGTGGGGATCAGTCAGTTCCAGTTCGCCCGTCAAGCGGGAGTCTCGTCAGCCGTCGTCTCCGCGTGGGAACTCGACAAGGCGTATCCGAAGCCACCGGCGGAACGAGCAGTTCTCACGGCCCTCTCCGCGCTGGAAGCGGCCAAGCGTGAGGGTACGTACGCGGCCCCCCGGAAGCGATCGAGCGGCAGTACCCGTGCGCGTCGAGTGACACCGGTCAACGACCCCGCCTCGGTGGCCAGGCGTGCCGTCGCGGGGGCAGGAAGCGGCGGCCCCACCGTATTGACAGCGTTCTCGGGTTGTGGCGGTATGGCCGAAGGCTTTCGGATGGCGGGGTTTTCGGTGGAGGGATACATCGAAGTCGTGCCGGAGGCGCGTGCGACCTTCGATCGGAACTTCCCCGGCGCGAGGTGCCTCGGCGAGGACATTCGGGCGATCGACGAAGCCCGGGTGAAAGATCTTCTGGCACAAGTGGACATCGATGTGTTGGCTGGGGGACCGCCGTGTCAGGGGTTCAGCCTCGCCGGCCGGCGAGACCGCGACGATCCGCGCAACCATCTCTTCCGGAACCTGCTGCAGCTCGCCGAATTGGTGAAGCCGAAGGTCTTGGTGATGGAAAACGTGCGACTGCTGCTCAGCATGAAGGACCCGGACGGTGGGATGGTCGTCGACCGGATTCTCGGCGAGATGGCTGCATGCGGCTACGACGCGTCGGTCAACACGGTCAATGCGCAGGATTACGGCGTCCCGCAGTTCCGGGAACGAGTGTTCATCGTGGCGACCCGCCGCGACAGTAGTATCGGGCCGCTGCGTTTTCCGCCGAAGACTCACGGCGTGAATGGTGTTGCACCGCTGAGGACTTTTCGCGATGCCACCGTCGACCTGGCCCCGCTGGAATCCGGGCAGGCTTGCGAGACGGACCCGCTGCACTGGGCCGTCGAGCATCCCGAGCACGTCTTGCGGTGGCTGCGTGATGTACCAGAAGGAATGTCGGCGCACGACAACGAAGATCCGGCCATGCGACCGTCGTCCGGGTACAACACGACGTACAAGCGCCTCCGGTGGGACGAGCCGGCGTCCACGGTCGGAACCACTTTCGGGATGATCTCGGCTTCACGCAACGTGCATCCGAAACACACGCGATCGTTGACCGTTCGAGAAGCTGCTCGCCTCCAGACCTTTCCCGACGACTACGTCTTCGAGGGTAAGTGGGGAGCGGTGCGCACGATGATCGGCAATGCGGTGCCGCCGCAGCTGGCGTCGGTACTGGCAGGAGAGATCAAGAAGGCACTCGGCTGAGATAGAGCACCTACGGAAAATGGGGCCGACAATGTCGGCCCCATTTCGAGTTACGCCCTGGCAGGGGTGTGGTGCAAGCGAATCAGCTGAGGTTGAGCTTGGCGATCAACGGCTGGACGACCTTGATGATGTCGATGACGGCGCTGAGGGTGTTGATGGAACCCATGTTTCGGTCCTCCGTGTCGTATGTACAGGTTTGTATGTACAAGGTTGTGTCTGCGTGGTGTTTCTGTACGACCTTGTGTCGCAGACACAAGTTAGCAAACTGGACGCTTGTTTTGGTCGAAATGACCACTTTGCGCTGAAGTTGCTGAAAAGTTCACGGATTGTTCAGGAGCGGAAACAAAAAACAGGCCGGACTCCCCGAAGTCCGGCCTGTCGATGACGCTTTGCGATCAGCTGAATGCCGAAAGTGCGCTGATGAGGCCGATGCCCGCAACTGCGACCTTGAGGACACTCAAGACGTCTTCGAGCTTGACACCCTCGGGCAATACGTTTTCGACAGACTCCATGTTGGATCCTTCATGTGTTGGGGTCGTGGTCCAGCGCCACTGCAAGCAAGATACCCAATCGTGACCACCTGTGAAACCCCGGCGCGAAGATCACAGTTTTGTTGCGCCGGACTCACTGGCCGTCGCAGCCATGGTGGCCGCCACTATTTGTTCCACGCTGATGCCCGCCGCCGGTAGGCAGTGGTAGAAAATTCGTTCGCAGAGGTCGACCATCTCGCCTCGTTCGAGGGTCGGCTCGTCGATCCAGTTGACGACTATTTCCTCCATGAATGCCTGCCACCCGGCGATGGTCGCCTCGACGGTCGCATTCGATTCGATGCCCAGATTTGTGAGCGCGGCGACGATCCATGTGGTGAACGTTCGGCGCATCCCGCGATAGATCGTGCGCATCCGGACGTCGCCACTGCCGGCCATCCGCATCACGGCGAGGTAAATGGTGGGGTGCTCGATAACGGCATCGACGAAAGTTTCGATACCTGAACGCAGCTGGGACGTGATCGGTAGTTCGGGATCCGGTCGCATTCGATCTTCGAGATCGGCCGAGGCAGCCTCGAGGATGGCGTTCTGGAAACCCTTCTTGTTCTTGAAGTAGTGAAACAGCAGTGGCGGCGAGACACCGGCCTCGGCTGCGACGCGATCCATCGACAGTTGGTCGAAAGGCTCGGTCCGCAACATGTGTACTGCTACCTCGAGGATTTGCCTCTGACGGTCTTCGGGGGAGCGGGGGACTGCGGCCATTCCGACATCTTATGTATTGGTTCGGAAGGTTCATTGACTTTTACTCAACGCTGTCTATAACGTGAGGTAACACATACGTGAGGCGAGGAGTCCGACAGTGTCTGCTTTCGACATCGTGGTCAACGACGGGTTGTGGTTCGACGGGACGGGGGCTCCTGGTCTGCGTCGAAATCTCGGAATTCGAGACGGCGTGGTCGCGGAGGTGTCCACGACGCGCCTGGAGATCGGGCCGGACACCGAGGTGATCGACGCGGCCGGCAAGTGGGTTCTCCCGGGCTTTGTCGACGTCCACACGCACTACGACGCCGAAGCCTTGGTCAGTCCAGGCCTTCCGGAATCGGTTCGCCACGGCGTCACTACGGTCGTGCTCGGCAATTGCTCACTGTCGACGGTGTATTCGACCCCGCGTGAAATCGCTGACCTGTTCAGCCGGGTCGAAGCAGTTCCCCACGACGCGGTGCTGCGCATCCTCGAAGCGAACAAGACCTGGACCGGTCCCGCGGCCTACACCGCCGCACTCGAAGCCCTTCCCCTCGGACCCAATGTCGCGGCATTCATCGGCCACTCCGACATCCGCACGCACGTACTCGGATTGGGGCGCGGCACCGACAAGAAGGTCAAGCCGACCCGCTCGGAACTCGGCCGGATGGGCTCGATGCTCGAGGACGCCATCGATGCGGGGATGCTAGGCCTGTCGTCGATGACCAATGCCCTCGACAAGATCGACGGCGACGAATACCGTTCTCGCTCTTTGCCGTCGACGTATGCACGGTGGAAAGAGTTCCGATTCCTCAACCGCATCCTTCGCGATCGCGGAAAGATCTTGCAGAGCGCTCCGACCATCAACCTGCATCCGAACGTCGCGGCGTTCTTCGCCGAAAGCTCCGCCATCGGACGCAAGAAGCCGCTCAAGACGTCGCTGCTCTCCGGTGCGGATTCGAAGGCCTACCCGGTGATCGTGTACTTCATGCTCGCTGCGGCCCCACTGCTCAATCGCTTCGCGAAGACCGATTTCAAGTGGCAGCACCTTCCGGTTCCCTTCACCGTCTACGCGGATGGAATTGACCTCGTCGTGTTCGAGGAGTTCGGTGCCGGCGCCGCCGCTTTGCATCTCAAGGACCAGGTGGAGCGCAACGAACTGCTCCAGGACGAGTCGTACCGTCGCGCATTCCGTAAGGACTACGACAACAAGTTCTCACCCCGCATCTGGCATCGCAATTTCTACGATGCGGTCATCGTGGGATGCCCGGACGAGACGTTGATCGGCAAGAACTTCGGTCAGGTCGGTGACATCCGCGGAGTGCACCCGGTGGACGCGTACCTCGACCTGGTGGTGAAGTACGGGCGAGATCTTCGCTGGCGCACCACCATTGCCAATCACCGGCCCAAGTTCGCGAAGAAACTCGCCGCGAGTTCCGGTGTGCAGATGGGCTTCGGCGATGCCGGCGCACATCTGCGCAACATGGCGTTCTACAACTACCCGGTGCGACTCCTCAAGCGCGTCAAGGACGCTCAGAGTGACCGCAAGCCGTTCCTCACCATCGAGCGCGCAATCCACCGCCTGACCGGTGAACTGGCGGACTGGTACGGCATCGACGCCGGACATCTACGCCAGGGCGACCGCGCGGACTTCGTTGTCATCGATCCAGCCGGGCTCGACGAGTCGGTCGACGGCTTGTTCGAGGCAACCGTTCCCGAGTACGGCGGGATCAGTCGAATGGTCAACCGCAGCGACGATGCGGCCGTCGCGACAGTGATCAACGGCCGACTCGTCTACCGCGAAGGTGAATTCGCCCCGGGATTCGGCATCGAAAAGACAGGCCAGTTCCTGCGCGCAGGTGAAAAGGCTCCGATTACACGGGCCGCGAAGACTAGCGTGGCGCTATGACTACGCCGGCGGATCGCCTCACCTCGTACTCCCGGTCCGGGCTGACTTTCGACGTACGCGACGAAGGACCGGCAGACGGTCCGGTCGTGGTCCTCCTGCACGGATTTCCGCAGGATTCCCGCTCATGGGATCATCTCGCGCCGTTACTGCACGCCCGCGGCTTCCGCACCGTGGCGCCGGACCAGCGAGGGTACTCACCCGGTGCCCGGCCGAAAGCGCGCTGGGCCTACCGCGGGTCCGAACTCGCCGCCGACACTGTCGCGCTGATCGACACACTCGGTGTGGGGAAGGTGCACCTGGTCGGCCACGACTGGGGTGCCGCGGTCGCGTGGCAGGTGGCTGCCGAACGGCCGGATTTGCTCGATACCGTTACCACGGTGTCGGTTCCGCACCCGCTGGCCTTCATCAAGGCGATGGTGACCAGCACTCAGGGACTGAAATCGTGGTACATGGGGGCGTTCCAATTACCCTTCGTTCCTGAGAAGATTCTGGCCTCGTCATCGCTGGGCGAGAAGTTCCTGGTTTCGAGTGGGCAGACGCCGGAGAATGCGCGGCGCGATCTGAACGCCATGCTCGCTCCCGGCAGACTGCGCGGCGGTCTGAACTGGTACCGCGCGATGTGGATGACCAAGCCGAACCCGGCAGCTGCCCGGGTCACCGTGCCGACCCTGCACGTCTGGAGTGACGGCGACGCCGCCATCGGGCCCAAGGGTTCTGCCCTCACTCCCGCGTTTGTCGACGGTCCGTATCGGTTCGAAGTTCTCCGGGGTGTGAGCCACTGGATTCCCGACGAGGCGCCGACGGAGTTGGACCGGTTGCTCGGCGAGCATTTCAGCAGCTGACCGAGTTGCGTACTGAAGCCCCCGCCGTCCGGCGGGGGCTTCAGTCGTCAGCAAGGTCGTCAGCGAGGTCGTAGACCAACGGTGGTCAGCGAGTTCCGAATCGCTCCTCCACCTGTTCCTTCGTCAGGCCGAACTCCTCGAGCGTGTACTTGTGCGACGGTTTGCGAGCACCCGAGCGGCTTTCCTCGTGCATGGCCTCCATCGACTGCTGGGCGGTAGATGTCAACGGGATGTCGAAGTGCGTGTAGATGTTCTCGACGGTTCCCAGTGGATCGGTGACGAAGTCCTGATAGTCGACGTCGATGAACTGCGCGGGATTGTGGTGTGCGCGTGCACTGTCGAACTGCTCGAGCCCCCTGGCCCACAGTTCGAGCTGACTTTCGCCGATCACCTTGTCGGTGAACGTGTTCGACCAACCCTCTGTCGCCTGGGCGGCCAGGCTGCATACCGACGGAATGATCGTCGTAGGGGAGCGGTGAGTCTGGATGACGAGAGCGTCGGGGTACGCCTCCATCAATTCGTCGAGCGCAAACAGGTGGCTCGGGTTCTTGAGGACCCACCGTCGATCCTGATCGGGCAGACCGATCAGCTGCAGGTTCTTCTTGTGTCGTGCATAGGCGTTCGACCACTCCTGGTCCTTCAGCCATGTGGAGTACGTGGGTAGATTCGCCAGGCACTCGTACGACACGGACTTGAAGGTCTGACGCAAGAGTTGCCAACATTCTTCGACTTCGCTGGCCGACATGTAGTGCACGCCCATGAATTCGGGATGCTCGACGTGGTGTTGACCGAATGTCTCCTCGATCTTGGCGAAGACCGGGTTCGATTCCCACGTATCGCGAGGCGGGCGAGGCTGAGGGAACTCGGTCAGCCACATCTCGAGGCCCTGGTGAGCCGGGTCGACCGTGAGGAGGCGGTGCAAGGCAGTGGTGCCCGTGCGTGGCAATCCGGTGACGAAGATCGGCCGCTCGATCTTGACGTCGGCGTGTTCCGGATGCTCCTTCCACGCCGATTCGCTGAGCAGACGGGCCACCAGGGCGCCGCGAAGGAATACCCGAGAGATCTTGCTGCCGAAGGGCGTCAGATCCTCGTCGCGGTCGTAAGACTCGAGGAGGACCGACAGAGCCTCGGTGTAATCGTCGACGCCGAAGTCCGTCAGGCCGGTCATCCGCGTCGCCGAGGCATGGAGATCCTCGACGGTGCCGACGTGAGTGCGTTCAGTCATGGTGCTCCTAGTGATGGAATTCGCCGCAGTTGACGTCGATGCATTGGCCGGTGATCGCGCTGGCCATCGGAGACGCCAGGAAGATCGCCGCATCGGATACTTCATCCGTCGTCGGCAGGCGCTTGAGGTCGGTGTTCGACGCAGTGTGCTCGTAGATCTGCTCGACAGTCATGCCGAACTTCTCCGCCTGGTGCGCGAAGTATCCCTTGAGGGTGTCGCCCCAGATATAGCCGGGTGCAATCGAATTGACACGAATTCCCTGCGGGCCGAGTTCGGTGGCCAGGGACTGCGACATGGCGAGCAGGGCCGACTTCGCCATCTTGTAGCTGCCGTAACGCTCTTGCGAATGCCGCAACACCATCGAATTGATGTTCACCACGGAGCCGTCCGACTCGGCAAGTGCCGGCGTGAACAGCTGAGTCAGGCGCAACGCCCCGAGAACGGTCAGTTCGATGCTGTCGCGGATGTGCTGGTAATCGGTGCGAGCCAACGGTTTCATCGACGGAATCGAGAATGCATTGTTGATCAGAGTGTCGACTTTGCCGTAGGCGGCAATGGACTCGGCCACCAGATTCTCGGCGGAAGCCTGGTCGGTGATGTCGGTGGCAACGGTGACGGCGCGCCCACCGGCATCGACTATTTCCTTCGCAACGTCGTCGAGTCGCGATTGCGTACGTGCTGCGAGAACAAGACTCGCGCCGGCCGACGCACATCGAAGGGCCAGAGCGCGGCCGAGTGCCGGGCCGACTCCGGAGATGACTACTACACGGTCTTCGAGCAAGGCGGTCATGATTACCCCAGCATTCGGTTGTCGATGGCGGCCTGGCGCTGGGCAATGCGCGCTGCCCAGTCCTCGGCGGTGATGGTGTTGGTGTCGAAATGCGGCAGGTGCTTCGCAATATCTGCGACGGCGACGATTTCGACGGCGGGACCGTCCTGCGGCGTCAGCTCGCGGGACACGCGCTGCCAACGGAACTGCAGAATGCCGCGCGGATGTCCGACGGTTTCGACCCAGTTGGTGACACCGGGGTTCTTCTCGCTGACCACCATTCGGACCATCCCGTCCGGATCGGCCTGTGCCTGGCCGTTGTTGAGGGAGGTCTGATGATTGACGTAGTCCAGTGAGATGTACCAGAGGCTCCCCAGTTGGAAGCCGAGATACGGTGCGTCGGAGGCGGGAACGGTGATGATCATCGCCTGCTCGTCGGTGAGTTCGTAATGTCCCACCGACGAGTACTGCGTTGCCAGCCCGCCCGGTGTCAGGCGTGGTTCGGTCATGGTGTTGACCGTGAGCTTGAGGTAGAACCACTCCGGGAACTGGAGCCACGTCTTGACCCGCGTGACCAGTGCCTTCCCAGCCCGGGCGTAACGCTTCTCGGTCTCTTCGGCGGTGAGAGGTGGCGGCGCGATCCCGATCGAATCGGTGCGCTCGATGCGGATCACGCCGCGCTGCTGACTCCAGTCGCTGTAGACCTCGCGAACGACCAGCTGCGAGGATCCGGGCGCCAGGGTGTAGTAGTTGGCTCGTCCGTCGGCGGGGCCGGGGCCGAACCAAGCGACGAAGTTGCCGTCGTCGTCTATCTCCAGCTCGCGGTCGTCGAAGGCGATTTCGCTGCCGGGAACGTTCGAGTTGGTGTAGTTCCCACTCAACACCTGGAAGCTGAGATCGGCTGTGGTGCCGCGCTTTCCGGTGACCTTGTATTCCTTGTCGTCGTTGATACGGGCGCCGAAGTAGAGGGTGTCCGGGTTGTCGAGACCCATCTTGGTGAATGGTCCGGTGCCCTGGATGAAACTCGGATGGGTCTTTTCGCTGGCCCAGGCGGCATGCGTCGTCGCGATGATTCCGCCGGCCAGATATTGGTATCCCTCCAGTAGATCCTGTTCGGATCTGATGTGCGGCGCAGTCTCGATCAATTTCTCGGCTTCGGCGATCGCCTCGGCAAACGGGTCCGTCAGCACGCTGGCTCCTCACAGTTCCGACTATGTCGCCGGTCCAGAGCGTCGTGGTACAAATATGTACCTATTTGGTAGATGTTGGGTATTTCGACAATAGAACGCGTTCTAGGGAGTGGTCAATGGGTGGACCGGAGAAGACGCCTGAAGAGGGACGCCCGCGGGGGAGGCAATCGCCTCCCACCGAACGGGTGGTTCAGGTGCTCGACTACCTCGTCGGCCGCCCTGATCAGCGGTTCGGGCTGTCGGAACTGGCCCGCGCGCTCGAGATCAGCAAGCCCACCTGCCTGGGAATCCTCACGGCGCTGGCTGATCGTGGATACCTGACTCGGGACGAGGTGTCGAAGACCTATGGGCTCGGTCCGGCCTTGATCGCGGCCGGACGTGCAGCTCAGCGAGGATTTGCCGTCGGACCCATTGCCCGCACCCATCTGGAGAAAGTGAGCACGGAGTTCGGAACGACGTGCACGGCGTCCGGTGTGATCGGTGATCAGATCAGCGTTCTCGAAGTGACCGGACCGATCGGAGCGCGTCGCGCTGCCAAGGTCGGTCAGGTGTACCCGTTCGCACCACCGGTCGGACTGATGTACGTCCTCTGGGGTTCGGATCACGACATGGACAGTTGGCTGAGCAAAGAGCCGAGCCTGCCGGTGCGCTTTGATCGCGAGCGTCTGTGGAACGTGGTCCGCGAGTGTCGCGCTGCGGGGTATCTGGTCGAGAGTCTGGATCCCGTCGGGCAGCGACTGCACACGCTGATGGCGGGCGTTGCGACGCACGATCTTCCGCCGGAGGTGCGTGAACTGCTCGGGGAGATGGTGTCGAGCCTGGGCGAGAGGGTGTATCTCGGGCGCGACATCAGCTCTGACGACGAGCATCCCGTCAGTCTCATTGCGGCCCCGACCTACGACGCCGAAGGGCATCAGGCCCTTGTGCTAACACTTTATGTGGGCGGGGCGATCACCGGCGCCGAGATCGAGCGAAGGGCCGCGGCGTTGGTTGCGGCGGCGGATGCGGTGACGGCGGAAGTTGGTGGCCGGAGTCCGGTTCGCGGTTTGTGACGTCTGATTGCCGGTCATTGACCTTTGGGTAGAACGAGTTCTATTCTGTGATTGCGTTCAATTTAGAACCAGTCCGGTACATAAATGTACCGATGCGGAAATGGTGTTCCGCACGGAGTACGTGATGCTCAGGAGCGAAAGACATGGCAACACTCCAGACCCCGCCCGCCTACGAGTTGTCGCATTTGCGGGCACTCGAAGCGGAGGCGGTCCATATTTTCCGCGAAGTCGCAGCGACTTTCGAAAAGCCGGTCCTCCTGTTCTCCGGAGGTAAGGATTCCGTCGTGATGCTGCACGTAGCGGCCAAGGCATTCTGGCCTGCTCCATTGCCGTTCGCCGTGATGCACGTCGACACTGGTCACAATTTCGACGAGGTGATCGAGTTCCGCGACCGCACGGTCGATCGCTTCAACCTGCGTCTTGTCGTCTCCAGTGTGCAGGACGACATCGACGCCGGACGCGTCATCGAGGACACCGGAGTCGGTTCCAGTCGCAATCGCCTGCAGACGCACGCGTTGCTGCGCGGAATTCGCGACAACAAGTTCGACGCCGTGTTCGGTGGTGCTCGCCGAGACGAGGAGAAGGCGCGCGCCAAAGAGAGGGTGTTCAGCTTCCGGGACGAGTTCGGGCAGTGGGATCCCAAGGTGCAGCGACCTGAACTGTGGAACCTGTACAACGGCAAACACCGTAAGGGTGAACACATTCGGATCTTCCCGCTCTCCAACTGGACAGAGCTCGACATCTGGCAGTACATCGAGAAGGAACGGATCGACCTTCCCGGCATCTACTACGCCCATCGTCGCGAAGTCGTTCCGCGCGACGGAATGTTGTTGGCACGCACCCGCTTCCTCGAGCTTCGCGCCGGCGAGGAGTCCTACGAGGCGTTGGTGCGCTTCCGTACGGTCGGCGACGCAACGTGTACCGGATGCGTCGAATCGTCGGCCGAAACACCGGCCGCTGTCGTGGAAGAAGTTGCGGCGAGCCGTATCACGGAGCGTGGCGCAACCAGAGCTGATGACCGGATTTCCGAAGCTGGCATGGAAGATCGTAAGAAAGAGGGGTACTTCTGATGCCGCAACTGCTGAGAGTCGCTACAGCGGGGAGTGTCGACGACGGGAAATCAACACTCATCGGCCGGTTGCTCTACGACTCCAAGTCGATCTTCGAGGACCAACTCGAGGCCGTGGAGCGGAGCAGTCGAGAACGCGGCGACGAGTACGCCAACCTCGCGCTACTGACCGACGGATTGCGCGCCGAGCGTGAACAGGGCATCACGATCGACGTCGCCCACCGGTATTTCGCGACCCCACACCGGAAGTTCATCATCGCGGACACACCCGGGCACGAGCAGTACACCCGCAACATGGTGACCGGCGCTTCGACGGCCGACCTTGCCCTGATCCTGGTGGACGCACGCAAAGGTGTGCTCGAACAGACGCGACGGCACGCTTTCTTGTCGACTCTCCTGGGGATACCCCACCTCGTGCTGTGTGTGAACAAAATGGACCTCGTGGGCTGGTCTCAGGAACGGTTCGAGGAGATCAAGGAAGAATTCCGGCAATTCGCGATCAAACTGGACGTCCACGATCTGACGTTCATTCCGGTGTCGGCGCTGTTGGGGGATAACATCGTTGCCCGGACCGAGAACATGTCCTGGTACGACGGGCCTTCTCTGCTGCACCATCTCGAGCAGGTGCACATCGCTTCGGATCGCAACTTGATCGACGCGCGTTTCCCGGTGCAGTACGTGATCCGTCCGCAGAAGCAAACGGATGCCGACCTCCACGATTTCCGGGGATACGCCGGAACGGTGGCCAGTGGCGTCTTCAAGCCCGGCGATGAAATCGTGGCATTGCCTTCAGGATTCACCTCGACGGTGAAGGCAGTCCACGGGCCGGGCGGTGACGTGATCGACGAGGCGTTTGCGCCCTCGGCCGTATGCATCGAGCTGGCCGACGATCTCGACGTCAGCCGAGGGGACCAATTGTGTCGGCTCAACAACCGGCCGCAGGTCGGGCAGGAAATTGATGCGATGGTCTGTTGGTTGACTGAACAGACCACCCTGTCGGAGAACAACCGCTACTCGTTGCTGCACACCACGCGCTCCACGAAAGCGCAGATCGTCAAGCTCGACTATCGCCTGGACGTCAATTCTCTGCACCGCGACGAGAAGGCAGAATCTCTGTCCCTCAACGAGATCGGTCGCATCTCGATCAAAACGCAGCAGCCGTTGATGTTCGATCCCTACCGCCGCAACCGCGTGACAGGCAGCTTCATCCTCGTGGACGAGACCACGGGCAATACCGTCGCAGCCGGAATGATCAACGGTCCGACACTCAAGGAATCGCGCGTCGTCTGGCACAGTGCGGAGGTTTCTCGCGAGGAACGTGCGACTGCCGGCGCCACCGTCTGGCTCACCGGTCTCTCGGCCTCGGGCAAGTCGACGATCGCCGTGGAACTCGAACGCCGCTTGGTGGCCGCGGGTATCCCCGCGTACCGCCTCGACGGCGACAACCTCCGGCACGGATTGAACGCGGATCTGGGATTCAGTGCCGAGGACCGAGCCGAGAACGTCCGCCGAGTCGGCTCGGTGGCGCAGCTGTTCGCTGATTCAGGTGCAGTGGCAGTGGCCTGCCTGATCAGCCCGTACCGCGAAGATCGTGATCGAGTGCGGGCGGCGCACGAGGCCGCCGGGCTGAAGTTCGTCGAGGTTTACGTCGACACCCCGATCGAGCAATGTGAAGCCCGAGACCCCAAGGGGATGTACGCCAAGGCCAGGGCCGGGGAAATCAAGGGTTTCACCGGAGTCGACGATCCGTACGAGGCTCCAGCCAGTGCCGAGCTGGTGATCAGACCCGAAGACGGAACGCCTACCGAACTTGCGCTGCGAATTATGGAAGTGTTGGACCGGTGAGCGAATCCACACACAGCAGAATCGCCGACGAGGCACTCGCGGCGGAATTGGCGCAGGCCGCTGGTGCGATCCTCCTGGGGATCCGAGCCGAGGGCCTGGGTGTCGACGACGGTCGTGAGCTAGGTCGCCGGGGCGACAAGGCCGCCGATTCCTACATCCTCGACCGGTTGGCCGCCGAGCGGCCGGAGGATTCCGTGCTCTCGGAGGAGTCTGCCGATGATCGCAATCGTCTGGACGCATCCCGGGTTTGGATCATCGATCCGCTGGACGGCTCCAAGGAATACGGCTTGCCGGATCACGCGGATTGGGCAGTGCACGTGGCGCTTTGGGAGCGCGGTAGCGGAATTACCGCAGCCGCGGTTGCTCAGCCGGCGCTCGGAGCGGTGTACTCCAGTGGCGACGAGGCCGATTCGGTTCCCGCGAATTCGCCGCTCCGCGTAGTAGTCAGCGGATCGCGACCACCCGCATTCACCGAAGCGGTGGCAGCCGAACTCGGCGCCGACGTGGTGCACATGGGATCGGCCGGCGCCAAGGCGATGGCGGTGGTGCGAGGCGAGGTCGACGCCTACCTGCACGCCGGTGGGCAGTGGGAATGGGATTCGGCTGCACCCGTCGGCGTCGCACAGGCGGCCGGGCTGCATTGCAGCCGCATCGACGGTTCACCGCTGCTCTACAACGAATCTCATCCCTACCTTCCGGATCTCGTGATCTGCCGACCGGAGTTGGCTGAGTCGATCCTGGGTGCAATTGCCAAGCACTCCACGGAGTCTGCGGTCAGTGGGCGCGTCGCCATGGCGCGTGAATACGTGAACGCATTGCTCACTCACGACGCAACGAAGGTCCGATTCGCCGCTGACGCCTGGCGAGTCGAGAACGGTCAGCGAACCGGTGACACCGGCGCTTTCATCAGCAACGAGCTCGAACAGGGGCAGCAATATCGCGGAATCGTGGCGATACGTGAACTCGCGCTGCGTGAGTGGGGCGAGAGCGTCGTCGCGCGGTATCTGCTCGACCTCGGAACACCTGGCCAGGCACCGGCCGTCACAGTTTTCGTCACCGAGTACTTCGGGATACCGGCAGGCGAGATCGAAAGCATCCTGGCAATCATCGAACCCTACGAAAACGATTCGAAAGAGGCTGGAACACAATGACATCGGATAAGCTGATCACCGATTTCTGTGCGCTGTGGGCGGACGCCGATGTTGCAAAGATCGTCGACTACTTCACCGATGACGTCGTTTATCACAACATTCCGATGGAGCCCGTGGTCGGTCGCGAGGCCGTCCGGGCGTTCATCGAGCAGTTTGTCGGTGCCTTCGGCAACATCGACTTTCAGATCAAGCGTCAGGTCGCGGACGGCAACACCGTCATGAACGAGCGCGTCGACGTCTTCACCATCAACGGCGCCGAGGTAGCGCTCCCGGTCATGGGGGTATTCGAAGTCGAGGACGGAAAGATCAAAGCCTGGCGCGACTATTTCGACATGGCACCGATCAACGCGGCAGCCGGCCAGGCCTGATCGGGGCGCCTATTCCGCGATGACAGCGTGCGGGTAGTCCGCCGAACGGTGCTGGAAACGCGTAATGGCGGGATTCACGATGACGCCGTCACGGATTTCGATGGCGCGGTCGACGGTCTCGTCTGCCTTCCAGGCCGTCTCTCCTGCCATCACAGTGGGCAGGTAGGGAAGAAGTGATTCGCTGATCTCCCACGACGCGGAGTTCCACAGGTACGACGGGCTGTGATCGACGCCGTAGTAAGTGATGTTGTCGCCGACGATGAAGGTCGGATCCGCGAACGAGGTTGGACGAGCCCAGCTGAACCCCATGCCTTCGTCGCACGAGACGTCGACGATGAGGCTTCCGGGTTGGAAGTCCATGAGATCTTCCTCGGTCAGGAACGTCAGCGGGGCATCCGTGTTCTGCAGTACGCAGTTGACGACGATGTCGTGCTCGGCCAGGAAGCCCGGTACCGGCACGCTGTGGTTGTCGAGCATGACATGGCTGCCGCGGACGTCGCCGTTGTTGTTGTCGAACGAGACCATTCGCGCCGAGTGGATGGGGGAGCTGACGGCGGTGACGCCGCGCTGAGTCAGTACGTCCACTTCGTGGATACCGTGCGCCTTGAGTGCAGTGACAGCGCCGCGTGCAGTGGCACCGAAACCGATCACGGCAGCAGTGAGACGGCGGCCGTAGTCTCCGGTGGAACCGATCAACTGCAGGGCGTGCAGTACCGAGCAATAGCCGGCCAACTCGTTGTTCTTGTGGAACACATGCAGATTGAACGATCCGTCGCTGTGCCAGAAGTTCATCGCTTCGAAGGCGATGAGAGTCAGTTTCTTGTCGATCGCGATTTGTGTCAGCTCGGTGTCCTGGACACAGTGCGGCCAGCCCCAGAGAACCTGACCCGACCGTAGTTCGGCGAGGTCACGCACCAACGGCTTCGGTAGCAGAACCACATCGGTTTCCGCCAAAATCTGCTTGCGCGTGCGGATTCCGGCCACCAGACGCGAGAGGTAGTCGTCGGAGTAGCCGAAGGGGTGGCCGTAACCCTCTTCGAGGTAGATCCGAGAACGTAGGTCGGCATCGATGCGATCGAAATGCGCAGGATGGATCGGCAACCGGCGTTCTGCCGGTTTGCTCGACTGTCCGATGACTCCAAGGGTGCGTGCGTTGTTCAATTGTGTATCTCTCGATAGGAGCAGGTAGAGATGTCAGGCAGGCGCCTGAGGGACTAGCAGAAGCCGCAGGAACGCTGGCAGATTGCCTCGGCCAGGATCGCGTGAAGGCGTGCCGGCTGCGCTGCTGTCGATCGCCGACGGCAACAGAAAGGCGCGCCGGTATGTGCTCAGTCTAGTCCTGAACGGTCCTCGCCCGGCGGCCGGGCGAGGTGCGGTGCTGCTCCGACGTAGGGCTACTGCTCGCGCAGGCGTGAATCCAGCACGGCCAGTTGAATTTTGCTGGCATCCGTGTGTACTTGACGACCTTTGTCGGTGACGTCGATGAAGACTCCGCGCCGGTCAGCCTCGCACAGTGCTCGCTGAACCAGTCCGGCCTTCTCGAGGCGGGCGACGCTGCGGGAGAGCGCACTGGGACTCAGGTACATCTCCGAAGCCAGATCCTGCATCCGTGGACGCTCACACGAGGTGTCCATGAGTCGGTCGAGGGCCTCGAAGTCGCTCATACTCAGGCCGTGCGCCGACTGCATCTGGCGATCGAGTTCGCATGCGATGTCGTTGTAGCTGGTCGACAACGAGCGCCAGGTGTTGCGCAATTCCGATTCCGACGTCACGACCGCATTCTAGTTGAAGACTCGATTACGTGCAATTGCATTAAATGCTTGTGCATTAAGTGCATGTGCATCTATTCTCGCTGACGTGACTTGCACAGACTCGACACTCAAACCATTCGATTCGCCGGAATCCCCGGGTTCTACGGAATCCACGGATCCGGCCACAGGAGAGGGCTGGTCCCTCAAGCTGTGGGGCATCCTCGCGGTGCTCTGCCTCGTGTTGTTCCTCGACGGTCTCGATGTGTCGATGGTGGGCGTCGCTCTACCGTCCATCGGCAATGAACTGGGCCTGTCCACTACTTCGCTGCAGTGGATCATCAACGGCTACGTCCTCGGATTCGGCGGCTTGTTGCTACTCGGTGGACGTACCGCCGATCTTCTCGGGCGCAGGAAGGTCTTCCTGATCGCGCTGACCGTGTTCGCAATCGCTTCGCTGGTCGGTGGCCTTGTCGACAACGGAACACTGCTGATCGCATCACGATTCGTGAAGGGACTGGCGGCGGCCTTCACTGCGCCGACTGCAATGTCCATTCTCACCACGACGTTCAAAGAGGGCCCGGCCCGTAACCGTGCGCTGTCCGTGTTCTCCGTGTTCGGCGCCAGTGGTTACTCGTCGGGCCTGATCCTGGGTGGGCTGTTGACCAGTGCCGGTTGGCGATTCACGTTCCTGATGCCGGTTCCGTTTGCCGTCATCGCGCTGATCGGTGGGTACTTCCTCATTCCGCGGGACCGTCCCGCAGATACCGGGGGACACGACCTCGTCGGCGCCGTCACCCTGGTGACGGGAATGCTTCTCACGGTCTACACGATGGTCTCGGCTCCGACCCGTGGGTGGGCACACCCGATGACGCTGGGTTCGTTCGCCGTCGCAGCCGTGCTTCTGGCGACGTTCTTTTTCGTCGAGAAGAAGGTGGCTCATCCACTTGTGCGACTTGGGCTTCTGCGCGTCGGCACCATCGTTCGTGCGAATCTGGCCATCATCGCGCTCTTCGGTTCCTACCTGAGCTTCCAGTTCATGATGACGATCTTCCTGCAGTCGGCCCTCGGCTGGTCGCCGCTGAAGATGGCGATGGCACTGCTCCCCGCGGGCATCATCGTCGCCTTCGGATCACCGTTCGTCGGACGGTTGGTCGACCTGTACGGCAGTGCCAAGCTCATCATCGCGGCACTGACCTCGCTCAGCGTCGGGTACCTCTGGTTCCTCTTCGCGGGCAGCGATTCACCGTCGTACGTCGTGGCGATTCTGCCGAGCGTCATCCTGCTCGGACTCGGATTCGCGTTGGGGTACACCTCGATCATGGCCCAGGCCACCTCCGGCGTCGACGATTCGGAGCAGGGTTTGGCGTCCGGGCTGGTGAACACGTCCGCTCAGGTCGGTGCGGCGCTCGTGCTCGCTCTCACTACCGCCCTCGTGAC
Organism: Rhodococcus sp. 66b; assembly: GCF_002076325.1. NCBI lineage: Bacteria > Bacillati > Actinomycetota > Actinomycetes > Mycobacteriales > Nocardiaceae > Rhodococcus > Rhodococcus sp. 66b. The sequence goes on from NZ_MUZB01000014.1 coordinate 135,729, forward strand.
CGCCGGATCGCACACCGCATCCGGTGCCGGTACCGCCGGATTCGAACAGTTCCATCCCGGACTGATCCTGGTTACCGGAGTCGCGCTGGTGGGCTTGGCGATCACCGTCTCGCCGCTGGTACGTGGAAGGTCGCTGCGGGGAAGATCCGTGCGTGAAAGGCGCGCTGAGGAAGAAAAGGAATTGGCCGAGGTCAACTGAATACTTGCTTCATCCGCGAATGCGCTCGGCCGCGTAGGAGACAATCCTGCGCGGCCGAGTTGCTGTGTCTGAACTATCGGGTGGCAGATTTCGGGGCTGCGTCTTTCGGGGCTGCGTCTTTCAGGGCTGCGTCGAAACTCGTCGACGTAGCTTGCGAACCGAGAATCAAGGCAAGGCGCACCAACATGGCTTCGCGGTCGGACGGATCAGCCTGATCCAGTGCATTCGACAGTGCCAACCAGACGTGCTCGCGGTGGCCCTCGTCGTCGATCACCGCAGTTGTCGCCGACTGTGCCGTATCGAAGTGCGTCGGCGCAGTGCCGGCGGTGAGGTGCTTGGCCACGTCGTTCAATTGCGTGGGATCGCTGATGCGGCAGAGCGCCAATCCGTCGGGCCGAATCACGAAGATCTCGCCGACACGAGCACCGAGGGCAGATGCGAGATTGCCTTCGGCATCGCGAATCGTGGAGTCGTTAGTTCCCGCGGTGATCACCCGTACGGTTTCCGGTGCAAGGGCCTGAGCGAGAATCTCGGCTTGCGTGTCGAGTTCGGATACCAGCTCAGCTGACAGTCCGAAAGCCAGCAGGCCGAATCCAGTACCGCGCAGACTGTTCAAGGAGGTTTTCGAACCGTCCGCCGAGACCTGGACGACTCTGTCTTCCAGCGGATCCCCGGGCAGTACGCCCTCGGTGCCCGCAGCTGTGGGCCACGTCAGCGGCGAGAGACGGGCGTGCGTTGCACTCGACTGGCGCGGGTTGATGAGGTGCGCGAATTCGCTTCGCTTGGTGGCGAGTTCGAGTACGGCGTCGCGGGTGGTCCGGTATCCATGACTGCCGGGCGACATGATGAGCGTCGACTTGCCTGCATTGTCGACGTTCTGCTGCCACGCGCTGCGACGTTCCTTCGAATACGCGTCGAGGATGGCGGTATCGGCAGCTCCGTTGATGACGGCCGCCAGTTGCCACACCAGGGTCTCGGCATCTTCCATGCCAGAGTTGAGGCCACGAACACCGAAGATCGGAACGAGATGCGCGGCGTCGCCGGCAAAGAGCACACGGCCGTGAGTGAAATCTTCCAGGGCGAGTGCATGGGCGCGGTAGAAGCCGAACCATTCCAGGGTCCAGGGGATGTCGCTCTCGAGCCATTCGAGGTGACGCGTGATGCGGTCACGGATGCGATCTTCTTGCGTCTCCGCCTCCGGATCGTCCGACGCGTCGAGCTGGTAGTCGATGCGCCAGATGTCCCGTGGTTGGCGGTGCATGATGATCGTGGAGCCCGGGTTGCTGGGTGCGTCGAACCACACCAGACGCTCGGCCGGGAGTTTCGATTCCCAATGAATGTCGGCAATGACGTAGTTGCCCTCGTAGCTGTTGCCCTGCAAGCGGATTCCGCTGAGTTCGCGCATCTTGCTGCGTCCACCGTCGGCAGCCACGACCCACGCCGCACGCAGTTCGCGGGTTCCGAACGCGGTGTCGACGGTCAGAGTTACCTCGTCGTCACCGCCGGAGATGCCGGCGATCGACGACGACCAGTGGAAGTTCACCAGTGGGTGGGCGAGCAACTTGTCGGTCATGATCTGTTCGAACTCGGATTGCGAGACGTTGACCATGGGTCCGCGCGCGTCGTGCTCGGCGGATGCCATCCGGAACTGCAGTACTTCCTGATCGCGGTAGTAACTCCGACCACCCACCCACGGTAGAACGATGTCTTCGAGTTCGGCGCCGAAACCAAGGCGTTCGGCAACTTCGAGGCTGTGCCGTGACACGCAGATCGCGCGACTGCCGAACGAGACCTGATCGGCCGCTTCGAGAATCGTGACGGCAATGCCGCGCTGCGCCAAGCCCATGGCTACGCCCATGCCGACTGGGCCGGCTCCGGCGATCACGACGGGAAGTGCGTCGGCCGAAGGCGCCATGGAAGCGAAGTCCTCGGGGGCGTACTTCTTCGGATGAAAGTAGGTCGACATGGTCACGAGGCTTTCTGTGCGGCAGTGTTTTTCGGGATCAGTTGAGGTTCCGGGAGTAGCAGGATGGAAACCAAGCTGATCACGGCAATGATCACGAAGTAAACGGTGATGGCGAACGAGGTGTCGAAGGCGGCGTAGAGCGCGGTGGCGATCATCGGGGCCAGACCGCCGCCGAGGATTGCGCCGATCTGGTAGCCGAGTGACGCTCCGCTGTAGCGGATGTGTGAGGGGAACAATTCGGCGAACAGTGCCGCTTGTGGGCCGGCGCAGCAGCCGAGCGTGAAGCCGAGGGCGATCATCGATACGAGCATCACCGGGACGATCGCTGTGTCGATCAGCGGAAAGAACACCGCTGCCGCCACTACCAGGGTGATCGAACTGCGGATGTAGACGGTCCGGCGTCCGAGAGTGTCCGACTTGTGAGCGCTGAAAGCCATTCCCGCCATCCAGAACGGGCAGGATGCGATGAGGAGGAAGAGCATCGTGGTCTTGCTGAAGCCGAGTTCGGTCTCGCCGTATTTGAGCACGTAAACCATGTACGCGTACGCAATTCCGTTGGTGGCAATGAAGGTTCCACCGGCGAGGAGCACTGTCTTCCAGTGTCTGGTGAGAACCTCGAGAATCGGCATGGACTCCGCCGGTGCTTCGGACTTCGAAGCGGTGAACTCGTCACTTTCCTCGAGGCCGAGACGGATCCACATCGCAACGCCCACAAGAACTGCGCTGAGCAGGAACGGGATTCGCCATTCCCAGGAGTTGAATGCATCGTCGTCCATGAAGGCGGCGAGGGGGAGATAGACGAGATTGGCCACCAGTACGCCTGCGGGAACACCGATTTGTGGTGCGCTGCCGTACAGCCCCTTCTTGCCCTCCGGTGCGTTTTCGGTGGCGACCAGAACTGCGCCGCCCCACTCGCCGCCGACACCGAGTCCCTGAACGAATCGCAAGGTCACCAGGAGTATGGGGGCGAAGACGCCGATGGCGGCGTAGTTGGGTAGCAGGCCGATGGCAACGGTGGCGCAGCCCATCAGCATCAACGAGGTGACCAACATGGATTTGCGTCCGATGCGGTCGCCGAAGTGGCCCATCACGATTCCGCCGATGGGACGCGCGACGAATCCGACGGCGAGGGTGGCGAAGGCGGCCAGGGTGCCGGCCAGATCGGACGTGCCGGGGAAGAACTGCTTGCCGAGCACGAGCGCGGCGGCGGTGCCGTAGATGAAGAAGTCGTACCACTCGATGGCGGTGCCGACAAAGCTGCCGAGGGCGGCCTTGCGCGCCTTGACCGTCGCGGCGGTGCGCGTAGCGGTCGGTGAGGCGATGGAGGTCATGAAGTGCCTTTCGAGATGAATGTGGCTTGAGGAAACAATGACGTGCGCCACAACAATTGAAAAGCGAAAGAATTGGAGGTTCTTGCACGGAAAATCCGTGGAATCAGCTCCGCTGCCTGGTAGTGGGACTATTGGGCAGGTTCCGAGGGTGAAACGAATTCTATGAAAGCGCGTGCGACGCGGCTGAGGCGAGTGTTCTGGTGCCACGCGAGAACTACGTGCACCGACGGCACGACAGGGGAAGCGATGGTCTTGACGACTACCTCGAGCCCCTCGTACGTGACGTCCATCTTGGGGCGCTGGAGCAACAGCGTCCAGCCGAGTCCGCGTCCGACAAATGCCCGCGCCGTCTCGAAGTTCGCGGTTCTGTATGCAACCTTCGGGATGAATCCGCCTGCGCGGCAGACGTCGAGCGCGTGTTTGGTGCTCGGCGGCGCGTCGAGGAGAACCATCGGGTGTTCCGCGAGATCCGGAAGATGGATCGGTCGCTCGGACCGCGCGAGTGGGTGTTCTGCACCCAGGACGATCAAGGGTTCGCGGATGGCCAACGGAACTGTGCGCAATTGTGGAGACAGGTCCAGGTCGTAAGCGATCGCGAGGTCCAACTCGCCGTTCTCGAGATGTGTCTGGAGCCGATTCTGAGTGTCCTCGCGGAACTCCACCTGCGCGTCGGGATTCTCACGGGTGAACCCGGCGATCATCGACGGCAATACCGTCGGCCCCAGAGCGGGATAGCAACCGATCGCGATGGGCCCCGACACGCTTCCGCCGGTTCCGAGCGCATCGGATTCGAGCTCCCCGGCTTGCTGAAGTAGCGCCCGGGCGCGCACCAGAACGGATTCACCGGTGCGGGTCAGTTGAATGCCGAATGAGCGACGGCGAACGCACAGTTGAACTTTGAGCGCGCGTTCGAGTTCGGTGAGCGACGCGGACAGGGCGGAGGGGGAGAGGTGCAAGCGCTCGGCCGCGGCGCTGATCGTCCCGGTCTCGGCTACCGCGACAAACGCAGCCAGCTGACGCATCGTGTACGTGGGAGCAGGATCGATGCGAGGCATGAGATCGACAGTAGTCGGATAGATTGCCCTGAATATTTTGGTGCGGCACCGTGGAGAAGTCGACGATCAATCGCTGACCTGCGTCTTCGTGGTGCCCCCGGCAGGATTCGAACCTGCGACCTTTCGCTCCGGAGGCGAACGCTCTATCCCCTGAGCTACGGGGGCGCACCGAACTTTCGGTGTGCCGATTGGGCTGCGTTAGCGTAGCGCATCACGGGGGGCCAAGACCAAACCGGCACCCGTCTCGGCATGGCGTCGTCGCGGGAGGCAGTCGAGGATGCGGCCGGGGACCATGGTCGTCGAATCATCTGTACCGACTGACTCGGATGCTTTTTACGCCTAGGCTCGGCTCTGAGCACAGGCTCGGGCGGACTGCTCGGGCACCCTCGTGAGGTACGGGAGTCGTTGATGACCGATCACCACTATTCCGAAGACCAGCTCGCGCTCGACCTGAAGTGGTGGGCAGCGGCCAACTACCTGACCGTTGCGCAGATCTATCTGAAAGACAACACGCTTCTGCGGGAACCGTTGCGAGCCGAGCACATCAAGCCTCGACTGCTCGGACACTGGGGGACCAGCCCTGGCCTGTCGATGATCTACACGCTCCTCAATCGGCACATCGTCGCCACTGATGCTGACTGGCTGTACGTCACGGGCCCGGGGCACGGCGGCCCGGCGCTGGTCGCGTCGACGTATCTCGAGGGAACGTATTCGGAGATCTATCCGGAAGTCTCGGACGACGCCGAGGGTATCCACCGGATGTGTCGGCGATTCTCGGCTCCCGGCGGAGTGCCCAGCCATGTGAGTGTGCAGACACCCGGAAGCATCCACGAAGGCGGCGAGCTCGGCTACGCCCTTGCACATGCGGCCGGCGCTGCCTTCGATCATCCGAACCTCGTGGTGGCCTGTGTGATCGGCGACGGCGAAGCGGAGACCGGGCCGTTGTCCGGCTCGTGGAAGCTCCCGGCGTTCCTCAATCCACGACGCGACGGCGCGGTGTTGCCGATCCTGCACGTGAACGGCGCCAAGATCGCGGGCCCGACCGTGTACGGGCGCAGCAGCGACGAGGACATTCAGGCCTACCTCGGCGGCCAGGGGTGGGCGCCGATCGTCGTCTCCGGTGACGACCCCGACGTCGTGTTTCCTCAGTTGTATCAAGCGATCTCGCAGGCACACGAGAAGATCCGCGAGATGCAGGGTGCCGCACGCCGCGGCGACGAGTGGACGGGTTCGTGGCCGGCAATAGTCTTGCGGACGCCGAAAGGATGGACCGGTCCGCACATCGTCGACGGAATCTTGGTCGAGGGCACACATCGTGCGCACCAGGTGCCGTTGTCCGGCGTGCGAACCAACGAATCGCATCTGCGGCAACTCGAAGAGTGGATGCGGTCGTACCGTCCGGACGAGTTGTTCGACGCCAACGGATCACTGGCCGCGGAACTGGCGGCGCTCTCGCCGGCGGGGGACAAACGCATGGGGAGCACTCCCTACGCGAACGGTGGGCGACTTCGCGTCGATCTCCCGATGCCGCCGCTCGAAAAGTACGCGCTTCCCATCCAATCCCCGGGTTCGACCTTCCACGAGACGACACGAGTTCTCGGCGAGCTTCTGCGCGACATCTACGCCGCCACGGAAACCGAGGACAGCGGCGGGATCTTCCGACTCTTCTGTCCGGACGAGACGTCGAGCAATCGCCTCGGCGCCGTGTTCGAGACAACCGACCGCTGCTGGCAACTGCCGATCACCGACTACGACGACGGGCTGTCCGCGGACGGTCGTGTCATGGAGGTCCTCAGCGAGCACCTTTGCGAAGGTTGGCTCGAGGGCTATCTGTTGTCCGGTCGACACGGGATGTTCGCGAGCTACGAAGCATTTGCGATGGTGAGCGTGTCGATGCTCATCCAGCACGCCAAGTGGCTCCAACATGCCGTCGACCTGCCGTGGCGGGCGTCCGTCGCTTCGCTCAACGTGCTGTTGACCAGTACGTGCTGGCGCAACGATCACAACGGATTCAGTCATCAGGGCCCCGGCATGATCGACGCCGTTATTCCCTTGGCCCCCAGTGTGATCCGCGTGTGGCTACCGCCGGACTCCAACACCTTGCTCTCGATCTCGGATCACTGCCTGCGTAGCACCGACCACGTCAACCTGATAGTCGTGGACAAGCAACCGCACCTGCAATACCTCACGCTCGAGCAGGCGCACGAGCACTGCGCGGCGGGAGCTTCGGTGTGGGAATGGGCCGGAACCGAGGCTCGCGGACAGGAACCGGACGTGGTCCTGGCCGCTGCGGGAGATGTGCCGACGCAGGAGATCCTGGCTGCTGCACAGTTGCTGCGCGATCACACACCCGAACTGATCACCCGCGTCGTCAACGTCGTAGATCTGATGGCCCTGCTGACCCCCACCGAACATCCCCACGGATTTGGGGAGCGGGTCTTCCTCGATCTGTTCACCGCGCAGACCGACGTCGTGTTCGCATTCCACGGATACTCGCGTGCGGTGCACGAACTGATTCACGGGCGTCCGAGTCCCGAACGCTTCCACGTTCGCGGATTCAGTGAACAGGGAACAACCACAACACCGTTCGACATGGTTGTCCTCAACAAGATGAGCCGCTACCACCTGGTGATCGAGGCGCTACGACGCTCCAAGCGTCGGCCGGCCGGGGCGTCCGAGTTGGCGGAGTTCTGCCGCACACAGCTCGAAAAGCACTCGCGTTACATCGTCGAGCACCTCGAAGACATGCCGGAGGTAGAAAACTGGACCTGGTCCTGAAATTCAGGACCAGGCCCAGTTGGGTCTGAGTTCTCAGTTCAGTTCATGGGCAGCGGCACTGCGCCGCGAGCTGCCAACATGTCGGTCATCAGCTTGGACTCGCTCTGCTGCGTGTTGACCATCGTCTGCGCCAGGCTGCGCACCGGACCCTCGGTGGCGTCGGCAGCTGCGTACTCCATCATCGGAAGCCCACCTTCGTGGTGACGAAGCATCAACTGCAGGAACAAGGTGTCGAGTTGCAGGCCTTCCGCCGCGCGGAGAGCCGCGAGGTCCTCGGGGGACGCCATGCCGGGCATGGTGTCGACCGGGCCGGAATGAGCCATGTCCATCGTGGCCGAAGTCCCGTGCGATCCGTGGCCGGAGCCCGAATCCGACGACATCCACTCCATGTACGGCCCCACCTTGGACAGCGGCTGATCCCACATGGTCAGCCACGCCTGCATTTGACCGAGCTGGTTCTGCTGCGTGGTCAAGATGTCGAACGCCAGCGTGCGCACATCGTTGTCGGTGGACTTCGTCAGGGCGATGGACGCCATGTCGACGGCCTGGCTGTGGTGCACGCTCATGTCCTGAGCGAAGCCCACGTCCACCGAATCCGATGCCGGAACGGTCAGTGACGACTTCGCATCGGGTCCGAGGAGGTTGGTCAGTGCGCCGAGGGCAAAACCGACGGCGATCGCGCCGATCAGACCGATGATCAGCAGTGCGGTGCGCTGACTCGGCTTCGAAGGCTGATCGGTGGTCTCTGAACTATTCACCGGACTATCCACCGGCGGGAATCTGCTCGTCGGTGGCCGGGGTAGCGCCCGTGCCGTCCATCTGGATGGCGTCGGCGCCCGGAGGCGTCGGATCGAACGGCGACGTCGACGGGGTGAACAGCGGGTTGGTGCAGCTCGCTCCGACCTCGGGGTAGACGTTCGGGTTCTGGTTCAACGCGGTGATGAACTGATCGATGCGATCGTCGTCGGCCTTGTCGATCTCGAGGCGATGGCCCCACGACTGCAGAGAAATGGGGCTGCTCTGGCCGGGGAACGGCGACATCAGCATGTAGGACTTGCCGTTGACGCGTCCGGCGAGGCTGTCGATCTGGTCCTGGTCGACGAGATCGGGGTTGTACGTGATCCAGATGGCGCCGTGCTCGAGCGAGTGGACGGCGTTCTCGGTGCGAATCGGGTCGGCGTACACGGTTCCGGTGCAGTTCGCCCAGGTGGCGTCGTGCGGGCCACCGAACGGCGGGGTCTGGTCGTACGCCACGCGCTGAGTGGAATCGACGTGCTGGCCGGCCGGGTACTCGATCTTGAGGACGCCGTCGATCTTGTCGGACGGATCCTTGTTCTCGGAGCTGTACTTGTACGGCTCGAGGGCCTGCCGCTCCTCGACCTTGGGCCACAGATTGATACCGAGCACGGCGATGAGTGCGAGCACAGCCACACCGGCGCCGATCGACAGCCAGGGGATCTGGCGGGGAGCGGGGACGCCGCCCTTGCCCTTCTTGGCCGGCCGACTGTTCTTGTTGGCGGCCTTGATGGCCTTGGCTGATTTGGCCCCGGAGTTCTTGTTGGGACCGCGACTATCGGAACCGCTTGGCATCGATTGGGCTCTTTCGGTGTGTGGGCTTGAGGTGTGGCGCGCCCGCGCATGAAGGTACGCGGTGGTAGCTCGGGCATTACCACTGTACTTTCCGAGTCTGAGGGCAAACTTTGAGAGTGGCGTGCGACACGCCACAGCGGCCCCGCGCACGTTCATGGAGAGCGAGGCGTGAGGCGAGTCTCCACTTCCGGTGTGCAGGCAATAGGATGAATACCTGTGACTCCAGCTGACCTTGCCGAACTGCTCCGCGGAACCGCAGCGAGCGTCCTTGCCGATCGTGGCCTCGACGTATCCGTGCTGCCCGAAACCCTTACCGTCGAGCGACCACGCAACCCCGAGTACGGCGATTACGCCACCAACATTGCCATGCAGGTAGCCAAGAAGGTCGGCACCAATCCCCGCGAGCTGGCGGGCTGGATCGCCGAAGCCCTCACCGCTGCCGACGGAATCGAATCCGCCGAGATCGCCGGACCCGGCTTCCTCAACATCCGGCTGGACAAGGACGCCCAGGGCGCGATCGTCGTGTCGGTTCTCGAAGCCGGCGCGTCGTACGGCTCGGGTGACTCCCTCGCCGGCAAGAAGATCAACCTCGAGTTCGTCTCGGCCAACCCCACCGGACCGATTCACCTCGGTGGAACCCGTTGGGCTGCAGTCGGAGACGCGCTCGGACGCATTCTGTCCGCGCAGGGTGGATTGGTCACACGTGAGTACTACTTCAACGATCACGGTGCCCAGATCGACCGCTTCTCGCGTTCACTGATCGCTGCAGCGAAGGGTGAACCTGCTCCGGAAGACGGTTACGCCGGTGCATACATCGCCGACATCGCCGCCTCGGTTCTGAAGCAGCGTCCCGACGTCATGGAGCTGCCCGCCGACGAGCAGCAGGAAACCTTCCGCGCCATCGGCGTCGAATTGATGTTCACGCACATCAAGCAGACCCTCCACGACTTCGGCGTCGACTTCGACGTCTACTTCCACGAGAACTCGCTCTTCGAATCCGGTGCGGTCGAGAAGGCCGTCGAATCCCTCAAGGGTTCGGGCAACCTCTTCCACGAAGACGGTGCGTGGTGGCTCAAGAGCACCGACTACGGCGACGACAAGGACCGCGTCGTCATCAAGAGCGACGGCAACGCCGCCTACATCGCCGGTGACATCGCCTACTTCCAGAACAAGCGCGCCCGCGGGTTCGACCTCTGCATCTACATGCTCGGCGCCGACCATCACGGATACATCGGCCGTCTCAAGGCTGCCGCGGCCGCATTCGGCGACGATCCGGACACCGTCGAGGTGCTGATCGGCCAGATGGTCAACCTCGTCAAGGACGGCACTGCCGTCAAGATGAGCAAGCGCGCAGGCACCGTCATCACCCTCGACGACCTGGTCGAGGCAATCGGCGTCGACGCCTCGCGTTACGTCATGATCCGCTCGTCGGTCGACTCGAGCATCGACATCGATCTCGACCTGTGGACCAAGACCAGCAGCGAGAACCCCGTCTACTACGTCCAGTACGCGCATGCACGCCTCTCGGCGATCGCTCGCAACGCCGCGGACCTCGGTCTGTCCGCCGACGCGAGCAACCTCGCCCTGCTCACCGTCGAGCAGGAGGGTGACCTCATCCGCACGATCGGCGAGTACCCACGCGTCGTGTCGAGCGCGGCGAATCTGCGTGAGCCGCACCGTATTGCCCGCTACCTCGAAGAACTCGCGGGTGCGTACCACCGCTTCTACGGCGCGTGCCGCATCCTTCCGCAAGGCGACGAAGACGCCACCGACGTGCACCGCGCGCGTCTGGCTCTCTGCGCCGCCACCCGACAGGTCCTGGCCAACGGCCTCGAACTGCTCGGCGTCACCGCACCGGAGCAAATGTGAACGCGCACCCCGCCGGCCCCAAGCATGCCGAGCAGTTGCAGGCCCCCGGCTTGCCCGACCGTCCTGCCAGCCCCGAAGCCTTCGGTGAACTCTCACCGCAGGTGTGGCCGCGCAACGCTTCTCGCGGCGACGACGGTGAAGTGACCCTCGCGGGTGTCAAGGTCGGTGAACTTGCCGAGAAGTACGGCACCCCGCTGTTCGTCATCGACGAGGACGACTTCCGCTCGCGTTGCCGCGACATGGCCCGCGCCTTCGGCCCGGATGCCAAGGTGCACTACGCATCCAAGGCATTCCTCTGTGGCGAGATCGCACGCTGGGTCGCCGACGAAGGCCTCTCGCTCGACGTCTGCTCCGGCGGCGAACTGGCGATCGCGTTGCACGCGGACTTCCCGGCCGAGCGAATTGCCATGCACGGCAACAACAAGTCAGTCGCCGAACTGGCCGCTGGTGTCGCCGCGGGCGTCGGACACGTCGTGCTCGACTCGGCGATCGAGATCGACCGACTCGATCGTGTCGCCGGTGAGGCCGGTGTCGTTCAGGACGTGTTGATCCGACTGACCGTCGGCGTCGAAGCGCATACCCACGAATTCATCTCCACCGCACACGAGGACCAGAAGTTCGGTTTCTCGCTGGCCGGGGGAGCGGCGATCGACGCGGTCCGTCGCGTCTTCGCTGCCGACAACTTGCGACTGGTCGGCCTGCACAGCCACATCGGTTCGCAGATCTTCGACGTCGACGGTTTCGAGGTGGCAGCGCACCGCGTGATCGGTTTGCTCCGCGACGTCGTCACCGAGTTCGGAGTCGAGAAGACCAAGCAGATTTCGATCATCGACCTCGGCGGCGGCATGGGGATCTCGTACATCCCCTCCGACGACCCGCCGCCCGTCGACGAACTGGCAGCAAAGCTCGGCCACATCGTGCGCAACGAGTCCGCCCTGGCCGGATTGCCGGAGCCGACGCTTGCCGTCGAACCCGGCCGCGCCATCGCCGGACCTGGCACGGTGACGCTCTACGAGGTCGGCACCATCAAGGACGTCACGGTGGGTAGTTCGCTGACACGCCGCTACATCAGCGTCGACGGCGGGATGAGCGACAACATCCGCACGTCCCTCTACGGTGCGGAGTACGAAGCCAAGTTGGTTTCGCGAACTTCCGAGGCTGATCCCGTCGTTGCACGTATCGTCGGTAAGCACTGCGAGTCCGGTGACGTGGTCATTCGGGACACCTGGATGCCCGAGGACGTCGGGCCCGGTGATTTACTAGCGGTAGCAGCGACCGGTGCATACTGCTATTCGATGTCGAGCAGGTACAACCTGCTCACCCGCCCAGCCGTGGTGGCGGTGCGTGACGGAGTCTCACGCGTGATTCTGCGGAGGGAAACAGTGGAAGATCTGCTCAGCTTGGAGGTATCGCAGTGACGAGCGAATCGGCGCATCGCGCTATCGGTGTGGCCGTTCTCGGCCTCGGCAACGTCGGGAGCGAGGTCGTCCGGATCATTCGTGAGCAGGCCGAGGAACTCGAAGCTCGCGTCGGCGCCCCGTTGGAACTGCGGGGAGTTGCCGTCCGCCGTATCGGCTCGGACCGCGGAATTCCCGAGGAACTGCAGACGACGGACGCCGAGTCCCTGGTCGGTCGTGACGACGTCGACATCGTGGTCGAGGTGATCGGCGGAATCGAGCTCCCTCGCAAGCTGATTCTCTCTTCCCTCAACTCCGGTAAGTCGGTCGTGACCGCCAACAAGGCGCTGCTCGCGGACCACACCGGTGAATTGGCGGAGGCTGCAGAGGCCAACTCTGTCGACCTGTACTTCGAGGCCGCTGTTGCCGGTGCGATCCCCGTGATCCGCCCGCTCACACAGTCGTTGGCCGGAGACCGTGTCAACAAGGTCGCCGGAATCGTGAACGGCACCACCAACTTCATCCTCTCCGCGATGGACGAGACCGGCGCCGACTACGAAGAGACCCTCGCCGAAGCCGGACGCCTCGGATACGCGGAAGCCGACCCGACCGCGGACGTCGAAGGCTACGACGCCGCGGCGAAGGCTGCGATCCTCGCGTCGATCGCGTTCCACACCCGCGTCACTGCCGCGGACGTGTACCGCGAAGGAATCTCCACGATCACCTCCGCCGACCTGGCGTCGGCGAAGGCACTCGACTGCACGATCAAGTTGCTCTCGATCTGCGAGCGCATCGTCACGCCCAAGGGCAAGGAGCGGATTTCCGCTCGCGTGTACCCGGCGCTGGTTCCGCTCAGCCATCCGCTGGCCTCGGTCAACGGCGCGTTCAACGCCGTTGTCGTGGAAGCAGAGAACGCCGGCCGGCTCATGTTCTACGGCCAGGGCGCAGGCGGCGCCCCCACCGCTTCCGCGGTGATGGGTGACCTGGTGATGGCGGCGCGCAACAAGGTTCACGGCGGCCGCGGCCCCCGCGAGTCCAAGTACGCCAAGCTCAAGGTCGCCCCGATGGGCGACATCCTCACGCGCTACTACGTGAACATGGAGGTCGCGGACAAGGAAGGTGTGCTGTCCGCAGTCGCCGCCGAGTTCGCCAAGCACGGCGTGAGCATCTCCGTCGTCCGCCAGGAGGGCGCCGGCGCCGGCGCGCGTCTGGTGGTCGTCACTCATGTAGCAACCGACGCGGCTCTCTCCGAGACCGTGGCGGCCCTCAACGAACTCGAATTCGTCACCGCTGTGACCAGCGTGCTGCGACTGGAAGGCACTGAACAATGACCGGCATCGTCAACCCCGTCCACAAGGCATGGCCGGGTCTCATCGAGGCATACCGGGACCGTCTCGCGATCGGTGACAACTGGAAGACCGTCACCCTGCGCGAAGGCGGCACCCCGCTCCTGCCGGCCGGCCACCTCTCCGAGATCACCGGCTGCGACGTCTACCTCAAGGTCGAGGGTCTCAACCCCACCGGTTCCTTCAAGGACCGCGGCATGACGATGGCCGTCACCGACGCCTTGGCCCGTGGCCAGCGCGCAGTTCTGTGCGCGTCCACCGGCAACACCTCCGCCTCGGCCGCGGCGTATGCAGCCAAGGCAGGCATGACCTGCGCCGTGCTCATCCCGCAGGGCAAGATCGCCATGGGCAAGCTTGCACAGGCAGTCATGCACGGCGCCAAGATCATTCAGGTCCAGGGCAACTTCGACGACTGCCTCGAGCTGGCACGCAAGACCACGGCGGAATTCCCCACCATCGGTCTGGTCAACTCCGTCAACCCGGTGCGCATCGAAGGTCAGAAGACCGCGGCATTCGAGATCATGGACGTGCTCGGCAAGGCTCCCGACGTGCACGCTCTCCCGGTCGGAAACGCAGGAAACATCACCGCGTACTGGCGCGGATACTCCGAGTACTACGCGGACGGTCTGACCACGGTCAAGCCCCGCATGCTCGGCGTCCAGGCAGCCGGTGCGGCTCCGCTGGTCAACGGCGCACCCGTCAAGGACCCCGAAACCATCGCTACCGCAATCCGAATCGGTTCCCCCGCTTCCTGGAACGGCGCTGTCGCCGCGAAGGAAGAGTCGAACGGTGCATTCCGTGCCGCCACCGACGAGAAGATCCTCGAGGCTTACCGTCTGATCGCCGCCACCGAGGGCGTCTTCGTCGAACCGGCGTCGGCAGCCAGTGTCGCCGGCCTGCTCGCCGCACGTGCAGAGGGCTGGCTCGAGCCGGGCCTGACCGTCGTGTGCACGGTGACCGGTAACGGTCTCAAGGATCCTGACACGGCTTTGAAGGGTATGCCGAACGTCGAGCCGATCGGTGTCGATCCCGTTGCCGTCGCGGCTGCCCTCGAGCTTGCATAGTGTCCGTGGATTCATCGACCACTCCGCGGAATCCGGTGTCTGACATGACTATAACCCTGCCTATCGGCCTTTCGGTGACTGCTCGCGTCCCGGCCTCGAGTGCAAACTTGGGGCCGGGGTTCGACACCCTCGGTCTGGCGTTGGGGTTGTACGACGAAATCGTGGTCACCACAACGGATTCGGGCCTTCAGATTCGCGTCGAAGGTGAAGGCGCTGCCGACGTACCTTGGGGTCCTTCGCATCTCGTGGTTCGCGCTATCGAGCGCGGTCTCGAAGCGGCCGGGGTGTGGGCCAGTGGCCTGGACGTGTTGTGCCGCAACGCGATCCCGCACTCGCGCGGGTTGGGATCCTCGGCTTCTGCGGCTGTCGGCGGATTGGCAGCAGCCAACGGTCTGGCGCGCGCACTCGATGCCGAGATCGGCTTGACGGAAGAGCAGTTGGTTCAGCTCTCGTCCGAGTTCGAAGGTCACCCGGACAACGCGTCTGCCAGTGTTCTCGGTGGCGCAGTCGTCTCGTGGAGTTGCCCACCGGCCGTCGAAGGCGACGAGCCGATCTACTCCGCGGCGAAACTCGATGTCCATCCCGACATCCGTGCTGTGGCACTGGTTCCCGAGGAGCGGTCGTCCACCGCACACACTCGTGGCCTCCTGCCCGAATTGGTTCCGCACCAGGATGCCTCGTTCAACGCGAGCCGCAGCGCGCTGGCTGTCGTTGCGCTCACTGCTCGGCCCGATCTGTTGATGGCAGCCACCGAGGATCGCCTGCATCAGGCGCAGCGCGCACCCGCACTGCCGCTCACGACGCGATGGATCGGGATCCTGCGCGAGGCGGGCATTGCCGCGACCGTTTCGGGAGCAGGCCCCACCGTGTTGGCGCTCAGCACAGAGCCTTTCCCCGTCGAGCTCGCCGAAGCGGCGCGGGCAGACGGACTACGTGTGCTCGAATTGGACATCGCCGACGGCGTCGAAGTATCCACGACGACGGTCTGATCCCTGCCTTGGTCCTGGTGATCGCCCACTACCGATCGGTAGTGAACTGACACACCCAGTCGTCCAAATTCTTGCCGGACTCAGGTTTGGACGCTATCCTGGGCTATGTCCGTACATCGTGCGCGTCAGTCGCCGGTGCATCACCAGGGGGCAAAACTCCTTCCCAATCGGGGTCCACAGTCCTTGGCATGATTCTCGCAGGCATGATCCTCACGCTTGTACCTTCTCCGAAGGTTTGAATCCTCCGCGGATCGAACACTCAGAGGTTCCATATCTCTGGGGTTCAACACACGGGGGAGTGAATCGTCGACGAAGGCGCGTTGGGCAGGTTTGCGAGCGCATGAAAAGTTTGAGGCGAGAGTTTCCGACAATCATGTGACGGCGGACAAGCCGGCAGTTCTGGACAGCAACCACGTACGGCACCACCGAGTTCGGTATTCAATCGAACTGCGGGACGAACCCTCGACTTTGCGCAGTGCGAGTGAGGGAAGGAAAGGACCTCCGTGACCGATACGGACCTCATCGCCACTTCTGCACCCGCCGGGTCGGAATCAGGCGACAATTCTCAGGCGTCATCTTCAGCATCGAACGGTGCGGTGGCGACCTCCACGAAGCGTGCCGAAACGCGCCGTGGTGCCGGACTTTCCGGCATGGTGCTCACCGAACTCCGCACTCTTGCGGGTGAACTGGGCATCAAAGGCACTTCCGGCATGCGCAAGGGCGACCTGATCGCAGCCATCAAGGAGCGCCAGGGCGGCAGCGCAAAGGCTGCACCCGCACAGAGCGAACTCACTCTCGACGACGCACCCGTTGCGCGCACTCGTGCCAAGAGCACCCGCGCCGCACGCACCGAAACCCCCGCAGCCGAAACGGCTCCCGCGGCAGAATCCGCTCCTGCCGAGGCAGCGCCTGCGCGTACCGAATCCGCCGAGGATTCCGATCAGAGCGCACCCCGTCGTGGACGTCAGCGTCGCGGCGCCGCTCGTCGTGCAGGTTCACCCGACCAGGGTGAACTGAGCATCGAGCAGGACACTCCTTCGGCAAAGTCCGACGCGGACACCTCGAAGGCCGCCGATACCTCGAAGGTCGCCGAGACCGCCAAGGCTGAGGCTCCGGCCGAGCGTCCTGCGCGCACCGAGGGCAAGTCCGACGCTGATCAGGCTCCCGCCGAGCAGGGCAACGAGCGTCCCCGCCGCGAGCGCAACCGGGACAATCAGGGCCAGCGAGACAACCAGGGCCAGCGCGAGAACCAGGGCAACCGGGGCAACCAGGATCGCCAGGATCGCCAGGACCGTCAGGATCGCGGCAACCAGAACAACGCCGGCCAGAACAACGCCGGTCCGCGTACGGACAACCGCAACAACGGACCGGACGACGACGAAGAGGGTGGACGCGGACGCCGCGGACGCCGTTTCCGCGAGCGCCGTGGCCGTGGTCGCGACCGCGGTGAGGGTGGCGCACCCAACGATTCGCGCGAGACCGAAATCCGCGAGGACGACGTCCTTCAGCCGGTCGCCGGCATCCTCGACGTCCTCGACAATTACGCCTTCGTGCGTACATCCGGGTACCTCGCCGGTCCCAACGACGTCTACGTCTCCATGAACCTGATCCGCAAGAACGGCCTTCGCCGTGGCGACGCCATCACCGGTGCCGTCCGCGTCTCGCGTGACGGTGAGCAGGGCAGCCAGCGTCAGAAGTTCAACCCGCTGGTCCGCATCGACACGGTCAACGGCGGCGACGTCGAGGCCGCGAAGAAGCGCCCCGAGTTCAACAAGCTCACGCCGCTGTACCCGAACCAGCGTCTGCGCCTCGAGACCGAGCAGCACATTCTCACCACGCGTGTCATCGACCTGGTGATGCCCATCGGTAAGGGCCAGCGCGCCCTCATCGTGAGCCCGCCCAAGGCCGGTAAGACCAGCGTGTTGCAGGCGATCGCGAATGCCGTCGCCACCAACAATCCTGAGTGCTACCTGATGGTCATCCTCGTGGACGAGCGTCCCGAGGAAGTGACCGACATGCAGCGCAGCGTGAAGGGTGAGGTCATTTCCTCCACCTTCGACCGCCCGCCGGGAGATCACACCGCAGTTGCCGAGCTGGCAATCGAGCGTGCGAAGCGCCTGGTCGAGATGGGTAAGGACGTCGTCGTACTGCTCGACTCCATCACGCGTCTGGGTCGTGCGTACAACAACTCCTCGCCGGCGTCCGGACGCATCCTCTCCGGTGGTGTCGACTCGACGGCGCTCTACCCGCCGAAGCGTTTCCTCGGCGCTGCCCGCAACATCGAGAACGGCGGATCGCTCACCATCATCGCCACGGCGATGGTCGAGACCGGATCCACCGGCGACACCGTGATCTTCGAAGAGTTCAAGGGCACCGGCAACGCCGAACTCAAGCTCGATCGCAAGATCGCCGAACGCCGCGTGTTCCCGGCCGTGGACGTCAACCCGTCCAGCACGCGTAAGGACGAGCTGCTCCTGAGCCCGGACGAAGCTGCTGTGCTGCACAAGCTCCGCCGCGTCCTGTCCGGTCTGGACTCGCATCAGGCCATCGATCTGCTGATCGATCGACTGAAGAAGAGCAAGAACAACCTCGAGTTCCTGATGCAGGTCTCCAAGACCGCACCGGGTGCGATCGACGACTGATCGACTCGACGTCAAAGGCCCACAACCAGCTGGTTGTGGGCCTTTTGCGTGGGCGGAACAAAACCGAGGGGCAGTGCGTTGACAACTTCGTACAGCCACCCCGAGGCGTGCGAGACGCGGATTATCTGGTGAGGTACCGCATCTGGCATACTGAACGGCCGAGTCCGGTTCCGGTTCACGATGTCGATTGGCGACGTCGACCCGGCGACCATTGAAAGGGACACCATGAAGGCAGGAATCCACCCAACCTACGTAGCGACCACCGTCGTCTGCGGTTGCGGTAACACGTTCGAGACCCACAGCACCAAGGAGTCCGGACGCATCAACGTCGAGGTTTGCTCGCAGTGCCACCCGTTCTACACGGGCAAGCAGAAGATTCTCGACACCGGTGGACGCGTCGCTCGCTTCGAGGCTCGCTACGGCAAGCGCGCAGACAGCAAGGTCCCGGCCACCGAGTCCTAGCTGTTCCGCCGACGCCCGATCTGCCATGCGCAGATCGGGCGTCGGCTTTTTTGTGCCTGCACTCGGTTTGCGCGTTTCCCGGGTCCCGGCGTCGAAATACCTTCAAGCGCGCACCGTAGGAATCGAAACTCAGAGCGGAGCGAACCATGGCAGGCGCAACCCAGCCCTCGGCCATCGACGACATCTTGGCGGAGCACGCCGGTCTCGAAGCGCAGATGTCCGATCCGGCGCTGCACAACGACCCTGCCGCTGCCAGGCGCGTCGGTAAGCGGTTCTCCGAGCTCTCGCCGATCATGTCGACGTACAACAAGCTCACGGCTGCGCAGGACGATCTGGAAGCTGCGCGCGAACTCGCCGCCGACGATTCCAGCTTCGCCGCCGAGATCCCCGATCTCGAAGCCGAGGTCGCGCAGCTCGAGCAGACGCTGACCGATCAGTTGGCGCCGCGTGATCCGCATGACGGCGACGACATCGTCCTCGAAGTGAAGTCCGGTGAGGGCGGCGAAGAATCCGCGCTCTTCGCCTCGGACCTGGCCCGCATGTACGTCCGCTACGCGGAACGGCACGGCTGGCGCGTCGAGATCCTCGACGCGACGGTCTCCGATCTCGGCGGATACAAGGAAGCCACGCTGTCGATCAAGAGCAAGTCAGATACCCCGGACGGAGTGTGGGCGAGGCTCAAGTTCGAGGGCGGGGTTCACCGCGTCCAGCGAGTGCCCGTCACCGAATCCCAGGGACGCGTACACACTTCGGCCGCCGGCGTTCTGGTCTACCCGGAGCCCGAAGAGGTCGAGCAAGTCCAGATCGACGAGAGTGACCTGCGTATCGACGTCTACCGTTCGTCCGGCAAGGGCGGTCAGGGCGTCAACACCACGGACTCCGCGGTCCGAATCACGCACCTTCCGACCGGCATCGTCGTCACCTGCCAGAACGAGCGCTCGCAGCTCCAGAACAAGGCGCGTGCCATGCAGGTGCTTGCAGCCCGTTTGCAGGTAGTCGCCGAGGAAGCCGCGGACGCAGAAGCGTCGGCAGGTCGCCAGAGTCAGGTTCGGACGGTGGACCGTTCGGAGCGCATCCGCACCTACAACTTCCCTGAGAACCGCATCACCGATCACCGCATCGGATTCAAGTCGCACAACCTCGACGCAGTGCTCGACGGTGAGCTCGACGCACTTCTCGACGCATTGGGCAAGGCGGACCGAGAGGCGCGTCTCGCGGCCGAGTAGATGCAGACCATGACTGACCTCCGTCCCGCCGGGAACTCGGTGAACCGCGTGTCGGTCGAGCGTGGCAGGCTGTACCCGTGAGTCGACTTCCACTTCGTTTGGCGCTGATCGAAGCTGCAAAACAGCTCGACGCCGCAGGTGTGCCCAGCCCACGCACCGACGCCGAGTTGTTGGCATCCCACCTGCTCGGCGTCGAACGCACGCGTCTCGGGCTGATTCCGTTGGTCGATCCTGAGGTCATCGCGGCGTTCGACGAGTTGGTGGCGCAACGCGTGAAGCGGATTCCGTTGCAGCACATCATCGGAGTCGCATCGATGGGCAACATCGACGTCGCTGTCGGTCCGGGTGTCTTCATTCCGCGGCCCGAAACCGAATTGCTCATGGGTTGGGCGCTCTCGTTCCTCGAAGGTTGCGGAAGCAAGCCGCCGGTAGTTCTGGACCTGTGCACGGGATCGGGTGTACTCGCGCTGTCCATCGCCGAGGCCCGTCCAGACGCCGTCGTTCACGCCGTGGAGAAAGAGCCCGCCGCGTTGGCGTGGGCGCGTCGTAATGCTGCCGACCGCGAGGCCGCCGGTGATACACCGATCCATCTGCATCAGGGCGATGTCACCGATCGGAACCTGTTGCCAGGGCTCGAGGGCGGCGTCGATCTGGTCGTGTCCAATCCGCCGTACATCCCCGAAGGCGCGCAATTGCAGCCTGAGGTCATGGATTACGACCCGCACACCGCGTTGTTCGGTGGCGCCGACGGTCTGTCCGTCATCAAACCCATGATCAGCAACATCGCGCGGTGGCTTCGAATCGGCGGCGCGGCAGGCATCGAGCACGACGACACCAACGGCGACGGCGTCGCTGCGCTGTTCTCGGCGCGCCGGGTGTTCGGCGACGTTGCGCAGCATCCCGATCTTGCCGGTCGTCCGCGTTTCGTCGTCGCCAGACGTGTCGCCACCGACGTCGAAGCGCAGCGGAATCGAACGCCCGAAGTGCAGAGTGAAAGGATGGCTGAGTGAGCACCGTGTACGACTGCAGTCAGACAGATTCCCGAACCGCAGGCTTGGCCGCCGCGAAGAACGCGCTCAAGGCCGGCCGACTCGTAGTTCTCCCTACCGACACCCTTTACGGACTCGCCGCGGACGCGTTCGACAGCGAAGCTGTCACGAGTCTGTTGCGTGCCAAGGGACGCGGGCGAGACATGCCCGTCCCGGTACTGGTCGGATCGTGGAACACCATCGACGGGCTCGTCTACAGCGTGCGCCCCCAGGCCCGGGATCTGATCCGCGCGTTCTGGCCCGGCGGACTGAGCTTGGTCGTCGAGCAGGCGCCTTCACTTGCCTGGGACCTCGGTGATACCCGCGGAACCGTCATGCTCCGCATGCCCCTGCACCCGGTTGCCCTCGAACTGTTGCGCGATGTCGGACCGCTTGCCGTCTCGAGCGCCAACATTTCGGGGCGTCCGCCGGCAACTACCGTCGAGGAAGCCCGAGATCAGCTCGGCGGATCTGCCAGCGTGTACCTCGACGGAGGCAAGGCCGAACACGCCGTTGCTTCCACGATCGTCGACCTGACCGGCAATTCACCGCGTATCTTGCGAGTGGGTGCCGTCTCGGCAGAATCCATCGCCGAGGTATTGGGCACCAGTCCGGAAAGCCTCGTAGAGGGAGTTTCGTAACGATGGTCGGCGCCGGCGGCGAGCGCGCGGGGGAATCCACGTATTGGGGACCGGATTTCGGTGAGCTTGCCACGGCGGACCCCGAGATCGCGGCTGTTGCGCTGGCCGAACTCGAGCGTCAGCGCGGCGGGCTTCAACTCATCGCAAGCGAGAACTTCACCAGCCCCTCGGTACTGGCTGCCTTGGGTTCGACCCTGAGCAACAAGTACGCCGAGGGCTATCCGGGTCGGCGTTACTACGGCGGGTGCGAGTACGTCGACGTAGCCGAGAATCTGGCGATCGACCGGGCAAAGGCACTGTTCGGCGCCGAGCACGTCAACGTCCAGCCGCATTCGGGGGCCACCGCGAATCTCGCGGTGTACGCCGCATTCGCCAAGCCCGGCGACACCGTATTGGCGATGAGTCTGCCGCACGGTGGGCATCTGACTCACGGGTCTCGGGTCAGCTTTTCGGGGCAGTGGTTCACCACCGTTCCCTATCACGTCGATTCGGCCACCGAATTGATCGACTACGACGAGGTTCGCACCCTGGCTCTGGCGCACAAGCCGAAAATCATCGTCGCCGGCGCGACCGCGTACTCCCGAACCATCGACTTCGCAGCCTTCCGGTCGATCGCGGACGAGGTTGGTGCGATCCTGTGGGTCGATGCCGCCCACTTCATCGGACTCGTGGCAGGCCGGGCGATACCGTCGTGTGTTCCGTATGCCGACGTGGTCTCCGCGACGACGCACAAGGTCCTCAGAGGTCCGCGCGGCGGAATGATCTTGTGCCGCAGCGAGCATGCCTCGGCTGTCGATCGCGCGGTGTTCCCCTTCATTCAAGGCGGCCCGATGATGCATGCGATCGCTGCGAAGGCGGTTGCCTTCAAAGAAGCGTCGACGCCGGAATATCGTTGGTATGCACAGGAAGTGGTTGCCAATGCGTCGGCGCTCGCGCAGTCGTTGGAAGCTCGCGGCCTGCGCACCGTGTCCGGTGGAACCGACACGCATCTGGCGCTTCTCGATCTGCGCGCAAGCGGTGTCACCGGCGTCGACGCCGAGCGTAGGTGCGGACTGGCTTCGATCACGCTCAACAAGAACGCGATTCCGTTCGATCCGCAGTCGCCGGCCGTCACGTCCGGAATCCGCGTCGGATCCGCGGCCGTGACGACCCAGGGATTCAACACGTCCGACATGAGCGTCGTGGGGGAGTTGATCGCGCGTGCAGTCGTAGCGGATCCAGCCACCACGTCAGGGGAGGCCGAGTTGGCATCCGTTGCCGACGGCGTTCGCGAACTGGTACGGGCAAAGCCTGCCTATCCCCGCCAGACGGGTGATCTCGCGCAGTGATCACTTCGTACGAGGCGACCACGTATCTGGCACAGGGCGGCGGGGGAGCGGGTGTTCCCATCCGTGAACTGTTGCTCGTGCTGTGTACGGCGGCGGTAGTGACATACCTGGCGACTGGCGCAGTCCGGTTGTTGGCGCTGCGGTTCGGCGCCGTCGCCATACCGCGTGATCGGGACGTTCACGTCGAGCCGATTCCGCGCCTCGGTGGCGTCGGAATGTATATCGGCATGGTTGTCGGTCTGCTGTTCGCGCAGCAATTACCGGCGCTCACAAGAGGTTTCGGCTTCGGTAGTCCGGATGTGCACGCTGCGCTCGTCGCGGGCGCCGTCATCGTCCTCGTGGGCGTGATCGACGACAGGTGGGGTCTCGACGCTCTCACCAAGTTCGTGGGTCAGGTGACTGCTGCCGGAGTTCTCGTGGTGATGGGCGTCAGTTGGTTCATCATCTACAACCCGTTCGGTGGTGACGGTGGGTCCACGATCATCCTCGATCAGATTCAATCGGGACTGTTCACGGTGGCTATCGCCGTGGCGACCATCAACGCGATGAACTTCGTCGACGGTCTCGACGGATTGGCCGCCGGTTTGGGCCTCATCGCGGCCTTGGCGATCCTCATCTTCTCGATCGGTCTGCTCCACGATCAGGGCGGCGACGCGAGTGTCTACCCGCCGGCGATGATCGCGGCGGCCTTGGCAGGCGCTTGTCTCGGTTTTCTTCCGCACAACTTCAATCCAGCGCGCATCTTCATGGGCGATTCCGGGTCGATGTTGATCGGTCTCATGCTTGCCGCGATCTCCACCAGTGCATCCGGTCGTATTCCGCTCACTGCTTACGGAACCCGCGACCTGGTCGGCCTCCTCGCGCCGTTGTTGCTGGTCGGTGCTGTGATGTTCATCCCGATGCTGGACATGCTCCTGGCCGTGATCCGCCGGACTAAAGCGGGCGTCAGTCCGTTCAGTCCGGACAAGATGCACCTGCATCATCGCCTCCTGCAAATCGGACACACGCACCGACGGGTTGTGCTGGTCATCTACCTGTGGGTCAGCGTCCTGGCGTTCGGTGCCGTCGGATCCTCGCTGCTCAATCGACAGCTGGTTGTCGTACTGGTTGCGGCCGGGTTGGTCATTGCCTTGTTCTTCACCGCGGTGCCGTCCCTGATCGATCGCAAGCAACAGCGTCGCTAGCCAAGTTTCCCGATCCATTACCCTTGGGCATCGTGACGAACACGCCGCAGCCTGTACCTGCCTCGCAACCCATCCCTGATTCGACCGCCGCCATGAAGTCGGCCGTGAAGTGGGGTGTGATGGGGCTGATCGCGCTGGCCGTGGTCGGCGCGCTCCTGGGCGGGCTCTTCGCCGGCAAGGAAGGCGTCTACGGAGCCCTGATAGGCGCAGCCGTCGGCGGCGGGTTCATCCTGTTCACGGCGCTGGGCGTGCTGCTCACAGCGAAGTTGCCTGCGCTCACGGCTGGTGCAGTTCTTCTCGGCACGTGGCTGCTGAAGATGATTCTCGCGATGGTTGTTCTCTTTGTCCTCTCGGACATGGATTTCTACAACAAGACCGCTCTCGTCCTGGTCATCATCATGTCGCTGGTCGTCGTGCTCGGTGCGGAGACATACGGCGTTCTCGGAACCAAAACTCCGTACGTCGATCCCACTCCCAGCAGCAACGTCGACGACGACGAGTAGTACTACAAGAGGTAACTAATCGGACTTCCAGGTACCCCATCTACACAATGTCGTAGATGACTTGATAAGGTTCGGTTCAAGCGAGAGCAATGGTGGGCCGAGTAACACTCAGCCGACGATGCCATGTGCTCGCAGGTGGTCGAAATTCTGACCACTGAGTCGACGAGAGTCGCCGACACCGACAGACGCCAGGCCCCTCTAGGGTTCTCCAGCTGCTGACGAATGCGCGAGTCGAACTTGTCGACTTGTAGATCGTCAATGTCCGATCGAACCGCAGTCAATGATGGCTGCGGACCGACTACGGGAGAGAACGCTGAGCGTCACCACCCTGGCCGCGGATGAATTCCATGCGCCGTCACTAGACGATTTTTTCCCGCCCTCCGTGTTGATTCACGCGGGCCCCTTCGAGCTCGACCGTCTGATGCTGATTCGTCTGCTGATGTCGGTGCTGGTCGCAGCCTTCTTCGTGATCGCGATGCGCAGCCCTCGATTGGTTCCCCGTGGGATGCAGAACGCCGCTGAGCTTGCGCTCGACTTCGTTCGTATCAACATCGCCGAGGAGATCCTGGGCAAGGAACAGGGCAAGCGCTTCCTGCCGGTCATCACGACGATCTTCTTCATCGTGGTCGCCAGCAACATGGCCAGCATCATTCCTTTCCTGAACATCTCGCCGAACGCACGAATCGGTATGCCCCTGGTACTCGCGGCGCTCGCCTACATCGTGTTCAACTACGTCGGAATCAAGAAGTACGGCTTCTTCAAGTACGTCAAGAGCAGCATCGTCGTTCCCGGCGTTCCGCTGCCCCTGCACTTCTTGTTGGTGCCCATCGAGTTCATCTCGACCTTCATCCTGCGCCCGTTCACGCTGATGGTTCGTCTCATGGCCAACATGTTGGCCGGCCACATCCTGCTGGTGCTGTTCTTCAGCGCGACGAACTACTTCTTCTTCGTGTCCGGCGGATTCCAGGCGATCTTCGGCGTTCCGTCGATCATCGCCGGTATCGCATTCACGTTCTTCGAGCTGCTGGTCATCTTCCTGCAGGCTTACGTGTTCGCGTTGCTGACCGCGGTGTACATCGAATTGGCGCTCCACGCCGACGAGCACTGACCTTTTACCTCTTCACCAGCTACACCAAGAACTGAGCCTCTTGCCGAATCCGGCAGAGGTCAACAGAAAGGGAATGGAACACCATGAGCATCGCTTACCTCGCTCAGGAAGTTGTCGAGACCAAGTCGCGCGGCTACGGAGCCATCGGCTACGGCCTCGCAGCAATCGGCCCCGGCATCGGCGTGGGCATCGTTGTGGGCAAGGCAATCGAAGGCATGGTCCGCCAGCCCGAGATGGCCGGCCAGGTTCGTACCACCATGTTCCTCGGTATTGCATTCACCGAGGCCCTCGCATTGATCGGCCTTGTCGCCGGTTTCATTTTCTAAGACAGACATGGGAGCCACCTTCGCAGTGCTCGCGGCAACAGAGGAGACACACAATCCTCTCTTGCCCGAGACATACGACATCGTGTGGTCCGCGGTTGCGCTCGTCGTAGTCGGTTTTGTCTTCTGGAAGCTCGTTCTTCCGAAGTTCCAGAAGGTCTTGGCCGAACGCACCGAGCAGATCGAGGGCGGCATCAAGAAGGCCGAAGACGCACAGGCAGAGGCAGCGGCCGCGCTCGAGCAGTACCGCGCGCAGCTCGCCGAAGCTCGTACCGAGGCAGCGCAGATCCGTGAGGAAGCGCGTACCCAGGGTCAGCAGATCATCGCTGACATGAAGGTTCAGGCGCAGGACGAGAGCGACCGCATCGTGGCCGCAGGCCACAGCCAGCTCGTCGCCCAGCGTCAGCAGATCGTCGCTGAGCTCCGCTCGGATCTCGGCAAGACCGCTGTAGACCTGGCCGAGAAGGTCATCGGGGAGTCTCTCGCCGACGACGTGAAGCGCGCCGGAACGGTTGATCGTTTCCTCAACGAGCTCGACACCGTCAGCGCTGATTCAGCCAGGAAGTGAGCAACATGTACGCAGCGAGCCGTGAAGCCTTGGCGCAGACTCGTTCTGCGCTGAGCAGTGCCCTGGGCGCCGTCTCTGCAGGAGCCGCAACTGCTGCTTCTGCTCAGGCTGGGTCCGAGCTCTTCTCGGTGGTCGAGGTACTCGACGGCCAGCGCGCTCTTCGCAGCGCGCTGGCTGACGCTTCGGCACCGGCCGCTGGTCGCCAGGCTTTGGCAGAGCAGTTGTTCTCCGGAAAGGTCGGCGCCGAGGCGCTCGCCACCGTGAAGGCAGCTGCAGGCCAGGACTGGTCTGCGGCCCGCGACTTGGTCAACTCGCTCGAACTGCTCGGACGCGAAGCTCTGCTCCGCGCCGCAGCCGATCAGAGCCAGTTGGACACCGTTGAGGACGAGCTCTTCCGTCTCGGTCGCATCGTGGCAGGGGATCCCAGCCTGGAGCAGACGCTCTCGGATCTGTCGGTTCCCGCAGCCCGCAAGCGTGAGTTCCTCTCCCGCTTGCTCTACGGCAAGGTCACTGCGGTCACCGAGGCACTCGCCGGACAGGCCGTCGGCCGGTTGAAGTCTGCACCCGCAGACACTTTCGATCAGCTGTCGAATCTTGCCGCAGCGCAGCGCGATACCACCGTTGCTCACGTTCGCAGCGCCTCGGCGTTGAGCTCGGAGCAGTCGGATCGCTTGGCCAGCACTCTTACCCGCACCTACGGGAAGCCGGTAGCAGTACACGTCGAGGTTGATCCAGAACTCCTCAGCGGCTTGGTCGTCCGGGTGGGCGACGAGGTTATCGACGGCAGCGCAGCGGGTCGACTCGCAGCACTGCGGAAGAACCTCAAGTAGTCCTTCAGCCGAACACATACTCCAGATCTTTTCGAAGACCAGACACCGAGAGCAGGAAAAACATGGCGGAGCTGACGATCTCCTCCGACGAGATCCGTAGCGCGATCGACAACTACACCGCGAGCTACTCCCCGGAGGCCTCCCGTGAGGAGGTCGGCACAGTGACCGACACCAGTGACGGCATTGCGCACGTCTCTGGCCTGCCTTCGGCTATGTCCAACGAGCTGTTGGAGTTCCCCGGTGGAATCGTCGGCGTCGCGCTCAACCTGGATGCCACCGAAATCGGTGCCGTCATCCTTGGCGATTACCAGAACATTCAAGAAGGCCAGGAAGTAAAGCGCACGGGCGACGTTCTGTCGGTTCCCGTCGGCGATGCTTTCCTCGGCCGCGTCATCGACCCGCTGGGTGCGCCTATCGACGGCCTCGGCGAGATCGAGAGCACCGAGAATCGTGCACTCGAGCTCCAGGCCGCTTCGGTGCTCGAGCGCCAGCCGGTCGAAGAGCCGCTCCAGACCGGTATCAAGGCTATCGACGCCATGACCCCGATCGGCCGCGGCCAGCGCCAGCTCATCATCGGCGACCGCAAGACCGGCAAGACCGCGGTCTGCATCGACGCCATCCTGAACCAGAAGGCCAACTGGGATTCCGGCGATGTCAACAAGCAGGTGCGCTGCATCTACGTTGCCATCGGTCAGAAGGGTTCCACCATCGCGGGCGTCAAGGCTGCCCTCGAGGAGAAGGGCGCGATGGAGTACACCACCATCGTTGCTGCTCCGGCCTCTGATTCCGCAGGCTTCAAGTGGCTCGCACCGTACACCGGCTCGGCCATCGGCCAGCACTGGATGTACCAGGGCAAGCACGTTCTGGTCGTGTTCGACGACCTGACCAAGCAGGCAGAGGCGTACCGCGCCATCTCGCTGCTGCTGCGTCGCCCGCCGGGACGCGAGGCTTACCCCGGTGACGTCTTCTACTTGCACTCCCGTCTGCTGGAGCGTTCGGCGAAGCTGTCCGACGCACTCGGCGGCGGCTCGCTGACGGCTCTGCCGATCATCGAGACCAAGGCGAATGACGTCTCGGCGTACATCCCGACCAACGTCATCTCCATCACCGACGGTCAGGTGTTCCTCGAGTCCGACCTGTTCAACAAGGGCGTTCGCCCCGCGATCAACGTCGGTATCTCGGTCTCCCGCGTCGGTGGCGCTGCACAGACCAAGGGCATGAAGAAGGTTTCCGGTTCGCTGCGTCTGGAACTGGCTCAGTTCCGTGAGCTCGAAGCGTTCTCCGCTTTCGCATCCGACCTCGACGCTGCCTCCAAGGCTCAGCTCGAGCGCGGTGCCCGTCTGGTCGAGCTGCTCAAGCAGGATCAGTACAGCCCGATCCCTGTCGAGGACCAGATCGTCTCGATCTACCTCGCCGGCGAAGGCATCTTCGACAGCGTTCCGATCGGTGACGTCCGTCGCTTCGAGAAGGAACTGCTCGAAGACCTCAAGCACTCGGCTGCTGGCGTCTACTCCAGCATCAACGGCGGTAAGGCACTCGATGCCGACAACGCTGCTGCGCTGATCGCTGCAACGAACAAGTTCAAGGAAGGCTTCATCGCATCCGACGGAAGCCGGGTCGTGAACGAGGCCGAGGCTGACGCTTTGGGCGCCGACGAGGTCGAGAACGAGCAGATCAACGTCAAGCGCAAGACCGTCAGCAAGTGACGTACGCGCCCATGACACTGCGAATTCCGAAGGGAGAGTGATTGATCGATGGCGAGCATTCTCGAATTGCGGTCTCGTATCAAGTCGGTCAACTCGACCAAGAAGATCACCAAGGCACAGGAACTGATCGCGACTTCGCGTATCACCAAGGCTCAGATTCGCGTCGCCGCGTCCAAGCCGTATGCCGAGGAGATCACGAAGGTACTCACCGAATTGGCGAGTGCGTCTGCTTCGCTCGATCACCCGTTGCTCAACGAGCGCCCGGAGCCCAAGCGGGCTGCGGTCCTCGTTGTCACCAGTGACCGCGGCATGTGTGGTGGCTACAACTCCAACGTCCTCAAGCAGGCAGAAGAGCTCATGGCTCTCCTCCGCAGCGAGGGCAAGGAGCCGGTCGTGTACGTGCTCGGTTCCAAGGGACTCGGCTACTACACGTTCCGCGGCCGCGACATCGGTGCTGCGTGGACGGGCTTCTCGCAGGATCCGGGTTACTCGGATGCAGCGAAGGCCAGCCGCCACCTGGTGGAGCTGTTCATGGCTGGTTCGGGTAACCAGGTTGCCGCTCCGAACGGTGAAGGCACGATCGAGGGCGTCGACGAACTCCATATCGTCTACACCCGCTTCGTGTCGATGCTGACGCAGACTCCCGAGGTTCGCCGTATGGCTCCTCTCGAGGTCTTCGTGTCGGAAGAGCGCATCGAACTCGGTGACGACATGCTGACCAACGGCCACGACGACGACCATGACAATGGCCCCGTCGCGGACTTCAGCTTCGAGCCCGAGCCCGAGAAGCTTCTCGGTGCTCTTCTCCCGAAGTACGTCAGCACTCGTATCTTCTCGTCGCTTCTCGATGCTGCGGCATCGGAGTCGGCAGCCCGTCGTACCGCCATGAAGGCCGCGACGGACAACGCAAACGAACTGGTGAACACGTTGAGCCGTCAGGCCAACCAGGCTCGCCAGGCCCAGATCACCCAGGAAATCAGCGAGATCGTCGGCGGCGCCAACGCGCTCGCCTCGAGCGCAGGAAGTGACTAGCACATGACCGCAGCAGTAACCGAAAACAACGGGGCAGGTTCGGCTTCGGCCGTAGCCGGCCGCGTCGTGCGGGTCATCGGTCCCGTCGTGGACGTTGAATTCCCGCGTGGCGCTGTTCCTGAACTGTTCAACGCCCTGAACGCCGAGATCACGCTTCCCTCGGTCGCCAAGACGCTGACGCTCGAGGTTGCACAGCACCTCGGTGACAACCTGGTCCGCACCGTCTCCATGCAGCCCACCGACGGCCTCGTCCGCGGCACTGCAGTGACCGACTCGGGCAAGCCGATCTCGGTTCCCGTCGGTGACGTCGTCAAGGGCCACGTGTTCAACGCCCTGGGCGATTGCCTCGACACCCCCGGCCTCGGCCGCGACGGCGAGCAGTGGGGCATCCACCGCAAGCCACCAGCCTTCGATCAGCTCGAAGGTAAGACCGAGATCCTCGAGACCGGCATCAAGGTCATCGACCTTCTCACCCCGTACGTCAAGGGTGGAAAGATCGGCCTGTTCGGTGGCGCCGGCGTCGGCAAGACCGTTCTGATCCAGGAAATGATCACGCGTATCGCTCGCGAGTTCTCGGGCACCTCGGTGTTCGCAGGCGTCGGTGAGCGTACCCGTGAGGGCACCGACCTCCACCTCGAAATGGAAGAGATGGGCGTCCTCCAGGACACCGCCCTTGTCTTCGGCCAGATGGACGAGCCGCCCGGAACGCGTATGCGCGTCGCCCTGTCCGCACTGACGATGGCGGAGTACTTCCGCGACGTTCAGGGCCAGGACGTCCTGTTGTTCATCGACAACATCTTCCGCTTCACGCAGGCAGGTTCCGAGGTTTCCACCCTCCTCGGCCGTATGCCTTCGGCAGTGGGCTACCAGCCCACGCTGGCGGACGAGATGGGTGAGCTCCAGGAGCGCATCACCTCGACCCGCGGTCGCTCGATCACCTCGCTGCAGGCTATTTACGTGCCCGCCGACGACTACACCGACCCCGCGCCGGCTACGACGTTCGCGCACCTCGATGCCACCACCGAGCTCTCGCGCCCGATTTCGCAGATGGGTATCTACCCCGCTGTGGATCCGCTGAGCTCGACCTCCCGCATCCTGGAGCCCGGCATCGTCGGTGCCGAGCACTTCCGTGTTGCCAACGAGGTCAAGCGCATCCTGCAGAAGTACAAGGAACTGCAGGACATCATCGCCATCCTCGGTATGGACGAGCTTCAGGAAGAGGACAAGGTCCTCGTCGGCCGCGCCCGTCGTATCCAGAAGTTCCTCGGCCAGAACTTCATCGTTGCCGAGAAGTTCACCGGTGAGCCCGGCTCCGTCGTGCCGCTCCGCGACACGATCGAAGCCTTCGACCGCGTCTGCAAGGGCGAGTTCGATCACCTGCCCGAGCAGGCATTCAACAGCTGCGGTGGACTCGACGACGTCGAAGCTGCAGCCAAGAAGATGGCCGGGAAGTAGTCCACGATGGCTGAGATGACCGTAGAACTCGTTGCCGTCGAGCAGCGCTTGTGGTCTGGTTCGGCGACGCTGGTCAGCGCTCAGACCACTGAGGGCGAAATCGGCATCATGCCCGGGCATGAGCCGGTCCTCGGCCAGCTGATCGAGGGCGGAACCGTGTCGATCACCCCGGTCGACGGCGAGCGTATCGTTGCTGCAGTACACGGAGGGTTCCTCTCCGTCACTGCGACGACGGTGACGATTCTTGCCGAGTCCGCGGACATGGCACAGGACATCGACGTCGAGGCAGCCAAGGCTGTCTTGGCCGAGAACTCGGGCGACCTCGAAGCGATTGCGGTCGCCAAGGGTCAGCTCCGGGCCGTCGAGCGCGCGTAAGTTACTCGAGTAAAGCCGCGACGGGAGCCGACGAACAGTGACATTCGGAATGACTGTGTTGATCATTCTGGTTGTGCTGCTCGCGGTTCTCGTCGCGGCTTTTCTGTATCGTCTGCTGGTTCTACGTCGCGGCGGTACCGCTGCACTGCTTCGTGTTCTGCCATCCCCGGGGGACAGCGGGTGGCGTCACGGAATCATTCGCTACGGCGAAAGCACCTTCGTCTTTTTCAAACTGTCGAGTCTGCGGCCGGGCCCGGACTCCAGGATTGATCGTCAAGGAATCGAGGTCGAGAGCCGTCGCTCTCCCTCAGGTACCGAATTCGACATCATGAGCGACGATATCGTCGTGGTCAAGGTCAACGACGGATCGTCGGCCTACGAAATCGCCTTGGACAGTGGAGCATTGACAGCTTTCCTGTCCTGGGTCGAATCGCGGCCGGACGGGCGCGCCCGTAGGCGACGCACCGCCTGACCGGTCCCGCTCAAGCCCCGGCGCCGGGCTTCCAGAGCACATCGCCTTCAGGATTTGCCACTCTTCCCATGATGAAGAGCAGATCCGACAATCTGTTGAGATATTTCGCGGGGAGGACGCTGGTGTCTTCCGGGTTCGCATCGATGGCGGACCAGGCCGCACGCTCCGCACGCCGCGAGACGGTTCTTGCTACGTGAAGCAGGGCGCCCAGGGCAGTTCCGCCGGGCAGAATGAACGAATTCAACGGTGCCAGTTGCTCATTGAGCTCATCGCACCATCCTTCGAGTCGATCGACATAGGCCTGAGTCACTCGCAGCGGTGGGTACTTCGGGTTCTCGACGATGGGGGTGGACAGGTCGGCCCCCGCGTCGAAGAGGTCGTTCTGGATCTGGCGCAGCATCGCGAGCAGATTCTCCGGGGGTGTGCCGAGGGCAACGGCCACACCGATCGCCGCGTTGGTCTCGTCGCAATCCGCGTAGGCGATCAGACGCGGATCGTTCTTGGAGACTCGCGAAAAATCACTGAGGCCGGTGGTCCCGTCGTCGCCGGTCCGGGTGTAGATCTTCGTCAGGTGAACAGACATAGGGCTACGGTACCGGCGCGGTGCCGACGAGGTTGTGGCTCTAGGCTGTGAACCGTGAGTGAGCACTTTCTTGTGACCGGGGGTAACCGCCTCGAAGGTGAAGTACTGGTGGGAGGGGCCAAGAACAGTGTGTTGAAGCTGATGGCCGCTGCGCTGTTGGCCGAAGGCACCACTGTGGTGACCAACTGCCCGGACATTCTCGACGTGCCGCTGATGGCGGACGTCTTGCGAGGGCTGGGCTGCGAGGTCGAACTCGAAGACTCCGAAGTGCGGATCACGACGCCGGCCGAGCCGAAATATCACGCTGATTTTGACGCGGTCAAGCAGTTTCGGGCGTCGGTGTGTGTGCTTGGTCCGCTGGTCGCGCGTTGTCGACGCGCTGTTGTCGCACTTCCTGGCGGCGATGCGATCGGTTCGAGGCCACTCGACATGCACCAATCCGGGCTCCGCCTGTTGGGCGCGCGTAGCGAAATCGAACACGGATGTGTCGTTGCCGAGGCAGACGACCTTCACGGCGCGAACATTCGCCTGGTCTTCCCGTCTGTGGGTGCAACCGAGAACATCTTGATGGCAGCAGTGCTCGCCCGAGGTGAAACGGTGATCGACAACGCTGCACGTGAGCCCGAGATCGTGGATCTCTGCAACATGCTCAACGAAATGGGCGCCAAGGTATCGGGCGGCGGAAGTTCGACGCTCACCATTCAAGGCGTCCGCAAGTTGGAACCGACTACGCACCGCGTCATCGGTGACCGGATCGTTGCCGCAACATGGGGTGTCGCTGCCTCCATGACCAGGGGTGACGTCCGAGTTCGCGGGGTGAACCACAAGCATCTCGGGTTGGTCCTCGACAAGCTTCGGACAGCCGGCGCGGAGGTGACTCCCGAGGTAGACGGTTTCCGTGTCATCCAGCGTGAACGGCCCAAAGCAGTCAATTTCGCGACATTGCCTTACCCCGGATTCCCGACCGACCTGCAGCCGATGGCAATCGGTTTGGCGGCGGTTGCCGAGGGCACGTCGATGATCACCGAGAACGTATTCGAATCGCGTTTCCGATTTGTCGAGGAAATGATCCGACTCGGCGCCGACGCTCGTACCGACGGTCACCATGCTGTGATCCGCGGAGTTCCAGTGCTGTCGAGTGCGCCGGTGTGGTCTTCGGACATTCGGGCAGGCGCCGGGCTCGTGCTTGCCGGGTTGGTCGCGGACGGAACCACCGAAGTCCACGACATCTTCCACATCGACCGTGGGTACCCGCGATTCGTCGAGAATCTCCGTGGACTCGGGGGAGTGATCGAGAGGGTGAGCTCCGAATAGGTTCGGTGCTCGGCGTCACACTCGGGCCTATTCGCGATTGGCGGAAAGGCTCAACTGTCTGACCTGGCCTTGGCTAGTGAATCGGTGTTGTGACCAGGCGATTTGTGAATTGATTGAAGGTTCGCGTAACTTATTCCAAGTCAGAGCGACACGGACACCGACTCCCGCCTTCACGGCGAGTGACACGAGGTTGTACGAAGTGCCTGGCGAACACAATCCAGTTTTTCTTCACGGGGTTCCGGTTTGCGCCGGTGACCTGGTTGGGATAGGCTGGAAAAGTTGCCCCGGAGCGGCGGCCATAGGGTCGTGGTGATGGTGTGTGCGTGTTCTTTGAGAACTCAACAGTGTGTCGATGAATGTCAGTGCCAAATTTTTTTGGTACTTCACA
>NZ_MUZB01000015.1:0-160413 GCF_002076325.1 Rhodococcus sp. 66b
GGGTTGGTGTGGATGATGATTTCTTCGGGTTGGGTGGTAATTCGCTCAATGCGACCAGACTTGTCAGCCGCATCAACCAACACGCCGGTACCGCGTTGCCGCTTCGCACGTTGTTCGATCACCCTTCTGTGGCGGAACTTGCTATAGCACTGGACAATGCAGAGCGTGCCGACAGGCCTGCCCTCGAGATCCAGACACGCCCGGAGCGGATCCCGCTTTCACTTGCACAGAATCGGATGTGGTTCCTCAATCAGTACGATGTCGAATCTGCGGCATACAACATCCCGTTGGCCATCCGACTCGCCGGCACCGTTGACGTTCCGGCGCTTCGCCGCGCCTTCGGTGATGTTCTGACGCGCCATGAGTCGCTGCGAACAGTGTTCCCCGACAACGGCGACGGCCCCGTCCAGGTGATCCTGACACCCGAGGACGTCGAGTTCGATCTGAGCCCGATCGACGTCGACCGTGGCGACCTCGACACTCGCATACTCGAGGTCATGTCCGAAGGTTTCGACGTCACGGCTTCCGTGCCGATTCGCGTGAAGTTGTACCGCGTCGAGGAATTCGAGCATGTACTGGTGATGTCGGTGCATCACATCAGTGCGGACGGCGTGTCCATGACGCCGTTGGCTCGCGACGTCATGATCGCCTACTCGGCACGGTTGACCGGCCAGGCCCCCTTCTGGGCGCCGCTGGAGATCCAGTATGCCGACTTTGCGCTGTGGCAGCGGGCGCTCCTCGGTGACGAGGCGGACTCGAAGAGCATCGCATCGACTCAGATCGATTACTGGAAATCAACATTGGACGGTATTCCGGAACTACTGGAGCTTCCGGCCGATCGACCGCGACCGGCTGTGGCCACCCAGAACGGTGCGATGGTTCGATTCGACATCGCGTCCGAGATCATGGATCGCGTTCGTGAGATCGCCGATCACCACAACGCAAGTGTGTTCATGGTGATTCACGCTGCGTATGCGGCACTGTTGGCGAGAGTGTCGGCGAGCACCGACATCGTCGTCGGCACGCCTGTGTCCGGACGAGGCGAAGCGGCTCTCGAGGATCTCATCGGAATGTTCGTCGGGACGGTCGTCCTGCGAACGGATGCCGACCCCGCACTGACGTTCGCGCAGTTGGTCGACCAGGTGCGTGACCGAGATCTGAGTGCGTTCGGCAACGTCGATGTGCCTTTCGAGAGACTGGTGGACGCTCTGCAACCTGTTCGCTCACAGGCTCACACACCGCTGTTCCAAGTCACGTTTGCCTACGAGTATATCGAAGACGCCACGTTCGAGCTTCCTGATCTGCGGGTGTCCGCCGTCGAATTCGACGTCACTCCAGCTCAATTCGATCTTGCCTTGACGTTGTTCGAGACCACGGAATCAACCAGCGGCGCAGACACCGAGTCGGTAGCGGTGAGTGGCTCGCTGACCTACGCGACGGATTTGTTCGACCGTTCCACGGCTGCGTCGTTCGCCGACCGATTCGTCATGATGCTCGAGCAGCTGACGCGGGATCCCGCGAGAGTAATCGGGGATATCGACGTTCTGAATCGGGACGAGCAGAACCTACTGGTGCCGGTGCGAGGACTTACGGCGGCGCATCCCGCGACTCTGTCCGAGCTGATTTTTGCTGCGGTCTCGTCGAATCCAACGGGGATCGCCTTCCTGTGGAATGGCCGCGCCGTCACCTATACCGAGGCCGACGAACTCTCGACCCGCCTCGCTCACGTCCTGCTGCGACGCGACATCACACCGGAAACATTTGTGGCGCTGGCTCTTCCGCGATCGCTCGAATCCGTCCTCGCAGTCTGGGCGGTTGCCAAGACGGGTGCCGCATATCTGCCGGTCGACCCGAGTTATCCGGCCGATCGCATCGACCACATTCTCGAAGATTCTCGAGCGCGGTTGGGTGTGACGATCGCCGAGCAGCGTCAGTTCCTACCCGACGACGTCGAATGGTTGGTCCTCGAGGACATCGCCGAAGAACTGGCGGCAGCCCCGGCGAGCGCGAGCTGGCCGCCGGTGCGGATCGACAATCCGGCGTACATGATCTACACGTCGGGTTCGACGGGCAAGCCCAAGGGCGTGGTTGTCACTCATTCCGGTCTCGCCAACTTGGCGGCCGAACGGCGTGAGCACTACCAGATCACGTCCGACGCCCGGTTCCTGCACACCGCGTCACCCAGCTTCGACATGGCTGTCGGCGAAATGATCTCCGCGCTCTCTGCTGCAGCAACATTGGTGATCGTTCCGGTGACCACGATCGGTGGTGACGACTTGGCCGAGTTGTTGGACTCGCAACGAGTCACCCACGCTCTGATCACCCCGGCCGTTCTGAGCACGATCGCCCCCCACGACCACGAACATCTTCGCGTTCTCGGTGTGGGCGGTGAAGCGGTATCCGCTGAACTGGTCGATCGTTGGCAGCCAGGGCGAACGATGCTCAACGGCTACGGACCGACCGAGGCGACCGACATCTCCACAGTTGCAGACCTCGAAGCGGGACAACCTGTCACGGTCGGTAAACCTGTGCGCGGATTCCGGACCCTGATCCTGGACACTCGACTGCGACCGGTGCCGATCGGTACGCCTGGTGAACTGTACGTGGCGGGGCCCGCTTTGGCTCGCGGTTACCACAACCAACACATTCTCACCGCAACACGATTCATCGCCGATCCCCACGGTGATCCAGGACAGCGCATGTACCGGACCGGCGACATCGCTGCCTGGACGGCCGATCTCACCATCGAGTACCGCGGACGGATCGACAGTCAGGTCAAGATCCGAGGTCAACGCATCGAGCTCGGTGAAATCGAGACGGTAGCAACACAATGCGACGAGATCGCGCAATCCGTGGTGCTTGTCGTCGAGACTGCACTGGGCAAGCGGCTGGCGGCATACCTGGTGCCGCAAGCTGGGCGCGTGATCGATACCGAGTCCGTAAGGCGTTATCTGGAGTCCGCGCTGCCACGACCGATGGTGCCCGACGCGTATGTCGTGCTGGACGCTCTACCGGTGACCGTGAACGGAAAGCTCGACCGCAAGGCTCTTCCCGCTCCGACGTTCTCCGCGTCGAAGGTGCGCTATCGAGCACCCGCGTCCGAGACGGAAGAGATCCTCGCTTCGCTGTTCGCAGACCTGCTCGGTGTCGAGGCGGTGAGCGTCGACGATTCGTTCTTCGGGCTCGGCGGCGACAGCATCGCATCCATCCAACTGGTCTCCCGAGCGAAGGCTCGTGGTCTCGTGATGACCCCACGAGACGTCTTCGAACAGAAGACCGTTGCCGCGCTGGCACAGGTCGTTTTGCGATCTGACGCGCCGGCGCAGATGTTACTTGCCGAACTGCCGGGCAACGGTGTCGGAGAGTTGCCGCTGACGCCGGTGATGCGCATGGTGCTCGGCAGCACCGATCACTTCGATCGCTACTCACAGTCGATCGCACTGGATCTGCCAGTCGGCGTCGATCAGGCGGGGATCGTCGCCACGGTGGCCGCCGTCGTCGATCACCACGACATGCTTCGGTCGACCTTGCACAGCAAAGCTTTGCACGTGGCCGAGCCCGGAAGCGTGGACGTGGCCGCACGTGTGCGGAAGGTCGACTTCGATCCCGCTGCCGTCGACAGCGCGGAAAGCTTGACCGAATTGGCACGATCCCAAGTGGAACTGGCTCGACGAGAACTTGATCCGCGCGGCGGTGTGATGTTCGCGTGCGTCTGGCTCGCGCCGGTGGGTGACGCGGAAAAGGCGACCGGGCGACTGCTCGTCGTGATGCACCATCTGGTCGTCGACGGAGTGTCGTGGCGAATCCTGGTGCCGGACTTCATGACCGCGTGGGCACAGATCTCCAATGGTGCGCCGGCGCAGCTGGCACCTGTCGGCACGTCGATGCGTCGCTGGGCACATGCGCTGCAGGACAGTGCAGTTGGGGCGACGGCAGACCTGCCGACGTGGCGGGCAATCGTCGACGGCGAGGACCCGGATCTGGGATCGGCGCGCTTCGACCCCTCGCTCGATCTGGTCGCCACTGTCCGCGACATCGAGGTGCGCGTCGACGCGTCGACGACTCAGGCACTGCTGACCGAGCTTCCGGCCGCATTCCGTGGCGGCGTCAACGACGGTTTGCTGACAGCTCTGGCGCTTGCAGTCACTCGGTGGCGTCGCGAACGAGGCGTGCACACCACATCGACGCTCATCCAGATGGAAGGTCACGGGCGAGAAGAGCAGACTGCACCCGGTGCTGACCTCTCGCGTACCGTCGGTTGGTTCACCAGCGTCTATCCCGTGCGCCTCGAACTCGGTGCGCTCGACATCGACGACGCCATGCGCGGCGGCGTCGCGGCGGGTCGGGCCGTGAAGTCGGTCAAGGAACAACTGCTCGCCGTGCCCGGTCGTGGCATCGGCTACGGGGTCCTCCGATATCTGACCGGCAGTGACATGTCCGGCAGTGACATGACCGGCAGCGACCCGGGTACACCACTGCCGGACGGCATGCCGCAAATCAGTTTCAACTACCTCGGTCGCGTGTCTGCCGGCAGCGTCCCGGAGGAGTTCGCCGATTTGGGGTGGACTCCGTCCGTGGATGTCGGTGACATCGAAGGTCCCGGAAACCCCGACATGCCTGCCGCCGCAGTTCTCGACATCAACGCGATAGTCACAGACATTTCGGGTGATGCCGAGTTGTCCGCGACGTTCTCCTACGCCGGACGCCTCCTGACCGAAGCGGACGTCCGAGGCTTGGCGGAGTACTGGGCGAGCGCGCTGCGGAGCCTGGTCTCCCACGTCGGCAGAGGTGCTGGGGGAGGCCTGACGCCTTCCGACGTTCCGTTGGTGACGGTCTCTCAAGAGGACATCGATGTCTGGGAAGACCGGTATCCGCTGGTCAGTGACATTTGGCCACTGTCGCCGTTGCAGCACGGACTTGCCTTCCACTCGTTGCTCGCCGTCAACAGTGCCGACGTTTATCAGACCCAGATGGTTCTGGAGCTGACAGGAACTGTCGATCCGATACGAATGAACCGGGCCGTGACTGCTCTGCTGAACCGTCACGACAACCTACGGACCGCCTTTGTCGCCGATCTGTCCGGCGAACTCGCGCAAATCGTTCTCGGTGAGGTCGATGTCCCGTGGCGTGTGGTCGACCTCGGTGCCGAGCCTGCGAGTGAGCGCGAAGCTGTCTACGAGCGAACCCTCGCGCGCGATCGATCCGAGCGTTTCGATTTGGCAACACCGCCATTGCTTCGGTTCACGCTCATCACACGAGATCCCAGTCGACACGCGCTTGCAGTGACACTGCACCACATTCTTCTCGACGGGTGGTCGATGCCGCTTCTGATGAAGGACCTGATGGTTCTGTACGCAACGCACGGCGACGAGTCGGTGCTTCCCCGCGCAGCGTCCTATCGTAATTACCTGTCCTGGTTGAATTTTCGGGAAGCTGCGGAATCCGAGTTGGCGTGGGCCGAGGCGCTGTCCGGGCTCGAGCAGCCGACCCTGCTCGCCGGGGAAGGGTCTGCTGGTTCGAGTGCCGGCACCGTCGAGTCGGTTGTGACTCAGGTGGAGCCCGAACTCGCCGAGCAGCTCGGTGCCTTCAGCGCCGACAACGGCGTCACATTGAACACCATGATGCAGGCCGGTTGGGGAATTCTGCTGGCGCGCCAGCTGGGTCGAACGGATGTCGTGTTCGGTGCAACCGTGTCGGGTCGTCCTCCCGAGCTCGATCATGTCGAGTCGATGGTCGGCCTGTTCATCAACACGCTGCCCGTCCGGGTCACGATCGACCCCGCGGAGTCTTTGCGTTCCTTGCTCTCACGGCTGCAGGCAGAACAGGCGGCGCTTCTCGAGCACCACCAACTCGGACTGACGGAGATCGTCAAGAGCGTCGGAAATGCCGCTGACTTCGACACGTTGACCGTCTTCGAGTCGTACCCCGTCGATACGGAAGGTATCGCTGCAACGAGCTCGATCGACGGCATGACGGTTACTGCGATCACCGGTGACGATGCGACCCACTATCCGTTGACACTTACCGTTGTCGCTGATGACGGCATTTCATTCACGCTCAAGTATCAGCAGGATGTCTTCGATGCGCCGACGATCGAGGTTCTGCGCGAGAGGATGCTTCGGATCCTGCGTGCATTCGTGGAGTTGCCGGACACCGCTGCCGGAATCCTGGATGTTCTGGGGCCCGACGAGCGTCGCCTGCTTGTCCCGGTATCGGGCCTGCCGGCTGCGCCCAGCGCAACCCTGGCTGATCTCATCGCTTCCGCCGTCACACAGAACCCCGACGGAATCGCGATCTGGGCCGACGGGCGTGCGTGGACATACCGTGAGGCGGACGCCTGGTCGAACCGCCTTGCTTCCATCCTGCTCGATCACGGAGTCGGTCCGGAAACCTTTGTAGCCGTGGCACTCCGGCGATCGGCAGCGTCCGTGATGTCGGTGTGGGCAGTGACGAAGACGGGCGCCGCCTACTTGCCCGTCGATCCTGACTATCCGGTTGAGCGGATCGAGCACATGATCACAGACTCCGGTGCTGTCATCGGCATCAGCCGAGGTGGGAATCAACTTCCCGATTCGGTGCGCTGGCTCGATCTGGATGCACTCGAAACCGCGATCCAAGAGCTACCCGAGTCGAGTATCGCGGGAGCGGCTCGCATCGACAATCCGGCCTACATGATCTACACGTCCGGATCCACGGGCAAACCGAAGGGCGTCGTGGTCACGCATGGCGGTCTCGCGAACCTTGCCGCCGAGCGTCGTGAGCACTATCGCGTCGACTCGCACTCACGATTCCTGCACAACACCTCGCCGAGCTTCGACATGTCGGTGGGTGAAATGATGTCGGCGCTCTCCGCGGCGGCGACTCTGGTCGTCACACCGCCCACCATCCTAGGCGGAGAAGAGTTGTCCTGGTTCATGATCGGACGTCGGGTCACTCACGCACTGATCACTCCGGCGATGTTGACGTCGATGGAACCGGAAGGGCTCGAAGAGCTTCGGGTTCTCGGTGTGGGCGGGGAAGCGGTATCTGCCGAACTGGTGAACCGTTGGCAGCGTGGTCGAACCATGCTCAACGGGTACGGGCCTACCGAGGCAACCGACATCTCCACCGTCGGTGATCTCGTCGCGGGCAAACCAGTCACGATCGGATCACCCGTGCGTGGATTCGACACTCTGATCCTCGACTCGCGACTGCTCCCGGTGCCGATCGGGACGCCGGGCGAACTGTACGTGTCCGGGCCGGCTCTCGCCCGGGGATACCATGACCAGTCTGTGCTCACGGCAACCCGATTTGTTGCCAACCCGCACGGTCGGCCGGGTGATCGTCTG
Organism: Rhodococcus sp. 66b; assembly: GCF_002076325.1. Lineage (NCBI taxonomy): Bacteria > Bacillati > Actinomycetota > Actinomycetes > Mycobacteriales > Nocardiaceae > Rhodococcus > Rhodococcus sp. 66b. The sequence continues at coordinate 7,329 of NZ_MUZB01000015.1, forward strand.
TATCGCACGGGCGACATTGCCGCCTGGACACCGGAACTCACCATCGAGTACCGGGGCAGGACCGACACTCAGGTCAAAATTCGTGGTCATCGCATCGAACTCGGGGAGATCGACGCGGCGCTGCACGCACACCCGGACGTGGATGTGGCAATGACCCGCGGCAAGAGGACACCGTCCGGGGACACCGCGTTGGTCGCATACGTCGTGCCGACGCCGGGGACTGCGCCGGAGGTGAGTCAGGTCGTCGCCTTTGTCTCCGAGTTCTTGCCACGTCACATGATCCCGAGTGCTGTCGTCTTCATCGACAAGGTGCCGACGACACCGACAGGAAAGGTCGACGAGAAGGCATTGCCGACCCCTGATTTTGCGTCGAAGATCGTGTATCGGGAGCCGAGCACGCCTACGGAAATCGCTGTGGCCACTGCCTTCTCGGAGGTCCTCGAGATTGCTGACGTCGGCGCCGACGACAACTTCTTCGAACTCGGTGGGAACTCACTGTCGGCGATGCGAGTAGTGACCAAACTGCGGATGTCGCTTGCTCGCGAGATCCCATTGCAGTGGTTGATGACCGAGCCGACTCCGGCGTCGATTGCGATTCGTGTCGAATCCGGACAAGAATCTTCCGGCGCGCTGGACGTAGTGTTCCCGATTCGGACGACCGGTGATCGGCCGCCTGTGTTCTTCGTCCATCCGATCGTCGGCCTGGCCTGGAGCTATGCCGGCTTGGCGCCGTACATCGATTCGGCGACTCCGATGTACGGGATCCAAACTCCAGCAGTCTCGTCCGCGGATCCGCTGCCGGAGTCCATCGAGTTCACCGCCGCCAGGTACCTCGAGGAAGTTCGAAAAATCCAGCCTGAAGGTCCGTATCACCTTGCCGGTTGGTCGCTCGGTGGCGTGATCGCACACTCGATGGCGGTGCTATTGCAGGCAGCGGGCGAGTCGGTCGATTCGTTGGTGATGCTGGACAGCTTCGCCCATGCCGCTGAAGACGGTGAAGGTTCGGACGCTGACGACGACGCGGACATGGGACTCGAGTTCGCGCGAGCCATGGGCGAGTTGACTTCGGAAGATGTCGGCAGGCTTGTCTTCGCGGCCCGGCACAACGACACGTTGATGCAGACTCACCAGCCGGGGATCTTCGATGGCGACGTGCTGTATTTCACTGCAGCGCTGGATGATCCATGGCTGAACCGTGGAGTCGATTCATGGCGTGCGTATGTCAGCGGGGATATCGTGAATCACCCCGTCGAGTGCACTCACTGGGATATCACCTCGCCCGCCGCTCTCGAGACCGTTGGTCCGTTGATGGCGCACAACTTGGAGAGGATTCGTCGGATGTCCTGAGTCGGGCGGGCGTGTTCTCGAGACACCACCTGTGTCAGGAATGGGTGCTTTCCCAGGCGAAACCGTCAGGATCCGCGAAGGGTTCGGACGCACCGGTGATGGTGATTCGGTGCGATCCGGTGCCCTCGGGAGCGAGCCCGGCGTCCTTTGCCAGGGCGCCTCGGCCGTACAGTGCCAGCGTGACATTGTTTGCTGCGCTGGTGAATTCGACGTACTTGCGGCCGAAGCTCTTCGACACCTCGAGTCCGTGGTCGAGGTAGAACTGCTTGCTGGCCTTGACGTCTTCGGCGCCGAGCAGCAGCACGAGGCTGTCGATTGTGCGGGTGGCGGGTTCATTGTTCTTCTTCGACGACGTGGCGATCTTCCAGATCGAACCGTCCGGAGCCTGAAGGACTCCGCCGTATCCCCAGAGGGATTTCTTCACCGGCTTCAAGACGGCGGCACCGGCTGCGAGTGCGGCGCCGACGAAGGCGTCGACGATGTTCGGTTGGGAGACGACGAGCGAAAGGGTGTACCCACGAAACCCGGTTGTCGGTTCGTTCGATTCGCGTAGCTGGATTCGATCTCCGACGCCGAGAGCGTTGTAGAAGGCTTCGGCTGCGACGAGGTCGGGTACGTCGAGGATCACGGATTGCGCGGTGGTCATCCGGGCGCTCCCTGCTGATGTGTGGATTGACGACGTGTGGTCGGAAGTGGACTTCTGTGGTGTGTTCATGTGTTTCAACGTAATTGCGGGCCCCTTGGCTGTGCTTCTCGATTTCTGATCGGTTTGCTGAGACTGCTTGCAAGGTGCAGCGCTCGAGCGGGCACTAGGTGGGCAATTTGTCGTGAATGTACTGTTCAGCCGATGTTTTCTCGATAGGCTGATGAGCGCTGATCGGACGTATCTCACGCCACCATGGAACGGGGAAACCAGTGATCGCACTGCGAGGAAAGTCGTTAGCCGCAGCAGTAGTGGTGTCCATGACGATGGCGTTGGCCGCGTGTACGTCCGCTGAATCGGCGCCCGAGGTGGGCGCGAACTACGGCTCGGACGGAACCGCCGTCGACTACCGGGAGCCGGTGAAACTGAGTAGCCGAGATGGTGTTCTCGAGGTGCGCTTGTCCGCTCATCAGGGAGTGATTCCGCTCGATACCGCTTCGGCGCCCGTGTCGAATTTTCTGCTCTTCGGGTACGAGGTCATCCGCGGTACGGCGTCGGACGGATCGACCTCGGCGAGTGACGTCTATCCGGCGCCGACTCTCCGCGTCAATCCCGGAGAGCGATTGATCATTCATTACGACAACGATTTGCAGGATCTCACGATCGAGGACTTCTACGATCCGGCATTCACACCGGCGGGCGGGGGCGTGCCGATCTATCCGCCGGCGCTGACGTCGGCTCCGCTGAATCTGCACACGCACGGAGTGCACGTGAGCCCGGACGGCAATGCGGACAACGTGTTGCTCAACATTCCCGCCGGCCAGGGAAACGTGTACGACTACGCGATTCCGGGGACGATGCCGAACGGTCTCTACTGGTACCACAGTCACCGGCACACCCTCACCGCCCAGCAGACGTACATGGGCTTGGCCGGGCTCCTTGAAATCGGCCGGCCGGACGGAAATTTGCCTGTCGTGACGGCAAACGACGTTCCGATTCGCGATATGGCACTGCAGTACAACTTCGTATTCGACCGCAAAGGAAAGGGCCGACAGCTCAACGACGCGAACTGGCCCCAATTCGTCAGTACGTTGACGCCACCCGGCGGTACGGAATTAGCCGACGGGACGTACCGTCCGAGCCTTGCTCCGGTGAATTTCTCGGACACTACCGAGGGCGCACAGTATTTCACCAACTGGTACGCGGGACCGTTGTCCCCGGCCAATCATCGTGGACAGAATCAATTCGTTCCAGGCAATCTGCAGAGCTTCGTGGGTGAATCGACGAGTGTTCCGGCCGATCCCTCACTGCCGGACAACCAACGCGATGTGCAGTACACCGTGAACGGTCAGTTCCAGCCATCGCTGAAACTGAAGCCGGGGCAGACCGAGATCTGGGTGCTTGCCAACATCAGCGACTTTGCCTACATGCCGGTTACGTTGACGGAAACCGCAACCGGCACCCATCCGAAGTTCGCAATCGTGGGGCAGGACGGAAACCCGTTCGACGAGGTCAGGCCACCCGTGGACGGGGACGGAACCAGGCTGGTGATTCCGCCGGCCTCGCGCTATGCAATCGCCGTGACGATGCCGGAGTCCGGCGATCTGGTGCTGGAGATGCCACCGCTGGAAGGTGCGAAACCGGTGAGCAATCCGGGCATTCTCTACACCAACAACGGTACCGACAATCCGCCCGCCGAACTCGGAACCGTCACCGTCGACCCGTCGGTGATCAGTTACGCGGACGGATTCTTCACGTTCCCGACTCAGCAGTTGATCCGTGCGACGCCAGACGAGGGTGAAGGAAAGACGACTCCCTTCGAGTTCGGACAGAAGCTCGATACCTATACCTCGTTCGTGGATACCGCAGCGATGACGCCCGACGTGACCCGCAATCTCACAGTGTCCGGTGGGTTCGGAAACGAGAAGGCCAGCAACAGCGATCCGAAGGCCTTCACCTACGAATTCGCCGACAACACGTTCCCCAACATTCCGCTGATTCAACCGCGACTGAATTCCGTTGAGGAATGGAAGATCACGAACCTCAACAACGACGAACACCCGATGCATATTCACGTCAACGACTTCCAGGTAACGGAAGTTGTGGATCCCGTCGCAGGTACCACGACGGGCGTTCAGCCCTGGGGAATCGACAACGTGAACGTGCCTGCGCCGGTGACGGACGAGAACGAGAATGCGCTGGAACCAGCATCGGTGACGTTGCGGACGAAGTTCACCGAGTACACCGGAACCTTTGTCATCCATTGCCACCGACTCAACCACGAGGACAACGGATTGATGGCGACTGTCAACGTGATTCCAGAGGTGTCGACATACGTAGTGGCGGTACCCGGTTCGGCGGGCGTGCCCGCCAAGGTGCAGATATTCGATGCTAACGGCGACAAACTGATCACCGCTGTGACGCCCTTCCCGTCGTTCGAAGGCACCCCGAGTGTTGCGATGGCGGACGTGAACGGAGACATGGTGCTTGATCTGGTCGCTGGAACAGGGGCAGGCTCGGCTCCGGAAGTGGTGGCGTACAACGCAGTCGGCGGCGTGCCGTTCACCGACGAGTTGGCAAGATTTGCGCCCTTCGATGTGGGTTTTCGTGGCGGAGTGAACGTCGGCGGTGTCGACATCGACGGAAATGCACTGGCAGACAACATCATCGTTGCATCAGGCCCGGGGATGGAATCGCAGGTCAAGATTTACTCCACCGACCTTCCGGCGGACAAGAGGTCCGCACCCGCAGAATTCGGTTCGTTCTCGCCGTACCCGGGATCGAGTAGCGGAGTCACGTTCGCAACCGGAATGGTTGACAGTCACTCCGGTCGAGCGAGCATCGTGACCGCACCGGGTGCGGGCGAGGAGTCGTTGATCAAGACGTTCCGCTACGACCTGTACGAACCGACTGCGGCTGCGCAGGGCGGTTCGGATGAACACGCAGGTCATACGAATGGTCCGGTGACGACATCGCAGTTCTTGGCATTCGATCAGGGCTACCGCGACGGGGTGTCTCTGTCGACGGGTTGGGTGGCCGGCGCCGAGGGTGGCGCAAAGTCGATAGTGGCAGGCATGCTCGGAGGAGAAGGATCAATCCGTGTCTTTTCGAGTGGATCCAGGCTCGACGGTGCACCCGAGATGTACCTCGAGAGTCCAGATCACCATTCGACGGACGTGGCATTTCGGGAGGTTGCAGCGTTCGACCCGTTCACCGCTCCAGGGTCGGGTGTGGGAGTGGCCACGACGAGCACGACTACCGGCGCGGATCTCCTCGTCAGCGGCAACAACGGAACGGGTGCCGAAGTTCGGAAATTCACTCTCGGTCGTGCCGATCCGTCTGCGACCACATTGACACCGACGCTTGTGGGAACGCTTCCGCCCTATCCCGTCGGCGGGGGAGTTCTGCCGCTCGGTGGTCGATGATCAGGTTTTGAGATTTTCTGAAAGTAGTTACATATCAACCGGTCTCGAGTTCGATGTTTCTTGAAACCTGTCCGTTATGTCTCTGGTTATCGAAAGTATGTTCGATTAAGCTTTGAGTATGGACAGTCGGGAAGCGTGGCAGCTGGATGGTGAGGACCTCAAGGGTGAGGTTCTCGATCTGGTGCGCGCCCGGCACGAGTTGCAGTCGCGGTTGGTATTGTTGATCGTGGAGATGTTTTCCCGTGAGGTTCTCGGCGGGAAGGGTTTTCGGGCGATCGCGCAGTGGTTGCATGGTTCGACGAATTTGGAGATCGGTGAGTGCAGTCTGCTGGTCGGGTTGGCGCGGTTGTTGATGCTCGAACCTGTTGTCGCGGATGCGTTTCATCGTGGTGATGTGGGTGCGTTGAAAGCCCGTCAGGTGGCGTCGTTTTGTCAGCATCCACCGAAGAACATGACCCTGGCGGATGTGGACAAGGCTCGCGGGATTCTGTTGGGGTTGGCGTCGAAGAACATCGCGGATTGTGATGCGGTGCGGGCAGCGATTCGGCGGATCGAGAAGCAGTACGGAAAACGCGAGGATGGCGTTCCGGTCGGCGAGGATTCGGAGCGTAGCGAGTTCTGCGCCTCGAAAGGCCTGTACGGGCGGGTCACGGTGAAGGGTGATTTAGATGCTGTGAACGGGGCCCGTCTGATCACCTTGTTGTCGAGGCTGTCGGCGCCGACGCCGGAGAAGGACGGCGTGAAGGACACGCGCACGCCTGCTTTACGACGGGCGGACGGGTTCTGCGAACTGTTGCGCCGGTACGAGCGGGCGGGGTTGGGTCCGATCGAGGGCGGCGTGAAACCACACATCACGGTCACTGCCAGTGCGAAAGACATGACCGATCTGCAAGCCTTGAAAGACCTCCTGCCGTCCACGGAGGAACTCGGGTTCGCGTGGACGGATTGGGTGGGCCCGATCAGTATCGACACTGCCCGGATGCTGGCGTGCGACTGCACCGTGACGCGGATCTTGTTGGATGAGAATGGTGTTCCGCTCGACTGCGGTAAGGAAGCGAGAACGGCGACGGTGCCGCAGCGGCGGGCTCTTGCGGTTCGGGATGGTGGGTGTGCGTTTCCGGGGTGTGGGACTCCGTCGGGGTGGTGCGATGCTCATCATATTGTTCACTGGAATGATGGTGGCCCAACAGATCTCGACAATCTGATCTTGTTGTGCGGTCATCATCATCGGACGCTGCACCACACGGAGTGGCGGGTGGAGATCGGTCCGGATCGGAAGTCGGTGTTCTATCCGCCGATGTCGGTTGATCCGTATCAACAGCCGATCGGCGGGAACAGCCCACCGACGGCCGCCTGAACGGGCATAACTGGAAATGCCAGCGTATGCACCGGGGAAGAATCATGCCCCGGTACATGCGCTGGCATTTCGCGTTCTGGAGAGTTCAGGGCAGCGACCAGAACTGAGTAGTCACCAGATAGAAGACGACCACCCAGAACAAGGTCACGGCAGCGACGATCGCCACCCCTTGCGCGTTGGTTTTTGCGACAGGAATCCCTGGAGGTGGACGCAGCCAACGGTGCAGGAGCCGATTCACGTAGTACGGCATCGTGAAGAAACTCATGATGAAGCTCGACAACAGGTTGCCGATCAACAATCCGAGCCAGAGTGGCAGCTTCAGCGGTGACAGCGCCAAAGTTAGCAAGACGACAGTCGGGTAGAGACCGACCCAGACCGCGATCGAGGTTTTTGTCTCCGAAGGTGGAGGGGCCTCGTTTCCGTTCTCGTCGAAGGCAAACCAACTGCCGAACGAATTGTCCACGGTTCGCAGTTCGAAGTCGTGGAACTTGCGACCCTCGGCGAGAAGCTGTTGTCGCTCAGGGGAAGTCAGCCACGTGTCGAGATGGGCAGCATTGTCGAAGCGATACAGCAGGGTCCACTCATCCTGCACACCGTCGACTGGGCGAAACAGTTCGGTGCCGCGGAATCCGTCGAAAGCACTCTCCACCTCCCGAAGGCGATCCTGCCAGGCAAGGAACTCGTCGATACTGTCGTCACCTACTCGGTGCGTCACTACGACAGTCAGCAGCGGGTCCGGAGGCCTGATCCCGCCGCTCACTACCTGCTGCGTGGCCGGGCCGTCGAAAAACTGACGACCGCTGTCGAGGTAGTCCTGCCTCGTCGCGCTGTTGATCCACGCCTGAACATGAGCGATGGAGTCGAATCGGTACACGATCACCCAATCAGGTTGGGTGGGCGTCGGAGCCGCGATTTCTGCCCCGAGGAAGCCTGCATAATCTGCGGCCGCCCGGTTGAGATCTTTCTGCCAGACCTCGAATTCTTTCTCCAGTCCGGCACGCACTCGCTGGCCGATGATGACCGTCGCGGCGCTGTCCGCCGACGTGTTCGCGGTCATCGGTTCAGGCCTGAGTAGATGCGTTCCGGGGTGAGCGGTAGTGACCGGAATCGTGACCCGGTGGCATCCTGCAGTGCGTTCGCCAAAGCAGGGGCAACCGGATTGATGCAGCACTCCGCCATGCCCTTGGAGCGGAGTGGGCCGACGGAGTCTGATGACTCGACGAGGATCACCTCGGTGCGTGGAACATCTGCATAGGTCGGGATCCGGTAGTTACGTAGATTCGGGTTCATCATCGCGCCGTGTTCGTCCACGTGAAAGTTCTCGGTGAGGGCAAAGCCGATGCCCTGGGCGACACCCCCTTCGATCTGCCCCCGCACCTGCGCCGGATTGATGATCATCCCGGCGTCGGTTGCCTGGACACTGTAGAGGATGCGGATCTCACCGGTGACGCGGTGGACGGCGATCCGAAAGCCGTGAGTATTGGACACCACGCTGCGCGGAGATCCGTAAGCCTTCCGCGCCTCGGTGAAGCGGATCCCGCGCGGACGTGCAGCCTCGAGTATCTCCTGAAGAGTCACACGGTTACTGCCGCACACGATCTTGTCGTCGTCCATCGAGCACTGGTCAATCGACACACCGGTGTGCTGCGCGGCGAAGGCCAGTAATCGATCACGGAGCGCATTCGACGCGCGAAGTACCGCGTTCCCCGCTACAAACAGGCCTGCGCTGGCGAAAGCGCCTGTATCGAAACCGGTTCGGTCGGTGTCCGACTGAATGATTCGTACGCGTGACGGTGTTGTGCCCAGCTGATTTGCGGCGATCTGTACGTGGGCCGTAGAAGTTCCCTCACCGAATTCGACTGTGCCGATGGCAAGTTCGTATACGCAGTCTTCGCCGAGGGTGAGCCAGGCCTCGGAAATGTGCTCGGTGGGTGGCGCGGTCTCATGTAGTGAACTGGCAGTACCGGTCCCGATGAGCCAATCGTCTCCGAGCGAGGGAACCGGTTGGCGCTTCAACGCGGCGTCGATCAAATCGATGCATTGACCCAGTCCGTCTTCGGTGAAGATCACGTCGTCGGGGCCGTCTTCGAGTGCGACGAGCGAATCGCCCGGTCGGACGATATTGCGTCGACGCAGTTCGAGCGGATCCATGTTCAGCGCGATGGCCAATTCGGTCATGGCCGATTCCACGGCAAAGGCCGGTTGAGTCATCCCGTACCCACGCAAAGCGCCGCTCGGGACGTTATTGGTGTACACGGAATACGCATCGAACTTCTTGTTCGCACAGCGATAGAGCGAGACTGCCGCGCCGCCGGCAAAGAGTGTCTCTCCGCCGTGGTTTCCGTATGCACCGGTGTTCGAGACGTTGCGATAGTGGAACGCGGTGAGTGTCCCGTCCGACTTTGCTCCGAGCTTGATTGTGAGTTTCATCGGATGACGCGGTGACGCGGTGGTGAACTCTTCTTCTCGGGTGAATTCGAGGCAGACGGGACGACCGGTGTCCAGGGTGGCGAGCGCCACCAGATCTTCGCTGATCACTTCCTGTTTTCCTCCGAACCCGCCGCCCACGCGTTTGCAGAACACGCGCAGCTGATCCGGGCGGAGGTCGAAGAGATGGGCGAGTTTGACCTTGGCGATGGAGGGGGACTGCGAACTCGTGCGAACGTGAAGGCGTCCGTCTTCCATCCATGAAATCGAACCGTGCGTCTCGAGATGTGCGTGCTGCACTCGCGGCGAGAAGTAGGTGCCTTCGTGGATGACGTCGGCCTCGGCGAACCCGGCCTCGACGTCGCCCACGTGACCGTGAAGTTCGAGCAGGATGTTGTGCTCGGGATCTCGAACAAAGGGATCGTCGGATCCGTGCAGGGCTGGAGCGCCGTCGGCCATGGCCTCTTCCGGATCGAACACGGAAGGCAGGATCTCGTAATCGACCTTCACCTTCCGACGGCCTTCTTCCGCAGCGACGACGGAGTCGGCGAGGACGGCCACCACCCGCTGACCCACGAACCGCACGACGTTGTCGAGGATGTACGTGTCGTCCGGATCAACAAGGTGGTCGGTATGAATTGCCGTTGTAAAGAGCTTGCGCGGCACGTCTTTCCAGGTGTACACGCGATGGACACCGGGGACGGCGAGCGCCTCGGTGGTGTCGATGGAGGTGATGCGTGCATGCGCGTGGGGCGAGTGCAGCACTTTCAGGTGCAGCATGCCGTCGATCGCGGTGTCCATAGTGTATTCGGCTCGGCCGGTCACGACGTCGGTGGCCGCCGGCGCCCCGACGCTGGTCCCGACCGCCTGTCCGGGGAGGGCAACTTCGACAGCGCCGACACCGTTGACCGCGTCTTCGATGGATCGGTAACCGGTGCAGCGGCACAGGTTTCCCTTGAGCGCTCGCGGCAAGTCTTCTTTCTGCGCGTCGGTGAGCGCCGCGGAGGTCATGATCATTCCGGCGGTGCAGAACCCACACTGAAAGCCGGGTGCATCCCGGAACTGTTGCTGAATCGGATGGAGATCTTCGGGCGTACCGAGTCCCTCGATCGTGGTCACCGCGCGACCGTCGGCGCGAAAGGCGGGCGTGATGCAGCTGTGTATCGGCGCTCCGTCGAGCCACACTGTGCACGCCCCGCAGTCCCCGCCGTCGCAACCCTTCTTCACCCCGTGGTGTCCGAGGTGTCGAAGAAACGTCCGGAGACACTGTCCCGGGAACGGTTCCTCGTCGAACTTCCGGTCGTTCACCGTGTAGCTCATGACTGGCTCCCCGTGAGTTCGATTCGGAGCTCGTCGGCGTAGTGGCGGGCGAGGTGCAGGCGGTGGTCGGGGGTTCCGTTGGGATCGTCGAACCAACTGTCGGCCGAAATGGAGTCGACAGCTCGTCGCAGAGAGTGCTCGTCCGGCATCGTGTCGAACGTCAGCCGGATCGGATGCGTAGTGCCGGCGGTGATGGTGAGGTGAAAGTCGTCGGCTCCCGGAGTCTGCGTCGCGATCATGAAGATCGTCGAACGGCCGAGGTGCGTGAGACTGAAGCGGCGGTGGGCGTGCCGTTTGGTGAGTGAGTGCACCGGGAACTCGATGCTCCGAAGAACTTCGCCCGGCTCCAGGACATTCTGATGGTCACCGGTCACGAAGTCGCACGCGTCGACGGTCCTCACTGTTCCGTCGGTAGCCCATAGTGTGAACGAAGCCTCGAGTGCAACTGCCAGGGTGATCATCGGTCCGGCTGGAAGTGACATACAGATGTTCCCGCCTACGGTGGCCGAATTCCACACCTTGAAAGACGAGAGGAAGTACTCGCAGCTGACGCGAATAAGTGGACTCGCACGCCAATTGTCCGGCGGGACAAACGCATACAGTTCGGCAACGGTGCACGTAGCTCCGACACGGAAATGAGTCGCGCCGACCTCCAGTGGTGTCCACCCGAGCGCGGTGAGGTCGACGAGTCGACGTGTGTCGGGTTGTTCCGCTGAGAACAGCCACGTTCCTCCCGCGAGCCAGGCGTCGCCGGGACGCCACACGTCCCCTGGGCGATCCGGTGGTCGGCGTATCACGTCGGTAATGGTGGTGATGTCCATGCGCCTGCTCCCCTCGGGGGATGTGTCGTCTCGGAGTGGGACATTACCGAGGTGACGGGACACATTCACACTTTTAGTACATATCGGGCACGCGAAACATGAGCGATACGTACGTGACATCGACTGGTGGGGCGGTGCATGCGCTTGCCGATTCTGGGTACGACTGCTTGAGAGGCGCGATCAGCCTCTTGCTTTCGCGCTGTTGATTCGGACGCGGCTACGCACTCGGCGGCCGCGGAGATCATGCGGGGCGGGGCGCTGTGAAACCCTTCGAGGTAAGTCGGACCGACCCTTCTGATGAGACGCTTTTTCCGCTCTCGGCCGCCCAACGGGCAACCTGGTTCGCTCAGCAATTCGATCCCGAAGTCCCGATTCTGATAGCGCACTACGTGGAGCTGCGCGGCGAACTCGACGTCGAACTGCTCGATCGCGAAACGCGAGCAGTGGCATACGAGTTTCAATCTCCTTTGCTCAAAGTGATCGAGGTCGATGGTCAGCCGATGCAGTACGTGGACGAGAAGGCCGAAATCTCGGTCGGTTTGGTCGACTTCCGCTGGACCGAGGATCCCTTCGAGGCTGCGCTCGAGTGGATGCGTCGAGATTGCCGGACGCAGCTCGACCTGGCAGTCGACGGAATCGTCGCGACCGCTGTGCTGCGCGTGGGTGACGCGCACTATCTGTGGTACAGCCGTATCCATCATGTCGCGCTCGACGGTTTCGGTGCCATGACCATGATGAACCGCATTGCGCATCGGTACTCGGCCTCGGCGGCGAGAAAAGATCTGCAGCCGAGTCGTGCCGCGACACTGCGCACGCTGTACGACATCGACGAGCGGTACAGACAGTCGGATCGATTCGCTGCCGACCGTGAGTACTGGGCAGGGCGCAATACAGTCGGTGCCGGATCCAGCTTGGCGGAGGCTTCTGGGCCCGCACACATCGAGAGCCGACTCGAAAGCACACTGATGTCGGACCGGAGCTGTGCCCTTCTCCACGAATCCGAGAACCACGCTGCAACGGTCATCGCTGCGCTCGCGTTGTACCTCTCGCGAATGACGGCGAAAGAGGCTGTCCAGATTCATGTTCCGATGTCCGGACGGACTACGGCGGTGTTGCGGGACTCGGGCGGCATGATGGTGAACGTCGCGCCGCTGCTCATCAGCATCGCAGCCGTCGACACCGTCGGTGAACTCTTCGCCCAGGTCCAGCATGAGCTCATGGGTGCATTGCGGCACCAGCGCTGCAGCCTCGACGACATCCGTCGGGACGCAGGCGTGACGAGCGGTCTGGAAGGCGAAGACTCATATGCCGGACCCATGGTCAACGTCATGCTGTTTCGCCAGGAGGTGCAGTTGGGCGAGGTGGTTGGGGAGTATCACATCGTCACCTCCGGGCCGGTGGAAGACCTTCTGGTCAACGTGTATCCGAGCGGCGACAGGCTGCGTGTCGACTTCCGGGCAAACCCGATCCGATACGAGGAGGCGGGTTTACGCGAGCACCACCGGAATTTTGTCGGCTTGTTGGAAGAGTTGATCGCGTCTGATTCCGGTGCCGAACTCGCAGAAATTCACAGCCCGACGGCACGGGAGGGCGAGCGACGACAACGCGAAGTGCGGCAACTCGAGTATTGGAGACATGAGCTCACCGGGGCGCCCGAACTGTTGCAACTTCCCTTCGATCGACCCAGGCCTGCAACGCAATCGCTGGACAGTGCACAGGTTGAGGTCGTGATCGCCGCCGACACCCACGCGCGGATTACAGAAATGGCAAGTGATCTCGGGACGGACACACGCGCGGTCCTACATACGGGCTTCGCGCTTGTGGTGAGCCGATTGTCCGGGGCTTCGGACGTGGTAATCGGTACGCCGACGGGATCCGACGCGAACATCGTTGCCATCCGGAGTCGCATCGATCTGGAGACGCCGTTCACGGCGCTCTTGGGCAGTGTCGTCGAGGTCCGAAGTAATGCGCTGCCGCACAGTGGGATACGGCTCGAGCAGGTGGCGCAGTCGCTCGAGGTGGAGGATGTACCTGCGTATGCGCCGGTGATACAGGTGACGTTCGAGTCCGTCGCCAGCGCTGACGAGCACCCTCCCGACCTCGGCCGCTTCGATCTCGGAGTGTCTGCAGTCGAACTGTTCGACGAGGTGGGTACGCCGTCCGGAATCACGGTGACGCTCGCGTTTGCCACCGACCTGTTCGACGCCGAGACGGTACGTAGCCTCGGTTTGCGGTTCGCGCGCGTCCTGGAATCCGTCACCACAGATCCGGCAATGATGGTCGGCGACATCGACATCTTGTCCGACGACGAGCGATCCGCGATGCAGCCTGTCCGCAGTGACCCTCGCGCTTCGCACCGCACCCTGGCCGAACTGTTCGACGGTGCGGCGCGCACACACCCCGACGGCGTGGCCCTGTCGTATCTCGATGGCGAGTTGACGTATCGAGAACTCGACGATCGTTCGTCGAAGTTGGCCCGAGTCTTGATCGACCGCGGTATCGGTCCGGAAAACAGTGTGGCGCTGGGTTTGACGCGTTCGATCGAATCGGTTGTCGCGATGTTGGCGGTGACCAAAGCCGGCGCGGCATTCGTGCCGGTGGATCCGACCTATCCGGGTGAACGTGTTCGCTTCATGCTGAACGATTCCGGCGCCGTACTGGGGCTCACGGTCGTTTCCGAACTTCATCGTTTGCCGGATTCGATTTCCTGGATAGCAATCGACGACGCTGAGTTCCGTGGCCGACTTGCACGGTTGTCCGTGCGCTCCATCTCCGATGTCGATCGGGTGCACCCGATCCGGCCCGACAATCCCGCATACGTGATCTACACTTCGGGTTCCACCGGACTCCCCAAGGGGGTGACGGTCTCGCATCGCGGACTGGAAGCGCTTGCTGCCGAACAGCGTTCGCGGTTCGGTGCGGCCCAGGCTGCGCGAACATTGCACTTCTCGACCCCGAGTTTCGACGCCTCGATTTTCGAATACCTGCTGGCTTTCGGTGCCGGAGCGACCATGGTGATTGCACCGAGCACGATCTACGGCGGTGACGAGCTGTCTCGCTTCCTCGAATCCCAGCGTGTCACGCATGGTTTTGTCACTACTGCGGCGCTCGGAACAGTTTCGCCCGAGGGCCTTTCGGACTTCGGCGACGTGGTGGTCGGTGGTGAGGCCTGTCCGCCGGATCTTGTGCAGCGGTGGGCTCCCGGCCGACGGCTGTGCAATGCCTACGGGCCGACCGAGACCACCGTCATGTCGAACATCGGCGAGCCGATGGTGTCGTCGGAGAACATCACAGTGGGCGGTCCGCTCCGCGGTTTCGAGGAGATCGTGCTCGATCAGCGATTGCACCCCGTCCCCGACGGGGTTGTGGGTGAGCTGTACATCTCGGGAGACGCGCTCGCACGTGGATATCACCGGAAGTATGCGTTGACCGCAGGACGATTCGTGGCCGACCCGTTCGGTCTCCCGGGCCGGCGGATGTATCGAACGGGGGACTTGGTGCGGCGGCGCCGTGGCCGTGCACTCGAGTACGTCGGTCGCAGCGATTTCCAGGTGAAAGTTCGCGGATTCCGTATCGAGCTCGGGGAAATCGACAGCGTCGTGCAGTCGTGTCCGCAGGTCGAGAATGCAGTTACCGTGGTGCGTGCGGCTCCTTCCGGTACAACGATGATTACCACGTACGTCGTGCCTGCCGGCGGAAGTGCGCTCTCGACGGCCGATCTGACGCAGTACGCCGCGAGCCGTGTGCCGTCGTACATGGTTCCTGCGGCCTTTGTTCTTCTCGACGAGTTGCCGGTAACTCCATCGGGAAAGGTCGATCGCGCTGCCTTACCGGCACCTCGGTTCGATGCTCGGTCGGACAACTTTCGACCGCCCGAGGGCGCCGAAGAACTACTGCTGGCCGAGATTTTTGCCGACGTTCTAGGTGCCGAGGCGGTGGGTGCGGGTGACGACTTCTTCGAGCTGGGTGGGAACTCACTGATCGCCACAAAGCTGATCGCACGAGTCAACGCAGCTGAAGCAATCGATTTCGGGGTGCGGACTTTGTTCGAAGCACCGACGATCGAATCACTGGCTCTCCACGTGCGTGACGCGAAGTCCTCCGGCGTTGATCCCTCGCATTCGAAGCGTCCAATCCTGCAGGCACATTCGTACAGGGACGAGATTCCGGTGTCTCTGGCGCAACAACGCCTGTGGTTTGTCAATCAGTTCGACACGTCGTCCCCGGCCTACAACATCCCGATGGTGGTCCGACTGTCAGGGGCGTTGGATGTGGCTGCGCTGAAACTCGCGATGGGAGATGTTGTCGATCGACATGAATCGCTTCGCACCGTCTACCCGGCGTCGGTCGACGGTCCACATCAGGTCGTGGTTCCTTCGGAACGTGTGACGTCGGAGATGGCGTGGGAAGTATCCGTTGACGAGGAAGCCTTGGACAGGCGCGTCGCCGATCTCGCTCGCGAGGGGTTCGACGTGAGCGCGAACGTGCCCGTGCGCGGCTCCCTTTTTCGAATCACTCCGGACGTTCATGTCCTCGCGTTGGTGGTTCACCATATTTCGGCGGATGGAGCATCTCTCGAGCCGCTGGCCCGCGACCTGACCCGCGCCTACGCGGCGCGGGCTGCCGGTCGGGCACCGGACTGGCCGCCTTTGCCTGTGCAGTACACCGACTACAGCCAATGGCAAATCGAACTGCTCGGCAGTGACGCCGATCCGGACACGCTCCAGGCGAAGCAGTTGGACTACTGGACGTCCACCCTGTCCGGTCTACCTGACGTGATCGACCTTCCGCTGGATCGACCGAGGCCGGCGGAACGATCCATGCGCGGTGAATCGGTCCGATTCTCGGTGCCCGCAGACGTGCACAGTGACCTCCTCGAACTCGCTCGGAATCACAACGCGACACCGTTCATGGTGATGCACGCAGTGCTGGCGGTTCTGTTGGCACGGCTGAGCGCCTCGCCGGACATAGCGATCGGCACTCCGGTGGGAGGGCGCGCCGAGCAAGTCCTCGACGATCTGGTCGGGATGTTCGTCAACACGGTCGTCCTGCGAACCGCCGTTGATTCCGCCGCGACTTTCGAGGAAATCCTTTCACGAACTCGCGAAGTTGACCTGGCAGCGTTCGGGCAAACCGAGGTGCCGTTCGAGCGAGTCGTCGATGCAGTTGCTCCGGAGCGTTCACCATCTCATTCACCGCTCTTCCAGGTTCTGGTGGAATTTCAGAACACCGCAGATCCTCACCTCGAACTACCAGGACTCGGTGTCGATGTTGTTTCAGTCGACATCGGTGTCGCCAAATTCGACTTGCAATTGTCGCTCTCCGAAAAGCGTGGCAGGGACGGAATCCCGGTGGGTTTCGACGCCGCCCTCACCTATGCCTCCGATATCTTCGAGCGCACCACAGTCACCGAATTCGGGGAGCGCTTCGTCCGCCTACTGCGGTCGGTCGTATCGGATCCAACTGCCCCAGTGGGTGATACGGAGATTCTGGGTGCGCCCGAGCGTGGGTTGGTGGTGGGTGGTTGGGATGGTGTGGGGGTTGCGGTGGGGGGTTTGACGTTGGTGGATGTGTTGGATGGGCGGTTTGCTGGTGTGGGTGGTGGGGGGTTGGTGTGTGGTGGGGTGGTGTTGTCGTGGGGTGAGTTTGATGTTCGGGTGAATCGTTTTGCGCGGTTGTTGATTTCGTTGGGGGTGGGTCCGGAGTCGCGGGTGTGTGTGGTGTTGTCGCGGTCGGTGGAGTTGTTGGTGGCGGTGTTTGCGGTGGTGCGGGCTGGTGGGGTGTTTGTTCCGGTGGATGTGGGTGCGCCGGTGGAGCGGGTGGGGTTTGTGGTGGGGGTGGTGGATCCGGTGGTGGTGTTGTCGCGGGTTGGTGATGGTGGGTGTTTGCCGGTGGGGGTGGGGTTTGTTGATGTGGGTTGTGTTGATGTTTCGGGGTTTTCGGGTGATCCGGTGGGGGTGGGGGATCGGTTGGGGGTGTTGTTGCCTGAGCATGCGGTGTATGTGATGTTCACGTCGGGGTCGACGGGTCGTCCGAAGGGGGTGGTGGTTTCGCATGCGGGGGTGGTGAATCGGTTGTTGTGGATGCAGGGGGAGTTTCCGTTGGGTGTGGGGGATGTGGTGTTGCAGAAGACGCCGGTGTCGTTCGATGTGTCGGTGTGGGAGTTGTTTTGGCCGTTGATGGTGGGTGCGCGGTTGGTGGTGGCGGATCCGGGTGGGCATCGTGATCCGGTGTATTTGGTGGGTGTGATCGAGCGGTGGGGGGTGTCGGTGGTGCATTTTGTGCCGTCGATGTTGGAGGTGTTCGTGGGGGAGCCTTCGGTGGTGGTGGGGTGTTCGAGTGTGCGTCGGGTGTTTGTGTCGGGTGAGGGTTTGTCGTCGGTGTTGGCGGGGCGGTTTGCGGGGGTGTGTGGTGCGGAGTTGGTGAATTTGTACGGGCCGACGGAGGCGTCGGTGGATGTGACGTTTCATGTGGTGGATGGTGTTGTGGGGGTGGGTGTTCCGATTGGTCGGCCGGTGTGGAATACGCGGGTGTTGGTGTTGGATTCGCGGTTGCGGCCGGTTCCGGTGGGTGTGGTGGGGGAGTTGTATGTGGGTGGGGTGCAGGTGGCTCGGGGGTATGAGGGTCGTGTGGATTTGACGGTGGGTCGGTTTGTGGCGGATCCGGTGTCGGGGGTGGTGGGTGCTCGGGTGTATCGGACGGGGGATGTGGTGCGGTGGGGGTGTGGTGGGGTGTTGGAGTTTGTGGGGCGCACGGATTTTCAGGTGAAGGTGCGGGGGCAGCGGGTGGAGTTGGGTGAGGTGGAGGCGGTGTTGGCTGCTCAGGTGGGGGTGGCTGGTGCGGTGGTGGTGTTGCGGTCGGGTGTGGGTGGGGATTTTTTGGTGGGGTTTGTGGTGGGTGAGGTGGGTGTGGTGGTCGATGAGGTGGTGGTGTTGGAGGGGGTGCGGAGGTCTCTTCCGGGGTTCATGGTGCCGTCGGTGGTTGTG
This sequence comes from Rhodococcus sp. 66b, assembly GCF_002076325.1. Lineage (NCBI taxonomy): Bacteria > Bacillati > Actinomycetota > Actinomycetes > Mycobacteriales > Nocardiaceae > Rhodococcus > Rhodococcus sp. 66b. Next base: position 25,655 of record NZ_MUZB01000015.1, read on the forward strand.
GTGTTGGGGGAGTTTCCGGTGACGGTGCATGGGAAGTTGGACCGTAAAGCCCTCCCGGACGTCAACTTCGAACCTCGATCGCTGCAGTATGTTGCGCCGCGAACGCCGGTCGAGGAGACGGTTGCCGCAATCTTCGATGATCTGTTGGGAACGTCGATGGTGGGCGTGTACGACGACTTCTTTGCCCTTGGTGGGAACTCTCTGAGTTCAGTCAGGTTGGTTGCGCGAGTGAATTCTGTTCTCGGCGAACGGATCGACATCCGCGACGTCTTCGATGCTTCTACCGTTGCAGCGCTGGCCGAGTTGGCGCAGAGTCGCGGAGGAGAGGGGGCCAAGCCGGCGTTGAGGCCGCGGGGTACGACGACGGATATCCCACTTTCGCCGGCGCAGGAGCGAATGTGGTTTGCGAATCAGTTCGACCCCGAGTCCGCCGCCTACAACGTCGCGTGCGCGTTGAGGCTCGACGGCACAGTGAATCTGAGTGCACTTCACGCGGCATTTGTCGACGTCGTCGAGCGGCACGAGTCCTTGCGCACTGTTTTTCCTCTCACTGACGACGGCCCGCGTCAAGTGATCATGTCTACCTCACAGGTGGTATCGGATCTCGCACCGATACTTGTGCAGGGAGAGGAAGAGCTGCGCGAGCGTTGCCGGCAGATCGTTTCGGATGGTTTCGACGTCATGCAGCAGGTCCCGATGCGCGCCACCTTGTTGCGGCGAGACGACCAGGCCCACTCGCATGTCCTGGTGATCGTGATTCACCACATCGCCGCCGACGGATTCTCCACGGTACCGCTGGCCCGAGATCTCATGAGCGCGTACACCTCCCGTGTGAGCGGTGAGGCTCCTCGGTGGGCGCCGCTCGAGATCCAGTACGCCGACTATGCGTTGTGGCAACGTGGTTGGTTGGGTTCGGAATCCGACTCTCGGTCTTTGATCTCGAAACAGCTCGCCTATTGGGTCGAGAATCTTGCGGGTGCACCGGAAGTTCTCGACATTCCGACCGATCGACCGCGCGGTGATGTGCGTTCGCTTCGACGCGGACGGATTCGGTTCGCGTTCAGTCCGGAGGTTCATGCCGGTGTGGTTGCCCTGTCGCGCAAACACAACGCCACCGTCTTCATGGTTGTGCATGCAGCCTTGGCAGTGCTGCTGGCGAGGCTCAGCGATGAGGAGGACGTAGCCGTCGGAACTCCGATCGCCGGGCGTGGGGAGCGCGAACTCGACGACCTGGTGGGCATGTTCGTCAACACGTTGGTCTTGCGCACTGCAGTGGACCGCGGCGCGACTTTCGGGGAGTTCCTCGACCAGGTCCGAAACGTAGATCTGAGCGCCTTCACTCATGCGGACGTGCCGTTCGAACGAGTCGTCGAGATAGTGAATCCTTCACGTTCGACGGCATACTCGCCCCTGTTTCAAGTCATGTTGGAGTTCCAAGACATCGAGCGACCGACACTGGAACTTCCCGACCTGCAGGTGACCGACGTGGGTGTCGAGATCGACACCATCACCTTCGATCTGCAGTTGACGGTGGCGCAGAACACTGGCACCGCCGGTGAATCGGATGGTATTCGTGCTGAATTCGGATATGCCGCAGATATTTTCGGCGAGAAAACAGTACGGGGCTTCGTCGACCGCCTGCAACGGATTCTCGAGTACGTCACCACGGATCCGCAATCGCGGATCGGAGATATCGATATCCTCGACGCCCGTGAGTCAGCCGAACTGGTACCCGTGCGAGGTGTGATCTCCACCGCTGTTCAGACCCTTCCCGATTTGCTCACGACAGCAACAGATATGGCGACCGCCCAGGATCTCGGCGCCGTCGCGCTGGTGTTCGAGGAACGTGAAGTGACCTATCTCGAACTAGACGCACAGTCGAATCGATTGGCCCGCATGCTGATCGAATCCGGAGTGGGTCCCGAAACGGTGGTGGCGATGTGTCTCCCACGCTCCGTCGAGTCCGTTCTGGCGGTGTGGTCCATTGCCAAGACAGGTGCGGCATTCCTTCCCGTGGACCCGGGACTTCCTGCTGCACGTATCGAGTACATGCTGGGCGACTCCGGTGCAGCGTGGGGGATAACGACCCGAGCTCACCACGCAGCATTGTCCGGCCTCGTGCCGTGGCTGGTCCTCGACGATGCCGGTTTCGAGGAACGGCTGTGGGCGTACTCGCCATCGAAAGTCACTGACGAGGATCGGAAGGCACGGATTCGAATCGACAATCCGGCCTATCTGATCTACACCTCGGGATCAACGGGAACACCCAAGGGTGTGACGGTCACTCATCGCGGGTTGAGCAACTTTGCTCTCCAGGAGCGCGAGACATTCGCCGCCACGACCCGATCCAGAACTCTGCACTTCGCTTCGCCGAGTTTCGACGCTTCGGTTCTCGAACTCATGTTGGCCGTTGGTGCGGGATCCACGATGGTGATCGTGCCACCGACCGTCTACGGCGGGGCGGAACTGGCGGCGCTACTGGAGCGCGAGCGCGTCACCCATTGTTTTGTGACTCCGGCGGCTTTGGCATCCGTCGCCCCAGACGGACTCACCACTGTCGGTTGTGTCGTGACAGGTGGGGAGGCGTGCCCGCCGGAATTGGTGGCCCGCTGGGCGCCGGGCAGAAAGATGTTCAACGCCTACGGTCCTACCGAGGCAACTGTGGTGTCGAACATCAGTGCGGCACTGGCTCCGAACGACCCGGTCACCATCGGCGCACCTACTCGCGGATTCAGCGAGGTAGTGCTGGACTCGCGTCTGAGAGCGGTACCGGTAGGTGTCGCGGGAGAGTTGTATCTTGCCGGGCCGGCTCTCGCTCGCGGCTATCACCGGCGATCCCCGTTGACCGCCACGCAGTTTGTCGCAGATCCCTTCGGTGCGCCGGGAACGCGGATCTATCGCACGGGCGATCGCGTGCGGTGGACGCCCGACCGACAGCTGGAGTATCTCGGGCGCACCGATGCCCAAGTGAAGGTCCGTGGGTTCCGCATCGAACTCGGGGAAGTCGAGGTGGCACTGCAGACGCACCCGCGCGTGGCCCAGGCGGTGACGGGCGTCTGGAACGGCGACGGCAGGGATCGGTTGAACGGCAGGGATCGGTTGATCGGATACGTGGTTCCCGGTCGCGGAGCGAGTGTCGATCCGCGAGACGTCCTTGCGCATGCAGGCAAGCGTCTGCCGTCGTACATGGTGCCTGCGGCGGTGGTGGTGCTCGACGCACTTCCGCTGACGGTTCACGGAAAACTGGACCGCGCAGCGCTTCCCGCACCCGATTTCTCGTCCACGGCCACACCCGACCGGACACCGCGAACGGAAACCGAGAATCTTCTTGCCGCTGTGTTCGCGCAGGTTCTCGGCCTGGACACCGTAGGAGTGCACGATTCCTTCTTCGAGCTCGGCGGAGACAGCATCATGTCCATCCAATTGGTGGCCCGCGCTCGCGATGCTGGTGTGATCATCTCGCCCCGAGACGTATTCGACCACAAATCTGTTGCTGCGCTTGCCGAGTCGGCGCACGTGGAGCAGGACGGTCCTGATGTGCTCGTGGAGCTACCCGGATCCGCTGTCGGAACTATTCCACTGAGCCCGGTGGCGCAGTGGATGCTCGACCGCAGCAGTGGCGGGCTGCGTGGCGGCGAATTGAAACGGTTCTCCCAGGCGCTCTTGCTGACAGCTCCCGCTGATCTCACCCAGGATCTCCTTGTCCGTGGTCTCCAGGTGTTGCTGGACCGCCACGGAATGCTTCGAGCGCGCTTGGGCGAGAGTGACCGGGTCATGGAAGTCCTACCACCCGGCTCGATCTCGGCCGAAGGACTGATCCATCGAGTAGCTGTCGGTTCGGTGGACGACGAAGGTTTCAGGGCCTTGGCGTCGGGAGAGCTCGAGGCCGCTGCCGACAGCTTGGATCCCGCCGCGGCCGACATGGTGCGCGTGATCTGGTTCGACCTGGCCGACATCCCTGGCTTGCCGAACAAGCGGGGCCGACTACTTGTGGTGATTCATCACCTGGTTGTCGACGGCGTCTCGTGGCGCATTCTGGTCACCGACCTGGCGACGGTGACAGCACAACTCCAGGCCGGTGTCACGCCCGAACTGCCACAGATCGGAACGTCGTTCCGGCGATGGGCGCACGGGCTTGTCGAGCACGTGGGCGACCGGGGCGTCGAACGGGACATGTGGAAAACGATCCTTGACGGCGATGACCCGCTGATCGGTTCGCGCCCACTCGATCCCACGATCGACGTCGACGGCACGGTCGACACCGTCACAGTGGACATCCCGCCTCCGGTGACCACGAACCTACTCACCACGGTTCCTGCGGCATTCCACGCCGGCGTGAACGACGGACTCCTCACTGCTGTTGCGTTGGCCTCGATCGAGTGGCGACGACGCCGCGGTATGGATACCGCTGCCGCCCTGATCACGCTCGAAGGACACGGCCGCGAGGAAGGAGCGGTTCCTGGCGCAGACCTCGCGCGCACCGTTGGTTGGTTCACCACGCTCTACCCGGTGCGCGTGGACCTCGGCGGACTCGACGTCGACGACGCGCTGGCAGGTGGCGCCGACGCCGGACGGGCTCTCAAAGCCGTCAAGGAATACGTGCGTGCGATCCCCGATCATGGAATCGGATTCGGGATGTTGCGCTACCTGTCGGGTGGGAGCGAACCACTCGGCCGATTCCGTTCTCCTCAGATCAGTTTCAACTATCTGGGCCGGATCAGCTCCTCTGACGGAACACAGGACTGGCTGCCGGTGGAGGGCAATCGAAAGCTCGGCGGAACCCAGAATCGGTCCATGCCTGTGGCGTCCGTGATCGACATCAACGCGGCGGTTGAGGACCACGTCGACGGGCCCTGCCTGACAGCATCTTTCACCTTTCCCCGCGGAGTGCTCGACAGGTCTGACATCGCGGAGTTCGCGGAACTGTGGCGTCGTGCGCTCGACGGACTCACCGCGCACGCGTCGCGACCTGATGCGGGTGGTCTGACGCCGTCGGACATTCCCCTGGTCTCGGTCGACCAACAACAGATCGAACGCTGGGAGAACGACTTCCCCGGATTGCGTGATGTCTGGTCGGTGTCGCCCCTTCAGGCCGGGCTGATGTTCCATGCCTCACTGGCGGCGACGTCGACGGACGTCTACACAGCGCAGTTGTGCGTCGAGCTGGAAGGAGCGGTTGATTCCGAGCGTTTGCGCGGCGCTGCTGCCGGACTACTGGCAATCCACCCGAATCTGTGTGCAGCGTTCGTCTACGACGCACACGGCCTACCGGTGCAGTTGATTGTCGACGATGCAGTGATTCCCTGGACCGAGGTCGACCTGAGTGATTGCGGATCGGCAACCGAAGCAGAGCTGGAGCGCCGCCTCGACGAGGATCGCAGTGCACCCTTCGACCTCGCCTCGCCGCCGCTGCTTCGGCTGACGTTGCTGCGAACCTCGCCGGCGAGGTGTGTGTTGGTGGTGACAAACCATCACATCGTTCTCGACGGTTGGTCGATGCCGTTGTTGGTACGCGAACTGCTGATGAGATACGCGGACGACAGTCTCCCGGTCGAGAGCGTCCCGGCCGATCAGCCCCAGACTCCGTCGTACCGCACCTATCTGGAATGGTTGGCGCACCGCGACATCGAGACCTCGCTCGCGGTCTGGGAGGACGCCATGGAAGGCGTCGACGAGCCGACGTTGTTGGCGGCTTCGGCGCCGACCGCCGATCAGGTGGTACCCGAAGAGGTCACCGTGGATCTGCCCGATTCGGTGCTCGACGGACTCGGTGGGCTGGTTCAGCGGAGCGGGATCACGATGAACACGGTGATCCAAGCGGCGTGGGGTGTCCTGTTGTCTCGAATGCTTTCCCGTGAAGACGTAGTCTTCGGCGTCACAGTCTCGGGCCGCTCACCTGAATTGCCTGGTGTGGAAAACATGATGGGGCTGCTGATCAACACATTGCCTGTCCGGGTGCAACTGGATCCGGACGAGACGTGTGCACAGCTGTTCGCTCGACTACAGGGCGAGCAGACAGATCTGCTCGATCATCACTATGTCGGACTCGGCGCGATTCAATCTGCCGTAGGGACAGGCAATTTGTTCGACACACTGTCGGTCTTCGAGTCGTATCCGATCGATACCTCGGGGATGGACGGGAACACCGACATAGCCGGTATGCGCGTCACCGCTGTGAATGCCCGCGACGCCACGCATTACCCGCTCACCGTGCTGTCGGTCGCGGAACCGACGCTGCAGGTGAGCCTGCGGTATCAGCCGGCGGCATTCGACCGCGCCGCGGTCGGCACCATTGCACAGCGAATGTCGCGAATTCTTGCCGCCTTCGCAGCGAACGCGGATACACCGGTCGGTGAGGTCGACGTGTTTGTCGCGGGTGAGCGTGGGTTGGTGGTGGGTGGTTGGGATGGTGTGGGGGTTGCGGTGGGGGGTTTGACGTTGGTGGATGTGTTGGATGGGCGGTTTGCTGGTGTGGGTGGTGGGGGGTTGGTGTGTGGTGGGGTGGTGTTGTCGTGGGGTGAGTTTGATGTTCGGGTGAATCGTTTTGCGCGGTTGTTGATTTCGTTGGGGGTGGGTCCGGAGTCGCGGGTGTGTGTGGTGTTGTCGCGGTCGGTGGAGTTGTTGGTGGCGGTGTTTGCGGTGGTGCGGGCTGGTGGGGTGTTTGTTCCGGTGGATGTGGGTGCGCCGGTGGAGCGGGTGGGGTTTGTGGTGGGGGTGGTGGATCCGGTGGTGGTGTTGTCGCGGGTTGGTGATGGTGGGTGTTTGCCGGTGGGGGTGGGGTTTGTTGATGTGGGTTGTGTTGATGTTTCGGGGTTTTCGGGTGATCCGGTGGGGGTGGGGGATCGGTTGGGGGTGTTGTTGCCTGAGCATGCGGTGTATGTGATGTTCACGTCGGGGTCGACGGGTCGTCCGAAGGGGGTGGTGGTTTCGCATGCGGGGGTGGTGAATCGGTTGTTGTGGATGCAGGGGGAGTTTCCGTTGGGTGTGGGGGATGTGGTGTTGCAGAAGACGCCGGTGTCGTTCGATGTGTCGGTGTGGGAGTTGTTTTGGCCGTTGATGGTGGGTGCGCGGTTGGTGGTGGCGGATCCGGGTGGGCATCGTGATCCGGTGTATTTGGTGGGTGTGATCGAGCGGTGGGGGGTGTCGGTGGTGCATTTTGTGCCGTCGATGTTGGAGGTGTTCGTGGGGGAGCCTTCGGTGGTGGTGGGGTGTTCGAGTGTGCGTCGGGTGTTTGTGTCGGGTGAGGGTTTGTCGTCGGTGTTGGCGGGGCGGTTTGCGGGGGTGTGTGGTGCGGAGTTGGTGAATTTGTACGGGCCGACGGAGGCGTCGGTGGATGTGACGTTTCATGTGGTGGATGGTGTTGTGGGGGTGGGTGTTCCGATTGGTCGGCCGGTGTGGAATACGCGGGTGTTGGTGTTGGATTCGCGGTTGCGGCCGGTTCCGGTGGGTGTGGTGGGGGAGTTGTATGTGGGTGGGGTGCAGGTGGCTCGGGGGTATGAGGGTCGTGTGGATTTGACGGTGGGTCGGTTTGTGGCGGATCCGGTGTCGGGGGTGGTGGGTGCTCGGGTGTATCGGACGGGGGATGTGGTGCGGTGGGGGTGTGGTGGGGTGTTGGAGTTTGTGGGGCGCACGGATTTTCAGGTGAAGGTGCGGGGGCAGCGGGTGGAGTTGGGTGAGGTGGAGGCGGTGTTGGCTGCTCAGGTGGGGGTGGCTGGTGCGGTGGTGGTGTTGCGGTCGGGTGTGGGTGGGGATTTTTTGGTGGGGTTTGTGGTGGGTGAGGTGGGTGTGGTGGTCGATGAGGTGGTGGTGTTGGAGGGGGTGCGGAGGTCTCTTGCGGGGTTCATGGTGCCGTCGGTGGTTGTGGTGTTGGGGGAGTTTCCGGTGACGGTGCATGGGAAGTTGGACCGTAAAGCCCTCCCGGACACTACTTTTACAGCCGCGGACTATCGGACGCCGAGCACACGAGCCGAAGTTATGGTCGCTCGAGCCATCGCCGAGGTGCTCGATCTCGACCAGGTGGGCGCCGACGACAATTTCTTCGAATTGGGTGGAGACTCGCTCAGCGCCACTCGCGTCGCAGCGCGCATCAGATCCGAATCGAGCACGAATGTCGGTGTGAAGGCCTTGTTCGACACTCCCGTGGTCGCTGATCTGGCGGCATCGATCGATCAGCTACAAGCTGTGCTGCGAGGTTCGGGGCCGGAAGGTTCGGGGCCGGAAGGTTCGAGGATTTCAGAAATCGCGGGTAAGACCCGGCCAGAACACATTCCGCTATCGCTCTCACAGGCGCGCATGTGGTTCGTCAACCAGTTCGACACCTCGTCTCCGGTTTACAACATCCCCGTCGCACTACAACTGGACGGCTTCCTGGATTCGGGTGCGCTCCAAGCCGCACTGGGTGATGTGGTGGAACGGCACGAAACCCTTCGAACGATCTTCCCGACGTCCGCGAACGGGCCCCACCAGGTGATCGCCGAACCAGCGCTCGCTGCTCCTCGAATCCACCCCGTCCCGATTTCCGGCGAGCGGCTTTTTACGGATTTGCACGCGTTCTTCGACGTCGGATTCGATGTGGCCGAAGAGTTCCCGCTGCACGTGAGGTTACTCCGAATCGGGCCGGAGCAGCATGTTCTTGCGATCGTCGTCCACCACATCGCCGCGGACGGTTTCTCGATGGCGCCACTGGCACGTGACCTGATGCGCGCCTATACATCCCGTGCTCAGGAGCAGAATCCGGACTGGGAGCCACTGCCCATCCAGTATGCCGACTACAGCCTGTGGCAGCGGGAGATCCTCGACGCAGAAGTTGGTCCGGGAACGTCGACGTCGGATGAATTCGATTACTGGACAGCGAAGCTGTCGGATATTCCAGAAGTCTTGCCGCTCCCTCTCGATCGACCACGAACGCCGAAACGGTCTACCGAGGGCGCGGTGGTTTCGATGGACTTCTCACCCGAGATCCATCGAGTTTTGACCGACCTCGCACACCAGAATGGTGCGTCCCTGTTCATGGTGATGCATGCGGCGCTCGCGGTGTTGCTGGCACGGCTTTCGGCGTCGGACGACGTAGTGATCGGCACTCCGGTCGCAGGGCGCGGTGCCTCGGTGTTCGACGATGTGGTCGGGATGTTCGTCAACACGCTCGTGCTTCGCACACCCGTCGAATCCGGAGCAACCTTTGCCGAGGTGTTGGCCGCGGTGCGGTCAACGGATCTCGGTGCACTCGACCATGCAGACATTGCCTTCGAGAGGTTGGTGGATGACCTCTCGCCCGACCGTTCCACCGCGCATTCACCCCTCTTTCAAGTACTCCTCGAATTCCAGACCGATACGGGACTGCGCTTCGAATTGCCGGAACTGACGGCTCGCTCGCTCGACATCGATCTCGCGGTTGCAAAATTCGATCTACAACTGAGTGTGATGGAACACGTCGACGAGCACGCTGGGCCGGCCGGTATCAGCGCCGGTTTCCGTTATGCAACAGATATTTTCGATCGAGTATCGGTGACGCGCATCGCGGAGCGCTTCGAGAGAGTGATCGGCGCCGTGATCGAGGATCCGTCGGCAGTCGTCGGCGACATCGACATACTTCTGGCCGGCGAATACAGCGAGATGCTGGTTGCGCCATCGGCCTCGGCCTCGGGCTCGGCCTCGGTCTCGGGCGTCGGAACCCACGAGGATTCGCTGTCGGATCTCTTCGATCGTGCGGTGCTGACGTCCGGTGATGCCGTGGCGGTGCGCTGCGACGGATTGTCCGTCACCTACCGCGAACTCGACGAGCGAGCAAACCGCCTCGCTCGACTGTTGGTGGCTCAGGGTGTGGTGCCGGAAACCCTGGTGGCAGTCGCGATGACCCGCTCGATCGACCTGGTGGTGGCATTGCTGGCGGTGGTGAAGGCGGGTGGCGGATACCTACCGGTGGACCTGACTTCTCCGGTCGACCGGGTGGACTTCGTGCTGCGTGACTCCGCGCCGAAGTGTGTGCTGACCACTGGGGCCGACGGCGCCGACATACGAGACAGTGACGCAATCGCAGACAACGAGATTCCAGTGATTGCCGTGGACGACCCGGCGATTCTCGACGCGCTGCTTAGGAGTTCTCCGTTTCCGGTGACCGACCAAGACCGGCTGCTACCGCTCCGACCCGATTCGGTGGCCTACGTGATTTACACCTCGGGGTCTACTGGGCGTCCGAAGGGGGCGCAGGTTTCCCACCGCAGCGTCGTGACGTTGCTGGCAAACACCCGAGCGCTCTTCGGCTTCGGCAGCGGCGATGTGTGGACGATGTTCCATTCCGAGGCATTCGACTTCTCGGTCTGGGAAATGTGGGGCGCACTCGCACACGGTGGCCGGCTCGTACTGGTCGACTACTTCACGGCCCGTTCACCAGAGGCATTCCTCGAATTGCTACGGCACGAACGTGTCACGGTGCTCAATCAAACTCCCACTGCCTTCTATCAATTGGCGGAAGCCGACCGGCGTATCGGGAGCGCGGCCCTGTCATTGCGCTACGTGATCTTCGGTGGAGAAGCCCTCGACTTCGGACAGTTGACGCGCTGGTACGCCCGCCGCGGGACGTCGTCACCAGATCTGGTCAACATGTACGGCATCACGGAGACCACGGTGCACGTCAGCCACCTACCGCTCGATCGTGAGCTGGCGCGTGACGGATCGGCCTCGGTGATCGGTCGGGCGTTGCCCGGATTGCGTGTGTATGTGTTGGATCAGCGGTTGCACCCGGTGCCGCCCGGTGTGGTGGGTGAACTGTATGTCTGCGGCGATCAGGTTTCACGCGGATACCTCGGCCGGTCCGGTCTGACCTCCGCGCGGTTCATTCCCGACCTCACCGTCAGTGGGGCGCGTATGTATCGATCCGGTGACCTGGGGCGCTGGAACGACAGCGGGCAGCTGGAGTACCTCGGACGAAACGATCTGCAGGTGCAGGTAAAGGGGTACCGAATCGAACTCGGCGAGGTGGAGGCTGCGCTGCTCTCCGGAGTGGGCGTGTCTCAGGCGGCGGTCGTGGCCCGCAGAGACCGGTTGGTGGGCTACGTGGTGCCGGAGGCCGTTGCCACTGTCTCTCCGGCGGCGTTGCTCGAGTATCTCTCACAGAGGTTGGCGGCACACATGGTCCCCGCTGTCGTGACGGTTCTCGAGGCGTTGCCGCTGACGGTGAACGGCAAACTCGACCGGAAAGCGTTGCCTGAACCTGACTTCGGGCTACAGACAACCGTGAGTCGTGGCCCCGCCTCCGAGACGGAAAGCATCCTTGCGGGCCTGTTCGCCGAGGTTCTGGGACTCGGCGAGGTGGGGGTCGACGATTCGTTCTTCACTCTCGGCGGTGACTCGATCATGTCCATCCAGTTGGTGACGCGAGCCAAGTCTGCGGGAGTTTTGATCTCACCGCGCGAGGTATTCGAACGCAAAACCGTTGCGGCGCTGTCCGAGACGGCCGGTACGTCTGGCGGTCACGCTGTTCTCGACGAGTTGCCCGGTGGCGGCGTCGGGGAGATCGAGTTGACACCGATCGCGGCGTGGATGCTCGATCGCGGCGGAGATTTTCGGCGGTACTCACAATCTGTTCTCCTCGCGGTTCCTGCCACGCTCGACGAGGTCACGCTGACACAGGCGATGCAGGCCGTGCTGGACCACCACGACATCCTCCGCGCGGGCATCCGGGCGACGCTGCATCCTGAATCCGCTCGGCGGATGGACGTTGCGCCAGCAGGTACGGTGCGGGCGGAGACCGTCGTACGCCACGTGGGCCTAGAGGGTGCTGCCGCGGAGACGGTCTCGGCAGAACTCGACGCAGCTCTGGGGCGGCTCGACCCGGAGACAGGTGTGATGGTGCAGGCAGTCCTGCTCGACACCGACGGACAGATTCAAAAGGAAGGACAGCGCCAGAAACGGTTGCTACTGGTAGCGCACCATCTGGTGACGGACGGTGTTTCCTGGCGAATCCTGATCCCCGATCTTGCACTTGCTTGTGCGCAGGTGCAATCAGGCGTCGACCCGTCACTGGCTCCGGTCGGGACCTCGATGCGTCGATGGGCACGTGGCCTCGTCGACGCCGCGCGCGAGCCGGATCGGGTTGCTGAACTCGACTATTGGCGAGAGGTGCTCGAGGGTCCCGATCCGACTCTGGGTGTGCGCGCCCTGACGAAGAGGGACACCGCCTCGGTCACCACCGACATCGAAGTACGAGTTCCCACGGCATTGACCGAGGCCGTGTCGACGACAGTGCCGCAGGCGATTCACGGGAGCGTCGAGGACGGGTTGTTGACGGCTTTGGCACTTGCGATGGTCCGCTGGCGCATGGACCGCGGGATCGACAATCCGGAGACATTGATCAGTCTCGAGGGGCACGGACGCGAGGAACAGGTGGTTCCCGGGGCAGATCTTGCTCGCACGGTGGGATGGTTCACGTCGATCTTCCCGGTGCGGATCGATCTGAGCGGAGTGGATCCGAGCGACGCCTTCGCCGGCGGCCCGGCTGCGGGCGTCGCTGCCAAGGCCGTCAAGGAACAACTCCGGGCGGTGCCGGACCGCGGCATCGGCTTCGGGCTGCTGCGCTATCTGAACCGCGAAACGGCACACACTTTTTCGCAACTTCCGGTGCCTCAGATCAGTTTCAATTATCTCGGACGCGTCGGTGGATCCGAGGCCGACGCTTCAGCGGGATGGGTACCGATCCGTGACGAGGACCTGCGGACGGTTGCGGCCGTCGATCTTCCGCTCGCCGGTGTTCTCGAGGTCAACGTGATGACCGTCGACAACAGTGACCCCGAGGACGGCCCGCAGCTCGTTGCCAGCTGGACGTTCCCACCGGACATTCTGGGCGCGGACGACGCTCGGCACCTGGCGCAGTGGTGGCTCGACGCATTGGTCGGGCTCGGAGAGTACGCGACGGACAGCGGCGGATTCACACCCTCGGACTTCGATCTGGTCGATCTTCGACAGGACGCGGTCGACGACCTCGAAAGCCGGTGCCCCGACCTGAGCGACGTCTGGTCGCTCTCTCCATTGCAAGCGGGGTTGTTGTTCCATGCCGAACTTGCCGAACGATCGGTCGACGCATACCTCGTACAAGTGGCTCTCGATCTAGCCGGCGCAGTCGATTCGGAGCGCCTGCATCGCGCCGCCGACGCGCTGCTCGACAGGCATGAGAACCTGCGTACCGCCTTCCTTCACGGCGCGGACGGCCGTGCCGTCCAGGTGGTCCGAAGCACCGTGGCAGCGCCGTGGCAGGAAATCGACCTCACTGGTGCAACAGATCAGGATCTTGATCGAGCACTGGCGGAGGACCGAGCGCGCCCGTTCGACATGGCGCAGGCGCCGTTGATCAGATTCACGCTGATTGCTCTCGCCCCCGAAAAGTTCACGCTGGTGCTCACCAACCATCACATCCTTCTGGACGGCTGGTCCATGCCACTGCTGATCCGGGAGTTGGCGACGCTCTATGCCGCTGACGGTGAAGTGGCGGCCTTGCCTCACGCGCGCGCGTATCGCGACTATCTGACCTGGATGAGCCGCCGCGATCAGCAAGCTTCTCGAGCTGTATGGGCGAGGACGCTGAGCGGAGTCGAAGGACCGACGCTGTTGGCTCCGGCGGTTCGATCTCGTCGACTCTCCACCATGGCGGCCGAGTGGGTGTTCGATCTGGACGAGGAGTTCACAACCTCACTTCGCGGGATGGCGCGTGAACTCGGGCTGACGATCAACACAATTGTTCAGGCATCGTGGGGGATCGTCCTCGCTGCACTGACCGGGAGAGACGATGTGGTGTTCGGAGCGACGGTGTCGGGTCGACCTCCCGAGCTGACCGGGATCGAAACCATGATCGGGCTTTTCATCAACACAATTCCGGTCCGAATCACTCTGCGCCCGAGAGAAAGTATCGGCACACTCCTCGCGCGGATCCAGGCCGAGCAAGCAGAGCTGTCGGATCATCACTATCTCGGGCTTTCCGAGATCCAACTAGCCACGGGGCCGGAGACCGGATTCGATACGTTGACTGTCTTCGAATCGTATCCCGCTGACCGTCAGGGCCTTTCGTCCGATACCGATATCGCGGGGATCCGGATCATCGATGTCGAAGCCAAGGACGCTGCCCACTACCCGCTCAGCCTGGTGGCATCGGTCGACACCAGACTCCGCCTGAAATTCGAGTACCTACCCGAGGTTTTCGGTGCCGCCGACATCGAAGAGATCGCCGGACGACTGCATCGTGTACTCGAAGCGTGTGCCCAGCCGGATCGCCCCTTGGCTGTGGTGTCGGTGCTCGCCCCGTCCGAACGTGCCGAATTGGTGCCGGCCCGTGGCACGGCTGGTGGGTCGTCGCGCGTCTTCCCGGAGATCTTCGATGCGGCAGCCCAGCGTGATCCGAACGCGCTCGCCGTGGAATCGGCGGACGGCAGCCTGACCTACGGCGAGCTGGACATCCTCTCCAATCGCATTGCTCGCGTGCTGGTCTCGCGAGGACTGGGAACCGAGGACTACGTAGCAGTCGGTGTCCCACGTTCTCTCACGTCCGTGGTGTCGATACTTGCCGTCGCCAAGACGGGCGCTGCATTCGTGCCGATCGATCCCGCCTATCCCGACGAGCGGATCAATCACATGCTGATCGATTCGATGGTCAGCTTCGGATTGACCACCACCGCGGGCCGAGATCGATTGCCCGATATCGCGGAGTGGCTGATTCTCGACGATCCGCATTTCACGAAGAAGTGCGAGGAATTCTCGGGGAGCCCGTTGACCGACAACGACCGACTCCGTCCGATCGGGTTGGATTCAGCTGCTTACGTGGTCTACACCTCGGGGTCGACCGGCGTGCCCAAGGGAGTCGTGGTCACACAGCGAGGGCTCGACAACTTCGCCCGAGACCAACGCGAACGCTACGGCGCAACTCCACAATCACGCACGCTGCACTTCTCCACTCCGAGTTTCGACGGGTCGCTCTTCGAATATCTGCAGGCTTTCGGCGCCGGGGCGACGATGGTTATCGCTCCACCCGGGATCTACGGGGGCGAGGACCTGGCGCAGCTTCTGGCCGAGCACTCCGTCACGCACGCGTTCATCACCACGGCGGCATTGGCAACGGTGGACCCGGCTGGGCTGGAACAACTTTCGGAAGTCGTATTCGGGGGCGAGGCGTGCCCACCCGATCTCGTCGCTCGCTGGGGACCTGGCCGCCGCCTGTACAACGCGTACGGACCGACCGAAGCAACGATCATGTCCAACGTCAGTCCGCCCATGACCGCCGGGGAACGCATCACGATCGGTGGACCTGTCAGTGGCGTCAGTGAACTGGTGCTCGACGCTCGACTTCAAGCGGTTCCCGTCGGGGTCCCCGGCGAGCTGTATCTGGCCGGACCAGGCGTGGCGCGGGGATATCACCGAAGGCCGGGGTTGACGGCAGAGCGCTTTGTTGCCAATCCGGCCGACCCAGGAACGCGGATGTACCGCACCGGCGACATCGTGCGATGGACGGCGGACATGTGTGTCGAGTACGTCGGGCGAAGCGACTTCCAGGTCAAGGTTCGAGGCTTCCGTGTCGAACTCGGTGAGATCGACAGTGTGCTGATGTCGGAGCCCAACGTCGGATTTGCCGTTACGGTTGCCGATTCCGCCCCCACCGGAGACACCCGACTCGTGTCGTACGTCGTGCCCACCGCGGGTCGACTGGACACCAGGCTCCTGATTCGCGCCGTGGCCCGGCGCTTGCCTTCGCACATGGTGCCTGCCGTTCTCACGGTGCTGGAGAACATACCATTGACCGCTGTCGGAAAAGTTGACCGTTCGGCATTGCCCAGACCCGAAATCGAGACGACCACAGGGGATTTCCGTCTCCCTGTCGGCCCGGTCGAACAGGCAGTGTCGGACGTGTTCGCCGAGGTGCTCGGCCTCGAACGAGTCGGTACCGACATCAGTTTCTTCGAGCTCGGTGGAAATTCTCTGAGCGCCACTTCGGTCGCGGCGAGGCTACGTGCGGTGCTCGGAGCTACCGTCGGCGTGCGGGACCTGTTCGAGATGCCGACGGTGGCCGAGTTGGCCACGGTGATCGACCAGTCGGTCGCCGAACGGTCGGAGCGACTGGAACCGCGCCCCCGACCCGACAACATCCCCTTGTCGTTTGCTCAGCAGCGGATGTGGTTCGTCAATCAACTCGACACCAGTTCTCCTGCTTACAACATTCCGCTCGTGGTGCGGTTGAGCGGTGAACTCGACAAACCGGCCTTGAGATCAGCGATGTCCGATGTCATCGCCCGCCACGAATCGCTGCGAACGATGTTCCCGGTCCACGGCGACGGACCGGTCCAGCACATCGTGCCCACCGAAAGCGCCGCGCTCCCACAACTGGCCGAGACATCGGTGACCGACGAACATCATCTCCGTGACGAGCTTGCCCGAATGGTCTCGGCCGGTTTCGACGTCGCCGCACGAATTCCCCTGCGGGCAGCGTTGTTCACCATCGATGAGCGCGAACACGTACTTGCCGTAGTGGTGCACCACATCTCGGCTGACGGCTTCTCGATGTCTCCACTGACCCGAGACGTGATGATTGCATACGAGGCCCACGCGTACGGCGGGGAACCCCAGTGGACGCCGCTTCCAGTCCAGTACGCCGACTTTGCGCTCTGGCAACGGGAGATTCTCGGCTCCGGCGACGACCCTGGGTCGGTGATCACCGAGCAGTTGGCTTACTGGCGACGCGCACTGTCAGGCGCTCCCGACCTCTTGGAACTTCCCCTCGATCGAGACAGGCCGACACAACAGAGTTTTCACGGCTCGCGGATTCACTTCTCGATCAGCAGTGATCTTCACCGCCGTATCCGAGACGTGTCGAGGCAGCAAGAGTCCACTGCATTCATGACTGTGCATGCAGCGCTCGCGCTCTTGCTGGCACGTTTGGGCAGCACCGACGACATCGTGATCGGAACGCCGATCGCCGGCAGGGGAGATCGTGCCCTCGATGATCTGGTCGGCATGTTCGTCGGCACGCTCGCACTGCGCACACAGGTCGACCCGGCTCAATCGTTCCGGGAGTTGGTTGCGCATTGCCGCGAAGTCGACCTCGCCGCGTTCGCGCACTCCGACGTTCCCTTCGAGCGGGTAGTGGACGCGGTCGGGCCGAAACGGTCGAGCGCCTATGCACCGATTTCCTCGGTGTCGCTGGAATTCCAGAACAACGATCGGCCGATTCTGAAGCTGGCAGGACTGGAAGTCCGCGGGATCGACCCAGAACTCGAGGTAGTGAAGGTAGACCTGGAATTCCTCCTCGCCGAAGAGTACGACGATCGCGGTGCACCGGGAGGAATGAGCGGAGCCGTCGACTTTGCCACCGATCTCTTCGACCCCGGTACGGTCAGCGGGTTTGCCGACATGTTCGTTCGTGTACTCGAGGCCGTGACCCGGAATCCGCAGGTACCGATCGGTGACATCGATCTACTCGGCGATCTTGAACGTCGCGAGTTGACGCCGGCGCATGGGCTCCCAGAAGTAGCTCCGAAATTGTGGCCTGAGTTGTTGGCGGACGCCGTGGCGATCGATCCGGACTCGGTGGCCCTGTCGCTCGAGAACCGGCAGCTCAGTTATCGCGACCTGGACGAGTGGTCGAATCGTGTTGCCCGGGAGTTGTGCGGTCGCGGTGTGGGCCCGGAGACCTTCGTGGCACTGGGAATGCCTCGCTCGATCGAATCGGTGGTGGCGATCTGGTCGGTGACCAAAGCCGGAGCGGCTTTTGTGCCTGTCGATCCAGCCTATCCGCGCGAGCGCGTCGAATACATGCTCGCCGATTGCCGAGCCTCGCTCGGTTTGACCGTTCAGTCCAGCCGAACTCACCTACCCGACGTTGTTCCCTGGCTGGAACTCGACGACCCACACTTCGCCCGGCGGGTAGCCGCGCTGTCGCCGGAACCGATCACCGATGACGATCGAACCGGTGAACTGAACCTCGATCATCCGGCCTACCTGATCTACACCTCGGGATCTACGGGGAAACCCAAGGGAGTGAACATTACTCATCGAGGTTTGGCGAGCTTCACGGCCGAAACTCGTGAGAGGTTCGAGGTCACTCACGACTCTCATGTCTCACAGTTGGCATCGCCGAGTTTCGACGCTTCCATCTTCGAGTTGACGATGGCATTCAGCGCCTCGGCGCAAGTCGTGATCGTTCCGCCTGCTGTGTACGGTGGCGCCGAATTGGCCGATGTTTTCCGGCGCGAGCAGGTCACTCATGCCACCATTACACCGACCGCGCTGGCGGCGTTGGGGGACAACGGTTTCGAGGCGCTCCGTGTTCTCGATCTGGTGGGCGAGGCCTGCCCGCCGGAGGTCGTCGCGCAATGGGCGCCGGGTCGGAGGCTGCACAACGGCTACGGCCCGACTGAAACCACCGTGCAGGCGAGTGTCAGCGATTCGATGAAACCCGGTGCGGGAGTGAACATCGGCTCGCCGGCAGTGGGCTTCGGCTTCCTGGTGCTGGACGAGCGTTTGCAGCCCGTCCCGGTGGGCGTGCCGGGGGAGTTGTACATCATCGGCCCAGGTATGGCACGTGGGTACCATAATCGGGCGTCGCTCACCTCGGAACGATTTGTCGCTTGCTTGTACGGATCGCCGGGGCGCCGGATGTACCGCACCGGAGATGTCGTGCGTTGGCGTGAATCCGGCGGTGACAGTGCCAAAATCGTTGGGTCCGGCGATGGAGTGCATCACACACTCGAATACATCGGGCGCAGCGACTTCCAGGTCAAGGTCCGTGGTTTTCGGATCGAACTCGGGGAAATCGATGCAGTTCTCTCACGCCATCCGTCGGTGGACTTCGCCGCGACTGTCGGCTACACGGGACCGTCGGGTGAAACGGTCCTGGTGTCGTACGTGCGTACGTCAGCTGCCGACGCCTCCGACAGCGACGAGATACGGGCGTACGCAGCCGACCGACTTCCCTCGCACATGGTTCCATCGGCAGTGGTACTTCTCGAGCGGATTCCGATGACACCGGTGGGCAAGCTCGACCGAAAGGCTCTACCGGAACCCGAATTCAGTTCGGCTGCAGCCGAGTTCCGCGAGCCGGTCACCGACACCGAGCGCGCCGTGGTCGACTCGTTTGTCGAGATTCTGGGTGTCAGCCGGGTGAGCACTACCGACAGCTTCTTCGACCTGGGCGGGTCCTCCCTGGTAGCCACCCGAATCGTCAGCGCACTGCACTCCCGTTTCCAACGCAGAATTCCGCTTCAGTGGATGTTCCTCGACCCGACACCCGCTGGAATCGCTCGACGCCTCGACATGCCGACAGTGGACGCCGGCATGGAAGAGCTTCTCGCCGTGGTTGTTCCGCTGCGGACAGAAGGAAGTGGGCGACCGCTGTTCTGCGTGCACCCTGGTATCGGCCTGTCCTGGGGGTACGCCGGCTTGGTGCGGTATCTGCCCGAGGACCGACCGGTGTACGGACTTCAGCTACCCGCACTCAGCGACGACGGTGACTATCAGTCGATCGAACAGTTGGCGCATCGCTACGTCGAAGAGATGGAAGCCGTTTCGCCGGACGGGCCGTACGACTTGCTCGGTTGGTCCCTCGGCGGAGTCATCGCGCACGCCATGGCCGTCGAACTGCAATCGTCCGGCCGCGAAGTTGCCACACTGACGATGATGGACAGCTACCCCGACAACGGCGATGCCCCTGCGTCAGCCGCACTCGACGTCCGAGACCTACTGCGAGGACTCGGCCTCGAGATCGAGACCGACCGAGATCTGACCTTCGACGAGGCGGCGGCCGTGCTGGCCCGGAGGCTCGGGCCCGAGACGGGAGTCGACGGTCGGGACCTCGAGCGGATTGCCAGAGGGTACGAGACTTCGCAGAGAATCACGCACCAGTTCGTTCCCCAGATCTACGAGGGAGACCTGCTGATCTTCCCGGCTGACGGAAAAGACGACACGATTCCGCGGGAGAGGTCGCCACAGGAATGGCGTCCGCTCGTGACGGGCCGGATCGTGGAGGTACCGGTGCGATGCGGACACAACGAGATGATCGAGGCACCGGCCATGGCGGTCATCGGACCGGAGATGGCTCGGGTGCTCTCGATGTTTTCCGGATACTCCGAACGGGCATGACAACTTGAAGCCACCGAGCCGCACGCCCGTGAAGCGAGCGCCACCGAGCTGTTGCCGGGCACCGCAATCGAGCACGAGGAGCGGCAATGAGAAGGATCGGACGTACTCGGGCGATACTGGTCGTCGCCCTCGTCGCATGGACGGGATTGTTCGGTGAAGCGGCGCTTGCCTCGGCCGATCAGGCGCGAACATCCCCTCCAGACAGTTCAGCTCTCGATCACGTCGAGGAAATCAACGCCCGTCAGCTGACGATGTACGTCTACTCCGCTGCAATGGACAAGGTGATTCCGCTCGAGGTGATTCGGCCGGCAGACACGAGTGCGCCCCGGCCGACTCTCTACCTGCTCAACGGCGCGGGCGGAGGCGAGGACACGGCGACGTGGCAGACACGCACAGACGTCGTCGACTTCTTCGGCGACAAGAACGTCAACGTCGTCAACCCGATCGGCGGTGCCTACAGCTACTACACCGACTGGGAGAAGCCCGATCCTGTTCTCGGGCTGAACAAGTGGACCACGTTCCTCACCGAGGAGTTGCCACCGATCGTCGATGCCACGCTCGGGACTACGGGTGTGAATGCCGTCGCCGGATTGTCGATGGCAGGAACCTCCGTTCTGAGCCTGGCCGAGGCGGCGCCATCCGTTTACCGTGCCGTCGGCGCCTTCAGCGGGTGCGCCGAGACGAGTACTCAACCCGGTCAGGACTACGTGAGATTCGTCGTCGGATTCCGCGGCGGCAACGTGGACAACATGTGGGGTCCGCCCGGCGGTCCGGGCTGGGTAGCCAACGATCCTGTGGTCAACGCCGAGAGATTGCGGGGGGTCGACCTCTACATCAGCAATGGATCGGGCCTGCCCGGCCCACACGAGAATCTGGGCGGACCGATGGTCAACGGCGACCTCGGCGTTCTGGCGAACCAGGTGATCGTGGGTGGAGTCATCGAGGCCGGGACGAACCAGTGCACCCAGCGTTTGGCCGAGCGGCTCGATTCCCTGGGCATCCCGGCCACCTATGATTTCCGGGCAACTGGCACTCACTCCTGGGGTTATTGGCAGGACGATCTTCACAACTCGTGGTCGATGATTGCCGAGTCGATCGGTGCGCGTTAGCCGGTGAACCCGAGGATCGGCGGCTGAGTTGTTTCTCACTTCGGGGCCCGCTCGCCCCACCTAGCCGACCGAACTGCAGGTCAGCGGCGTTATAGTCGCCCTATGAGTTCAGAAACACTCGCGCCCCTCGACACCGATGTACTTGCGCGCAGGTTTGCGTGCCTTGGTGATCCGACGCGGCTGCGAGTGCTCCGACTCGCTGCCGGCGGTCCGATCGACGTCGACACGATTGCACACTCCGCATCACTCGAGCCGTCGGCGCTGAGTGCTCACCTCGAGGCCTTGATCGAGGTCGGTTTTGTCGAGGCTTCGGTGCGTGAAGGCACTTCGGTTGTCAGTGTTGCCGGAACGGCATACTCCGATCTGATGGCAGCGGCCGCCGTCGTGGCTGCGCGTGGCCCGGTCGAAGACACACTGGGAGTTCTTCCCGACGATGTGGTGCTGCGCCGCATGGAATCCGGCGACTGGGATGCCGTGCGCTCGATCTACCGAGAAGGAATCGACACCGGAACCGCGACGTTCACCACGTCGGTGCCGTCAGCCGAGAAGCTCGACGCGCAATGGTTGCCCGATCATCGATGGGTCGCCGAGATCGACGGCCGAGTCGAAGGCTGGGCGAGCCTGAGCCCGGTGTCCTCGCGTGATTGCTACCGAGGGGTCGCCGAGAACTCCATCTACATCGGTAGCGGTGCTCGCGGGCGCGGCGTAGGCAAGCTGCTGCTTCGCCGACAGGTGCAAGCCGCCGACGCCAGTGAGATCTGGACGGTGCAGTCGTCGATCTTCCCGGAGAACCGGGCGAGTGTCGCCTTGCATCAGGCCGTCGGATTCCGAATCGTCGGCACTCGCTCGCGTATCGCTCAACTCGGTGGCAGGTGGCGTGACACGTTGTTCCTCGAACGTCGCAGCGAGGATGCTGACATTGAGGATGCTGACATTTGATAAGAGACGCTCAGCCCTTGGCAGCGCTGATTCCCGCGCGTCGCCCGTAGAAGCTGCCGTCACCGAGGGACGTTCCGGAGGCGTATCCACCGGCGCAGACGCCGGCGGTGCAGCGTCCAGCGGCAAACAAACCCGGGATCGGTTCGCCGGAGACGTGGATGACCTCCGAGTTGATCGACGTGCGCAGGCCGCCGAGCGTGAATCCGGCGGTGAAATTGCGAAGATCGAGCGCAGCGACGGGTGAGCCGATCGGCTTGACCCACTCCTTCTTCTTACCGAGTACCGGGTCTTCACCACGGGCGGCGTGCCGGTTGTAGACCTCGACCGTCGACTGAAGGGTGCCTTCCGGCAGGCCCATGTCGGATTCGAGTTCCTCGACGGTCTCGGCCACCCACTTGGGCTGGAATCTGAAGAACGGTGTGGAACTGTCGGCGGCGCAGCCCTCTTCGTAGGAAGCTTCGTCGATGATCAGGTAGGCCTGATTCTCGTTGCGCAGCAGCGTCTCCTGGCCGATTCTTCCCGGATACGTGTCTTCGTTGACGTAGCGCTGGCCGCGTCCGTTGACGAGAATGCCGCGGATCATCAACTGGGGGTCGCCGAAGAATGCGACCTCGGTTGCGTCCATGTGTGCGAGGTCGGCCCCGAGTGCCTGCGCCATCTGGATGGCCTTGCCGTCGTGCTCTTCGATAGCCGCACCGGGGCGCCCGATCAGCCGTGGGGCGTACGACTGGATCATCGCTTCGTTGTAGGCGAAGCTTCCCGTCGCCAATACGACACCCGTGCGTGCTCGAACTGCCACTTCCTTGCCGTACTGCTTGGCGATGATGCCGACTACTCGATCTCCGTCGACGACCAGGCGCTGGACTCGCATGTCGTATTCTGCTCGTACGCCGAGGATTTCGGCCGTCTCGATCAGTGGCTTCATCAACATGAAACCACCGCCCTTCTCCCCGGTGCGCTTGCCGCTCATCTGCGGCACGTGCCCGCGAGGGGCCGGTGTCGCGATCGTGTTGAACGGTGCCGAGTTCTCGCCGCCGGAATACATGAGTCCGTCGTCGAAGGGTGTTTCCCAGCCGGGTTGGCCGTAGAAACTTTCCTTGAACGGCACACCGTTGTCGACGAGCCAGTTGTAGTGCTCGACGCTGCCTTCGCAGTAGTCGGTGATCTTCTCCTCGTCGGCGCCGGGCCCGAGTGCGGCCATCATGAATGATTTCATGTTGGCGGGGGAGTCCTCGAACCCGAGTGCCTGCTGCAACGGGGTCCCGCCGCCCAGATAGATGAATCCACCTGCCAGCGCCGCAGCGCCGCCCCAGCCGCTCGTGCGCTCGAGCACCAATACGTCGGCGCCCGCTCGCGCGGCCTCGATCGAAGCACTCACTCCGGCAATGCCGTAGCCGGCGACGACGACGTCAGCCTCGAAGTCCCACTGCTCGATGCTTGCGGCGGACTGCGGACGGATTGAGCTGGCCTCGGCCATGAATTCGGATCCTTCGTTCTTCTGGTTGGTTGGTGGGGGAATCGGTGGGTGTGATTGATGCCCTGATGGCAGTATCTCGACCGAAAGTCAGTCGGTGTCCGTTTTCGCGGAATCGGCCGCGGCCTTCTCCTTGGCGCGCGCGGCTTTACGTCTGTCGGCCTTCACGGCGATCAGCGCATTGTTGAGTCCGGTGGCCAGTGGCCAGCCGACGTAGTGGCACAGGAAGATCGCGGCCTCTTCGAACTGCTGCTCGGTCAACTCCTCGTTGTGGAGAGCAGCGTTGATCTGGATCTTTGCCACATCGTTCTGCCCCTGGGCGGTGATGGCACCGATCAGGAGTAGTCGTCGGTCACGCACCGACAGTCCCGGTCGCGTCCAGATGTCGGCAAAGAGGTGGTCGGCGGTGACCGCGAAGAAGTCGCCGGGAACGTCGGCGGGAAGCTCCCAGCCGTACACCTCGTTCATCTTCGCGACGCCACGAGCGCGGGCCTCGGAGATGCGGCTTTCGTCGGTTCCACCGGCATCGGTCATGTGAGTGGTGTCGGTCATGCGTGCTCCCGAGTAGTAGATGCCGAAGACGCCGTTGAAGGTTCGGCCAGCCTGTCTTCGCTGTCATTCCCGACGCCCAGACCGGCACCGAGTCCGGCGAGCGCAAGGTGCGCGAGCGGCAGGTCGAGATTCAGCCGATCACCGAGGTTGATGGCCAAGGCCAAGTCCTTCTCCCCGAGATTGCGAACATGCCGCAGTATCGAGAACCACGGGTCGTCCTCCGAGACCGGTGCGGTGGTGTCACGGAGCATGATCGCGCCCGCGCCACCAGTGATCGCATCGGTGTGCCTGACGACCTTTCCGAGCGTGCGGAGATCGAGTCCTGCTGCTTCGGCGAGTCGCGCGGCCTCGGTCGTGGCGGTGAACGAGACGAAGTGAAGAAGGTTGCGTGCGAGCTTCATTCGCGTTCCCGCGCCGACGTCACCGGCGTGAACCACCAGCTCGGCCCAGGATCCGAAGGGCTCGCGGACGGCTTCGAACGCAGCGTCGGAGCCGCCGATCATCACTGCCAGCCTGCCCTGCGCTGCGCCGCCGGCACCGCCACTGATCGGCGCGTCGACCAGCAGAACACCACGCTGTTGACAGATGTCAGCGAGTTCCACCGCCGTGGTGTCCGAGATAGTGGAGTGAATCGCGACGACAGTGCCTGGCTGTGCGGTCGACAGGATCCCGTGCGGCCCGCACACAACCTCGCGTACCTGCGCGTCGTCGAGCACCGTGACGGAGATGATGCTCGCCTGCGCTGCAACGTCGGCGGGCGTCGATGCCGCGCTCGCGCCCGCAGTGGTGAACGGTTCGAGCGCTTCTGCGCGGGCATCACACACCACCAGTCCGCCCGGCCAGTCCAGGAGGCGCTGCGCCATCGGCGCGCCCATGTTGCCTAGGCCGATGTATCCCAGTCTGGTTTTCGAAGCGCTGGCTTTCGGCGCCGATTCCGTCATGACCGGTACACCTGGCCTCCGTCGACGTTGAAGATCTGCCCGGTCACCCAGCCTGCGTCGTCGGAGAGAAGGAACAGGCACATGCCGACGAGATCCTCCGGCGTTCCCATGCGCTGCAACGGGATTCGCTTCACCATGTCCTTGACGATGTTGCCGGGGGTGACGGTTCGAGTCGCCTCCGTGTCGATGGGACCGGGAGCGATGGCGTTGATCCGGATGTTCGACCAGCCGAGTTCGGTCGCGAGTTGTTGTGTCAGGCTGTTGACGCCGGCTTTCGCGAGTCCGTAGTAATTCGAGTACAGCCATGCTGCTGTGGAGGACTGGTTGACGATCGAACCGCCCTTCGCGCGCATATGAGGTACGACCGCCCGGCACACGTGCAATGCGCCGTCCATGTTGACGCTCATGAACTTTCGGTAGTAGTCCCAGTCCACCGTCAACAGGGAATCGATCTTCATTCCGCCGTAGATGGCAGCGTTGTTCACCAGATGCTCGATGCTACCGAACTGCTCGATCGTGAAGTCGGCAAGTGCCGCAGTCGACTCCCCGTCGGCGACGTCGACGTCCTTGAACACGGCACTTCCACCGTCCGCCGTGATCTGCTTGGCGACAGCTTCACCGAGTTCGCGATTGAGGTCCGCCACGACCACGTTGGCCCCCTCTTCAGCCAGAGCGCGGGCATACGCCTCTCCGATACCCTGCGCTGCTCCGGTGACTATCGCGGTGCGACCGTCGAAACGTCCCATGTCGACCTACTTTCGTGGTGATGATTCTGTGGTGAGGGTGTGGGGTGAGGGTGTGGAATGTCAGGAAGGTGAAGCGACGAGCTTGGTTTCGAGGTATTCCTCGAAACCGGCGAGGCCCATTTCGCGGCCGATCCCGGATTGTTTGTAGCCGCCGAACGGTGCGTCGGCCGAATACCAGACGCCGCCGTTGACGCTCAGCGTTCCGGTTCTGACACCGGCAACGACGTGCGCGACGCGATCGGGATCGGCGCCCCACACCGACCCGGACAGGCCGTAGGGGGAATCGTTGGCAATCCGGATAGCGTCGTCGTCGTTGTCGTACGGAATGATCACGAGAACGGGCCCGAAAATCTCCTCCTGCGCTACGCGAGACGAGTTGTCCAGCCCGGCAATGAGAGTGGGTTCGACGAAGAAGCCGCTCTGGTGATCGTCGGGTCGGCCTCCACCCGTCACGATCGTGCCGCCCTCTTCGACCGCGAGGGCGAGGTAGCTCTCCACCCTGGCGCGCTGGCGCGCGGAGATAACCGGACCACACACCGTTCCGCGCGCGCTGGGGTCACCGGCTCGGATACCCGCCATCGCGGCGCAGGCCGCGGCCAGAGCATCTTCGTACCGAGCGCGCGGCACAAGAAGTCTGGTACTGAGTGCGCATCCCTGACCGGCATGAACGCACACGGAGAACGCGGCAACCGAGCATGCACCCTTGATGTCCGCGTCGTCGAGGACGATGAATGCGGACTTGCCCCCGAGTTCGAGGAAGACCTTCTTGAGGGTTTGCGCGGCCGCGGCCATCACCGTGCGTCCGGTGGCGGTGGAACCGGTGAAGGACACGAGATCGACGCGCGGATCGCTGCACAGCTGCGCGCCGAGAGAGTGATCTGTCGACGTCACCACGTTGACGACGCCCGCCGGGATCTCGGTTTCTTCTGCAATCACCTTGGCGACCAGCGCGGCGCACCAGGGCGTGTCCGGCGCGGGTTTGAGAACGATGGTGTTGCCGGCCGCGAGGGCGGGGCCGAGTTTGGCGAAATTGATCTGGTGCGGGAAGTTCCACGGTGTGATTGCGCCGACGACGCCGACCGCTTCCTTGAGCACGCGGCGATGGGTCGGAATCCCCATGGGTGACGCGTGCCCGAGATCTTGTTCCCACGAATAGGTTTCGATCAGATCGGCCCAGTATCGAAGATCTTCGATCGGGCCTTCGAGTTGCGGACCGCTCGTCAGCATGACGGGTGCGCCGACCTCGGCGACGGTGATCTCACGCAACTCCTCGATGTGGGACTGGAGTGCGTCGCACAGTTGGCGCAGGCAGCGAGCGCGAAACCCGTGATCGCGTGCCCATTCGGTCTCGTCGAACGCACGGCGCGCCGCGGCAATGGCCGCATCCATGTCCGCGGTGGTGCCTTCGGCCGCACGGCCGATCAGTTCCTCGGTGGCCGGGTTGAAAACTTCGAAGGTTCCACCCGATCCGGGAACCAGCTTTCCGTCGACGAGAAGTGCAGAACTGTCTGCGGGTCGAAGCGTCATAACGCGAACCCTCTCTTTCTGGACATGTGTCTGGACTCTAGTTCACACTCGTGGTTGAGGCAATGGTTTCTGGGGCATAAGAGATTTCGAGAGCGTCTCGGGATCTGCTTCGGTGAAAAGCGCCTCGTGTCCGGGGCGGCGCGGCTACGGTTCACCGCACATTCACAACCACGCTTTCACATGCACGCTTTCACATGCACGCCTTCACGTACACGCCTTCACATACACGGGAGAGAGGTCGAAATGAACAGAGTTGACGGAAAAGTGGTGCTGGTGACCGGTGCTGCTCGAGGTCAGGGGCGCAGTCATGCCGTTCATCTCGCACGGGAGGGCGCGCACATCATCGCCTTCGATCTGTGCGCAGACATCGCCAGCAACGAATACCCGCTCGCCAGTCCTGCCGATCTCGAGGAAACGGCTCGACTGGTGAAAGAGGCCGGACAGCAGGTGGTGACGGCCCGTGTCGACGTCCGCGATCGCGCCGGACTCGAAACGGCACTTGCCGAGGCGGTAGGTCAGTTGGGCGGATTGCATGTCGTCGTGGCGAACGCCGGTATCTGTCCGCTCGGCAAGCACGTGTCGACTGCCGGTTTCGTCGACGCGTTCGATGTGAACTTTCTCGGTGTCGTCAATACAGTGCACGCGTCGATGGAATACCTCGGCGAAGGGGGTTCGATCATCGCGATCGGCTCTGTTGCCGGTCTGGTGCCACAGACCGGATTCAACGGGCAGCAGGCGCTCCAGGGTCCGGGTGGCGACGGATACGGACTGGCCAAGAAGCTGATTCAGGCATATACCAGTTCGTTGGCACTGACTCTCGGGCCGAGTTCCATTCGCGTCAACGCGATTCATCCGACCAACGTGAACACCGACATGTTGCAGAGCATGCCGATGTACCGGACGTTCCGTCCCGACCTCGAGAATCCGACCGCCGAGGATGCGGCAGTGACGTTCCCGTTCATGCAGGCGATGCCGACCCCGTGGGTCGAGCCCGCGGACATCTCGCATGCGGTCGTGTACCTGTCCTCGGACGAGTCGCGATTCGTCACCGGCCAGCAACTGCGCGTGGACGCTGGTGCCGGGATGAAGATCGGTCTGTAGTAGAACTTTTCGCTTCGTGGCTGCCTGTGAGTGGTGAATTTTCGAAGTTTCCCCATTTCGTTGCCCTGGACAGGGTGCTGTAGTAACGTCCAGACACGTGTCCAGCAAACGGGGCGATTCAAGTGGCGGGGGATCGATTGTCTATGAATCCACTCGCAGGCGCCTCACGGGCAAACAGGCGGAAACTGTGGCCAGGCTTGCCGAAGCAACAGTGAAAGTTCTACGCAAACAGGAGTTTTCCGGACTGACTGTCCGTTCGGTTGCGGCCGAAGCGGGTGTAGGAACTGCGACCGCCTACACGTATTTCGCGTCCAAAGAGCATCTGGTCGCAGAGGTTTTCTGGCGAAGACTTCAGAACTCGTCGGCGCCTGATGGCTCAGGGTTGGATCGCACCGCGCACGTGCTGTCTGTACTTCGAAACATCGCGCTGCTTCTCGCGGACGAACCGGAGGTATCGGCCGCCGTGACCAATGCACTGCTCGGATCCGATCCTGAAGTGGAACATCTTCGCGGGCGGATCGGACTCGAGATCCATCAACGACTCGCTTCGGCGTTGGATCCGAATGGCGAACCCGAAGTGTTGGAAGCGCTCGAAATGCTTTATGCCGGGGCGCTTCTGCGAGCAGGGATCGGCTACGGAACCTACGCGCAAATCGCTGGACGCCTCGAGGCCTCAGCTCTACTGATCCTGGAGAAATCATGACAGAAGCTTTGATCGATCCGGTGGTCTTCAATCCGTACGACTACCACTTTCACGACGATCCGTATCCGACGTACAAGCGTCTGCGCGAAGAATCACCGTTGTATCACAATCCGGACGTTGGCTTTTGGGCGTTGTCGCGATATGCGGACGTGGTCGACGGGTTCAAGGACAACAAGCGTCTCTCGAGCGCCAACGGGGTATCGCTCGACCCCGCAGCCTACGGTCCACACGCGCATTATGTGATGTCGTTTCTCGCGATGGACGATCCCCGCCATATGCGGTTGCGCCAGTTGGTTTCTCGCGGATTCACACCGCGACGGGTTGCGGAGCTCGACGGCCGGATCCTCGAACTCACGAAGCAACATCTGGTACCTGCGTTGGGCGCGGGGGAGTTCGACTGGATTACGGAGGTGGCGGGAAAGCTGCCGATGGACGTCATCTCCGAACTCATGGGGGTTCCCGAATCCGACAGGGCCGAACTGCGGCGCAAGGCGGATCTGGTGGTGCACCGAGAGGCGGGTGTTCTCGACGTGCCGCAACCTGCGGTGGAGGCTTCGATCAGTTTGATGGGCTACTACAAGGAGATGATCGCGCAGCGTCGCCGATCGCGGACGGACGATCTGACCTCGGCCTTGCTCGATGCCGAGATCGACGGAGACAAACTCTCGGACCAGGAGATCCTCGGATTCATGTTTCTGATGGTCGTGGCCGGAAACGAGACCACGACCAAGCTTCTCGGAAACGCTCTGTACTGGGGTTCGCACCACCGGGAGCAGATCACACCGGTTCTCGACGATCCCGAACGAGCCTCGGAATGGGTGGAAGAGACTCTTCGCTACGACACGTCGAGCCAGATCGTGGCTCGGACTTCGGTTGTCGACCTCGAATATCACGGACGCACCATTCCGGCGGGGGAGAAGGTCCTGCTCCTGATCGGATCGGCCAACCGAGACGCCGACGTCTTCGAGGATGCCGACAGCTTCCAGATCGGCCGGAGTTCGTCGGGAAAACTCGCGAGTTTCGGTGGTGGCGTGCACTTCTGTCTCGGTGCCCACCTTGCCAAGCTCGAAGCCAAGATCGCCCTCGCAGAGTTCGGGCGTCGGGTCAGCGACTACGAAGTCGACGAGTCCGGAATCGAGCGTGTTCATTCGACAAACGTCCGGGGCTTTGCGGCCCTGCCGGTGAAAGTGCAGGTGCGCTGATGCCTCGTTTCGAACCTAATCCAGTTCGCCGGCCGGCATTGATCAGTGGTGCATCGTCGGGAATCGGCACCGCTACTGCGTATGCCCTGGCCGAACTCGGCCATCCGGTTGCGCTCGGTGCGCGTCGAGTCACCGAATGTGAAGCCATCGCCGAGAAGATCCGCAGCAATGGTGGTGAAGCGTTCGCCCACTTCCTCGACGTCACGGACGGTGATTCGGTCGACGGATTCGTCTCGGCCGCAGAGGCAGTCCACGGTCCCACCGAAATGGTCGTCTCCGGTGCCGGTGACCTCGAATTCGGGGCTGCGGACGAGATGGATCCAGAGGCGTTCTCACGGCAGATCCAAGTCCACCTCGTTGGTGCGCAGCGATTGGCGCATCGCGTACTCCCCGGCATGAGGCAACGACAGCGCGGTGACTTCGTACTGATCGGCTCGGATTGTGCCGAGCGCCAGCGTCCACTCATGGGTGCTTACGACGCGGCCAAGGCCGGGCTCGAAGCAATGGGGCGCCAGATGCGAATGGAGCTCGAAGGAACAGGCATTCGCGCGTCGATCGTGCGACCCGGGCCGACACTGACCGGCATGGGGATGGACACGACGCCGGAGATCATCGGACCGGTTGGGGAATCGTGGAGTAAGTGGGGGTTCGCCCGCCATGGTTACTTTCTGCGCGCCTCGGACATCGCCAATGCCATCGTCGCCGTTGTGTCGGCGCCGCGAGGAGCACACATCGTGCTCGTCGAAGTTCAGCCCGAGGCACCACTGGACAAACTTCCCACTGCGAACTCACAGGAGACGACATGACGCACGGAGTGCAGGAGACGTCGCGAACACTGCCCGAGCCGCCGCGGGTGTCCGGCGGGGATCTCCCGCACGGGCATCTCGAGGAACTGCGAACCGACCCGATAGCGCTCATGCGCCGGGTGCGTGAGGAATGTGGTGACGTCGGCGCCTTTCAACTTGCCGACCGCACAGTGATCCTGCTGTCCGGAGCTGAGGCAAACGAGTTCTTCTTCCGCTCCACCGACGAGGATCTCGACCAACAAGCGGCTTACCCCTTCATGAAGCCGATATTCGGTGAAGGCGTCGTCTTCGATGCCAGCCCGGAGCGGCGTAAGGAGATGCTCCACAACTCGGCTCTGCGCGGCGAACAGATGCGCGGGCACGCCGCCACGATCGGCCGCGAGGTCGAGGCGATGGTCGCGCAGTGGGGAGACGAAGGCGAGATCGATCTGCTCGACTTCTTCGCCGAGCTGACCATCTACACCTCGTCGGCGTGCCTGATCGGCAAGAAGTTCCGCGACGAACTGGACGATAGCTTCGCCAAGCTGTATCACGAACTCGAACAGGGAACGGATGCATTGGCTTTCGTGGATCCGTACGCGCCGATCGAGAGTTTCCGCCGCCGCGACGAGGCCCGGTTGGCGTTGGTCGCTCTGGTACAGGACATCATGAACGGGCGCATCGCGAATCCTCCGCAGGGCAAGGAGGACCGCGACATGTTGGACGTGTTGGTCTCGGTCAAGGACGAGAACGGCGACCTCCGGTTCAGTGCCGACGAGATCACCGGCATCTTCATCTCGATGATGTTCGCCGGCCACCACACGACTTCCGGCACGGCAGCGTGGTCGCTGATCGAGATGTTGCGGCATCCCGACACCATGACGGACGTCGTCGACGAACTCGACAATCTGTACTCCGACGGCGCCGACATCAGTTTTCATGTCCTGCGCCAGATTCCGGTTCTCGAGGCCGTGGTCAAGGAAACCCTTCGACTGCATCCGCCGTTGATCATCCTGTTGCGGGTGGCACGTGGAGATTTCGAAGTGGGCGGCTTCGAGATCCGAGAGGGCCATCTTGTCGCTGCGACGCCCGCGATCTCCAATCGAATCGCCGAGGACTTCCCCCGACCGGACACCTTCGATCCCGGGAGGTACATCGACCCGAATCAAGAGGACATCGTCAACCGCTGGACGTGGATTCCGTTCGGAGCCGGCCGGCATCGCTGCGTCGGTGCTGCATTCGCCCAGATGCAGCTCAAAGCGATCTTCTCGATCCTGCTGCGGGACTTCGAGTTCGAGATGGCGCAGCCGTCGGAGTCCTACCGAAACGACCACAGCAAGATGGTCGTCCAGTTGCAGCAGCCGTGCGCGGTGAGGTACCGGCGCAGAACACGTCCCGGGCGTGAGGGGTGATCATGCACGTCGAAGTAGACCTCGACCTGTGCCAAGGCCATGCGGCGTGTGAGCTCGAGGCACCGGAGATCTTTGTCGTCCCGAAGCGGGGGAAGGTCAGTCTTCTGGACTCGGACCCACCTGAGTCGCTCCGCGGTGAAGCCGAGCTGGCGGTCAGGTACTGCCCGACCGGCGCCCTGAGAATTGTCGACTGATTACAGCGGATTGTCGATTGATTGCAGCGAATTCAAGTACTCGAGGGAGGAAGTTCAGATGACGGGTTTCGACCGCGCAGAGCTCGACGAGATGGTCCAACGCTGGATCGAGGCGAACAAGAAGGCCGAAGCCGCCGGTGATTGGAAACCGTTGGCGGACATGTACACCGAGGACGCCACGTACGGGTGGAACTACGGTCCCAAGCAGGATTTCATGGCAGTGGGGCGCGAGGAGATTCGCGAAGTCGCGCTCGGCCTCGAGATGAAGGGCCTCGAAGGTTGGGAGTACCCGTATCAAGACTTTGTGATCGACGAACGTAGCGGAAACGTGATCGGCTTGTGGAAGCAGATTTCCGATGCCAAGCGTGAGGACGGGAGCAACTACTCCGTCTACGGTATCGGCGGTAGTTGGTTCCGTTACGGCGGGGACTTCCAATGGTCCTGGCAGCGTGACTTCTTCGACTTCGGGAACGTGTCGGCACTGTTCATGGAGATGATCGGCAACAACGCTCTCTCGAAGGGGATGCAGGGCCGGGTCCAGCGATCGATCTCGGGCGACCCGCTACCGGGCTGGTATCCGGTGGGCACCGCGCCGGTCCCGCTGTGGTGAGTCCGATGACGGTACGCGATTCCTTCGAGACACTCTCGCAGCGCGACCTTGCCGTGTTGGTGCCCGAGTTGCTCCTGTGTGGGCAGCTGATCGATCGCTCGGGCATGGCGCATCTGATCGTCGAATTCGGACGCGAGGGTATGGCGCAGGTGGCCGTCGAGGAGTGGGAATCGGCCAGTCCCTGGTACACCCGCCGCATGCAGAAGGCCCTCGGATACGAGGGCGACGACGTCGTGACGATCTTCAAAGGGCTACAACTCGACATCGGCGCTCCGCCACAGTTCATGGACTTTCGATACCGGGTCGACGATCCGCTGCACGGTGAATTCTGGCTCGATCATTGCGGAGCACTCATGGACGTCGAGCCGTTGGGCGATGAGTTCGTGACCTCGATGTGTCACGACATCGAGGATCCGACTTTCGATGCGACGGCCATCGCGACCAACCCGCACGCCCAGATCCGGCCGATTCACCGACCACCGCGCAGGCCCGCGGACCGACATCCGCACTGCGCCTGGACCGTTTCCATCGACCCGTCGCACACGCCTCCCGTGATGACCGCGCACACCGAGCAGATCGGATGCACCGCCGCGGTGACGGTCGAGCTGAGCCCGATCGATCACGGTGGGGACGGTAGGGCGGACTACTCGGGTCCGTTGTTGTCCGACCTGAGGTTTTCCGACTTCTCGCGATCAGCCTTGGTTCGTATCGCAGAGGAGATCTGCGTGCAGCATCATCTGTTGGCGTTGGGCTTTCTGGCAGCGGTTCGCCGCCGTGCCGACGAAGACAAGGCGCGCGAGATCACGCGAAAGCAATTGACCGGAATCGCGGGAGTTGCGGCACAGCGTATTCGAGATGCGCTCGGGCTTCCTTCGACTCTGGAATCGTTGGCATTGGTCCTGTCCGTGCATCCATTGCTGAATCCGAAGCAGTATGTGGAGAGTGAGATCCGACCGGACGGCGGTGCTCTGGAGCTGTGGATCTCGCGAGACGCTCTTGTCGACCGCGACGGCGGTTGGCCGACCTTGCTCGGCAGCGAGCACCTCGATCCCCTCCAGGCTTTGGTCCGCGGCGTGAATCCTCACTTCACCGTGAGAGTGGTGGCCGAAGATGCCGCGGGGCTCCTTCTGGCCGTCGACATCACCGAAGCTCCCGCTCCGGAATGCGTCGAAGTCGCCATTACGAAGGTCAGTACCGGCGCGGCATTCGTATTCGAAGATCGCGGAATCCCTTTGCCTCTCTTCGTCGTCTGACCGGCCGAACCCGAAGGACTCAACCTATGGCGTACACGTTTGCAGACCTGTTCGAGCATTCCGTCGATGTGATGCCCGATCGCCTCGCGCTGATCGTTTCCGGCGAGGAGGTGACATACCGTGAGCTCGACGAGCGGGCCAACCGATTGGCGCATTACTTCCAGTCCGTCGGGTTGGGTGTCGGTTCGCACATCGGTATTCAACTGCACAACTCGATCGAGGCGATGGTTGCTGTCCTCGCGGCCTTCAAGATCCGCGGCGTTCCCATCACGGTGAACTACCGCTACACGAGCGACGAATTGGTTTATCTGTACGAGAATGCGGATCTCACGGCGTTGGTATTCCATCGTGGTTTCGCTGAGCGGGTCGCCGAGGCGTTGGTGTCCGCGCCGCGGGTCAAGTACGTGATCGAGGTGGCGGACGAACTCGCTCTCGGGAACGAACCGTCGATTCCGGGGGCAGTGGCGTACGAGGATGCGCTCGGCAACCAATCCCCGCTGCGCGTAGGTGAACATGCTTTTCCCGAGCGTTCCGGCGACGACGTCTACGTTCTCTACACCGGCGGAACAACCGGACGACCGAAAGGCGTCGTCTGGCGGCAGGAAGACATCTGGCGCGTGTTGGCCGGCGGTTACGACTTCTATTCGGGTGAGCCGATCGCCGACGAGTACCAGCAGTCGCGCGGTGGCGCCGCGGCAGCCGAACCGATGCGGTGGTGCATGCTTCCACCGCTGATCCACACCTCGGCACTGATGCCGACGTTCAACGCTCTGTTCTCCGGAAACACCGTCATCTTCGAACCGAAGTTCGATGCGGCGCAGGTCTGGAAAGTCGTCGCCGAGTATCGGCCCCAGGTCATGGTCATCACCGGCGACGCCGTGGGCCGTCCACTGGTCGAAGCCCATCACGAATTGCAACCGGATGCGTCGAGCCTGGCTGTGCTCGCCTCCGGCGCTGCGCTCTTCTCCGGATCGGTCAAAGACGCGTTCTTCGACGTCTTTCCGAATCTGATGATCTCCGATTCGGTTGGATCGTCCGAAACAGGCTTCGGCGGAATCGGATTCGCAACCAAAGGGCTCGAGCAGCGTGGCGGACCCAAAGTGGGCGCCAACAGATTCACGGTCGTCGTCGACGACGACAACCGTGTGTTGGAGCCGGGCTCGGGGGCCGAAGGATGGTTGGCGAAACTCGGCAACGTCCCACTGGGCTACTACAACGATCCGGTGAAGTCGGCGGAGATATTCCGAGAGGTGAACGGCGCGCGGGCAGTGGTGACCGGAGACCGAGCGCGGATCGAGGACGACGGCTCGGTCACTCTCCTCGGCCGGGGAAACATGGTGGTCAACACCGGCGGTGAGAAAGTCTTCGTGGAAGAGGTCGAAGCAGTGGTGAAGGCCCATCCCGACATCTACGACGCAACAGTGATCGGCATTGCCGACGAGCGGTGGGGCAATCGGGTGGCGGCGGTGCTCCGCGTCCGCGATGGTGTGGAACCGGATTTCGATTCCATCGAAAAACACACCCGCACTCAGCTTGCCGGCTACAAGATTCCGCGTTCCTTCTGGATCGCCGACGAGGTCGTTCGAGCGCCGAGCGGCAAGCCGGACTACCGCTGGGCCAAGGAGTTCTCACAGAACAGCGACCCGGTCCACCGGATCGAATAGCGCTCACACGCAACACCCGGCACCCGGCACCCATCCGTAAAGGAGCATCTGCAATGCCTGAGATCGACCTTCCCGACGGGTTCGACGTGACCGACCCGCATCTGTACGGCGAGCGCGTCCCGCTTGCCGAGTTCGCCGAACTACGACGATGCGCTCCGGTCTGGTGGAACGCCCAGGAACCGGGTACCGGCGGATTTCACGACGGTGGTTGTTGGGTTGTCTCCCGCCACGCAGACGTCCGCGACGTCTCGTTGCGCAGCGAGGAGTTCTCGAGCAACGTCAACGGCTGCATTCCGCGGCATGAAGACAACATCTCGGCGGAGGAGTTGGAGGCGACAAAACACGTCCTCATCAACAAGGACGCCCCTGAGCACACACAGCTGCGCAAGTTGGTGGCGCGCTTGTTCACTCCGCGGTCGGTGGAAGCGATGCGGGCCGGGCTGGAAGCGCGGGCAGAAGACATAGCGTCGGCTGCCGTGGCGGAAGGTAGCGGTGATTTTGTCAGCCAGGTCGCCAGCGAGTTACCGATGCAGGCGATCTCGGATCTGATCGGTGTACCGCAGGACGGGCGCCGTCAGCTGTACGAATGGTCGAATCAGATGACGGGATACGATGACGAGTCGCTCGCCGGCGAGTCTCGGATGGCGTCGGCGCAGATCCTGGGCTACGCCTATCAACTGGCCGAGGCGAGACGGGAGGAACCGCTCGACGACATCATCTCGCGCTTGGTGCATGCCGACATCGACGGACAGAAACTCACCCCGGAACAGTTCGGTTTCTTCGTCATCATGTTGGCTGTCGCAGGCAACGAAACGACGCGCAACGCAACGACACTCGGCATGATGGCATTTCTCGAGCATCCGGATCAGTGGGAACTGTACAAGCGTGAGCGTCCGCGCACCGCCGCGGACGAGATCATCCGCTGGGCTTCGCCACTGACGTCGATGCAACGAACAGCAGTGGTGGACACACAGATTGCCGGCACGGCGATTGCGAAGGGGCAGCGTGTCGTACTGCTCTACGGCTCGGCGAACTTCGACGAAACCGTCTTCGAGAACCCCGACGTCTTCGACATCACCCGAGACCCGAACCCGCACCTCGCGTTCGGAGGAACCGGACCGCACTACTGTGTCGGCGCCAACCTGGCCAGAATGGAGGTCGATCTGATCTTCGGCAAGATCGCCGATCACATGCCCGACATCAGCAAGCTCGGCGATCCGAGCAGGCTCTCGTCCGGTTGGCTCAATGGGATCAAGGAATTCAAGGTCGACTACGGCAACTCCACGTCATGTCCTTCGGGGCATTGACGTGTACAGCGGAAGAGTTGCACTTGCGGGCCCGATGCGCGAACTCGGCCAGTTCTACCGGATGGGCGCCGATGTCGCAGTGGGCTTGTTCCGCACCCGCTTTCAGGTGCAGGAGTTTCTCGAGCAGAGTTGGATGATCGCCCGGGTGTCGATCGTGCCGACAGTGTTGGTAGCCGTGCCGTTCACGGTCCTGGTGAGTTTCACCCTCAACATCCTTCTCCGCGAAATCGGTGCCGCCGACCTCAGCGGCGCCGGGGCCGCGCTCGGTGCCGTGACTCAGGTCGGTCCGGTGGTGACGGTGCTGATCGTGGCAGGTGCGGGCGCGACAGCCATCGCCGCCGATCTGGGATCGAGAACGATTCGTGAAGAGATCGACGCCATGGAGGTGCTCGGGATCGATCCGATCAATCGGTTGGTGATTCCGCGGGTGGTCGCGTCGACCGTGGTGGCTTTGCTGCTCAACGGACTCGTCTGCGTCATCGGCATCGCCGGCGGTTACGCCTTCTCGGTGTTTCTCCAGGGCGTGAACCCTGGCGCCTTCGTCGAGGGAATCACGTTGCTGACCGGCCTGCCCGAGGTGGCGTTGTCGATGGTCAAAGCTGCACTGTTCGGGATGCTGGCGGGATTGGTGGCCTGCTATCGCGGTCTGTCGGTACGGGGTGGGCCGAAAGGCGTGGGGGAGGCCGTCAACGAAACGGTGGTGTACGCGTTCATGGCGTTGTTCGTCGTCAACACCATCGTCACCGCGGTCGGCATCCGATTGACGGCGGGGTGATCGAGGTGACGCTGTCGGATTCGCTGGCACAAATCGGCAAGTTCGGACGCACGCGGGCGCGGGTGGCTCGAACGTCACGCTCGATCGACGACGTCGGGCGACAAGCTGTCTTCTTCGCGCGCGCCATCGCTCACATCCCGTGGGCAATTCGCAAACACCCGAAGGAAGTGTTGAGGCTGGTAGCCGAGATCAGCATGGGCACCGGAGCTTTGGCAGTGATCGGCGGCACGGTTGCGGTCGTAGGATTTCTGACCCTAGCCTCGGGCGGCACCATTGCGATCCAAGGTTTCAGCTCGCTGGGAAATATCGGAGTCGAAGCGCTCACCGGATTCTTCTCCGCCTTCATCAACGTTCGTATCGCTGCGCCGGTCATCGCGGGAATCGGCCTGTCGGCCACGATCGGAGCAGGTTCGACCGCGCAGATCGGTGCCATGCGCATCAGCGAGGAAATCGACGCCCTCGAATCGATGGCGATCAGTTCGGTCCCGTACGTCGTCAGCACCCGCGTCACCGCAGGGATGATCGCGATCTTGCCGCTGTACTCACTGGCGCTCGTAGGATCATTTCTGGCCGGACGATTCACCACGGTCGTGCTGTTCGGTCAATCCTCCGGTCTTTACGACCACTACTTCACGACGTTCCTCGATCCGGTCGACGTCGCATGGTCCTTCGTTCAAGTGCTCGTGATGGCACTACTGGTGATGCTGATCCACACGTACTACGGATACAACGCGTCCGGGGGACCGTCGGGCGTGGGAACTGCAGTGGGCCGCGGGGTTCGGCTCTCGCTGATCTGCGTCGTGGCGGTGACCCTGCTCGTCTCACTCGCGCTCTACGGCGGTTCCGGCAACTTCAATCTGTCCGGTTAGGGGGACTGCGTGCACAGATACGGCTACAAGTTGGCTGCTCTGGGCTTGGCTGCGGCGATCGTCGGGGTCATCGCTTTGTCGGTCGCGTCTTTCAACCAGGTGTTTGTCGCTCGCGTCCCGATCACGGTGATCGCGGAGCGCGCGGGGCTCGTGATGGATCCGGGCGCGCGGGTGAAGATGGCCGGGGTGACCGTGGGCTCGGTGGAGTCCATCACGCCGACTGACGACGCTACCGCACAACTGTCGTTGTCGATCGATCCCGAAGCGCTCGAATCGATTCCGTCAAACGTGGATGTGGCGATCACGTCGAACACGGCCTTCGGCGCGAAGTTCGTCAGCCTGTCCTCGCCGGAGCAGCCGAGCAGCGCGCGACTTGCCGCCGGGGCGACGATCGACGCATCCCGGGTGACTGTCGAGCTGAACACGGTGTTCGAGAAACTCACCACCGTGCTCCGGACGGTGGACCCGGGCAAGCTCGATTCGACATTGGGTGCCCTCTCGACTGCTCTGCAAGGACGCGGCGGACGGCTCGGGGTCGCACTCGAACAAGCAGATTCCTCGTTGCTCGAATTCAACACTGCACGTGAGGCTCTCGATCATGTGTTGACTGATTTACCAGCCGTCACACAGACCTACCGCGACGCTGTTCTCGACTTGATGGACACCCTCGACTCGCTCACGACGACGGG
This sequence comes from Rhodococcus sp. 66b, assembly GCF_002076325.1. Taxonomy (NCBI): domain Bacteria; kingdom Bacillati; phylum Actinomycetota; class Actinomycetes; order Mycobacteriales; family Nocardiaceae; genus Rhodococcus; species Rhodococcus sp. 66b. The sequence continues at coordinate 65,616 of NZ_MUZB01000015.1, forward strand.
AACCACTGTTCTCGACGAGCAGCAGAATCTTGATCTCCTCTTGCTCAACGTGATCGGGGTCGCCCGCACCGGAGAAGATGTACTGGGAGCCAACGCCGACGGTATCGACACCGTTCTGTCGTTACTGCGGCCGACCACCGCACTGCTCGAGGAATACTCCCCGGTGATTCCCTGCATGTTCCACGGACTGCAGGAGAGCAAGAAGATCGGCGACGGCGCCTACAACGGACAACCAGGAATCAAGATGTCGATCGGTCTGATCGCCGGAACCGAACCGTACCGATATCCCGACGACCTTCCGAAGGTCGCGGCAACAGGTGGCCCGCAGTGTATGGGTCTTCCACTGCGCGACCCGAACGTCAATGCTCCGTACCTGGTGACCGACACCGGGGTGAATCCGTTTGCGCCCGAGCGTCAGCCGAATGGTGGGCAACCGATGAACACGGTCCCGGATCTGATGAGCTACCTGTTCGGGACGGAGATCCGATGAAAGTTCGTGGGTACACCGTCAAGTTCGGAATTTTTGTTCTGGTGATGATCCTCGTCAACGCCGGGCTGATCCTCGTGTTCGGCCAGATGCGAGGTGGCGACGCGAGGTCGTACTCGGCGGAGTTCGTCAACGCCTCCGGGCTCAGAGCCGGCGACAAGGTGCGCATCGCGGGTGTGCCGGTCGGTTCTGTCGGCTCCGTCGAATTCGGTGGGAATCACCGTGCCCACGTGAGTTTCAGTGTGGATACGGGTGACACCGTGACTGTATCGACCAGAGCCGCTGTTCGATATCAGGATCTGGTGGGTAATCGATACCTCGAACTGCTCGACGATCCGGGGATCGCGGAACCGCAGCCACAGGACGAGAGCATTCCCGTCGATCGCACCGCACCGGCACTCGACCTCGATGCGCTACTCGGTGGTTTCAAGCCGCTGTTTCAAGCCCTGGACCCGGAGCAGGTCAACGCGTTGTCGATGTCCTTGCTGGAGGTGTTTCAAGGCCAGTCCGGAACTGTGGCATCGGTGCTGGCGCACACCGGATCGATCACGAACACTCTCGCAGACCGCGACCAACTGATCGGTCGAGTGATCGGCAACCTCGACGGTGTGCTCAGTGAATTGCGCAGCCGCGGTGGTCAGTTCAGTGACACTCTCGATCACCTACAACAGCTGGTCAGCGGGCTCGCGGCGGACAGGGAGATGATCGGGACTGCCGTCGAGAGTGTGAACACCGCATCAGGCACCTTCGCCGATCTCCTCGCCGGAGTTCGCCCGGACATCGCGGGAAACCTGTCGAATCTGGACGCAAGCCTGAATCCGCTGATCGAGCAACAAAGTGAGCTCGATCGGATTCTCGCGTCCATGCCCTCGAACTACAAGCAGCTGATCCGCGTCGGCTCGTACGGGTCGTTCTTCAACTTCTATCTGTGCGGAATCGCACTGAAGGTCGACGGTGCCGACGGTACGCCGCTCACTGTCGACCTGGTGGATCAGACGACCGGAAGGTGCGCACCACGATGAGAGAGATGGCACAGAGCCAGGCCGTACGCGTGGGGGTCGTGGGATTGGTCGTCACGGCCGCCGTCGTATTGGCATCGCTCCAGTATCAGAATCTGCAGTTCCTGAAATCGGGTGTCGGGTACAGCGCGGTGTTCGCCGACGCCAGCGGTCTCGCGCCGGGAGACGAAGTCAACGCCGCCGGAGTGAAGATCGGAACGGTGGACCGGATCGAGGTCGAGCACGGACTCGCGCGCGTGGATTTCACACTGGAAGGCTCGATCGGTTTGGGAGAAAGCACATCGGCGGCCGTCACCACGATGTCGTTGCTCGGCAAGCGAGCGGTATCGCTCGATCTGGACGGTCCGGGAAGGATCGCGGTCGGCGGCGAGATCCCGGTCGAGCGAACAAGATCGGCGTACTCGCTGCCCGACGTGCTCGGTGACCTCACCACGACGGTCGAGGACATCGATCTCGACCAACTCTCCGAATCGCTCGACGCAGTGGGGCAGGTGATGTCCGACAGTGCGCCGAACCTGAGGCCGGCGCTGGACGGTGTCGCACGGATCTCCGACAGCGTCAATAGACGCGACGACATGTTGCGCACCTTGCTGTCCGATGCAAACGACGTCGCCGGGACGCTGGCCGAGCGTGGACCACAGGTCAACGCGCTACTCGTCGACGGCAACGCCTTGTTGGGAGAACTGGATCGGCGACAGGCGGCGCTGGGGGAAGTGATCACGAACATCTCGGCGTTGTCGACCCAGCTGAGCGGACTCGTCCACGACAACGAGGCGCAATTGCAACCGGTCCTCGGCAAACTCGACACGGTTGTCGGCATTCTGCAGAACAACAAGGACAACCTTTCTCAGGGAATCGACGGTCTCGGTACGTACGTGGGCACGCTCGGCGACACCGTGGCCAGCGGTCCCTTCTATTACGCCTACGTCCAGAACCTGGTACCGGCGCAATACACCCAACCGTTGATCAACGCGATGTTCGGGCTACCACCTGCGCCGCTACCGATTCCGGAGGTTCGATGATGGGTGCCTTACGAGTTCGCAAACCGGTGAACTGGCGTCGAATCGCCGTCGTCGGTGGAAGCGTCGTCGGCGCGGCGATCGTCGTCGCGTCGGGATACCTTGCGGTGCAACATCTGCGCTACTACAACGTGACCGCCTACTTCACCTCGACGACTGGTCTGTATGTCGGTGACGACGTTCGTGTCGTGGGAGTCGACGTCGGCCGCGTCACCGAGATCGCCCCACAGGGAGATCGAATGCGCGTCGAACTGAAATTGGCGCGCGAGGTTCCCGTCGCCGAGGACGCGAAAGCGGTGATCGTTGCCCAGTCACTGGTCTCGGCCCGCTTCGTGCAGTTGACGCCGGCGGTGACGGACGGCGCCGACGCACTGAATGACGGTGCGGAGATCGAGCTCGACCGAACAGCCGTCCCGGTCGAGTGGGACCAGATCAAGGAACAGCTGGGCCGGGCTGCCGATGCTTTGGGTCCCGACGGGGACGATCGCGGTCCCGCCGCCAACTTCCTCGACGGTGCCGGATCCGCACTGGCCGGCAACGGGGAAGCGCTGGGGCGCTCGGTGACCGAACTCTCGGAGGCTATGAGCACACTCGACGAAGGCGGAGCCGATCTGTTCGGCACCATCCGCGGCCTGCAGACCTTCACGACCGCACTCGCCGCAAGCGACGAACAGATCGTTCAGTTCCAAGGACGGCTGGCAAATGTCTCGAGTGTGCTCGCTGAGAGCCGGACGCAATTGGCTCCGGCTCTCGCCGATCTGGACGCCGCCGTCGTCGACGTACAGCGGTTTGTCGAACAGAACCGAACCGGCTTGACGGAGCAGATCGCGAAGTTGGCCGACGTGTCCCAGGTATTGGTCGACAAGCGCGCAGGTCTCGAGAAGGTACTGCATCTGGCTCCGACAGCGTTGTCGAACTACTACAACGTCTACCGGCCGGCCCAAGGAGCGATGGTGGGTGTGCCCGCATTCCAGAACGTCGGCAACCCGATCGACTTGATCTGCGGCGGAATCGCCGGCCTGGCCAACGACACCTCGAAGAAGGGCGCGGATTTGTGCATCGAATACCTCGGCCCGTTGCTCAACACGATCAAAGCGAACTACCCGGACCTGAGCATCAATCCGACCCGGGCGCTCGGCGCTCTTCCGGACCAACTGGTGTACAGCGAGCCTGATCTGGAACCGACTGGCGCCTTGAGTTTTCCGACGGTACCGGTGGCGTCTGATCTGACCGGCTTGCTCATGCCGTCGACAGGATCACGATGACTGGCCGCCAGTGGGGAACAGTGTGTGTGGCGGCGAGCGCTGTGCTCGTTCTGACGGGTTGTCAATGGAGCGGGCTGAATTCGGTGTCGCTGCCGGGCGCGGCCGGCCGCGGTGAGGGAAGTTTCTCGGTCGTGATCGAGATGCCGGACGTCACGTCGATCAGTCCCAACTCCCCGGTCATGGTCAACGACGTGACAGTCGGAAGTATCAGTGCGATCGAGACCGACAACTGGCACGCACGGGTGACGGTTGCGCTCGACGGCTCGGTGTCGCTGCCCGCCAACGCGACTGCCAAGATCGGCCAAACCAGTCTGCTCGGATCCAAACACGTCGCGCTCGCGCCGCCCACCGAGGTGGCGCCGGAAGGGCGGTTGTCGGAGGGATCCGTGATTCCCCTTGCATCGGCCAGTGTCTATCCCACCACCGAGGAAGCGTTGACGGCACTGTCCTTGGTGCTCAACGGCGGTGGGCTGGCCCAGATTCACAGCATCACCACGGAACTGAACACTGCTCTCGGCGGACGGACCGATGCGGCGCGCGACCTGCTGAGCCAGATGGACACCGTGACCGAGACACTCGACCGTCAACGCGAGGCGATAGTCACGACCATGGAGAATCTCGACGTGTTCGCCGGCGAGATCACGGCTCAGCGAGACGTTCTCGGTGAGGCGTTGGAGACCCTTGATCCGGCCTTGGCGGAACTGAGCGCCCAACGCGTCGACCTGACCACCGCCCTCGCTGCGGTCGGCAGGTTCGGGGACGTCGGGACCGATCTGGTCGACCGGACCCGCGACGATTTGAAAGCCAATTTGAGCGCCTTGGAATCGACGCTGCAGAAGGTGGTCGAAACAGGACCGGACCTGATCAACAATTTGGGCAATCTGAGTACCTTCCCCTTCCCCCAGACGACCATCGACGACGGAATGCGCGGTGATTACACCAATTTGTGGGCGCTGATCGACCTCACGAGTAATCGCCTTCAGTCAGGTCTGGGCTTCGGTACTCCGTTCGGGGCGCCGCAAACTCCGGTGGAGAACGGAATACTGGTCGATCCTTTGACCGCGCCTCTGGGTACCGGGCGGGCCGCCCCAAGTGACACCGGGCGGGCCGCCCCAAGTGGTACAGGGCGGACCGACCAGGACGGTGGACGATGATTCTCACGAAGTTGGTGCGAAGGCAATTGACGATCTTCGCGATCCTGGCGGTGATAGGCATGAGCGCAGCGGCTATCTCGTACCTGAGAGTTCCGACCATGCTCGGCATCGGGCGCTATTCGGTGACAGTCGAACTGCCCGACGCCGGCGGCCTGTATCGGAACGCGAACGTGACCTATCGCGGCGACACCATCGGTCAGGTCAGGTCGGTGCGCCTCTCTCCGGGAGTGGTACGCGCCGAATTATCTTTGGAGAGTGCGGTTCCCGTTCCCTCCAGCGGACTCACAGTAGCGGTGCGAAGCGTGTCGGCAATCGGTGAGCAATACGTCGACATGCAACCGAGCACCGCGGACGGACCCTTTCTGGCCGACGGAGACGTGATCGGCCCCGAAGCTGTCACGATCCCGACCGAGATCGGACCGGTCCTCGATCAGGCGCAGGCGATGCTCGCATCCGTACCGCAGGACAAGTTGCGATCGGTGATCGACGAGTCCGCGGCAGCTTTCGGAGGCAGGGGAGAGGATCTGGCTCGTCTGCTGGATTCGACCACTTCGTTCGTCGATCAGATGTCCGCTGCCACAACGCCGGCTACGACGCTCGTACAGCAGTTGGATCCGCTCCTGCAGACACAGGTGGTGACGGGCGATCAGATTCGCCAGTGGGCGTCCAGTGTCGCTCAACTCAGTGGACAGTTGGAGGTCGCCGACGGCTCCGTGCGCAATATCCTCGAGACCGGACCGGGCTTCGCGACTGAAGCCGACCTGCTGTTTCAAGGCCTCAAACCCACTTTGCCTGTGCTGCTTGCCAATTTCACCAGCACCGCTCAGGTGGCTTTGACGTACAACGCCGGGTTGGAACAGGTGCTCGTCATCTTGCCGCCACTGGTCGCGGCACAGGAAACCGTCGTACAACGCGGGCAGGTGGACGGCGCCGCGAACGTCAACTTCCATCTCCAAGCGCAGGACCCTGCGGCGTGCTCGACCGGTTACCTTCCTGCCGATCAGCGACGGGACCCAACCCAGACGAGTGTGCCGGACACCCCGGCCGACCTGTACTGCAAAGTGCCACAGAACTCGGTCTTCGCCGTTCGTGGATCTCGGAACATTCCCTGCATGGAGGTACCGGGCAAACGAGCACCGAGCCCGGAGATCTGCCTGAGCCCCGAAGCGTACGTGCCGTCGGGGACGAATGCGCCCGGCGAGTTGTACACCGGGCCTGACGGAGTCGACTATCGACACACGGAGTTGGCTCCGGCTGACTCCGGTCCGGGGGAGGGTGAGCCGTGGCAACAGTTGCTGACGCCGACGAATCGCTGAGAGGTGAGGTGATGGATCCGGTCCGAGGGAAGCGCGGTGTACTCACTGCCCTGGTCTGGATTGCACTCGCGGCTCTGAGCGTCGTTGTCGTCTTCGGTTGTCTGGCAGTTCGATCGGACCGCGTGCGAGAGTCCCAGCGTCAAGGGTTCGTCGACGGTGCTGTCGCAGGAACCCTTGCTCTGATCGACGTTCACTCTGCCACGCTCGACGAGGATCTCGCGGAGCTGAAGTCGCTGACTACGGGAACTTTTGCAGACGAACTGAAGTCCGGTGAATCTGCGTTCGTCGCATCGATCCGTGATTTCGCCGTCGATTCCGACGGTCATGTCGACACCGCAGCCCTGGCATCGGAATCCGGAACCTCGGGGGTGGTACTGATCGCGGCATCGGCTCAGGTCGGCAATTCGGCGGGAGAGTCTTCGGCGCGAACCTACCGTCTTCGCGTCGGTGTCGAAGAGGTCGACGGTCGGGTACTGATGTCGAGTGTGGAGTTCGTCCCGTGAAGCGCGCGGTCTTGGCGTTTGCAGCGCTGATCTTGGTGGGAGTCGGCGGGACTCTGCTCTGGAGTCACCACCGTTCGGCAGCCGCTGAAACCGCACGTGTCGAGGTGATCGGTGTGGCGCCGATGCTCGTCGAGAATCTCTTGAGCTACAACAGCGACACGGTGGACGAGGATCTTGCACATGCTGCCGAGGGCGCAAGTGGAACATTTCAGGACCGCTTCGCTGAATTCGGATCGAAAACCGTTGCACCCCAGTCGAAGGAGCAAGGAATCAGCACGAAGGCGCGAGTAGTCGACGTGGGAGTGCTCTCCGCTGCTGCAGACCGAGCGGAATTGCTCCTGTTCGTCGATCAGATCACGACGAGTATCGCGCGGCCGGCACCAGCGTCGACGTCGAGCCGAGTCGAGGTGACACTCGATCGAGTCGACGGCACATGGTTGGTGAGTGCCATGACCCCCGTCTAGTGAAGGTTGTCGCGGCCCGCCATGATCAGCCTGGCAGTGACTTCGAGCCGGTCTGCGATCTGCGAATAGGACTCGTATCCCATGCCGGCTCGGACAAGCGCTCCGGACCAGGAGATTTCGAGTGCTTCGAGTACGTCGGGATCGTATGACGGCCCCAGTGCCTCGATGAGCCGCTCGCGGATGTTCTTGCCGATACGTCCCCGAAGGTGTTCGACGTCGGGATCGTTGCCCATCATCGCCGTGGTCACGGCCGCAGCCAGCTCCGGTTCGTCGGAAACGAGGAGTGCGACGCTTCGAAGGACCGAGCAGACCTGCGCTTCTCGTTCCGCCTCGGGGGAGGGCTCGTGAGGTACCGCGTCGAGTCGGCGCCAGAACAGTTCTGCCACAAGGTGACTCTTGGACGAAAAATAGGTGTATGCCGTGGCTGCGGCGACACCGGCTTCCGCTGCCACCATTCGCACAGTCAGATCGGCAAACCCTTTGTCGCGCAGGACCGTGATCGCTGCCGCGGTCAATCGATCGACGGTTTCGGCTTGCTGCTGTGTGAGCCGTCGACGAGTGGACTCGAACTTGGTCTTACCAGACATGTGTCCAGACACTACGGGATCAGACCCGTGCGAGCAAAGTGTGCGCTATCGCCGCTCGTTCTCGCTCCCGCTCGGTGTCATGTCTCGCTCCCGCTCGGCGTCATGTCTCGCTCCCGCTCGGCGTCATGTCTCGCTCCCGCTCGGTGGGACAGAATTTCGATCCCCCGCGATCGCTAAGTCCATGTGTTAGAACGATTTCTAGAACACGTTCGGAAATGTGCCCAGGATCGGAGAGGCTGATTATGACGAAGTGGGACGAGACATGCGACGTACTCGCTGTGGGATCGGGCGGCGGACTCGCCGGCGCGTACACGGCAGCACGCGAAGGCCTCGACGTCATTGTGATCGAAGCGACCGACAAGTACGGCGGAACAACGGCGTACTCGGGCGGCGGCGGAATGTGGTTCCCGTGCAACGCCGTTCTTCGCCGGGGCGGGGACGACGACACCATCGAAGATGCGCTGGAGTACTACCGTTCGGTGGTGGGTGATCGGACACCTGCCGACGTCCAGGAGGCATACGTTCGAGGCGGCGCCGGGTTGATCGACTATCTCGAAGAGGACTCGAATTTCGAGTTCCAGATACTGCCGTGGCCCGACTACTTCGGGGAAAAACCCAAGGCTCGCGCGAGCGGTCGACACATCGTTCCCAAGCCGATGAACGCTAAGAAGCTTGGTGTGCTTCGTGATTCACTTCGATCGCCGCTCGCGACGGAGCGGTTGGGTGAAGAGTTGCCGGCGTACCTCGTCGGCGGGCAGTCGTTGATCGGTCGATTCTTGCTGGCACTTTCGACATTCGCCAACGCCGCCATGCACCTGAACACCACTCTCGAAGAATTGGTCGTCGAGGACGGATCGGTCGTCGGCGCGGTCGTCGAACTAGGTGGTCGGCGTCGAACCATCCGAGCCCGCAGAGGAGTGATTCTGGCCGCGGGCGGATTCGAACAGAACGAGACCCTGCGTGCCGAATTCGGTGTTCCCGGCTCGGCGCTCGACACGATGGGTTGTCCCGGCAATCTCGGCAAGGCGCATCAGGCGGCTATCGCCGTGGGCGCCGATACCGACCTCATGGGGGAGGCCTGGTGGTCGCCGGGGCTCACCCATCCGGATGGCCGCTCCGCGTTTGCGCTGTGGTTCACCGGCGGAATCTTCGTGGACGACAACGGTCGTCGATTCGTCAACGAGTCTGCGCCGTACGACCGCTTGGGCCGCTCCGTCATCGAACACATGCTGGCACGAGAAGTAACCACACCGTATTGGATGATCTACGACAACAGGGAAGGTGCAGTGCCGCCGGTGAAGGCGCCCAACGTGCCCATGGCGCAGACGGAGCAGTATGTGGATGCGGGGTTGTGGAAGAGTGCCCAGACGCTCGAAGACCTCGCCGCCCAGATCGATGTTCCCGCAGCGGAACTGGTGCAGACCGTGAAGCGATTCAACGAGTCTGCGGCGACCGGCGTCGACACGGACTTCGGCCGAGGAGACACTGCGTACGACCGTGCCTTTTCGGAGGGGGCTTCACCGCTCGTACCGATCGACCAAGGACCGTTTCACGCTGCCGCTTTCGGTATCTCCGACCTCGGGACCAAAGGTGGTCTACGTACCGACGCAACCGGGCGGGTGCTCAAAGCCGACGGTACGGCGATTGCCGGGTTGTACGCGGCGGGGAACACGATGGCAGCGGCCAGCGGGACAACGTATCCCGGAGGTGGAAACCCGATCGGAGCGAGCATGTTGTTCAGTCACCTGGCTGCACTCGACCTCACGAAGCCGCCGTCGTAAGGATCGGGCCGCTCGTGTCGGGAAAGGGGTCAGGCCTTGCCGAGTCCGGCGGCGATTCCCTTGTCCAATTGGCTGAGCATTGCAGTCCCCAAGGACGAAAGCTGGGCGACCTGGCGATCATCGAGGCCCTCGAAGAGGAGACCTTGAACGGAGGCGACGTGTGGCGGCGCGGCCGCGACGACCTTTGTCATTCCTTCGTCGGTGAGTACTGCGTTGGAGCCGCGGCTGCCGCGAATGACTTCCCGTTTCACCCAGCCGGCTTTCTCCATCTTCGTGATGACGTGCGAGAGGCGGGACAGGGAAGCGTTCGCGCGCTGGGCCAGTACCGACAACTGGAGCTTGTGGTCGGGGGCGTCCGAGAGTGCGGCGAGCACGAAGTATTCGAAGTGGGTGAGTGCCGAATCGCGTTGCAGTTGAGTGTCGAGTGCGGCAGGCAACCGTGTCACGAGAGCGATCAGTGTCAGCCAGGCTTCCTGCTGCTCGGCTGTGAGCCACTTCGTCTGAGACTGCGCGTCGGGCTGCGCGGTCGGTTCACTCATCGGTGACTTCTCCTTCGGGTCGAGCATTCTTCGTGCACGGAGCGTGCTGGTGTACAGCGTCTCAGACGCATGTCCAGAAGAATATTGCGGGGAATAGTTGCGGGACGCAAGTGTTGAGTCCTATATTAGGTTGAACCTTCAACTTAACGACGAATGTCTATCCCGAGGAGCCCATATGTCCACCACAACCATGCCTGCGCTGTATCTCAGCCACGGTGCTCCGCCGCTGGTGGACAGCGCGTTGTGGGTCGACCAATTGGGGGCGTGGGCCGGTGATCTTCCGCGGCCGACGGCAATCCTCGTCGTCTCGGCGCACTGGGAATCAGCACCGCTGACGATCGGTTCGACGACCACGGGCACCCCGCTCATCTACGACTTCGGTGGTTTTCCCGAGAGGTTCTACCGCGCGAAGTACAACTCTCCCGGCGCTCCGGAACTCGCCGCTCAGGTTGCCGCGTTGATGCCGGACAACGAACGAGTGGTTCAGCAGCCGAATCGAGGACTCGATCACGGTGCCTACGTGCCGCTCACGGTGATGTACCCGGACGCAGACATCCCGGTACTGCAAATTTCGCTGCCAACCCTCGATCCCGAGCGTTTGCTCCATCTCGGAGAACGCCTACGGCCACTCCGTGAGCAAGGTGTACTGATCGTGGGATCCGGATTCACCACGCACGGGCTGCCGTTCCTGCGTGATCCGTCACCGGAGGCGCAGGCCCCGGGATGGTCGGCGGAATTCGACGCGTGGGCAGGGGAGAGGTTCGCTGCCGGAGACGTCGATTCGTTGATCGACTTCCGCGCCCAAGCTCCCGGGATGCCGTACGCGCATCCGACCATCGAGCACTTCGCCCCGTTGTTCGTCACGCTCGGTGCGTCGTCCGATCCGGAGCAGGTGCCCACCCAGGTGATCGACGGATTCTGGATGGGACTTGCGAAGCGCTCGATTCAGGTCGCCTAGAGAATCAGGTTGCTCAGAGAATCATTTCGCCCAGGTGAGTCAGCTTCGATTGCGAAGGAACTCGAGTGCCTGGTCGCCGTGCGTGTTGGCGCGAAGTTCACTCGAGATGACTTTGAGAACGGTGCGGTCGGTGTCGATTACGAAGGTCGAGCGTTTGACCGGAGCCAGCTTGCCCAGGAGTCCGCGCTTGACGCCGAACTGTTCGGCTACCTTGCCGTCGGTGTCGGCGAGCAGGGGGTAGTCGAAGGATTGTGCGGTGGCAAAGGTGGACTGAGCTTCGACCGTATCGGTGCTGATACCTGCCCGCGAAGCGCCCACCGCGGCGAATTCGCTGCCCAGGTCACGGAAGTGGCACGCCTCGGCGGTGCACACCGGCGTCGAGGCTGCCGGGTAGAAGAAGAGGACCAAGGGGCCGTTCGCGAGCAGGCTCGTCAGCGAGCGCGGAGTTCCGTCCTGGTCGGGCAGCGAGAAATCGGGGGCGAGTTGGCCTGGTTTCATTCGGCCGAGGTTACCCGCGCACGACGACCGTGTGGGGGAGCCTGGGATGATGGAGGCATGCACGGCGAGCCCACCTCCATGTCCGCACGGTCGTCCGACACCGCGATCGTCGGTGACGCGTCCGATTCCACCACCACTCGGGAGCAGTTCCGTGCCCTCGCAGCTGAGCACCGGGTCGTTCCGGTCACTCGGAAAGTGTTGGCGGACTCCGAAACTCCGCTCTCGGCGTACGAGAAGTTGGCCGGTAATCGTCCAGGCACCTTCTTGCTCGAGTCGGCCGAGAACGGTCGTTCGTGGTCGCGGTGGTCGTTCATCGGCGTCGGGAGTCCGGCTGCACTGACCGTCGTGGACGGAGAGGCGGCTTGGTACGGCAATGTTCCGGCCGGTGCTCCGGCCGGCGGTGACCCGATCGATGCACTCGGTGCCACCCTCGAACTACTTCGTTCGGAGCGACTTCCCGACCTACCCCCGCTGACCGGCGGAATGGTCGGGTTCCTCGGTTACGACGCGGTGCGGCGCCTCGAGAGATTGGGTGACTCCGCGGTCGACGACCTGCAGATACCCGAGATGGTCATGCTGCTTGCTGCCGACATCGCCGCTGTCGATCACCACGAAGGGGCGATCACCCTCATCGCCAATGCGGTCAACTGGGACGGCACCGACGAGCGTGTCGACACGGCGTACGACGACGCGGTCGCCAGGTTGGACGCGATGACTCGCGCTCTCGCGGCGCCGGCGAAATCGACGGTGTCGACATTCTCGAAAGCGACTCCGAACTACCATCGTCAACGCACCACCGAGAGCTTCGGTGTCGACGTCAAAAAGTTGATCGGCGACATCGAAGCGGGCGAGGCATTCCAGGTAGTTCTCTCGCAGCGATTCGAGATCGATTGCACTGCAGCACCGATCGACGTGTACCGGATGCTGCGCGCGTCGAACCCCAGCCCGTACATGTATCTGCTCAACGTGCCGAACGGTGACGGAGAGACGGCGTTTTCGATCGTCGGTTCGAGCCCTGAAGCACTGGTCACCGTCGCCGAGGGCGTCGCGACAACACACCCGATCGCTGGAACCAGATGGCGCGGTGCCACAGAGGAGGACGACATCCTGCTCGAGAAGGACCTCCTCGCCGACGAGAAGGAAAACTCCGAGCACCTCATGCTCGTCGATCTGGGGCGAAACGATCTGGGTCGTGTCTGTCGCCCGGGCACGGTGAAGGTGCACGACTACCGGCACATCGAACGGTACAGCCACGTGATGCATCTCGTATCGACCGTCACCGGTCATCTGGCCGAGGGAAAGCACGCTCTCGACGCGGTCACCGCATGCTTCCCCGCTGGAACCCTGTCAGGGGCACCCAAGGTGCGTGCGATGCAGCTGATCGAAGAACTCGAGCCAACCAGGCGGGGTATCTACGGCGGCATCGTCGGCTACCTCGACTTCGCCGGCGACGCCGACACCGCGATCGCGATCCGAACGGCATTGATCAAGGACGGGATCGGATATGTCCAGGCGGGCGCCGGCGTCGTCGCCGACTCCGATCCGGTCTACGAGGACACCGAGGCCCGCAACAAGGCGATGGCAGTGCTGAGCGCCATCGCGTCGGCGCACACCCTGCGCACCATCGGAGGTGACGATCAGTGAGTGAGAACGAGTCGATTGCAGCGGAGCAGCCTACAAGGGCTTCTCGTGGCACCGCTGTGCCGAGAACGCTTTTGCTTGCACTGTCGGCAGCAGCTCTGTGGGGCAGCTCACGAATGACGTGGGTTCATCTGACCTCGAGCGACGGCAAGACGCTGGAGCGGACGACGGACCTCGACGGCAGCACCTGGGCGGCGGCGATGACTCCGCTCGCGCTCGCGCTTCTGGCGGCGATCGCGGCGTCGTTCGCGGTGCGAGGTTGGGCCCTTCGTGTGGTCGGACTGTTGGTGGCACTCGTCGCCGTCGCGGTTGCGGTTCCGGCGGTGCAGTTGTTGGTGTCCGGAGCCTCTTCGGACCGAGCGGTGGAGTTGGCCGAGTTGTCCGGTCACCCGGAAGATCTCTCAACGACTGTTTCGGTACTGCCTGCCTTGCTTGCGTTGCTCGGAGCGGTGGCGGCGCTCGGCGCAGCAGTACTTCTGATGCGCAAACCTCCAGTGCGAGGCGGGTTGTCGTCGAAGTACGACAGCCCTGCCGCCCGCCGCGAAGCTGCAGCCAAGCTCGGTCAGGGAGACACACCCGCGTCGGACGAGCCTGTGACACAACGGATGTTGTGGGACGCGCTCGATGCCGGAGAGGACCCGACAGTGGCTGACGGGGACGACGGAGTTGGGGGAGGCAACGGTGCGAAACCGGGGTCGTCGCACTGAGTAAGACTGAACCCTCACCTGCGTGGGTACCCCGGCGGAGTAGCCAAATTTCGTCCCACTAGGCTGAGACCACCCTGATGACGTATCTCACATCGGGCTCTTGCCCAGAAAGGATTCGGGCCACGATGACCGTACTCGACTCGATTCTCGACGGGGTGCGCGCTGATGTCGCCGCCCGCGAAGCCGTACTCGACTTCGCTGCAGTCAAGGCTGCTGCGGCCGCTGCACCGCCTGCACTCGATGCTGCAGCAGCACTTCTGGAATCGAGCATCGGCGTCATCGCCGAGGTCAAGCGAGCGAGCCCGTCAAAGGGTGCGCTGGCCGACATTGCCGATCCCGCAGAGCTTGCCGCGGCTTACCAAGCCGGTGGCGCACGCATCATCAGTGTTCTCACCGAAGAGCGCCGTTTTCACGGCTCGTTGGCCGACCTCGACGCAGTCCGTAAAGCGGTCACCATTCCGGTGCTGCGCAAGGACTTCATCGTGGGGCCGTACCAGATTCACGAGGCTCGCGCTCACGGCGCCGACGTCATCTTGCTGATCGTCGCGGCACTCGAACAGCAGGCGCTCGCCTCGCTGATCGATCGCACCGAATCTCTGGGAATGACTGCCCTCGTCGAGGTGCACACCGAGGAAGAAGCCAACCGCGCGCTCGAAGCCGGCGCCAAGGTGATCGGTGTCAACGCGCGCAACCTCAAGACCCTCGAGGTGGACAAGAACACCTTCGGTCGCATTGCGCCCGGTCTGCCGACCGAGACGATCAAGATCGCCGAATCGGGTGTTCGCGGAACTGCCGATCTGTTGGCGTACGCCGGTGCGGGCGCCGACGCAGTGCTCGTCGGTGAAGGCCTCGTGACCAGCGGCGACCCTCGCAAGGCCGTCGCAGATCTGGTCAATGCCGGTGCACACCCGTCCTGCCCCAAACCGTCTCGATAAAGCGCTTCACCCGCCCGGCGTGCTTTGATGCACCCGGGCGGTGACCAGCGACACCGTTGGGGCAGACTGGTGGGGTGACTTCACGTACTCAGGAACCAGGCTCCGGTGCAGTATTCAAGGGCGGCAATCTGCCGCCGGCCAGCGCGGGACTCACCGAGCGCTCTCACGACCCGGATGCCGGAGGGCATTTCGGCGTCTATGGCGGACGGCATGTGCCGGAAGCCCTCATGGCGGTTATCGAGGAAGTCACTGCGGAGTACGAAAAGGCTCGCGCGGACGACACGTTCTTGAACGAACTCGATCGCTTGCAGCGCGATTACACCGGGCGTCCGTCGCCGATTTTCGAGGCAACACGAATGAGCGAGTTCGCCGGTGGTGCGCGCATCATTCTCAAGCGTGAAGATCTGAACCACACCGGTTCTCACAAGATCAACAATGTTCTCGGTCAGGTTCTGCTGGCGAAGCGTATGGGCAAGACCCGCATCATCGCCGAGACCGGAGCGGGCCAGCACGGTGTGGCATCGGCCACCGCCTGTGCACTGCTCGGTCTCGAGTGCGTCATCTACATGGGTGCTGTCGACACCGAACGTCAAGCACTGAACGTCGCACGCATGCGCCTGCTCGGCGCGGAGGTCGTCTCGGTCGAGACCGGTTCGCGCACGCTCAAGGACGCGATCAACGAAGCCTTGCGCGACTGGGTTTCCCACGCGGACAACACCTATTACTGCTTCGGTACCGCGGCAGGCCCGCACCCGTTCCCCACCATCGTTCGCGACTTCCAGCGAGTGGTCGGCCTCGAAACACGCGTCCAGGTTCAGGCACTGACCGGCCGCCTGCCCGATGCAGTCACAGCCTGCGTCGGAGGCGGCTCCAACGCAATCGGAATCTTCCACCCGTTCATCGACGATCTGTCGGTACGTCTGGTTGGCTACGAAGCAGCCGGCGACGGTGTCGAAACCGGAAGGCATGCAGCAACGTTCGCCGGCGGTACCCCTGGCGCATTCCAGGGTGCCTACTCCTACCTGCTCCAGGACGAAGACGGTCAGACCATCGAATCGCACTCGATCTCTGCTGGTCTGGACTACCCGGGCGTCGGACCCGAGCACGCTTACCTGAGCGATATCGGGCGTGCCACCTACGAACCCGTCACCGACAGCGAAGCGATGGATGCTCTACTGCTGCTCTCGCGCCGCGAAGGCATCATCCCGGCCATCGAATCCGCCCACGCCGTTGCCGGCGCGCTCCGACTGGGCAAGGAACTCGGCGAGGGCGCGATCATCGTCGCCAATCTCTCCGGTCGCGGTGACAAGGACATGGACACCGCCGCAAGCTGGTTCGGTCTCTTCGACGGCGCCTCGAGTCAGGCAACCGCTCCGGCTGATGCAGCAGACCAGAACGACAACACGGAAGGCTCGGACAAGTGAGCGAACGACCATCACGCCTCGCACCCACCTTTGCAGCGTGCAAGGCTGACAAGCGTGCCGCCCTCGTCGGTTACCTGCCTGCCGGTTATCCGACCGTTCCCGAATCGATCGACGTGTTCAAGGCGATGGTCGACGGTGGCTGCGACATCATCGAAGTCGGTGTCGCGTATTCCGATCCGGTCATGGACGGTCCGACCATCCAGCGTGCAGCCGAAACCGCACTCACCAACGGCGTTCGCCTTCGCGACATCTTCACCGTGATCGAGCAGATCAGTTCGGTCGGCGGCAAGGCCGTCGTGATGACCTACTGGAACCCGGTACTGCAGTACGGCGTCGACAAGTTCGCACGAGACCTCGCTTCCGCCGGCGGGCTCGGACTCATCACCCCCAACCTCATTCCGGAAGAAGCAGGCGCCTGGATGGAAGCATCCGAGGAGCACCACCTCGACCGGATCTTCCTTGTCGCCCCGTCCTCGACGGAAGAACGGCTCGCGATGACACTCGACGCGAGTAGTGGATTCATCTACGCGGCCTCGACAATGGGTGTCACCGGCGCTCGCGACGCCGTGTCGTCGATGGCTCCGGAACTGACCGCACGAATCCGCGCGCATTCCGACATTCCCGTCGGCGTCGGATTGGGTGTTCGGTCCGGCGCACAAGCTGCCGAAATCGCGGCATACGCCGATGCCGTCATCGTCGGCTCGGCTCTGGTCTCCGCGGTCGAGAACGGCTTGGGAGCGGTTCGCTCGCTCACCGAAGAACTCGCCGAGGGCGTCCGCTCGGCTACCGTGGCGTCGTGACCTCAACTGTGGACCTACTGGCCTATATCCCCAGCCCGCCCCAAGGCGTCTGGTACGTCGGACCGGTAGCGCTGCGCGCCTACGCGCTCTTCATCATCCTCGGCATCATCGTCGCGATCGTGTGGGGAGATCGTCGTTGGGTCGCCCGCGGCGGCGAGAAGGGGACCGTTCTCGACATCGCGATCTGGGCTGTTCCGTTCGGGCTGATCGGTGGCAGGCTCTATCACGTATTGACCGACTGGCCCGCCTATTTCGGCGAGAACGGTCAGCCTCTTGATGCACTCAAGGTGTGGCAGGGAGGCCTCGGAATCTGGGGAGCTGTGTTCCTCGGCGGCATCGGTGCGTGGATCGGCTGTCGTCGACGCGGCATTCCGGTTTCCGCGCTCGGTGATGCGATTGCGCCCGGAATCCTGCTCGCGCAGGCCATCGGTCGTATCGGCAACTACTTCAACCAGGAGTTGTACGGTCGCGAGACCACCGTCCCATGGGGCCTCGAGATCTTCGAGCGTGTGAACTCTTCCGGCCAGCTCGATCAACTGGCAGGTGTCTCCAACGGAGAAGTCATTCGGGTCGTTCACCCGACGTTCCTCTACGAAGCTGTGTGGAACGTCCTGATCGTGATCCTGCTGGTCCTCGTCGACCGCCGATTCAAGATCGGTCACGGACGCCTGTTTGCTCTGTACGTCGCGGGTTATTGCCTGGGCCGGTTTGTCGTCGAACTGATGCGCGACGATTTCGCATACGAGATCGCCGGCATTCGAGTCAACACATTCACTTCGGGGATCGTGTTCTTCGCCGCACTGGCCTACTTCTTCCTGGCGAAGAAGGGTCGTGAGGATCCCGCTGATTTGAAGTCGAAGGACTACGTCGCTGCGGTAGCTGCCGGCGAAGCAGGAGTCGCGGCGCCAGTTACCGAAACTGATTCGGCGAAGGCCGACGCGAAAGGCGCCGATGCTGAAGATTCTGAATCCGATGCTGCCGAATCCGCTTCCAGTGAGGCAAGCGCCTCCACGGCAGCGTCGGATGAGTCGTCGGACGCGGTGAAGCTGTCGAAGAAAGACAAGCCGTGACAGGTCCCTACTCGCAAGGAGGATTCCCCGAGGATCAGGGACCGGTCTACGGCGCGCCCAATCCGTACGGATATCAGCAGCCACTGCCCGCTCAATCGATGTACGGGTTCGGAGATCCCTATGCGCCGTACGGTCGGCACCCGGTAACGGGGGAACCGTATTCCGACAAGTCGAAAGCTACAGCTGGACTGTTGCAGATCTTGCTGGGCTTCTTCGGAATCTGTGGAGTCGGTCGTCTTTACATCGGGAGCGTCGGCATCGGACTGTGCCAACTGCTCGGCATGTTCTTCGCGCTGTTCATGTCCGCGTTCCTCATCGGAATTCCATTTGCCATCGGAATTTGGATCTGGGCGTTCGTCGACGGCATCGTGATACTTTCGGGCAATGCGCGGGACGGTGCTCGCCGGCCGTTGCGAGGATGAACCGCGAGGATGAACCGCGAAGACAGATGTGTGGGGGACCGGCCACGCGAAGGCCGAACCCTTCTCGTGGCCCGATAACAAAAGCTATTACGTACCGTCGTCGAATCGAAGGAAAGTACGTTGCCTAACTTGAACAAGAATCCGGAACCGTCCGAGTCGGGGGACTCGTCAGGATCGCAGCCGCCGGTTCCACCCCAGTTCGGGTCGCCGTTCGACTACGACGCGACGGCAGATGCGTCGTTGACGGAAACCTCGGCGCCAACGGAAAAGACTCCGTCGACGGAGACCACCGGCACCGGTCCAGGCTGGGACACGTATTCGGGAGTCGGGAACGGCCCGGGCTGGGGAAACCACCCCATCTACCCGCCGCCGACCGGAACCGAATCGACTACAGCGTTCCCCACTGCCGATTCTGATTCCACCCCGAATCAGCCCACGGCGCCGTACACGTCGCAGGAAAGCTACGCCGCCCAGAACTATCCGGCGACCGACTATCCGGCGCCGGACTACTCGAGGCCGACCCAAACCCCGACGGACGGTCCCGTCTACGGTGCGCCGGCAGATCAGACTCCGAATCCCTACGCGGCTCCGCCGCAGGACTACCCCGCCGCTCCACCGCAGGGAAGCCAGAATTACGGTCAGCAGCAGGGCTACCCCCAGCCTGGATATTCGCAGCCCGGTTACGGTCAGGCGCAGGGATACCCGCAAGGTCAGGGTTATCCTCAGCCTGGTTTCGGCCTTGTCGATCCGTCCGCACCCTACGGACGTGACCCGATGACCGGCGAACCGTATTCGGACAAGTCGAAGACGACCGCCGGATTGCTGGGCATTCTGCTCGGCGGTTTCGGAGCAGGACGTTTTTACCTCAACCAGCCCGGCATGGCTGTCGCACAGATCGCGGTCACTTGGTTGACGTGTGGAATCGGTGGCATCTGGCCGCTCATCGACGGAATCATGATGTTGACCGGCAGTGTGCGCGATCAGTACAACCGACCTTTGCGTAGCTGATCGAAAACGATGTTCGGAACTGTGGCCCCCTGACGCTCGTCGTCAGGGGGTCACACTTTTCTCTCGCGACCTGCGGTTATGTGCTGATAAACTAGCGAACGTCGGCTGCATGACCGTGTGGAGGTCGCCGAGTGCCGTTTTCTCGAATACCTGATCCTCGAGGCCTGTACGACCCCGATCAGGAAACCGATTCATGTGGTGTAGCCGTGGTAGCAGACACCTCTGGACGTCACCTGCATTCCATTGTCGACGAGGCGCTCGCGGTCCTGGCCAATCTCACCCACCGTGGCGCGGTCGGGCGCGAGTGCAACAGTGGTGACGGCGCGGGCATCCTTCTTCAGCTGCCGACGGAATTCTTCGACGCGGTGACCGCGTTCGAGCTTCCACCACCCAACGCGATGGGTGAGAACACCTACGCAGCCGGAAACTGCTTTCTCCCGGTGGATCGGGAAGCACGTGGGCGCGCGGTAGTTCGGATACACCGGTACGCAGCGGCAGAAGGACTGCGGATTATCGGGTGGAGGGAGGTCCCAGTCGACCGTGACTGCGTCGGAACCGTTGCCGCGCAGTGCGCTCCGTACATCAGTCAATGTTTTGTGACGTGCGCCGAGCCAAGAGATCGCAGTGTGGGCGGAATTGCCTTGGACCGACGCGTATTTGCGCTCAGGAGACAAGTCGAGCGAATTCATTCGGCCGATGATGCGGTGTATTTCCCCTCGTTGTCCGCCCGAACCATCGTGTACAAGGGCATGCTCACGCCGACGCAGTTACCCGGTTACTTCACCGACCTATGCGACGCCCGAATGCGAACTGCCTTGGCGGTCGTGCACAGTCGGTACTCCACGAACACTTTTCCGTCGTGGTCACTTGCTCAGCCGTATCGCTGCATCGCTCACAACGGCGAGATCAATACGATTGTGGGAAACAGGAATTGGATGCGCGCTCGCGAGCCGATGTTGCGGAGCGCACTTTTGGGTGGGGACATCGATCGCATGTTTCCGATCTGTACCCCGGGTGGATCCGACTCTTCGTCGTTCGACGAAGTGCTCGAGTTTCTGACGCTCGGGGGCCGCAGTGTGCAGCACGCCATCGCGATGATGATTCCCGGTGCATGGGAGAACGATTCTTCGATGCCAGACGAGATGAGGGCCTTCTACCAATTTCACGCTTGCCTGATGGAACCATGGGACGGTCCGGCGTCGGTGACGTTCAGCGACGGCACTGTTGTCGGGGCGGTGTTGGATCGCAACGGTCTTCGCCCAGGGCGATGGTGGCGGATGAGGAACGGCCGTATCGTGTTGGCGAGTGAGAGCGGTGTGTTCGACGCTCCGACGTCCGAGGTGTTGGAGAAGGGGCGCCTCGAACCGGGTCGAATGTTCCTCGTCGACACCGCTCGCCGTGGCATCGTTTCCGATGCGGAGATCAAATCCGAACTCGTGAGCACAGACCCCTACAGGGAATGGGTCGACGGGGGATTGGTCGATCTCGAGGAAATCCCCGAGTCGGCGCCTGCCCGAGGCGATCCGGCTCCGCTGTTGCAAAGGCAGCTGCTCTTCGGATACCAGGCAGAGGACTTGCAGGAAGTTCTCCTTCCAATGGCTCGCTCAGGATCGGAGCCGTTGGGATCGATGGGAGTCGACACACCTCTCGCCGTTCTCTCGGATCGGCCGAAGCTGTTGTACGACTATTTCGTCCAGCTCTTTGCTCAGGTGACGAACCCGCCTTTGGACGCGATTCGCGAGGAAGTCGTCACTACGCTTGGTGTCACCCTCGGCGCTGAGCAGAACTTGTTCGAAGCGTCGGCGCTGTCGTGCCGAAGGATTGTTCTCGATAAACCGGTGATTGGACCGGGGAAGATGGCGAAGGTCGCCGAACTATGCGGCGCAAGAACTCCGAGAAGCGCTGTCCTACGGGGAGGTTTCGATCCGAGAGGCAGTCTCGGCGAAGGCGTCGAGAGGCTTCGTGAGTCCGCCCGAACGGCCGCCGCGGCCGGAACCGAGATTCTGGTGATCTCCGACCGTGGATCGGGCCCTGAGCAGGCTCCCATTCCGTCATTGCTCGCAGTATCTGCCGTGCACCACGATCTGGTTCGGCATGGCCTGCGAACCAAGGTTTCCCTCGTCGTCGAGTCGGGTGACGCGCGCGAAGTTCATCACATCGCGCTGCTGATCGGCTACGGTGCTGCGGCTGTCCACCCCTATCTTGCTCTCGAATCGGTAGAAGCACTCAGCGAGCAAGACGAGCTTCCCGGAATAGATTCGAAAATGGCATCGGACAACTATCTGAGAGCGGCAAATTCCGGCGTGCTCAAAGTGATGTCGAAGATGGGAATCGCAACGGTTCACTCCTATACGGGCGCACAGGTATTCGAGGCAGTGGGCTTGGGCCGAGAATTGGTCGACGAATACTTCTGCAACACACGAAGCCGGATTGGCGGGATCGGTATCACCGAAGTCGCGCGAGAAGTTCTGATGCGTCACGCGGCCACGTATCGTACGGTGCGGCATCGTCAGTTGAGCAGCAGTGGAGAGTTCCGGTATCGCCGCGGTGGTGAATTGCATGTGTTCACACCCGAGTCCGTGTTCTTCCTTCAGCATGCGACCCGGACGGGGCGAAGTGAGATATTTCGTCGCTACAGCGATGAAGTCGATCGACTGAGTGCGCAGGGCGGAACACTTCGGGGGCTGTTTCGATTTCGGCGTGGGATTCGTCCGCCGATTCCGCTCCGTCAGGTCGAACCCGTCGAGTTGATTCTCGCTCGATTCAACACCGGTGCGATGAGCTACGGCTCCCTCTCTGCCGAGGCGCACGAGACGATGGCGGTTGCGATGAATGCTCTCGGCGGACGTTCGAACACCGGTGAGGGCGGAGAGTCACCGGAGCGGTTGCGTGACAACAAGCGTCGAAGCGCAGTCAAGCAGGTCGCGAGTGGTCGCTTCGGGGTGACCAGCGATTACCTGGTCAATGCCACTGACATTCAGATCAAGATGGCCCAGGGCGCCAAGCCCGGTGAAGGAGGGCAGCTTCCGGGGTCCAAGGTGTACCCGTGGATCGCGGAAACCCGGTACTCGACACCTGGAGTCGGCCTCATCTCTCCGCCCCCGCACCACGACATCTATTCGATCGAGGATCTCGCCCAATTGATCTACGACCTCACATGCGCAAACGATCGTGCGCGGATACACGTGAAGTTGGTCAGCGCAGTCGGAGTCGGGACAGTTGCGGCAGGTGTGGCCAAAGCGCACGCCGACGTGGTGCTGATCTCCGGTCACGACGGCGGGACGGGCGCGGCGGCACTCTCGTCCATCCACCACGCTGGTACGCCCTGGGAGATCGGGCTGGCCGAAACTCAGCAGACCTTGGTGCTCAACGGGTTACGCGATCGGATCGTCGTCCAGTGTGACGGGGGTCTGCGCACGGCGCGGGACGTCGTCGTCGCCGCGTTGCTGGGGGCGCAGGAGTACGGGTTTTCCACGGCGCCACTCATCGCGGCCGGCTGCGTCATGATGCGGGTATGTCACCTCGACACCTGCCCCGTCGGAGTAGCAACGCAGAATCCCGAACTGCGCGAGCGATTCACCGGCCGGCCGGAGTACGTCGAGAA
Organism: Rhodococcus sp. 66b; assembly: GCF_002076325.1. NCBI lineage: Bacteria > Bacillati > Actinomycetota > Actinomycetes > Mycobacteriales > Nocardiaceae > Rhodococcus > Rhodococcus sp. 66b. The sequence continues at coordinate 88,817 of NZ_MUZB01000015.1, forward strand.
CTTCTTCCGCTTCATCGCCGACGACGTACGACGTTTGTTGGCAGAACTGGGGTTTCGAAGTATCGACGACGCTCTGGGCCACGCAGACGTATTGGAAATGTCTCCGGCGGTGGCGCATTGGAAGAGTCGCACGTTGGACCTCTCACCACTCTTCGACGTTCCGGCCGCGCCGACCGGCGCGGCCTACCCGCCGTGTGTACCTGTTTCGAGCGAACTCGAACGCACCCTGATCGAGTGCGCCGCGAACTCACTCGAGGACGCTCGACCCGTGCATATCGAACTGCCAGTACACAATACGGATCGGGCGGTGGGAACGAGGCTGGGCGCAGAGGTGACCAGACGCTACGGCGCCGTCGGGCTACCTGAAGGCACCATCGACGTCGTGCTCAGTGGAACGGCAGGCCAGTCACTCGGTGCGTTCCTGCCGCCCGGCATCTCGCTGGTCGTCGTCGGCGATGCAAACGATTACGTGGGGAAGGGGCTCTCCGGTGGACGAATCGCGCTTCGGCCGAGTGAGGACGCGCCCTTCGTGGCGGAGGATCAGGTGATTGCCGGCAATACGCTGCTGTACGGCGCTACGAGCGGTGCGCTGTATGCCAGGGGGCGTGTCGGGGAACGATTCGCAGTGCGCAACTCGGGCGCGGTCGCTGTGGTGGAAGGCGTCGGAGACCATGCGTGCGAGTACATGACCGGGGGTCGCGTCGTCATCATCGGTCCAACTGGTAGGAACCTTGCTGCGGGAATGTCGGGCGGAATTGCCTTCGTACTCGACGTGAAGGCAGAGAAGGTCAACGGCGACATGGTCGTTCTGGAGCGGCCTTCGGCGGAAGACTGCAGTCAGCTGGTCGAAATTCTCGGCGAGCATTTGGCTGCGACCGGCTCGCCCGTGGCGGCAAAACTTCTCGACGACTGGGTTGGCCAGAGTCCGAGATTCACCAAAGTTTTGCCTGTCGACTACCGGAAGGTCGTGGAAGAGAACGAACTGGTGGAACCGGCTCATGCCTGACGCACGCGGGTTCCTCAACGTGAAACGATCCGGCTCACCGACCAGATCGACCGATGTGCGTGTCGGCGACTGGGCGTCGGTATACGAGTCGCTGGATCCCGTCGTGCGAAATCGAGACGTATCTGCACAGGCCTCGCGTTGCATGGACTGCGCTGTGCCGTACTGCCATTCGGCCGACGTGGGGTGTCCGCTCGGCAATCTCATTCCGGAATGGAACGACCTGGTTCGGCGTGGACGGTGGTCCGAAGCCTCGGAGAATCTGCATTCCACCAACAATTTCCCCGAGTTCACCGGACATCTGTGCCCCGCACCGTGCGAAACGGCGTGCGTTCTCGCACTCGACGACGAGCACACGTCGGGGGGTGTCACCATCAAGCGCATCGAACAGGCAATCGTCGACAACGCCTGGGAGTCGGGTTGGTTGGGGCCGCAGGCACCGGTAGTTCACAGTGGAAACCGTGTTGCGGTTGTCGGTTCGGGACCGGCGGGACTGGCCGCGGCTCAACAACTGACACGAGCCGGACACAGTGTCACGGTGTTCGAGCGGAGCGATCGGATCGGGGGACTGCTTCGCTACGGAATTCCGGAATTCAAGTTGCCCAAGGCCCTCATCAACCGGCGGCTGGACCAACTGACCGCCGAGGGGACCAGATTCGTCACCGACTGCGCCGTCGGAGTGAACGTGAGCGCGCACGACCTCTCGACGGAATTCGAGGCGGTAGTCCTGGCGGTCGGGGCTGATCGTGCCAGAGACACAGACGTACCGGGTCGTAGTCTTCGCGGAATCCATCGTGCGATGACGTACCTGCGTGCGGCCAACCACGAATGCGAGGGTGACGGTGCGTCGAGCATCTCGGCGCGAGGTAAGAACGTCGTGATCATCGGTGGCGGCGACACGGCCGCCGACTGCCTCGGCACGGTGCATCGCCAAGGCGCCCTCTCGGTGACGGAATTGGATTACCACGTCCCACCTCCGGCACGCCGCGATCGAGATCGCGACCCATGGCCGTTGTGGCCGCGGGTCTTACGCAGCTCGCCGGCAGACGAGGAGGGCAGTGACAAACGATTCCGATGGGCGGCGCAGGAATTTCTCGACGACGGTGGGGGTGCGGTCCGCGCAATCCGGATGGTTCCGGTAGCCGTGTCGCGGGGGACGAACGGACAACGGACCCTGGTGGAGACCGGCGACACGACGGATCTGGTGTGCGAGATGGTCCTGCTCGCTCTGGGTTTCGACGGCGTCGAAACCGCCCCACTGCTCACCGACCTTGATGTCGGCACCGATCCATTCGGCAGAATCGAGTGTGATGTCGGGTGGCAGACCCGGACACCCGGCGTATTCGTCTGCGGCGACGCGCATCGCGGGGCGTCGCTGGTGGTTTGGGCGATTGCCGAGGGACGGTCGGCCGCACGTGCCGTCGACATGTTTCTCACAGGCGAGTCGGCGCTTCCGGCTCCGGTTCATCCAAAGGCATTTCCGCTGTTCGTGAGCTGACCAACTGAATCGAGTAAGTACAGAAAGTGCAGGTCGCAAATGCCGGATAGAAGTGCGGTGGGGTAGCGACTAGGCTCGAGCCGTGAACCGACGGACAAAAATTGTATGCACACTTGGACCTGCGACAGCTTCTGGCGACCGCATCCGTGAGCTCGTGGAGAGCGGCATGGACGTGGCGCGCCTCAACTTCAGCCACGGCGAGCATGCCGATCACGAAGAAAACTACATTCGCGTCCGCGCCGCGTCGGACGCCACCGGAAAGGCCGTCGGTGTTCTCGCCGACCTTCAGGGGCCCAAGATTCGCCTCGGCCGATTCAAGGACGAGCGGACCACCTGGGCCAACGGTGAAGAGGTTCGTATCACCGTCGACGACGTCGAGGGAACGCACGATCGCGTCGGGACCACGTACAAGGAATTGGCGCGCGACGCCAAGGCCGGCGATCGACTGCTGGTCGACGACGGAAAGGTCGGCCTGGTCGTCACGTCCATCGACGGCAACGACGTCGTCTGTCGGGTCACCGAAGGCGGTCCGGTCAGCAACAACAAGGGCCTCTCACTGCCCGGTATGAACGTCTCCGTTCCAGCCCTGTCGGGCAAGGACATCGCCGACCTCGAGTTCGCTCTCAAGCTGGGTGTCGACTTCATTGCACTGTCCTTCGTTCGCTCACCGGCGGACGTCGAATTGGTTCACGCCATCATGGATCGAGTCGGGCGCCGCGTTCCCGTCATCGCGAAGCTCGAGAAGCCCGAGGCCATCGACAATCTCGAAGCCATCGTGCTCGCGTTCGACGCCGTCATGGTCGCCCGCGGTGACCTCGGTGTCGAGTTGCCGCTCGAGCAGGTCCCGCTCGTTCAGAAGCGCGCAATCCAGATTGCTCGTGAGAACGCGAAGCCGGTCATCGTCGCGACGCAGATGCTCGAGTCGATGATCGAGAACTCACGTCCCACTCGCGCAGAGGCATCCGATGTCGCCAACGCCGTTCTCGACGGCGCCGACGCAGTCATGCTCTCGGGCGAGACTTCGGTGGGCAAGTACGTCATGGAAACCGTTCGCACCATGGCCCGCATCGTCGAGGCCGTCGAGAACGAATCAACCCGTGTCCCACCGTTGACCCACGTCCCGCGCACCAAGCGCGGAGTCATCTCGTACGCAGCACGCGACATCGGCGAACGTCTCGACGCCAAGGCCTTGGTTGCGTTCACTCAGTCCGGTGACACGGTGCGTCGACTGGCTCGTCTGCACACGCCGCTGCCGTTGCTCGCCTTCACACCGCTGCCCGCGGTGCGCAGTCAGCTGACGCTGACGTGGGGAACCGAGACGTTCCTGGTCGATGCGGTGGCCACCACCGACGAGATGGTGCGTCAGGTGGACAGTGCGTTGCTCTCCCTCGGGCGGTACGTCAAGGGCGACCTCGTGGTCATCGTTGCCGGATCCCCTCCGGGAACTGTCGGTTCCACCAACCTCATTCACGTCCACCGTATCGGCGAAGAGGACCACTGAGTGACCCACGCGAACGCGTCCACCGACCTCGGTACTCTTCTCGGTCTGTTGGATCTGGAGCAGATCGGTGACGACGCGTTCCGTGGATACCACCCGAAACAGGTAGGTTCGCGGACGTTCGGCGGTCAATTGGTGTCTCAGGCACTGATGGCCGCCGGACGGACTGTCGACGGTGATCGCCCCATCCATGCCGTGAACGCCCATTTCATTCGGGGCGGAGATGTGAAGGCGCCTATCGAGTACCGGGTGGAGCGTCATCGTGACGGGAGGGCATTCGCCAACCGTCAGGTGACTGCCTATCAGGGTGAGAACGAATTGTTCGTGATGCTCGCGGCGTTCCAGGACTCCGGCAAGGGGCTCGACCATGCTGTCGAGATCCCGGATGTTCCACTTCCGGAGTCGTTGCCTCCCATCGGCGATCATCTGGTGGGGTACGAGGAAAAACTGCCGCATTTCAGTGCGGCGCTCAAGCCGATCGACATGCGGTACGCCAACGATCCGGCGTGGATCCTCAAGGGCACCGGCGAGAAACTCAACCACAATCGGGTGTGGATGCGCCCCGACGGTGATCTGCCGGACGATTCGCTCATTCACGCTGCGACGCTGGCATATTCGTCCGACACCACCGTGCTCGATTCGATTCTGACCACTCATGGTTTGTCCTGGGGTCATGATCGTATCGTCGCGGCGACGGTCAATCATTCGATCTGGTTCCATCGCCCGTTCCGGTTCACCGACTGGGTTCTGTACGCCACCGAATCGCCGGTCGCCGCAGGTTCGCGCGGTCTGGCAACCGGACGGTACTTCTCGGTGGAAGGACTGCTGTTGGCGACGGTGGTCCAAGAAGGAATGATCAGGCATTTCCCGCGTAAAGGGGAATGAGATGCGGGCCCGAGAGTGAACTCGGGCCCAGAATCAAGCAGACTTGCGATATTGCGGTGAGAGTTCGTCGGCGCGGTCCCACGGAGACCAGTCGACTTCGCGTCCATCGAGTTGGGCCGCAACAACTTCCAAGCCCGCGTGCCAGCCGGCGGCGTGGGCGTACGCGGACTCTTCGTCTTCCATCGTGTGGGTGAGGGTCAGCCAGCAACCGCCGGTGCCGTCCGGTGCCAGTTCCCAATGCAGAGTATCTGCGTCCCAGAGGAATTCGAGAATTCGGTGCGGGTGGACGCTGATGACCGTCCCGCGCGTCACGTGATCTGCGGGCAGTCCGAATCGCTCGACTTGTTCCGGGGTCACCTTGAACAGCAGATCCGCGCCTGGAGTGAGATTGAAATCGACGTCCGCCGGGAACCAGGCGTCGAGGTACTCGCGTTCCGTTATCACTTTCCAGACCTTGTCCGGTGCGTGCGGAATTGCCAGTTGGAAGCTCAGTGACACCCGACCGTCATAGGTCAGGTTTATCTTGCCGTTGTCCATCGGTGCCTCCAATGCTTGGTGCCCGTGCGGTTGCCCCCATCGTGCCATCTAATTGCTTAGGATGGAATAACTGCAGGTCAGATCGTTACCTATTGATAGGTTATGTCGATTTGTCTCGTTTTGAGAGCGGCGTTCCGGATGCGTTTCGTGGCAGTGAGACAAACGCGCGGTACGCTGACCAAGCACGACTGGCGCGGGTGGGAATTACCACCGGGGAGTGCACATCGCGAGGCATCGACCGCCTGGGTGCTTCACACATCTTGTGTGAAGGGGGATTCATGTCTACCGAAAATCTGCCCAGCCAGAACGTGGCCGCTCGAATAATCGACGGACGCGCAATTGCCGATGCTGCGCTCGCGGACCTGTCAGTGCGCACGAGGCAGTTTCGTGATGAGACAGGGCACGTTCCTTGCCTGGCCGCCGTCATCGTGGGAGCGGACCCGGCCTCGAAGGCGTATGTACAGATGAAGGCCAAACGGTCTGTCGCCGTCGCAATGACGTCGCGGACGGTCGAACTCCCGGTGAGTACAACCACCGAAGAACTAGTCGACGTGCTGAGAGCGTTGTCGGCGGACCCTTCGATCGACGGCATACTGCTGCAACACCCGGTGCCAGGCCACATCGACGAACGGGCTGCGTTCGATGCCATCTCGGCCGACAAGGACGTCGACGGCGTTACCTCGGCAGCGTTCGCGGCAATGGCGTTGACCGGTGGGGGATTCGAATCATGTACACCGAGTGGCATCCTGCGCCTGCTCGACGCCACAGGCGTCGAACTCACCGGAAAGCATGCTGTCGTGGTCGGCCGAAGCCCGATACTCGGATTGCCGATGGGAATGCTCCTCCTGCGTCGAGGCGCAACGGTGACGTACTGCCATTCGCGAACCGTCGACCTGGCCGCCCACGTCGCCTCGGCAGACGTCGTCATCGCGGCCGTCGGTGTTCCGGAACTGATCAAAGGGGCGTGGATCAAGCCTGGGGCAGTGGTGATCGATGCGGGGTACAACGAGGGCAACGTCGGAGACGTGGAGTACGTCGCCGCACTCGCACATGCCGGTGCGATCACACCGGTGCCGGGTGGCGTCGGCCCCATGACGGTTGCCGTCCTGCTGGAACAAACACTGGCAGCAGCAGTTCGAGCAGCGGAAGTTCGGGCATGCAGTGAGAGTTCGGGCATGTAGTGAGAATCATGACAGTCGTGTTGGACCGGACCCAGCAATCGCCTCGGATCGATTGTGAGACCTCGGTTTCGAGACGGAGTATTCATCCGCCCCTCGATAACCGAATTACCGCGTCGAGCACCGCTGCGCTGGAATGGCTGAGCTGAGCGCGCAATTGGGTATTCGACAGTCAGCTGTCTGCCGTGGGGATGTCGATCATCAACTGGGACGGTGAATCGGATGTCGATACGGTGTATGCCGGACGGATGTCGACCGTGCCGACAAACGACTGCAGGATCGCACTGTTCCTGGCCGCACTGTCTATGCGCGTGATGTTTTCGCCCTCGTGAGATACGGAGTTGAGCGACGAATCCGATTGGACTCCCATCAGGTCGACTTGAAGTATCGATCGACTTCCGACGTCCACGACTGTGCTGTCACCCGCTCGGATTGCTTCGCTGACGTATTCAGTTTTCCAGAACACTGATCCATTTCCGTCGAATCGGTAGGTGATTCGGGTGAAACCATCGTGATCGGTTACGTCGATCTCGGTCACGTCGACGCGCGGATTCGGTGAAGGGATCTCCGTGTCGTTCGGGAACGGAGCAAGCGTGGAGATCTCGGTTGGTGGGGCATCGATCGGGGGAGTGCCGACCTGAAGGGTGCCTGTCTGTGTTGCAGCATCGAGGACGGTCTGGGTGGAAGATTCGCCGGCAGTGTTGGATTCGCCGGCAGTGTCGGATTGGTCGTCAGTCTGACACCCGGTGAGCAGCGCGAAAACAGGTATGGCTCCGAGCAGAGCAATCAGGCGACGACCGTTCATGGATCGAATCTAACTGCGGTCGATCTGGGGTACAGCCGAATGCCGAAACCTTGCGGTACGGCCAACTGCGGCAGGTGGTGCCCTCGGTGAGACTCGAACTCACACTGGACGGGTTTTGAATCCGTTTCCTCTGCCAATTGGGATACGAGGGCTTGTTGCGATGACTACATTAGAAGATGCGATTTCAATGTCAAACACCGGTACCCTCTAATCGTTCGCGTCTCGTGTCGGGGCGGTTCGATGGAGGAGGATGGTGGCCATGAATTCGCCGCAGCCGCAAGGCAATCAGCTCGCACCCCGTCGTGTTGTCGTCGCTGAAGACGAGGCGTTGATCCGCATGGATCTGGTCGAGATGCTCCGCGAAGAGGGCTACGACGTCGTCGGTGAGGCCGGTGACGGGCAGGTTGCGGTGGAGTTGGCCGAGTCGCTCAAGCCTGATCTGGTCATCATGGACGTGAAGATGCCCAGGAGAGACGGCATCGACGCCGCTTCGGAGATTGCCGCCAAGCGGATCGCTCCTGTTGTCATTCTCACAGCGTTCAGTCAGCGCGAGTTGGTCGAGCGCGCACGCGATGCCGGCGCCATGGCTTACTTGGTCAAGCCGTTCTCGATCAGTGACCTCGTTCCCGCTGTCGAATTGGCGGTCAGTCGTTTCCGCGAGGTGACGGCGCTCGAGCGTGAGGTCGCTGATCTTTCCGACCGGCTCGAAGCACGCAAGCTGATCGAGCGAGCCAAGAGTGTTCTGATGGTTCGCCAAGCGCTCACCGAACCTGAGGCGTTCAAGTGGATTCAGCGCGCCGCGATGGATCGGCGCTCCACGATGAAGGCGGTCGCACAGGTCGTACTGGAAACTCTGGGCGGCGAACCGGACGCTTGAGCAAAGTGTCCGGGTTATCCGGCTGCACTGAGTGGCTGCGTCGACCGTCGAAACGTCGCGCAGCGCTACAGCCGTGTAAACACTGTGCGCCTTCAGATAACAGTCAGGTCACAGGGCTTTCTTGAAGGATCGCGAAACGGTTCCAAGGTCTAGCGTCTGATCCCACAGCGAGCGCCAGTTCGGGTGGCGCGAGCACCGGCTGATCTTAGGAGCGTGGGATGGCTAGACGAACACTTGTGCGTACTGCTGCAGTTCTCGGCGCGGCATCACTGGCACTTGCAGGCTGTAGCTCGGACAAGTCGGATGACTCGTCTTCGAGTGGCTCTACGTCCGGCGCTTCCGCCGCGACGACATCCGTCACGACTGATTGCACCCCGGAGCAGGCCAAGGCCGGCGCCACCCCGTCCGCGGAAGCGCTGCGTATCGGTACGCTTCTTCCCGATACAGGCAGCTTGTCGTTCCTCGGGCCGCCGATGGTCGCGGGCACCCAGCTGGGAGTCAACGACGTCAATGCTGCCGGAGGCGTTCTCGGCCAACCGGTCCAGCTGATTCCCGGCGATTCGGGTGACACCACAACGGACACCGCCAACACCACCGTCGACCGCGAATTGGCTGCAGGCACTCAGGTCATCGTCGGCGCCGCGTCGTCCTCGGTTTCGCTCAAGGTGATCGACAAGATCGCCAGCGCAGGCGTCGTGATGTTCTCGCCTGCCAACACCTCGGACCAATTCGTCTGCTACCCCGACAAGGGCATGTACTTCCGCACCGCTCCGACGGACGTACTGCAGGCTCAGGCCGTCGCACAGCTCATTTCGGACGACGGTGGTCAGCGCGTAGCAATCATGGCCCTCAACGACCCGTACGGGACGGGTCTGGCGGACAACATCGAAAAGAATCTGATCGATTCGGGCGTCCCCTCCGATCAGATCGAGAAGATCATCTACGACCCGAACGCGCAGTCGTTCAACTCCGAAGTCGATCAAGTCAAGAACTTCAATCCGGATGCAGTGGCATTGGTGGGCTTCGAGGAGTCGGCGAAGATCATCACGCGCATGCACGAAGTGGGCATCGGCCCGTCGGACGGAATGGCGATGTACGGCGTCGACGGCAACATGGGTAACGCGCTCGGCGAATCCGTGGCGAAGCCGTTGCTCGACACCATGCAGGGAACCACGCCCCTGACGGACGTCGGAGCTGCCTTCCAGGATCGTCTGAAGGCTGTGAACCCCTCTCTGATCGACTTCAACTACGCCGGAGAGTCGTACGACGCGGTGGTGATCTCAGCGCTCGCTGCCGAGCAGGCGAAGTCGACGGCCGGTACCGACATTGCAGCCAACATCAACAGCGTCACCGAAGGTGGCACCAAGTGCACGTCCTATGTCGAGTGCCTGCCGTTGGTGAAGGCGGGAACCGACATCGACTACGACGGCATCACCGGTGAGTTGGACTTCAACGATTCGGGAGAACCGTCCATCGGTTCGTACGGAAAGCTCAAGTTCGGCCCTGAGAACACGCTGACCACAGAAGGATTCGTGGTCGTGGGCAAGTAAGCAGCCAACGAGAATGGGCCAGGGTCGAGAGACCCTGGCCCATTCTCGTGTCTGTTCTACTTCTCTTTGCTGCCAGCGAGCGTTCCCAAGTACAACTCGATCACCTTGGGGTCGTTCATCAGATTGGCGCCGGTGTCGGTGTACGCGTTCTTACCCTGATCGAGTACGTAGCCGCGGTCGCAGATCTGAAGGCAGCGGCGCGCGTTCTGCTCGACCATGATGACCGAGACACCCGCAGCATTGATCTTCTTGCAGCGGATGAACACCTCGTCCTGGAACATGGGGGACAGGCCCGCGGACGGTTCGTCGAGCAGCAGCACCGACGGATCCATCATCAGGGCCCGGCCCATCGCGACCATCTGGCGTTCGCCGCCGGAGAGTGCGCCGGCCTTCACCTTTCGTCGTTCACTCAGAAGAGGGAACAGTTCACTCACGAAGGCGAATCGTTCCGCGAATGCCTTGGGCCGCAGATAAATGCCCATTTCGAGGTTTTCTTCGATGGTCAGAGTCTGAAAGACGTTCTGTGTCTGAGGGACGTACCCGACTCCCTTCTGAACGAGGACGTGAGCGGGAGCAGACGTGATGTTGTCCTCGCGTAAGGTGACCGACCCTTCGCGTACCGGTATCAGTCCGAACAGTGATTTCAGGAGTGTCGATTTGCCTGCGCCGTTCGGTCCGATGATCCCGACGATTTCCCCTTCCTTCAGGAAGAAGTTGCATTCACGCAGGATGTTGACGCCGGGAATGTAGCCCGCGACGAGGCTGTCGGCGCGGAGCAGGGCACCTGCTGACAGTCGCTGATGCTCCTCGGCCGTCGCGGCGAACTCTGCAGGCGTCAGTGAACGTGCGTGGTTCTCGCTCATGGCTTCTCGTGCCTTCCGCGCGGTTCCTCGGGACTCGATTCCAGCGTCGCGGCGAGATCGGCCGGAAGGTTGTCGACGTCGGGTTCCGACAGGTCCCCGCCCGACTCGAGGGTTTCGACCTCGGCTTCAGCCAGGGCGGCGGCCAGAACGGCCGTCTCGCCCACCGGATTTCCGTTGTCGTCGAACTCGAGGGCCTGGTCATGGTGGCTGCCCAGATATGCGTCGACGACGGCTGTGTTGGACGAGAGTTCGTCCGGGGTGGATTCGGCGATGACGCTGCCCTGCGCCATGACCACCACCCAATCGCTGATATCTCGGATCACGTCCATGTCGTGCTCGACGAACACGACCGTCATTCCGTCGTCGCGCAATGATTTGATGTGTCCGAGCAGGCTTTGCGTCAGAGCAGGATTGACCCCCGCCATCGGTTCGTCGAGCATCACCACCGAGGGCGAGGTCATGAGTGCGCGAGCCATTTCGAGCAGTTTGCGCTGCCCACCGGAGAGTGAACCGGCGAGGTCGTCTGCCTTGGTGTCGAGTTTGAATCGTGCGAGGAGTTCGTTGGCGCGTTCGGTGATCTCGCGTTCCTGGCCTTTCCAGATCCACGGAACGAGGGATGCAAAAATGCGTTCACCTCGTTGGCCGGTGGCACCGAGACGTACGTTGTCCAGCACGGTGAGTTTGGAGAGCGCCTTGGTCAACTGGAACGTCCGTACCACTCCTTTCCTGGCTACCTGGTGGGGATACATGCGGCCCAGCGATTGACCGTCCATCGACCACGTACCGGTGTCCGGCCGGTCGAAACCGGTGAGGAGGTTGAAGAGCGTCGTTTTTCCGGCACCGTTTGGACCGATCAGACCCGTGATGCACCCTCGTTGAATCTCGAGGTGATCGACGTCGACGGCCTTGAGACCGCCGAACGTCCGCGAGACGTTGTCAGCGACCAGTACCGGGTCGGGTTTCGCCGATCCGGGAAGGTGAGGAACGTCGGCAAAGATCTGTGCTCTGGTATCGGCGTCAAGCATTGAGTTGCACCTCCCGCTTGTTACCCAGTATTCCCTGCGGTCTGAAGACCATCAGGAGAGCAATCATCAATCCGAGCAGGACATACCTGGTGGCTCCGACTTGCTGTTCCGTGAGTGAAAGCAGCGGATTTTCGCCGGAGATCGCCTGACGCAACAAGGCATCAGGGATGGCGAGGAGGAACCAGAACAACATTGCGCCGACCACCGGGCCGAATACCGTTGCCGCCCCGCCCAGAATCAGTGCGCCGAACGCGAAGAACGTCTGCGCGGTCGAGTAGAAGTCCGGGTTGATGGACTTGGTCTGCAAAGCGTTGAACACACCGGCCAGACCACCGATCACACCGCCGAGAACCAGCGCCTGCATCTTGTACACGAAGACGTTCTTGCCCAACGATCGCGCTGCGTCCTCGTCTTCGCGAACCGCCTTGAGGACGCGCCCCCACGGACTGTGCGTCAACAGGTAGACAAATCCGCACAAGATCAAGACCAGCGTCCACCCCACGACCATCGACCAGAGGTCGTCTCCGTAGAACTTCACGCCGAGAAATGAGTACTGCTTGGCCGAGTCGAAGGGGCTCAGTGCGGTGAACGGGTCTGCGAAACCGAACAGGCCATTGGTGGAACCGGTCACCGAATCCGACGCGGTCGAGCGGAAGATCAGACGCAGGATCTCCGAAGCGGCGATGGTCACGATGGCGAGATAGTCGGCGCGCAGACGCAGCGTCGGGATACCGAGCACGAGCGCGAGGAGCCCGGCTGCGGTAAGTCCGACGAGGATGCCGAGCCACAACGGCTGGTCGTAGGTCACGGTCATGATGCCGACGCCGTAGCCGCCGAGGAGGGCAAAACCGATCTGACCGAAGTTGAGCAGTCCGGCGTAGCCGAAGTGCAGGTTCAGCCCGATTGCCAGCAGTGCGTAGAAGATTGCCGACGGCCCGATCAACTGGGCGAAGGAAACCTGGAAAGCTCCCATGATGTCCATGTTCGTCACCCGATCCTTTGTCTGGATCCGAGGATGCCCTGGGGGCGAACCACGAGGATCACGATCAAGACGAGAAGTCCGCCGATGTATTTGAGATCGGGGTTGATGATGAGCGTCGAGAGTTGGACCAGAAGTCCCACGATGACGCAGCCGAGTAGCGCCCCGTACGCGGTTCCCAGACCACCGAGGGTGATTCCGGCGAACATGAGCAGCAACAGTTTGAAGCCCATTTCCCACTGGACGCGTCCGCCGAGTTCGGAGATACCGAACAGCACACCGCCGAGGGCGGCCAATCCGCCGCCGAGCCCCCAGACGAACATGATCACGCGCTCGACGTTGATACCGGACGAAGCGGCGAGGTCACGATTGTCGGAGACGGCACGCATGGCCTTTCCGATGCGAGTCTTCTGCAGAAGCAGTGCGACGCCGACCAGGACGACCAGACTGACGATCATGACTATCGCGTTGGCGTCGGTCAGTGCGATCGGGCCCCAGTTCTTCTCGACCTGGCCCTGGTAGTCGTCGAACGGTTCGGCGCGGTCGGAGAAGAAGATCAGGATCAAGTAGCGCAATGAAATCGCGAGACCGATCGAGACCACCAATTGTGCGATCAACCCGGTCTTGCGCTTACGCAGTGGTTTCCAGACGATTCCGTTGGTCAGCAGGCCGATGCCGATGCCGACGAAGATCGCGAGGATCGTGGCGGGAATCAGCGGAACGCCGAAGGACGTGTTGATCACCCAGGCAGCTACGGCTCCTAACGTCACCATCTCGCCGTGAGCGAAGTTGGTCAGGCCAGTGGTGCCGTAGATCAGGCTCAAACCCACACCGGCGATCGCGATCACGAGGCCGAACCGCAGACCGTCGACCGTCGTGCGGATCAGCTTCTCGCCGAAGCTGACATTCGAGGCGGTACGTACCTCGCCGAACGAGAAGATCACGGTGTTCGCGCGGCCGGCCACCACCTCGCGTTCGACAGCGGCTTGCACACTGACCCCGTCGGGAAGTGTGTCGGCAACGATCTCGAAGGTGTAGGTGCCCGGTGCCACGGCCAGTTCCCAACGGCCGTTCGATGCCGATTCTCCGGTGGCGACTTCCGTACCGGAAGAATCGAGCGCACGGACGGTGACGCCCTCGAGGCGTGTGCCGCCGTTGTTGAGATTGCCGCTGACGGGGACAGCGTTGTCGGGAACCGGTGCTGTCGGTGTTGCGGATGCTGTCGGGGTCGGCGGTGTAGGGGAAGTGGTCGGTTCCTGAGCCGAAGCAGTTCCGGCCAGGCTGAGTAATGCGAAGAACGTCAGTAATGCAAAGGCCAGTAGTCGGCTGAGTGTCGCGAGGGTCTGCCGTTTCACTACGGGTGGGGCCACGTACGTCCTCCGAGCGGGTCGGGAATAGCGCGTCTGGACAAAGGTGCCGCGCAGCACAGGGATTGTTTCGTTGCTGCGATTTCCGGACTCTAACGGCTCCGTTCGCTTCAGATGGGGTTCTGAGATTTCCGGGATGTTTCGGTTCCGTATCGAAGGCCGAAGGCTGCATCAATTGTCCGATTCTTGTGTGTGTTCCTGCGTAAACAACGGCGAAGGCGTCGATGTCGGTCGCGATCCCTAGACTGATGAACCGTGAGCCCCGCAACCACAACTCGGTCCAGCACGTCCACCGCTTCAGCCGGCACCACCGGCAAGGCGGACGATCGCCCTCTTCTGATGCTTCTCGACGGGCATTCGTTGGCATTTCGCGCCTTCTATGCGCTGCCTGCAGAGAACTTCAAGACACACAGTGGGCAGGCCACCAACGCGGTGTACGGCTTCACGTCGATGTTGATCAACCTTCTTCGTGACGAGCAGCCCACCCACTTGGCCGCGGCTTTCGACGTGTCGCGTCAGACGTTTCGCGCCGACCTGTTCCCCGAATACAAGGCGCAGCGCGCGAAGGCTCCGGACGAATTCAAGGGCCAGATCGACATCACCAAGGACGTTCTCGGCGCGCTGGGCATCCCGGTCATGGCCGAGGAAGGTTTCGAGGCCGACGACGTGATTGCCACGTTGACCACGCAGGCGGAGGCACTCGGATACCGGGTTCTCGTCGTGACCGGCGACCGCGACTCGCTGCAGCTGGTGACCGACAACGTCACTGTGCTCTACCCGAAGAAGGGTGTCTCGGAGCTCACCCGATTCACGCCGACGGCCGTCGAGGAGAAGTACAGCCTCACTCCGTCGCAGTATCCGGATTTTGCTGCCCTGCGCGGCGACCCGAGTGACAACCTCCCCGGTATCCCCGGCGTCGGTGAGAAAACCGCTACCAAGTGGATCCGTGAGTACGGTGACCTGCAGGGACTGGTAGACAACGTGGACAAGGTCCGCGGCAAGGTGGGCGACTCACTACGAGAGAACCTCGCAAACGTCCTGCTCAATCGTCAGCTCACCGAGATGGTTCGCGACGTTCCGTTGCCGTACACGCCCGAGCAGTTGGTCTTGGCCCCGTGGGACCGCGAGAAGATTCATGCGTTGTTCGACGATCTCGAGTTCAAGGTTCTCCGCGATCGACTGTTCGCGACCCTGTCGTCGTCCGAGCCCGAAGCAGAGGAAGGGTTCGAGGTCAGCGGCGACGCACTCGCCCCGGGTGCGGTTGCCGCGTGGCTCGACGCCCACGCGCGAACCGGTGAGCGTCACGGCGTCACGGTGCTCGGAACCAGAACTCCGTTTGCCGGCGACGTCACTGCACTCGCGATCGCGGCCTCCGACGGTGAATGTGCGTACATCGCGGCGTCGACGGCAACACCGGAAGACGAAGCAGCTCTCGGTGATTGGCTCGCCGATGCATCGCAGCCGAAGGCGCTGCACGAAGCCAAGTGGGCGATCCATGCTCTGCGTGGGCGTGGTTGGACGCTCGGTGGACTGACCAGCGACACCGCTCTGGCCGCATATCTCGTCCGGCCGGGCCAGCGCAGCTTCAATCTCGACGATCTCTCGCTCCGCTACCTCAAGCGTGAACTGCGCGCCGAAACATCCGGCCAGGAACAGCTTTCACTGCTCGACGACACCGAACAGCTCGATGCCGAAGCAGCCGAGACCGCGATGCTCAGCGCTCAGGCCGTTCTCGACTTGGCAGCTGCACTGGACACCGAGTTGGAGTCGATCGAGTCCAAGTCGCTCCTCTCCGACATGGAACTGCCGTTGACGATCGAGCTCGCTCAGATCGAGGCCACCGGCATCGCCGTCGACAGCGCGCATCTGCACGATCTTCAGAGCCGTTTCGCCTCCCAGGTCGCTGACGCCGCAAACTCCGCCTACGAGGTGATCGACAAGCAGATCAACCTGGGTTCGCCGAAGCAGCTGCAGGTGGTCTTGTTCGAAGAACTCGACATGCCCAAGACCAAGAAGACGAAGACGGGCTACACCACCGACGCCGAGGCGTTGCAGGGTCTGTTCGACAAGACAGGACACCCGTTCCTTGAACACCTTCTCGCGCATCGTGATGCGACGCGTATGAAGGTGACCGTCGACGGTCTTCTCAAGGCCGTGGCCGAAGACGGTCGCATCCACACGACGTTCAACCAGACGGTTGCCGCGACCGGGCGTCTGTCGTCGACCGATCCGAACTTGCAGAACATCCCGGTGCGAAACGACGCGGGGCGCGAGATTCGCGACGGATTCGTAGTCGGGCAGGGGTTCGACGTTCTGCTCACTGCCGACTACAGCCAGATCGAAATGCGCATCATGGCGCACGTGTCAGGCGACGAGGGGCTGATCGAGGCATTCAACACCGGTGAGGACCTGCACAGCTTTGTCGGCTCGCGCGCATTCGGAGTTCCGATCGAAGAGGTCACTCCTGAACTGCGTCGCCGGGTCAAGGCGATGTCCTACGGTCTGGCCTACGGGCTCAGTGCCTACGGATTGGCGTCGCAGCTGAAGATTTCGACCGAAGAAGCGAAGCAGCAGATGGATGCGTACTTCGCTCGTTTCGGCGGCGTGCGGGATTACCTCCACGCGGTGGTCGAGCAGGCACGTAAGGACGGCTACACCTCGACGCTCTACGGTCGTCGTCGCTACCTGCCGGACCTCAACAGCGACAACCGTCAGCGTCGTGAGGTGGCCGAACGTGCTGCCCTGAATGCGCCGATCCAGGGCACCGCAGCCGACATCATCAAGGTCGCGATGATCAATGTTCAGAAGGCTCTCGCCGAAGCCGGATTGAAGTCGCGCATGCTGTTGCAGGTGCACGACGAATTGGTGCTCGAAGTGGTCGCCTCCGAGTTGGAGGAAGTCACCGCACTGGTCAAGGACAAGATGGCCACAGCCATCGAGTTGTCGGTACCCCTGGACGTTTCGGTGGGAACCGGTCGAAGCTGGGACAGCGCGGCTCACTGAGTCGGCGTCAAGACAGTGTGGCTACGAAAAGAGCGCGCTCCGAATCGAATTCGATTCGGAGCGCGCTCTTTTCGCTATTCAGCTGAAGCGGTCTGCTCTGCGATCTGCTTGCGGACCTCGTCCATGTCGAGTGCCTTGACCTGAGTGACGAGCTCTTCGAGCTGAGCGGCGGGAAGAGCGCCGGCCTGGTTGAACACGAGTACGCCTTCGCGGAAGGCCATGATCGTGGGGATAGAGCGGATGTTCGCGGCCGCTGCGATTCCCTGCTCGGCCTCGGTGTCGACCTTGGCGTGAACGACGTCGGCGTGCTTCTCCGAAGAGGCTTCGAACGTCGGTGCGAACTGGCGGCACGGGCCGCACCAGGAGGCCCAGAAGTCCACGAGGACGACGTCGCTGCCGTTGATCGTTTCGTCGAAGTTCTGCTGGGTGAGTGTCTGGGTGGCCACAGGGGTCCTTTCCATTGTGCGGGCTGTTGGTGTGTGCAACGCCCCGGAACCGCTGATTCTTCCCTGAGCCGATTTCAGCTTGCGTTCTCGGTCGCCCGAAACGTCCGGCGGTAGGCCTGGGGCGTGGTGCAGCGAAGCCGGATGAAGTGCTGGCGAAGCACGGCGCCGCCGCCGAAACCGACGCGTTCCGCGATGACATCGACGGAGAGGTCCGAATTCTCCAGGAGTTGCTGGGCGGCCAGTACTCGCTGATCGCTGAGCCAGCGGGCGGGAGTTGTTCCCGTTTCCGCTTGGAAACGGCGGGCAAATGTGCGAGCGGACATGTTCGCTCGGGCCGCGACCATTCCGACAGTGAGGTCGAGGGCGAGATTCTCCGTCATCCAGTCGAGGAGTGGGGCAAGGGTTGCACTCGGCGTCGAGGTGAGGGGAGTGGCGACGTACTGGGCCTGCCCACCGTCACGGTGGGGTGGCACCACCATCCTTCTCGCGATGCCGTTGGCGACACGAGAACCCTGTTCCTTTCGCACGATGTGCAGGCACAGATCGATTCCTGCCGCGGTGCCTGCGCTGGTGAACACCGGATCTTCGTCCACGTACAACACGTCCGGATCGACCTTGGCTTCCGGATACGTCTGGGCAAGCCTCTCTGCGTGCCGCCAATGCGTCGTGCATCGCCTTCCGTCCAGTAGTCCAGCCGCGCCGAGGACAAACGCTCCGGTGCACAGGCTCGCCACCTTGGCGCCCCGGGCTACGGCCTCGTTGAGTTTCACCAGCAGGGGATCGACACTCGAGTCGGGACTCGGTGAGCACATGTACGCGTCGCCGGCGTCGTAGGTTCCGCCGGCGGAAACGACGATGAGGTCGGCGTCGTCGAGAGAATCGAGGTTGTACGGAACATCGATGTTGTAACCGAACCGCGTTCGGATCGGGCCCGGAACTGCGGCGATCAGCGAGAAGTCGTACGTGGGGAGGCCGTCGTCGGATCGGTCGAAGCCGAAGACTTCACATGCCACGCCGAGTTCGAACGCCTCGGTCATCGGCATCAGTGGGACCACCACTTTCGCGAGCATCTTTCGAGTGTGACAGAAAAACGGGAAAGTGGCAGAAAATCGTCCAAGTCTGGCTTTTCTGCCACTACTGCCACGTGGGACATTGCGTCAGGCTGGACACATGGCAATCATCGTCGTCAGCCTCTTGGTCCTACTGGTCCTGAACGTACTAGCTCTTGCCGGCCGAACGCCCGACACTCGTCACGACGTCAGTCCGCACGGAGACTTCACCCTTTGAGGGCAAGTCTGGCCTTTCAATACACCGCAGCTGCGGTGGTGTGGGGAGCCAGTTTCCTCTTCATGAAGATCGGGCTCGAAGGTCTGTCCTTCACGCAGGTAGTTCTGTGGCGCTTGGTCTTCGGTGCGCTCGCGCTGGTTCTCGTGTCAGCGGTCAACCGGATCGGCCTACCGAGGGAATTTCGTGTCTGGAAGCACCTGGCTTTTCTCGCAGCGACGCAATGCATCGTTCCGTGGCTGCTGTTCAGTTGGGCGGAGCAAAACATGTCCTCGGGACTCGCGAGCATCTACAACGCCACCACGCCACTGATGACTATGGCTGTCTCCCTTGCCTTTCTGCCGGGGGAGACGCTGACGCGATACAAGTCGCTGGGGTTGCTTCTCGGATTCGGTGGGGTGCTGATCGTGTTGGCGCCGTGGAATCTCGGCGTTGGCGGAAGTGTGAGTGCTCAGGTCGCTTGCCTGGGAGCGACTGCGTCGTACGGGATTTCGTTTGTCTACCTCAGGCGTTTCGTGCTTCCTCTCGGCGTCGACACTCGTACGGTCGCGCTTGTGCAGATCAGTATCGGTGCTTTCGTGATGGTTCTGGCCTCTCCGGTCGTCGCAAACACGCCGATGCACCTCACGCCGGCAGTTGTCCTGTCGATGATCGCTCTAGGCGCACTGGGGACCGGGCTCGCATTCATCTGGAACACCAACGTCGTTCAGGGGTGGGGGCCGACTGCGGCGTCCACCGTCACTTATCTCAGTCCAGTGGTGGGCGTCGCTCTCGGCGCAATAGTCTTGGACGAAAGCGTTGGCTGGAATCAGCCGGTTGGTGCGCTGGCGGTGATCGCGGGAATCCTGGTGACCCGACGTGCAACCCGCTCTGTCACACCGGCGGTGTCAGTAACCATTCCGTCTTCTGTTCGCCGTCCCAGCGCCTGATCCCGCCGCTGCGCCCTTGAATCACGTCGGTGCCCAGCAGGGCGATGGCTTCACCCAGACGTGCAGGTTCGACGCGTCGGGCGAGCGTCACATGAGGCGTCCACGCGCCGGGCTCGACGTGGGCGGGAAGTGCCGTCGAGCCAACTGTTGACTCGGCTATTTCTCGGTGCAGGTGAAGGAGTGCACGCGAAGGAACAACCGAGCGCGCCAAGACCATCTGCTTGCCGCCGAACACGACGTAGCCACCCAGCCGGACCTCGAAGTCCGGGGCCGAGAAGCGCCGCACCAACAGTTCGTCGATCTCCGCGGGGATCTCACGGGCGACGAACAGCGTGATGTGCGGACGGTTGGACGGGCTGTGATGAGAGGCCTGACTCGGTAGTCCGGCGTCGGCGAGTAGCTGCCATTGTGCTCGCACTGCCGACTCACTCACCGGATCGAGGAGCAATTCCACCGACTGAACCATGGTGAGCAATGATTGCCTGATGACAGGTGCGAGCGCAATCGGTACTCCGGCCATGCGGCTGGGACTCATGCACGGCGACGGAATCGGCCACGAAATCGTCCCGGCGGCACGGCAGATCGTGGATGCGGCGCTGTCATCGGTTCACGCTCCGCCCGTCGAGTGGGTCGAGCTTCCGCTCGGGAGTACGGCCATCGACACTCACGGCACGCCAATTCCCGACGAAACCATCGATGGGTTGGGGCAGCTGCAAGGCTGGATCCTCGGACCCCATGACAGCGCGTCGTATCCCGAGAGGTTTCGCGGACAACTCACCCCCGGCGGCGTCATCCGGAAAAAGTTCGAGTTGTTCGCGAACATCCGACCGGCAGCAGCGTTCCCCGGCGTCAAGGCGATGGTCCCCGACATGGATCTGGTGATCGTCCGCGAGAACACCGAGGGGTTGTACGCGGATCGGAACATGGCAGTTGGCAGCGGCGAATTCATGCCGACGCCAGACATCGCCCTGGCCGTCGGTGTGTTCACCCGCGCTGCATGCGAACGGATCGCACGCACTGCCTTCGCGTTGGCGTCGCGTCGGCGCAATCACGTCACGATCGTCCACAAGGCCAACGTCCTGACACTGACCACCGGCCTCTTCCGCGACGCCTGCAGAACCGTCGCCGCGGAGTACCCCCACGTAGTCGTCGACGACGAGCACGTCGACGCGATGGCGGCGCACCTCGTTCGACGCGGCGGAGACTTCGACGTCGTGGTGACCGAAAACATGTTCGGCGACATTTTGTCGGATCTGGCGGGCGAGCTGTCCGGTTCACTCGGAACCGCGCCGTCGATCAACGCTTCCGAGACGCAGGTCATGGCTCAGGCTGCGCACGGTGCAGCACCCGACATCGCCGGGAAGAACCGGGCGAACCCGACGGCACTGTTCCTCTCGAGTGCGATGATGCTCGACTGGCTCGGTGATGCGCGGGGAGATCGGTTGTTGTCTGCGGCGGCACGCCGCATTTCAGACGCGGTTCGCACGACCATCGCGTCGGGTATCGCGACCGCCGACCTCGGCGGTTTGGCATCGACCAGCGAATTTTCCGAAGTCGTGTACGCACACACTCTGCGTCGCTGATTCTTGTACGACAGGCCGGAATCTTGCGAAGTCGGCGACGGTGGAACTCCTGCCGTAACCTACCGTTCGACTGAATTTCGGATGGACGTTGCAAGTGCGGCGATCGACGAGTGGAGAGCAGAGTCGTGGTCGATGAAAACGCACGGGCACCAAGGCCACGTGGCGTGGGTTATGGCTCGAGCAGTGGCGGGCGTATCCGCACCAACGTGGTGCGAGTCCTGTTGGTGGGCTTGATCGTCGCACTGTGCGGCGGGTGTGTGACCAACAACGAGGGCCTCGTTCCGGAGGGGCCGCCACTTGACATCCAGAAGGTGCCCGAGATCGCCGCCCTGTTGCCCCCGAACGTCAGGGAGTCGGGCAAGCTGCAGGTCGGGGTCAACATTCCTTACGCACCAAACGAATTCAAAGATGAGAATGGCAAAATCGTCGGCTTCGACGTCGACATCATGAACGCAGTGGCGACTGTGCTCGGGGTCGAAGCTGTCTATAACCAGGCCGACTTCGACAAGATCATCCCCGCTATCCAGTCGGGAAGCTACGACCTCGGCATGTCTTCGTTCACCGACTCCAAGGAGCGGGAGAAGTCGGTCGACTTCGTCACGTACTACAGCGCAGGTATCCAGTGGGCTCAGCGGCCGGACAATCCCGTGGACCCGAACAATGCGTGTGGGTTGCGAGTGGCGGTACAGACCACAACTACCGAGGACATCGACGAAGTACCCGCCAAGAGCGAGGCATGCGTTGCTGCGGGCAAGCCGCCCATCGAGAAGATCAAGTACGACAGTCAGGACGATGCGGCCAACGCGCTCATCCTCGGTCGAGTCGACGCGTTGTCCGCTGATTCACCGGTGACCGGCTACGCGATCAAACGGAGTAAGGGGCGGATGGAAGCTGCCGGTGAGCCCTTTGATTCCGCGCCGTACGGCTGGCCGATCGTGAAGGGTTCCGCCCTTGGTCCCGCCCTGCAGCAGGCAATGCAGTACCTGATCGACAACGGTGTCTATCAACAGATCGCGCAGACCTGGAGTGTCGAGGCCGGCGTCATCGAAGTATCCAAGATCAACGGCGCGGAAAGCTGATGAACATGACAACAACTGAGACTGGCGATCCGGCGCCGATCAAGGCGATCCCACTGCGCAGACCGGGCCGATGGGTCGCAGCAGTCGTGGTGGTGGTCCTGGTGGGGCTCTTTATCTACGGTTCGGCGACCAATGAACAGTTCGGCTGGGCGACTTACCGCCAGTACCTCTTCGACGCTCGAATTTCGAAGGCCGCCTGGGTCACCATTCAACTGACAATTCTGTCGATGGCAGCCGCGATCGTTCTGGGCATCGTCCTCGCGGTAATGCGGCTGTCGCCGAACCCGGTGCTGAAGTCCGCTGCCTGGGTGTATTTGTGGGTCTTCCGCGGCACGCCCGTTTACGTCCAGCTCGTCTTCTGGGGTCTCTTCCCCTCCATATACAAGAGCATCGATCTCGGCGTTCCGTTCGTCCATCAGTTCGTGCATTTCGACATGCAAGATCTCCAGGCGGCGTTTCTCTTCGCAGTCATCGGACTCGCATTGAACGAGGCGGCGTACATGGCCGAAATCGTCCGTGCAGGTATCGCCTCGGTCAACGAAGGTCAGACCGAAGCGTCAGTGGCTTTGGGAATGACGTGGGGCCAGACGATGCGGCGAACGGTCCTTCCCCAGGCGATGCGGGTGATCATCCCACCGACCGGCAACGAATTGATCAGCTTGCTCAAGACGACTTCGCTGGTGACCGCAGTGCCGTTGAGTACCGAACTCTACGGACGAGCGAGAGACATATCCGGTGCAAATTTCGAGCCGATCCCACTCTTGATGGTCGCGGTTACGTGGTACCTCGCAATGACCAGTGTTCTCATGGTCGGCCAGTACTACGTCGAACGCCACTATTCGAAAGGGTCGACGAGGACGCTCACCACTCGCCAGCTTCAGGCACTCGCCGACGCACAGGGCAAAGAAACGGTAGTGGAGACACTCCCGGATATTCCAGGAGGAGAACGCAGATGACACCGATGGTCAAGGCAGACCGGGTCTGTAAGAACTTCGGCGCGCTCGAGGTTCTCAAAGGGGTCTCACTCGAAATCGATCCCGGCCAAGTTCTGTGCCTCGTCGGGCCGTCCGGGTCGGGCAAGTCGACGTTCTTGCGCTGCATCAATCACCTCGAGCAGGTCAACGCCGGCCGACTGTACGTCGACGGCGACCTGGTGGGCTACTCGGAGAAGAACGGCAAACTGTACGAACTCCACCCGCGAGCAGCGGCCAAACAACGCCGCGACATCGGGATGGTGTTTCAGCACTTCAACCTGTTCCCGCACCGCACCGCTCTCGAGAACATCATCGAAGCGCCGACGCAGGTGAAGCGCGTCGGTAAGAAGAAGGCTGTCGAACGAGCGAAGGACCTCCTCGATCAGGTCGGGTTGAGCGCCAAAGCCAACGCCTACCCGGCCCAGTTGTCGGGTGGTCAGCAGCAAAGAGTTGCCATCGCCCGCGCTCTCGCGATGGACCCGAAGCTCATGCTGTTCGACGAGCCGACGTCCGCGCTCGACCCCGAACTCGTCGGTGAAGTTCTCACTGTGATGAAGCAATTGGCCAAAGAAGGCATGACGATGGTGGTCGTCACCCACGAGATGGGTTTCGCCCGCGAGGTCGCAGATCAGTTGGTGTTCATGGACGGGGGAGTTGTGGTCGAGGCGGGCGAGCCCCGGGAACTCCTGGCCAATCCGCAGCACGATCGGACCAAGGCGTTCCTGTCGAAGCTGCTGTAGCCGTCAGGGTTTGACGGCGCTGAAAATTGCAGTGCCCGGAAAGAGTTGGCCGCGCAGGGGACTCCACTGTCCCCATTCGCGGTCCAACCACTCCGGCCATTCGGGCTCGATGATGTCGCGCACCTGAAGTCCGGCCGCGACGATCTCACGAACCCGGTCGCCGATGGTGCGGTGATGCTCGACGTAGGTGGGGACTCCGTTGTCATCGACCTCGACATACGGAGTGCGGTCGAAGTACGGGAGGGTCGCGGTCAAGCCCTTCGGCCCGGGATCGTCGGGGAAGATCCATCGGATCGGATGGTTGACGGCAAAGACCCACGATCCGCCGGGACGCAGAACCCGGGCGACTTCGTTCATCACTCGCTGCGAATCGGCAACGAACGGGACGGCGCCGAACGCAGAACAGACGATGTCGAAACTCTCGTCGGCAAATGGCAGGAGTTCCGCACTTGCCTGAATCAACGGGACTGCCGGTCCGCCGGCATTCATCGCGTCCAGCCCGCGGGCGAGCATCCCCATCGAGATGTCGAGACCGACGGCCCGAGCACCGTGTCCGGCGAGCCATCGGGCACACGGCGCCGAGCCGCAACCCACTTCCAATATGTCTTTGTCGACTATGTCGCCGAGTAAGTGGTGATCGCCCTCGTGCAGCCCTTCGGGGCACCAGACGAATTCACCTTCCGCGCTGTTCACGCCCAGAAACTCGCCGTGGGTTCGGTGGTAATCGTCGGCGTCGGCGTCCCACCACGCACGGCTGGCACGGTCGCTGGCACTGGAATCGACACGGACCCGGCCGACACCGCTGGTGCCGAGAATGGAATTGGCGGCGGCATGGCGCTCGTCAGACATGAACAACACAGTAGAACGGGCGATGCGGGCGCAGGGTACCCGGGTTTGCCCGGCAAGATAGCCGACGCGTAGTCTTACTCACGCGAGTGTCTGTCATCCGACCGATTGTCTATACGGGATCTTTACCAAGGTCTCGGAATCAGTTGGACCGAGGGAGCTCGCGGTGCGCTTCCGTGGTGTGGAATGTGATCCGGTATTCGGTTGTTCGTTATTGATGCAGCTGGGTACTTCGATCTAGTACTTCACAAAAGTACTTCCAACATTTGTACGCCACAGTTGCGCATCTCGTCCGACAAAATCCATCAACCGACCACAACTCGTCCGGAGCAATTCAACATATGCCCTCCACAACCGTCACCTCGCCGCAGGTTGCCATTAACGACATTGGCTCCGCCGAGGACTTCCTCGCCGCCATCGATGCCACGATCAAGTACTTCAACGATGGTGACATCGTCGAAGGAACCATCGTCAAGGTCGACCGCGACGAGGTTCTGCTCGACATCGGTTACAAGACCGAAGGTGTCATCCCTTCTCGTGAGCTCTCCATCAAGCACGACGTCGACCCCAACGAGGTCGTCTCCGTGGGAGATGCGGTCGAGGCTCTCGTCCTCACCAAGGAGGACAAAGAAGGTCGACTGATCCTGTCGAAGAAGCGCGCTCAGTACGAGCGTGCCTGGGGCACCATCGAGGAGCTCAAGGAGAAGGACGAGGCCGTCAAGGGCACCGTCATCGAGGTCGTCAAGGGCGGCCTCATCCTTGACATCGGTCTTCGTGGCTTCCTCCCCGCTTCGCTCGTCGAAATGCGTCGCGTCCGCGACCTCCAGCCGTACGTCGGCAAGGAGATCGAGGCCAAGATCATCGAGCTCGACAAGAACCGCAACAACGTGGTCCTGTCGCGCCGCGCATGGCTCGAGCAGACTCAGTCCGAGGTTCGCAGCGAATTCCTGCACCAGCTCCAGAAGGGCCAGGTCCGCAAGGGCGTCGTGTCCTCCATCGTCAACTTCGGTGCATTCGTGGACCTGGGCGGCGTAGACGGTCTGGTTCACGTTTCCGAGCTGTCTTGGAAGCACATCGATCACCCGTCCGAGGTTGTCGAGGTCGGCACCGAGGTCACCGTCGAGGTTCTCGACGTCGACCTGGACCGCGAGCGCGTCTCCCTGTCGCTCAAGGCAACGCAGGAAGATCCGTGGCGTCAGTTCGCCCGCACGCACGCCATCGGCCAGATCGTGCCCGGCAAGGTCACGAAGCTGGTTCCGTTCGGTGCATTCGTGCGCGTCGAAGAGGGAATCGAAGGCCTCGTTCACATCTCGGAGCTCGCTGAGCGCCACGTCGAGGTTCCGGACCAGGTTGTCGGCGTCGGCGACGATGCACTCGTCAAGGTCATCGACATCGATCTCGAGCGTCGTCGTATCTCGCTGTCGCTGAAGCAGGCCAACGAGGATTACAACGCCGAGTTCGATCCGTCCAAGTACGGCATGGCCGACTCGTACGACGAGCAGGGCAACTACATCTTCCCCGAGGGCTTCGATCCCGAGACCAACGAATGGCTCGAGGGCTTCGACAAGCAGCGCGAAGAGTGGGAGAACCGCTACGCCGAGGCTGAGCGTCGTCACAAGATGCACACCACTCAGATGGAGAAGACCGCTGCAGACGAGGCCGCTGAGGCTGCCACCGCTGCTGCCGGCTACTCCTCGGAGACGGCTGCTGCAGACGATGCCGAGGCTCCGGCTGCTGCCGGCTCCGCTCCGGCAGAGTCCGCTGGCGGATCGCTTGCCAGCGATGCGCAGCTCGCCGCACTTCGCGAGAAGCTGTCGGGCAACGCATAAGGATTACCGCTTGATCTGATCAAGCGAGATCTGTGAAGAACCCCGCCCCTGCACTTGCAGGGGCGGGGTTCTTTTCTCGGTCAGGTACCACTGGCGCGCGAAGAACTCAGTGAGTGAACACAGAAATGACCGGCACCGTAGGGTTGCCGGTCATTTTGTACTTCGTGAAAAAACTCAGTTTGCGGGAGCAGGCACCCAGTAGGTGGCGGTCGCTTCGGCTGTGCGCTTACGCATCGATGCGAAGCTGTGTCGGCCTTGGCTCACGAGCATCGTGAACCACGTACGACGGTGCTCTGCCAGGGCAAAAGCAACTTCGGGAAACTCTATGCAGTGCACGCCGTTCGGCATTCCGAGGCGGTGCTGACCGTGATGGTCGCGATCTGCTCGCATGGCGTCCACTTTCTCGAGAAGGTGCAGGTACAGGTGCGTTCGCTAGAACATAACCGCACGGTCACCGAAATTGTGGTATTTGAGCCTCGAACGCCTCGGCGTGTTCGATCGGTAGGCGTGTCTCAATCTCTCGGGCGCGGAGATGAGAGACTGTCGAGTGTGTTGAGAGTAGGCCTCACTGGAGGCATCGGAGCCGGTAAGTCGACAGTGTCGAAAATCCTCAGCGAACTGGGAGCCGTCATCGTCGACGCCGACCTGATCGCCCGAGAAGTGGTCGAGCCCGGTACTCCTGGCCTGGCCGCTCTGGTCGATGCATTCGGCGACGGGATTCTGTCCGAGGACGGCAGCCTCAACCGCCCCGCGCTGGCCTCGTTGGCGTTTGCCGACGACACGTCACGCGGAACTCTCAATGGCATCCTCCATCCACTTATCGGTGCGCGGACGATGGAGCAGATCTCGTCTGCGCCGTCGGATGCAGTGCTCGTTCAAGACATTCCGCTGTTGGTCGAGGGTTCGATGGCGCCGGCGTTCAACCTGGTCGTCATCGTCTACGTCGACGAGGAGGAACGAGTTCGACGCTTGGTGGGCTCACGCGGCATGCCGGAATCCGACGCTCGTGCGCGCATCGCAGCGCAGGCACATGACGATCAGCGTCGTGCGGTTGCCGACGTGTGGCTCGACAACAGCGGAGAGCCGGGTTCACTCGACGACGTGGTCCGCGACCTGTGGGCGAATCGACTTGTACCTTTCGAGAAGAACCTCCGCGAGCGCACGGTAGTACGTGCACTGCCGGAGCTGGCTCCAGCTGACCCGTCGTGGCCGGCACAGGCCGAACGGATCATCGGCCGGTTGTCGCTGGCGTCCGGCGACCGCGCGCGCCGTATCGATCACATCGGATCGACCGCGGTGCCTGGTCTCGATGCCAAGGACGTGATCGACATTCAGATCACTGTCGAGCACCTCGGCGTTGCCGACGACCTCGCGGAAGATCTGGCCGCTGCCGGGTTCCCCCGGATCGAGCACATCGTCGCCGACGACCCGAAACCGTCGTACCTCGGTGGTGAAACCGATCCGGCGGTGTGGGCAAAGCGGATTCACGGCAGTGCCGATCCAGGGCGCCGCGCGAACATTCACATTCGGGTGGACGGTTGGCCCGGTCAGCAGTTCGCGATCCTCTTCCGCGACTGGCTTCGCGCCGATGCGTCGGCGCGTGCCGAGTATGCAGAACTCAAGGTCAAGGCAGCCGAGAGTGCCGCAGGCATCGACGACTACGCCGCTGCGATCGACGCCTACCTGGGAGTCAAGACGCCGTGGTTCGACGCCGCTTTCCACCGGGCGTGGGAGTGGGCCGAGAAATCAGGCTGGTCCCTCTAACCGCTCAGCGCCACGTGACCGGCATGCCCACCGAGGTGAGCCAGGCGTCGAGATCGTGACCGTGGGCGGCGATGCCGTCGATAGCGCGGGCCGCGTTCAGCATCGCGCGCTCTGACGTCTTCGGGTCGAGAATCCCGGCGGTGTTCGCCTCGAGCAATTCGTCGACGTCGAG
Source organism: Rhodococcus sp. 66b (assembly GCF_002076325.1). NCBI lineage: Bacteria > Bacillati > Actinomycetota > Actinomycetes > Mycobacteriales > Nocardiaceae > Rhodococcus > Rhodococcus sp. 66b. The sequence goes on from NZ_MUZB01000015.1 coordinate 117,531, forward strand.
CAATTCGACGCTGTGTCCGGTCTGCACGATCAGGTCGAGGTAGTGGTCCTCGGAGGTCCAGACATGCTCGCCGCGGATGAAGTCGCCGATGTCGACATAGAAATCCCAGTCGCGGACATGCTCTGGTGTGAAGTGGAAAATCGATGCTCGAATTCCGAGTTCGGGAATGATCCAGGACTCCAGGTAGTGAAACCGGGGATGGTCGGCGTGGCGCGCCATGTACAGCCCCCACGGTTCTTCGCGGTAGTGCTCGACCGGGCGAACGAAACCCTTGGGATCGACGTTGGTGCGAGCTGCGATGTCGAAGGTTTCGACCTTCGGCCGGTGAATGTGGGGACGTTCCTCGCTCATGGTCGAAGAACCTACCGCCGAACTGCATTTTCGGCTGAACGCGGACGAGCAGGCATTGTGTCGGTGGGTGCGCCTACCCTGGTTTCATGGCGTTTGCTTCCGAACATCCCGTGGTCGCGCATTCCGAGTTTCGGCCGGTTGGTGACATCGAGCGCTCAGACGCGCGCTTCGAGGTCGTCAGCCCGTACGAACCGGCAGGCGATCAGCCGGCAGCTATCGCCGAGCTTGAAAAACGGATCAATGAGGGAGAGAAGGACGTTGTCCTCCTCGGTGCGACCGGTACCGGTAAGTCCGCGACAACAGCGTGGTTGATCGAAAAGCTGCAGCGCCCGGCTTTGGTGATGGCTCCGAACAAGACCTTGGCGGCTCAGCTCGCGAACGAGCTTCGGGAAATGCTTCCCAACAACGCGGTCGAGTACTTCGTCTCGTACTACGACTACTACCAACCCGAGGCGTACATCGCCCAGACGGACACTTACATCGAGAAGGATTCGTCGGTCAATGACGACGTCGAGCGGCTTCGCCACTCGGCAACGTCCAGCCTTCTGTCACGACGGGATGTGGTCGTGGTGGCCTCGGTGTCGTGCATCTACGGCCTCGGTACACCGCAGTCGTATCTCGATCGCTCGATTCAGCTCGACGTCGGTGTCGAGGTACCGCGCGACGCGTTCCTCCGTCTGCTCGTCGACGTTCAGTACAACCGCAACGACATGGCGTTCACGCGAGGTTCGTTCCGGGTGCGCGGCGACACTGTCGAGATCATTCCTTCCTACGAAGAGCTGGCGGTCCGCATCGAATTCTTCGGTGACGAGATCGAGGCGCTGTACTACCTACATCCACTGACCGGGGACATCGTTCGCCAGGTCGACACGGTTCGCATCTTCCCGGCGACGCACTACGTCGCCGGCCCTGAACGCATGGAGCGTGCGGCCAAGGACATCGAGGCGGAACTGGAAGAGCGGCTCGCCGAACTCGAGGGCAAGGGCAAGCTTCTCGAAGCTCAGCGTCTGCGCATGCGAACGCAGTACGACCTAGAGATGATCAAGCAGGTCGGATTCTGCTCCGGCATCGAGAACTACTCGCGCCACATCGACGGCCGTGGCCCTGGAACTGCCCCCGCAACTTTGATCGACTATTTCCCCGAAGATTTCCTGCTGGTCATCGACGAGTCACATGTGACAGTTCCGCAGATCGGCGCCATGTACGAGGGCGATATGTCGCGCAAGCGCAACCTGGTCGAATTCGGATTCCGGCTACCGTCGGCAACCGATAACCGCCCTCTGACTTGGGAAGAATTCAGTAAGCGGATCGGTCAGACCGTCTACCTGTCGGCGACGCCCGGTAAGTACGAGTTAGGTCAGTCCGGCGGTGAGTTCGTCGAGCAGGTGATTCGCCCGACCGGATTGATCGATCCCGAGGTCATCGTCAAACCCACCAAGGGGCAGATCGACGATCTCGTTCACGAGATCCGTGAGCGTGCCGAACGTGACGAGCGTGTGCTGGTCACGACGTTGACCAAGAAGATGTCGGAAGACCTGACCGACTACCTTCTCGAACTCGGAATTCGCGTCCGGTATCTGCACTCGGATATCGATACGCTCCGCCGAGTCGAGCTGCTCCGGCAGCTCCGCCTGGGCGAGTACGACGTGTTGGTCGGCATCAACCTCCTGCGTGAGGGACTCGACCTCCCCGAGGTGTCGCTGGTCGCGATCCTCGATGCAGACAAGGAAGGCTTCCTCCGTAGCTCCACCAGCCTCATTCAGACGATTGGTCGAGCGGCTCGAAATGTGTCCGGTCAAGTGCACATGTATGCGGACAAGATCACCGCATCCATGGCGCAGGCCATCGAGGAAACCGAGCGGCGGCGCGAGAAGCAGGTCGCCTACAACGAGAAGATGGGCGTCGACCCACAACCTCTACGCAAGAAGATCGCGGACATTCTCGATCAGGTGTACGAGGAGGCAGAGGACACTGCGGCGTCAGTGGACGTCGGTGGTTCGGGTCGCAATGCGACGCGTGGTCGGCGTGCGCAGGGTGAGGCCGGTCGTGCGGTCAGTGCCGGTGTGTACGAGGGGCGCGACACCAAATCGATGCCTCGGGCCGAATTGGCAGATCTGGTCAAGGAACTCACCGATCAGATGATGAACGCTGCACGCGACCTTCAGTTCGAGTTGGCTGGGCGATTGCGAGACGAAATCTCGGATTTGAAGAAGGAGCTCCGAGGGATGGACGCCGCGGGTCTCAAGTAGGTCGCCTCGCGTGGGTTCGTGCTCTCGACCGCTACGGTTTCAGGTATGGATGCACAGACTGCAGGCAAGACCGCGCGGACGCTCGAACTTCTCCACTCGTTGGCGTACTTCGTCCCGGAGACGGAGAAGGAGCTTGTCGGCGTCGGGTTGGAGCCCGGCCGAATGGTGTACTTCGCGGGGCGATCAGCACCGCTCGGCGCTCCACCCGCGACTGTCGTCACGGCCACCTTCTTCAACTTCAATCCCGAACTGATCGCCAGCGTCATCCCACGTGCCTGGGAATTGGCAAGGCCCACAGAGGTTGTCGCCGCGCGGTATCGGGCAATCGACGCGGCGTACGTCCGCCTGTTCGGTGCGGACGTGACAGGATCGGCAGACATGGCCGAGGCCGCCGAACTCGTGTCGATCGCGGCTCAGAACATACCCGGAGTGGACGGCCGCCCCCTGTACGCGGGTTGGGCGTCGCTCGACTGGCCGACCGAACCGCACCTGCGTTTCTGGCACGCGCTGACACTGCTGCGTGAGTATCGCGGCGACGGCCACATTGCGGCTCTTCAGACCGCGGGATTGAACGGCCTGGACGCGTTGATCACGCACACCGCGACGGGAATCGGGTTTCAGCGTAAGTTCGCGCAGACTCGCCGCGGATGGTCGCAGGAACAGTGGGACGAGGCCGTCGAGAGTTTGAAGGACCGCGAACTGCTGGATCGTTCGTCCGGTGCACTGACCGAGGACGGGCAGGAACTGCGTGACGTCGTCGAAGACCTGACTGACGACCTCGCTTTGGCTCCGTGGGATGCGCTGGGTGAGGAGGGTGCCAAGCGGTTGCTGGAATTGGCGACGCCGTGGCGTACCGCCCTGGTCGAGCAGGAAGTTTTTCCGGCGGCGCTGTTCGGGCCCCGCTTCGGCAAACTTCGCTGAGTGGTCACCGCCGCACAAATGTGTCTGTGACGAAGAATCACATTCATTGTGGGCTTGTGGCGTGTACTGCAAATAACACTATCCGCGGCACAATCCCGCTAATGTCAGCGCAGCGGTTGTCGAGCGGGCGCAACAGCGTTGCGCCCGGTGCCGGCCGTACCGTCCGTCCCGTAACCATGGAGGAATGAATGAGTGCCTACCGGACCGTTGTCGTAGGAACCGATGGCTCCGAGTCGTCACTGAAGGCAGTCGACAGAGCTGCCGCCATTGCCAGTGGCTCGGACGCTCAGCTCGTCATCGCGTGTGCGTATTACCCGGCTGATCCCAAGGACGTGAGCGCTGCCGCTGATGCGTTGGGTAACGAGGCCTACCAGGTCACCGGTTCCGCTCCGACCTACGAGATCCTTCGCACCGCTCGTGAGCGCGCACATGCCCAGGGTGCAAAGGATGTTGTCGAGCGCGCTATCGTCGGCGCTCCCGTCGAATCGCTTCTCGCTTTGCTCGACGAGGTCAAGGGTGACTTGCTGGTCGTCGGAAATCGCGGATTGAACACACTGACCGGGCGTCTGCTCGGATCGGTGCCTTCCGATGCGGCGCGCAAGGCGACATCCGATGTCCTGATCGTGCACACCGTTCGCTGACCTACCGGCAGTAGTCGGCCTCGGCCGCATCGACGAACACTTCAGCCAGCTGATCGGCGCTGGGGGGCGTTGTCGATGCGGCCGAGTCGTTTCCGGTGGTGACCATCGGTTCGCTCGCGCCGTTCAGCGATACCGTCCGCAGATTCGCGATGATCATCGCTCGATCCGTGCCGGCCGCGAGTTGCTGGCAGACGCCGTCACCGAGCGCCTGCAACATGTCGTCGGAAAAGGCGGGCTTGACCCCCGTAGACGCGAGCGCCGCCCGCAACCGTTCGGCATCGTCTACCGGTTTTTCGGTCGGTGCGGCAGCAACAGCAGCGATGTCGTCGCTGCCTGCAGCAGCCGTTGAACTCGAATCATCCTCTGAACAACCGGCTGTCACCGCCGCAAGCATCCCGACACCGATCACTACGCGAGCGATCTTGCGGAAGGGTGCGGCGGAACTTGCGGGCAGGCCAAGCACGAGGGGTCATTCCTTCAGTCGTCGACACAAATTGGGGTGACACCACGATTCGTGGTGTCACGCACGAACCTACTCCGTGAGGCTCACGAATCGAAGGCCAACTCTGCTGCCGCGACGCCGTCGAGAACCGCGGGGAGCGACTCGACGTGAATGATGCCGAGCCTCTGGGTAGCGCGGGTCAACGCGACGTAGAGGTCGTTCATTCCGCGTGGTGACTCGTCGAGAATGTCGGCAGGTTCGACGATCAACACGGTGTCGAACTCGAGTCCCTTGACGTCCTTGACCGACAGGACACTTACGGTCTCACTCGCAATGCCCGCCAGATCGGCAACGACCTCGGAACCGGCGATCACTGCGGTGATACCGGGATGTGACTCGGACTCGATGCAACGGCGCACGGTCGATTCCAATTCTTCGGCCGTGGTCTTGAGTGCCCACGGCGCGAATCCGCTGTCGCGTACCGACCGGGGCACGGATTGCTCCGGGTCGATCTCTTCGAGCACACGGTGCGCGACATCCATGATCTCCGAGGGAGTTCGGTAGTTGACGGTCAGTTCGGTGAGCTTCCAGCGCTTGGCGACGTAAGGCTCGAGAATCTTCTGCCAGGACGAGGTTCCCGCGGGATCACCGGTCTGAGCTGTATCGCCGACCAACGTCATCCAGCGATTCGGTATGCGCCGCATCAGCATTCGCCACGCCATTTCGGAGAGCTCTTGGGCTTCGTCGACGATCACGTGACCGTAGGTCCAGGTTCGGTCGCCGGCAGCGCGTTCTGCCGTGGTCTGGCGCTGGCCCTGATCGTGGCGCTGGGCGAGTTGGCTGGCGTCGATCAAGTCGTACGCCATCAAGATCTCGGGGTCCATCTCGTCTTCGAGATCCTGTGGTGCAGAGCCGGTGAGGATGTCGAGGGCGCCCTGGGCGTCGGCGATCTGCGCGCGCCATTCACGTTGTGCGCGTTCGCGTTCGGCGGCATCGTCGACTCCGAGGATCTCGGCCAGTTCATCGAGGAGGGGAGCGTCTGCCGCACTGAAACCCGGTCCGACGCTCTGCAGAAGCTCGTCGCGTTGGGCGTCGTCGAGTTGCGGCGCTGCCTTGGCCAACCTCGCCGGAGAGGTCCACAGTTCCGCGAGGATTTGCTGCGGCGACAATTCAGGCCACAGCTTTCCGATGGCGGACATGATGTCCGCGTCCTCACGCATCTCGTCGCGAATGTCGGCGATGTCGTCCCGACTGAGGAGTGAGCCGCCGTCCACGAGGTTGCCGCCGATGAGTTCGGCCATCTGCAGTGCCAACGCCTCGATGACTGCTGCCACGAAGATCGGGCGCGCCAGGTTGTGTGGGCGACGCGACGACCGAGCACGTCCGCGAGCCTTCGTGACAGTCTTGCGATCCAGCTTCAAGTCGTACGTGTCGAATCGAAGGGTGATCGGCTTCGACGGGACTTCCTGCCGATCCCGGACGGCGTTCTTGAGTACGTCGAGGATCGCGAGGGAACCCTTGATCTCACCGGCGGCGAGGGAATCCGTACGAGTCGCACGCACTCCGGGGTACAGGTCCCCGATCGTCGAGAGCAGAACTCCGGTCTCACCGAGTGAAGGAAGGACCTGGCTGATGTAGTCGAGGAACGTCGCGTTCGGCCCGATGATGAGAACACCGGCCTTGGCCAGTTGCTGGCGGTAGGTGTAGAGCAGGAACGCGGCACGGTGAAGGGCGACTGCGGTTTTGCCGGTACCCGGACCGCCCTGGACCACCAGAACGCTTTTGTGCTCGGAGCGGATGATGGCATCCTGCTCACTCTGAATGGTCTCGACGATGTCGTTCATCTGACCCGTACGCGCTGCGTTCAGAGCGTCCAGGAGTGCGCTCTCACCGGCGACGCCACCGGCTTCGGTCACCACGCCGGCGGCTCGGGCAGCGTCGAGGTCCAGGTATTCGTCGTTGATTCCGGTGACTGTTCGGCTCCGACTGCGGATATGGCGTCGTCGCTTGACGCCCTCAGGTGCCGCGGGCGTCGCCAGATAGAACGGGCGTGCCATCGGAGCTCGCCAGTCGAGCAGTAGCGTTTCGTAGTCGTTGTCGGTGTCCAGAATTCCGAGTCGGCCGACGTAGCGGCGCTCGTCGTCGAAGTCGATGCGTCCGAAACACATTCCGTTCTCGGCTGCGTCGTACTTGGCGAGATCCTCGGTGTACATGGCATTGAAGGATTCGCGTTCACTGCGTGCTTGCGGGGTTCCGCCGGTCTCGAGGAGGACCGTGCTCAAGCGAGTTTGGGCATACTTTCGAAGATCGTCGAGACGGGAGTACAACATCGTCACGTACTGCTGCTCGAGCTCTTGCTCGTTCAGTGACGGGTCCGCGTCGGGCAAAGGATCTCCTAGGCTTGATGAGAAATTCACGCGCTGCAAAAGCGCCAAGGCAGTCTAGTTCCCCCAGATGAACTGCCGCATAGATACAGGTCAGGCCACCCGAAGGTGGCCTGACCGTGTTTTTCGGTGCACTCAGTGCGTCAATTCGTCCTTCTTGGCGCGAGCCTTTTCGAGCGCCTTCTCGGCGCGCTTTCGGGCACGCTTACCCAGCACCTCGGTCTGCTCCGACGCCGTTTCTGCCCACTCGTTGCTCTTTTCGAGCGCGAGTTCGGCGAACTCAGAGCTGCGCTTGCTCGCCAGCTCTGCCAGTTCGGCGCTGCGCTCACGTGCGGTCTCGGCCAGTTCGGAGCCGCGCTTCTGCGCGACTTCGAGGATGTCCGGGCCGCGTTCTTTGGCGACCTCTCCGAATTCCGCGGCACGCTTGCTCGCGATCTCCGCGAACTCGGAGCTGCGCTCCTTGGCAAATTCGAGCCAATCCGTGCCGTGAGCCTTTGCGGTTTCGGCAAGTTCGGAACCGCGTTCGGACGCCACCGACAGAGCGTGTTCGACGCGATCGCTCGTGTGATCGGTCTGCGATGCGACCAACGGAAGTGCCGCGGCGATAGACGTCTGAGCCTTCTTCGCGGCGCGGCGGCCACGCCAGCCGAGCGACGGCTTGCCCTCGGTGTCGACGGACGCGATCATCAGTCCGCCGAGCAGGCTGACGTTCTTGATGAAGTTGGTCCGCTGCATCGCTCGCAGTGACGGATCGGTTTCGTTCCAGAAGTCGTGACCGGCAAGCGTGGTCGGTACCAGGCTCCCCGCGAGGACCAACGACGCGAGACGCGGCGCCTTGCCGGTGGCCAGCAGGGCACCGCCGCCGATCTGGACGGCGGCGTTGATCTTGACGAGTGTTTCCGGATCAGCAGGCACCTTCTGCGTCACTGCTCCTGGCAGCGTCTCGACGGATTTGTCGATCAGCGGTGACGCTTTGGCTGCTCGCTGAGCGGGGTTGCGCAAAGCATCGATTCCCCCGGCGATGAAGATCGTGGAAAGCAGTGGACGAGCAATTCGACGTACCAGCATGTTTCAAGCCTCCCGATGTAGGTTCGTTTTCCACCCTAGCGATCTCACAAGGAATTGGTCCGGTTCGGCGATCCCGCGACGCCTGACCCGGTTGACGGATTCCTGGTCGCCGAAGCGCGCTGTACTGCGTCGATGACTTCTCCACCGATCCGGACACACCGTTCTGAAGTATCCGTTACCGCGTATCCGCATACGGCGTGTTCGAAGGTGTCACACAATGCGCACCGTTCGAGCACGATGGTGTTGTGACCACCAAGATGACTCAGAACTTCGGCTCGACCCTTCCTGCCGGCTGGGGACAGCTGTCGGATGAGGAGAACGAGAGAAACTGGGCGATCTTTCGTGTGCGCTTTGGGTTCACTCCCGGCATCGACGCACGATCTTGGCCCGCCATCGCCGAGCCCATCCCGTCCGTGGTCTTCGATTTGGGTGCGGCGCCAGCTGCGACTCCAGGGGCGTGGGCCGCTCGCGTGGATGCGATCAACGCCGAAGCGTTGCGCTGTTTTGTCACCGATTGGAACGACGATCCCAACTTCGTCGTTCTGGATTGGCAGCATCCGGGCTACACCTTCGACGCGGAGGCGCATGCTGCCGCGAAAGAGTTGGCGGAGTGGCGTGTCCCGATCTATCCGAACGGCGACTACTACATATTCAGTCGTGACGACTTCACGGAAGGGACCTTCGGCCATCCGTGGGAACGCACGCTGTGTGTGTTCGGGGAACGGATGGTCGAAGGACTCGGCCGGACTCTGTCGACCTGGCTTCCGCGACTTCGCGTCGACGGTGAACAGGTCGATAGTCAGGAAGTCGGTTAGCGGGGTCCAGTACGGAACAGGTGAAACGTCACCAACCGCGCTCGCGCCATTCCGCCAGGTGCGGGCGCTCGGTACCCAGCGTCGTGTCCTTGCCGTGCCCGGGGTAGACGACAGTCGCGTCGTCGTACCTTCCGAACAGCTTGTTTTCCACATCGTCGAGCAGGGAAGTGAACTTCTCGGGGTCGGCGGTCTTGCCTACGCCGCCGGGGAAGAGTGAGTCGCCGGTGAAGAGGTGAACCTGCCCGTTCGGTTCGGTCAGAGCCAACGCAATGGAACCGGGCGTGTGGCCGGACAGGTGGATGACGTCGAGGCTCAGATTGCCTACTGTCACCTTGTCGCCGTCTTCGAGGAGTACGTCCGGGGTGACGGGAAGGACCTCCGCGTCGAGAGGGTGAGCGGCGGTCGGCACCTTGGTGGCAGCGTGGACGTCCTGCAAAGCCAACCAGTGATCGCCGTGTTGATGGGTGGTGACGATGGAATCGAAAACAGGTGCTTCCTGTTCGATGAGCGCAATGATCTTCTCGGCCTCGTTGGCCGCATCGATCAGGAGAGATTTCCCGGTCGCGGAACAGACGACGAGGTAAGTGTTGTTGTCCATGGGGCCGACCGACATCTTCGTGATGACGGCACCGTCGACTGTGCGCCGCTGAGGGGCAGAATCGGGGGAGACCTGACCGGTGTAGGAGTCGTCGATCACGATGGGCTGATTCGTCATGAAACGCAGGCTACCTTCGAATAGGGGCAGGTAGAGCGATGGGCTCGCCTGGTGAGAAAAACGTGTCGGTGGCTCGGCCTACGATGACGATCGCTCGAGGACTCGCGTTTGCGAGGCCACTCGAGACTTCTCCGGGGGGACGGCCCCGGACGATTGACAATGAAGGGAATTGGTGTGGCGGATCGCCTGATCGTGCGGGGTGCGCGTGAGCACAATCTGCGAGGAGTCGATCTCGACCTCCCGCGAGACAGCCTGATCGTCTTCACCGGGTTGTCCGGCTCCGGCAAGTCCAGCCTCGCGTTCGACACGATCTTTGCCGAAGGTCAGCGTCGCTACGTCGAGTCACTCTCGGCATACGCGCGTCAGTTCCTCGGTCAGATGGACAAGCCCGATGTCGATTTCATCGAGGGTTTGTCGCCGGCGGTGTCCATCGACCAGAAGTCGACCAACCGCAACCCCCGTTCGACGGTGGGCACGATCACCGAGGTCTATGACTACCTCCGGCTCCTTTATGCCCGCGCAGGTTCTGCGCACTGCCCGGTCTGTGGTGAGAAGATCGCACGTCAGACCCCGCAGCAGATCGTCGACCAGGTGCTCGAGATGGAAGAGGGCATCAAGTTCCAGGTCCTCGCACCAGTGGTCCGTACTCGTAAGGGCGAGTTCGTCGACCTTTTCGATCAGCTCAACACCCAGGGCTACTCGCGCGTGCGCGTCGACGGAGTCGTCCATTCGCTGGCCGATCCGCCGAAGCTCAAGAAACAGGAAAAGCACGACATCGAAGTCGTGGTCGACCGCTTGCAGGTCAAGGCGAGTTCGAAGCAGCGCCTGACCGACTCGGTCGAGACCGCACTTCGATTGGCCGAAGGCATCGTGGTCCTCGACTTCGTCGACCGTGAAGAAAATGCACCTGATCGTGAGCGTCGTTTCTCCGAGAAGCTGGCCTGCCCGAATGGCCACGCACTCGCGATCGACGATCTCGAACCGCGCTCGTTCTCCTTCAACTCGCCCTACGGCGCCTGCCCGGAATGCACCGGCCTCGGTATCCGCAAGGAGGTCGACCCGGATCTGGTGGTTCCCGATCCTGACCTGAGTCTCGAAGACGGTGCAATCGCGCCGTGGTCGATGGGCCAGAGTTCCGAGTACTTCGGACGCCTGCTGTCCGGCCTCGGCGACATCCTCGGTTTCGACATGAAGACGCCGTGGAACAAGTTGCCGGCGAAGGCCCGCAAAGCGATCCTCGAAGGCAGTGAGGAGCAGGTGCACGTCCGGTACAAGAATCGGTACGGCCGTACCCGTTCTTACTACGCGGAGTTCGAAGGTGTGATGCCCTTCCTGCATCGCCGCCTCGAGCAGACCGAATCCGATCAGATGAAGGAACGCTACGACGGGTACATGCGCGACACCCCGTGCCCGGCGTGTGGTGGTGCTCGCCTGCGCCCCGAAATCCTGTCGGTAACTATCGCGGCGGGAGACTTCGGCAGTAAGTCCATCGCCGAGGTCTGTGAACTGTCGATCTCCGATTGCGCGGATTTCCTGAACAGCCTCACTCTCGGCTCGCGTGAAGAGGCAATCGCGGGTCAGGTCCTCAAGGAAGTTCAGGCGCGCCTCGGCTTCCTGCTCGACGTCGGCCTGGAATACCTTTCCCTCTCGCGAGCCGCGGGCACGTTGTCCGGTGGCGAAGCCCAGCGAATTCGCTTGGCAACACAGATCGGATCCGGACTGGTCGGCGTGCTTTACGTACTCGACGAGCCGTCCATCGGCCTGCACCAGCGTGACAACCGGCGACTGATCGAAACCCTGACGCGCCTGCGCGACCTCGGCAACACGCTGATCGTCGTCGAACACGACGAAGACACGATCCGTACATCCGACTGGGTGGTCGACATCGGACCGTACGCCGGCGAGCACGGCGGCAAGGTCGTCCACAGCGGACCGTACGAAGAACTGCTGACGTGTGAAGAGTCTTTGACCGGGGCCTACCTGTCGGGTCGCAGCTTCATCGAGGTTCCGGCCATTCGTCGGCCGGTGGATCGCAAACGCCAGGTCACGGTCGTCGGAGCTCGCGAGCACAATCTCGACGGCATCGACGTAAGTTTCCCGCTGGGTGTTCTCACCGCTGTCACCGGTGTCTCCGGTTCGGGCAAGTCGACGTTGGTCAACGACATTCTCGCGACCGTCATGGCGAACAAGCTCAACGGTGCACGCCAGGTGCCTGGCCGTCACACACGAATCAACGGTCTCGATCAGCTGGACAAGCTCGTGCAGGTCGATCAGTCTCCGATCGGCCGGACTCCGCGATCGAATGCGGCGACGTACACCGGTGTGTTCGACAAGATCCGAACCCTGTTCGCGGCCACCACGGAAGCGAAAGTCCGCGGTTACCAGCCCGGCCGATTCTCGTTCAATGTCAAGGGTGGACGCTGCGAGGCGTGCTCCGGCGACGGAACCTTGAAGATCGAGATGAACTTCCTGCCGGACGTGTACGTGCCCTGCGAGGTATGCCACGGCGCTCGGTACAACCGCGAAACGCTCGAGGTCCACTACAAGGGCAAGTCGATCGCCGAGGTACTCGACATGCCCATCGAGGAAGCCGCCGAGTTCTTCCAGCCGGTGACCTCTATTCACCGGTACCTCAAGACGCTGGTCGACGTCGGACTGGGCTATGTCCGACTGGGTCAGCCGGCTCCGACCCTGTCCGGTGGTGAGGCGCAGCGCGTCAAGCTGGCCGCCGAGTTGCAGAAGCGGTCCACCGGTCGCACGGTGTACATCCTCGACGAGCCCACCACGGGTCTGCATTTCGAGGACATCCGCAAGCTCCTGATCGTGATCAACGGTCTGGTCGACAAGGGCAACAGCGTGATCGTGATCGAGCACAACCTCGACGTGATCAAGACGTCGGACTGGGTCGTCGACATGGGGCCCGAAGGTGGATCCGGCGGCGGAACCGTTGTGGCGCAAGGTACCCCGGAGGACGTTGCCGCGGTCCCCGAGAGCTACACGGGCAAGTTCCTCAGTGAGGTTCTCACCGCACAGCACGCGCCCGTCAAGGCCAAGCCGATCACCAAGAAGCGTGCAACGAAGGCAGTTGCCGCAAAGAAGGCGGCGCCACGGAAGAAAGCTGCTTCCGTGAGCTAGTAGAAGGTGAGCAAGTAGCAGTCGGTCAGTGATGCCGGGTCGGAATCCGATCCGGCATCACTGCTTTGTCGATCAGGAAGCGGCGGCCTCGAGGATCACCTGGGCGACGTCTTCGGGGCGCGACCACATCGGCCAATGGCCCGTCGGGAGGTCGACGTACGTCACGGGGAGTTTCGCCAGTTCTGCGGCCATCGGATGACCTCCGTCGGCCATCTGGGCAATCACCGCGGACGGGAACGTGCTGCAAACGACGGTTGACGGCACCTGGTAGCGCTTTTCGTTCGTCAGGACAATCGGCTCACGCGCCGGCCCGGCCGGTTCGGGGACGGCGTTGGCGCGAAACGCCTCGAGAGCCTTCTCGTCGAGTCCTTCGAGGCTGCTGCCGTCTGCTTCAAGTTCTGCCCACGTCGGCAGCGGTATCTCGACGACGTCAGCGGCCAGATCCGGTCGCAGCGCCGCGCCGTCGGGCATGGGACCTGAATCGACGTAGATGATCCGCGCGACCCGATCCGGGATGCGATCGGTTACCGCGTATCCCACCGGGCCGGCGCCGCTGTGCACGACCAGGACCGTACGTTCGTCTGAATCCGATACAGCGTCGATGACTGCGCGGACGTGGGCGTCGAAGGTGACCGCTGATCTATCTGCATCGACGGCGTCGAGTCCGGGCAGCGTCAGGCTGGTCACGCGGGTGGTGTCGGAGCGCTCGAGGTGGGGGAGGACTGCGTCCCAAGCCCATGAGCCGAGCCAGAATCCGGGAACAAGAACGATGTGAGTTTTCATGGACTCACTGTGCAATCAGGTTGGTGACAACAGAGTGTCACCAATTATGTCACTGTTTGGTATCGAAATCTGCGACACTGGTGAACGTGAATCGAGCTGCGAGATTGCACGCTCTCGTCGAAGAGCTTCGGCGACAGGGCGATCGAGGGGCTACGTGTTCCCGATTGTCCGAGGAATTCGGTGTCACCACCCGGACGATCAAGCGGGATATCGAGACTCTGATGATGTCGGGCGCGGCGATCGAGGCGCGCTCGGGCCCCGGGGGTGGATACCGACTCGTAGGTCGCGCCACGCTACCGCCGGTCAATTTCACTGTTCCGCAAGCAGTTTCAATCGCGTTGGCCTTGACGGCGGCCGGTGACGCCCCGTTTGCGCCGGACGGACGAGCAGCTCTGGCGAAACTGCTCGACGTGATGGACGAGGAGAGTCGTCGTAAGGTCGCCGAACTCGGTGGCCGTGTGTGGATTCGCGGCGACGGCGGGGTAGTAGCGGATTCGCGCACGAACCGGCGGGCCGTCGAGCAGGGGCTCGAACAGAGTCGCGTCGTGTCGTTGCACTACGTGGATGGGGACGGTGCGGAGACGGTGCGGGCAGTTGAGCCGCACATTCTGGCGCAGGACCGTGGGCAGTGGTTTCTCATCGGCTGGTGTCGCCAGCGCGACGCGGTGCGGTGGTTTCGACTCGATCGAATGCGTCGGGCCACGCTCACGAACGATCACTTCACACCACGGGATTCGACCCTGTTCGGCCAACCGCCCGAAGACGCTCGGCCTGTAGCCCCACGAAGGTGACCTGTTCAGTCGATCATGTTGCGGGCTGCGGCAACGGAATCCGCGATCAGTTCGGTCAGGACTGCCATGTCGACGTCGCTCAGCCGTTTGACGTACAGGCAGCCCTTGCCGATCTTGTGCTTGCCGAGGCGCGCCAGTGTGTCGGTGTAGTCGTCGAAGTTCAGCGACAAATACAACGTGAGCGCGGTGGCCCTGGGGGAGAACCCGATCAGTGGGGTGTCACCTTCGTGGCCACTCGCATACCGGTAGTGCCGTGCCCCGAAACCGATGATGCTCGAGCCCCACATGACGGCAGGCTCGCCGGTCGCGGCCGACAGCAAGGAGATCAACTCCACGCTGTCGGCACGCTTGCGGTCGTCGACGCGTGAAATGAATGCGTCGACGTCCTCGGGCGTCGGTTGAGTTTTGTTGGCGGTTGCCAACTCAGTAGACCGGACCGGTGAACTTCTCGCCCGGTCCCTTTCCTGGCTCGTCCGGGTGCGAGGAGGCCTCACGGAATGCGCGCTGCAGGGCTTGAAGGCCTTCACGGATGGGTCCGGCGTGGGGGCCGAGGTATTCGACCGACGCAGTCACGAGTCCGGCAAGCGCCGTGATGACTCGACGAGCTTCGTCGAGGTCCAGATAGGGACTGGAAGACGGATCGGCGTCGGAGAGGCCGAGTTTTTCGGCAGCCGAACTCATCAGCATCACTGCGGCGCGGCTGATGACCTCGACCGCGGGAACTTCGGAGAGTTCGCGGACGTCGGGGTTCGCGCCGTCGGTGTTCTGATCTGCCTCGAAGTTCTCACTCATGGTTGTAAGGATTCCATCAGGCTGTGGTCGTGTTGAATCGGGCCTCTCCCGGCAGCACTGGGAGCGGCACCGATTTCTTTCATCTGTGGCGACCTGTTACTCTTGTTGCAACGACCGCCTCCGACTTGTTCGGGGGCAGCAAGTGGAGTCCGACTCCCACCTCTGCACGGCAGGTGAAACTGCAGTTCAGTGGTTCCGGTCACCTGTTATCGGAGATCAATTCTTCGTCAGGTTCCTCGCTCAGTCGAGGAGATAGGTTTCGGCGTGAGCTGGATCTTATGTGATCGGTCGACATCGGGCCCCGCGGATGAGCAATCATCACAGCGGGGCTTTTTTGTTGGGGTGCGGGCGGTACGGGCTGCGTGCGGTCATGAAGACCGCACCGTTCAACCTAGGAGGCCCCATCAGCACTGAGACCCGCATCAACGATCGTATCCGCGTTCCCGAGGTTCGTTTGGTCGGACCTGGCGGGGAACAGGTAGGCATCGTGCGTGTTGAAGATGCACTCCGCTTGGCCCTTGAGGCCGACCTCGACCTGGTCGAGGTAGCTCCTGATGCCCGTCCACCGGTCTGCAAGATCATGGACTACGGCAAGTTCAAGTACGAGGCTGCACAGAAGGCACGTGAGTCACGTAAGAACCAGCAGCTGACGGTCATCAAGGAGCAGAAGCTCCGACCCAAGATCGACGACCACGACTACGAGACCAAGAAGCGCAACGTCGTTCGCTTCCTCGAAGCCGGTTCCAAGGTCAAGGTCACGATCATGTTCCGCGGACGTGAGCAGTCACGCCCCGAACTCGGCTACCGCCTTCTGCAGCGTCTGGGAGCAGACGTCGCAGATCTCGGATTCGTCGAAACCTCGGCAAAGCAGGACGGCCGAAACATGACGATGGTCCTGGCACCGCACAAGGGCGCCAAGACTCGCGTCAAGGCGCAGGAGAGCGCTCAGGCGCCAGTGGCTCAGGCTGCTCCGCGTCCGGCTCCGGCCGCACCGGCTTCCAGTGAAGCAGCTCCGGAAGCACCGGCGACCGGCGATGCCGCTCCCGAGGCTCCGGCCAGCTAGTCGATTTCCCAAGATCCACCACGTAACAAGAACTGAGGACTCCATGCCCAAGATGAAGAGCCACAGCGGCGCCTCGAAGCGATTCAAGGTGTCCGGCAGCGGAAAGCTCATGCGCCAGAAGGCCGGCCGTCGCCACCTTCTCGAGCACAAGTCCAGCAGGGTTACCCGTCGTCTCGACGGTGTCGCTGTTGTCAGCCCTGACGACGCTCCGCGCATCAAGCGCATGCTCGGCATCTGAGTCGCCCCCTTACTGACCACCCGGGGCCGTACTTTCAGCCCCTAGATTGACAGGATTTTTCAAGTGGCACGCGTAAAGAGGGCGGTCAACGCCCAGAAGAAGCGTCGTTCAATTCTTGCTGCATCCAGCGGCTACCGTGGACAGCGTTCGCGTCTGTACACCAAGGCCAAGGAGCAGCAGCTCCACTCGCTCACCTACGCGTACCGCGACCGTCGTGCGCGCAAGGGCGAGTTCCGCAAGCTGTGGATCACGCGTATCAACGCTGCAGCTCGCGCAAACGACATCACGTACAACCGCCTCATCCAGGGCCTGCGTCTGGCAGAGGTCGAGGTCGACCGCAAGATCCTGGCCGAGCTCGCTGTCTCCGATGCCGAGGCCTTTGCCGGCCTGGTCGCACTCGCGAAGGCCGCTCTGCCGGCTGACGTGAACGCTCCTGCCGGAGAAGCAGCCTGATTCACGCATCACAGCAACGGCCCGTGGACCCGCTCACCGAGCGGACTCCGCGGGTCGTTTCTGCTGTCAAGCTCCTGCGCACAGCAGAACGACGCAAAGCAGGACGTTTCCTCGTCGAGGGCGAGAACTCGGTCACCGAACTGTTGAACGGTGCACTCTCGAACGGCGAGGCCCGCCCGGTACACGACCTCTTCTACACCGAGGACGCAGCCGAGCGCTATCAGCACGTCATCGATCGGGCGCTGACCGCTGGAGTTCGTGTTGCTCTTGTGACCGATCGAGCAATCAAAGCTCTGAGCGATACCGTCACGCCGCCCGGTCTCGTTGCCGTCAGCGATCTACTGGATGTACCGCTGAGCGCAGCCGTCCATCAGGAGACCCGCCTGCTCGCAGTGCCGGTCGAGGTCAACGAACCAGGTAACGCGGGCACCGTCATTCGCATCGCCGACGCAGTGGGTGCCGATGCGGCAATCCTCGCCGGTGACAGCGTCGATCCGCACAACGGCAAGGTCGTTCGTTCGTCGGCGGGCAGCCTCTTTCACCTGCCAGTCGTCCGCGATCGAGACACGGTGTCGGTGATCGAGCAGATTCACGCAGCCGGCATTCAGATTCTCGCGACTGCAGCTGACGGCGAGGTCGATCTCGACGAGGCCGACGAGTTGCTGAGCAAGCCGACGGCCTGGCTGTTCGGTAACGAAGCTCACGGTCTCGATCCGGCGATCGCCGCACAGGCTGATCATCGGGTCAGGATTCCGATCCATGGCCGCGCCGAAAGCTTGAACCTCGCGACAGCGGCGGCAATTTGCCTGTACGCAAGCGCGCGGGTGCAAAATCGCGCCACCGATCACGGCTGAAAACGCACGCGAAGACCTCACGGAATCCCATTTGCGGAAGCCTGAGACAATACAAGAGCAGAGACAATGCTCGAGCGAGTTCGAATGCTCGCTCGCAGTACAAGAAGTAAGCAGTACAAGAAGTAAGCAGTACAAGAAGTAAACCGAGAAGCGACAGGAGCGTCACAGCCGTGGCCAAAAATGAGGGCGCGACACCGCCGGAGGTCGACGCGAGTGTACTCACCGAAGAGGCGTTGACCGCTGCGGCTGAGAACGCCGAGAAGGCGCTGGCGGACGCCGCTGACCTGGACGCGCTGGCGCACGTCAAGGTGGAGCACCTGGGGGACAAGTCCCCGATCGCCCTCGCGCGCCGGGGACTCGGCAGCCTTCCGGGCAAGGAAAAGGCGGACGCCGGTAAGCGCGTCAACATCTTCCGCACTCGGATCAACAACGCGTACGACGCTCGTCGTGAGGTCCTCCTCGCCGAGCGTGACGCCGCGGTGTTGGTTGCCGAGGCAATCGACGTCACTCTGCCCTCCGATCGCCACCCCGTCGGGGCGCGTCACCCGATCAGCCTGATTTCCGAGCAGGTCGCCGACGTATTCGTCGCGATGGGTTGGGAAGTTGCCGAGGGTCCGGAGGTGGAGACCGAGCACTTCAACTTCGACGCACTCAACTTCTTGCCGGATCACCCTGCGCGCACGATGCAGGACACCTTCCACCTGGCACCCGAGAACTCTCGCCAGGTGCTGCGTACCCACACCTCGCCGGTGCAGGTCCGCACCATGCTCTCTCGTGAGGTGCCGATCTACGTGGTGTGCCCGGGCCGCACGTTCCGCACCGATGAACTCGATGCGACCCACACGCCTGTCTTCTCGCAGGTCGAAGGCCTGGCCGTCGACAAGGGCCTGACCATGGCCAACCTGCGCGGGACTCTCGACGCGTTCGCTCGTGCCCTTTTCGGCCCCGAGACGCGTACCCGTATGCGCCCCAACTACTTCCCGTTCACGGAACCGTCGGCCGAGGTCGACGTCTGGTTCGCGAACAAGAAGGGCGGCGCCGGCTGGGTCGAGTGGGGCGGCTGCGGCATGGTCAACCCGAACGTTCTGCGCGCCAGCGGTATCGATCCCGACGAGTACTCGGGTTTCGCATTCGGCATGGGCCTCGAGCGGACCCTGCAGTTCCGCAACGGTATCCCGGACATGCGCGACATCGTCGAAGGTGACGTGCGTTTCACGCTGCCCTTCGGTGTCGCAGGCTGACCGATCCGGTCCGCGGAACCTTCACAAAGACTTATCGACAAACGAGAGAGCTGAGCAGACGTGCGAGTAGCGCAATCCTGGCTGACCGAGATCCTGCAGCGGGCAACTCCGGACTGGGAGGTGACCCCGGAAGAGTTGGACGCCGGGTTCGTCCGGGTAGGACTCGAAGTCGAGGAACTCGACACACTCGAGGCGATCGACGGCCCGTTGGTCGTCGGCAAGGTCGTCTCCATCACCGAACTGACCGAGTTCAAGAAGCCGATCCGCTTCTGCCAGGTCGAGGTCGGCGAACCCGAGCCTCGCGGCATCGTCTGTGGCGCGCGCAATTTCAACGAGGGTGACCTCGTCGTCGTTGCGCTGCCCGGCGCGGTGCTGCCCGGCGGATTCGAAATCGCCACTCGCAAGACGTACGGCCAGGTGTCCGACGGCATGATCTGCTCCGTCTCGGAACTCGGTATCGGCAAAGACCATTCGGGCATCTTGGTGCTCGAGCCTGGTACCGCCGAACCCGGCGCCGACGGCAACGAGTTGCTCGGTCTCGGTGACACGATCATCGAACTGAACATCACCCCGGACCGTGGCTACTGCTTCTCGGTCCGCGGTCTCACACGAGAGCTCGCGTGCGGCTTCGATCTCGAATATGCCGATCCCGCTTCGGTTCCCGCGCACCCGGCTGAGGGTGAAGCCTGGCCGGTGCGCCTCGAACCGGAGTCCAAGGCTTCGCGTTTCGTGATGCGGAAGATCACGGGTATCGATCCGCAGGCAGTGAGCCCGTGGTGGCTGCAGCGTCGACTTCTGCTCTCGGGTGTTCGCCCGATCTCGCCGGCCGTCGACGTCACCAACTACGTGATGCTCGAACTCGGCCAACCTCTGCACGCGTTCGATGCGACCTCGGTGCAGGGCGACCTGGTGGTCCGTCGCGCCAAGGCGGGGGAGAAGCTGACGACGCTCGACGACGTCGAACGCACGCTCGATCCCGAAGACGTTGTCATCGCCGACGATTCCGGAGTCATCTCGCTGGCTGCCGTCATGGGCGGCGCAACCACCGAGGTGGGAACGGCAACGACGGACATCCTCCTCGAAGGAGCTACTTGGGATCCGCTCGCAGTCTTCAAGACGGCGCGCCGGCACAAGCTGCCGAGTGAGGCGAGCAAGCGTTTCGAGCGCGTCGTCGATCCGGCGATTCCGCTCGCGGCCGTCGACCGCGCAGCCGCTCTGCTGGTCGAGATTGCCGGCGGACGGATCGAGCCGGTCCTGACCGACGTGGGCGATGTTGCCCCTCGCGCTGCCATTCGCATGGATATCGACCTGCCCGACCGTGTCGCCGGAGTCACGTACCCCAACGGCACCGCAGCTCGCCGCCTCACCCAGGTTGGCTGCAACGTCGAGGTCGGCGTCAGCGAAGAGGGACACGGCCAGTTGGTCGCGACGCCGCCGTCGTGGCGTCCGGACCTGGTGCAGCCTGCGGACCTCGTCGAGGAAGTTCTTCGCCTCGAAGGTCTCGAGCAGATCCCGTCGGTGCTTCCCGCCGCTCCGGCCGGACGCGGATTGACTCCGTCGCAGCGGCGTAAGCGCACGGTGTCGAAGGCCGTGGCTCACGCCGGTTACGTCGAGGTACTTCCTCCGGTCTTCCTGCCCACCAACGTCTTCGACGTCTGGGGCCTCGACGCGGATGATCCGCGCCGCAACACCAGCAAGGTCCTCAACCCGCTCGAAGCCGATCGTCCGGAGTTGGCGACCACGCTGCTCCCGGGTCTGCTGGAGATCCTGGCTCGCAACGCTTCTCGCGGTCAGCGTGATCTTTCGCTGTACGGCATCGCGCAGGTTGTCCTGCCGGGCCCCGATACCAAGCCGGTGGATGCATTGCCGGTGGATCGTCGCCCGACGGACGAGCAGATCGCGAACCTGATCGCGTCGTTGCCGGCTCAGCCCGTGCACATCGCTGCAGTGTTGAGTGGTTTGCGTGAGCCGAGCGGCCCCTGGGGTCCTGGCCGTCAGGCCGAGGCTTCGGACACTTTTGCAGCAGTGCGGGTCATTGCAGCTGCAGCAGGCGTCGAGGTGGAACTGCGTGCGGCGCAGTACCTGCCGTGGCATCCCGGCCGTTGCGCCGAGGTTGTCGTTGACGGCAACGTAGTCGGTCATGCGGGCGAACTGCATCCGGCTGTTCTCGAGCGTGCGGGATTGCCTGCGCGCACTTGTGCACTGGAGATCGACCTCGACGCTTTGCCGTTGGTCGAGAACCTGCCGGCGCCGCGCATTTCGCCCTTCCCCGCAGTGCTCCAGGACGTGGCGGTTGTTGTCGATCGCGATATTCCTGCGGCGAAGGTCCAGGAAGCTCTGCGTTCCGGCGGCGGCGAACTTCTCGAAGACATTCGCCTCTTCGACGTCTTCGAGGGCGAGCAGGTCGGTGAAGGCCGCAAGTCGCTCGCGTTCGCGTTGCGATTCCGTGGTGTCGACCGGACACTGACCGAGGACGAGGCAAGCGCGGCTCGCGATGCCGCGGTCGAGGCTGCCTCCAAGGCCGTCGGTGCGCAGATGCGCGGCTGATTTACTCAACTGATCACAGAGCCCACGTCCACTCCCGGTGGTCGTGGGCTCTGTCGTGTTATCGGTTTTCCGGTGAATCGGTGCGGCTCGGCAACCACACATCCGGGGCGATAGTCGAGGTTCTGCGCCCGTTCTGATCGAGTACGTGACCGAGCAGTTTGCGCAGGTGCAGCACGATGGATCGTTCGGTGACGTAAAGCCCCGAAATCTCCTTGCGCAGACGAATTTCGAATGCATCGAGTTCTGCAGGAGAATGCAGCCACAACTGAACCACCAGGTTGTCGGCGCCCACCACCGCGAAACAGTTTCGGACTTCCGGCGCTCGGCTCAGTAATCGGCCCGCAGTATCGAGAAGTTCGGGTTCGACGCGGCACCACAGTGTGGCGAGCACGGGAAGCCCGGCCAGCGGCCGGGCAAATTCACACCGCAGCGCCACCAACCCCGAAGACGTGAGCCGGTCGATCTGGCGTTTGCACGCAGCCGGACTGACACCGATCGCGTCGGCCAACTCCTTCATGGGAGTGCGCCCGTCGTAGGCGAGGATCGTGAGAACCTTGCGATCCTGTTCGGAAATGCCGGTCGACCGAGCGCGCACGGCAGTACGGTTTCCGCTGGTGGTCAGCACACCCTTCTCGGACGGTGCCAGCGCATTGAGTCTCCATCGCCCACCTTCTGTGAACCAGCGTGTGATGATCGAGGTTCGTGTCGCGAGTACGCCGTCGATCGTTGCGATCTCTTCCGAGATGAAGCGCGACATCGACGCCAAGTCCGCAGTGCCGGCTGTGACGAGCAGATCGGCTCTACCTGTTGATACTTCGATGGTCACGGCGTGGGCCAAGACGGTGAGACGTGCCGCGACGGTGTCGAGAAGTTCTGGTGAGCAATCGATTTCGATGATCGCTGTGACGATGGTGCCCAGCACCTGTGGCCCCGGAGTAACCGTGACCCAGGCCAACGACGATTCGGACAGTCGATTCCAACGCCGGGCGAGAGTCGCGGCGTCGAGTTCGAGTGGGCCGGCCAACGAAAGCCACTTCGATCGCGGTGCGAGCTGCAGCGCATTGATTATCCTCAGATCGATTTCATCTATCCCGCGATCGTTGTCGGCATCGAGTGCGCTCATAACGTCATTATCCTGCACATTGCCGCAAGATTCGAACTATCTGCGACGCTCGATCCATGAGCACAGAGGGCAAGTACGCGCTGATCGGAGCGGGTCCGTCTGGATTGGCCGGCGCGCGAAACCTCGATCGAGCCGGCATAGCGTTCGACGGCTTCGAGAGCCACGACGACGTCGGTGGGCTCTGGGACATCGACAACCCGCACAGCACCGTCTACGAGTCGGCGCACCTCATTTCGTCGAAGGGCACCACCGCATTCGCGGAGTTCCCGATGGCGGATTCGGTTGCCGACTACCCGAGCCACGTCGAACTTGCCGAGTATTTCCGCGACTACGCCGATACCCACGATCTTCGCAGGCACTTTGCCTTCGGCACTACCGTCATCGACGTTTCGCCGGTCGATTCGCTGTGGCAGGTCACCACGCGTAGTCGCAGCGGTGAGACGACAGTCGCGCGGTATCGAGGCGTGATCATCGCGAACGGAACGCTGTCGAAGCCGAACATACCGACGTTCCGGGGCGACTTCACCGGCACGTTGATGCACACGAGCGAGTACCGCAGTGCCGAGATCTTCCGTGGAAAGAGAGTGCTGGTCATCGGAGCGGGCAACAGTGGATGCGACATCGCCGTCGATGCCGTCCACCAGGCCGAGTGCGTCGATTTGAGCGTTCGGCGAGGCTACTACTTCGTCCCCAAGTATCTGTTCGGGCGACCCTCGGACACCTTGAATCAGGGAAAGCCGTTGCCGCCGTGGATCAAACAACGCGTCGACACCTTGGTACTCAAGCAGTTCACGGGAGATCCGGTGCGGTTCGGATTTCCGGCACCGGACTACAAGATCTACGAATCGCATCCGGTCGTGAACTCGTTGATCCTGCACCACATCGGGCACGGTGACGTGCACGTGCGCGCTGACGTCGACCGGTTCGAGGGGAAGACGGTGCGGTTTGTCGACGGATCGTCTGCCGACTACGACGTCGTTCTCTGCGCCACGGGGTATCACCTCGACTATCCCTTCATCGCGCGCGAGGACCTGGACTGGTCGGGCGCTGCCCCGGACCTGTTCCTCAACGTCGCGAGTCGCCGTCACGACAATCTCTTTGTGCTCGGCATGGTCGAAGCATCCGGTCTCGGGTGGCAGGGCCGTTACGAGCAGGCCGAGTTGGTGGCCAAATTGATCACCGCACGCACCGAAGCCCCCGCCGCGGCGCGCGAATTCTCGGCAGCGGCGGCCGGCCCTCCTCCCGATCTGTCCGGGGGATACAAGTACCTGAAGCTGGGACGAATGGCCTACTACGTGAACAAGGACGCCTACCGATCGGCGATCAGACGGCACATCGGACTGCTCGATGCCGCTCTGACGAAGGGAGGTCAGTGATGCCGATCGATGACGTGGTGCTCAACTTCAACCCGGGATCGTTGATGATTCTCAACGTGGTGCTGGCCGCGATCATGCTGGGGATCGCCCTCGACACCTCGGTCGACGACTTCCGTCGTGCGCTCACCAAACCCAAGGCGATGGCGGTGGGTATCGCTGCCCAGTTCCTGCTGCTGCCGGCAGTGACTTTTCTGCTGACGCTGATTCTCTCGCCCGCTCCCTCGGTAGCGCTCGGCATGATCCTGGTGGCGTGCTGCCCGCCGGGCAATATCTCGAATGTCCTGACTCACCGGGCGGGCGGCGACGTCGCACTCTCGGTGTCCATGACGGCGGTGTCGAACGTCTTCGCGATCTTCCTCATGCCGCTCAATCTCGCGTTCTGGGGGAGCCGACGCCCGGAGACCGACGCTCTGTTGCAGTCCGTGAACCTGAATGCGCTCGAGATGGTCGCGCAAATCGCCCTGATCATCGGTGTGCCGTTCGTTCTCGGCATCTGGGCGGCACAAAAGTTCCCGGAGATCGCCGCGAAAGCGCAGCCTTGGGTGAAAAACGGTTCGTTGGTGGCGTTGTTGATCTTCATCGTCGCGGGGGTGTCGGGGAATGCGTCGTACTTCGTCGACTACATCGGGGTGGTACTGCTCGCGGTCTTCTTGCACGACACGGTTGCCCTCGCACTGGGATATTTCTGTGGCGCCGTCACCGGGTTGAACGAACACAGCCGTCGCGCCGTCTCTTTCGAGGTCGGCATCCGCAATGCCGGACTGGGGCTTGGCCTGGTGTTCACGTTCTTCGACGGGCTCGGTGGCATGGCCGTCGTGGCCGGCTGGTGGGGGATCTGGGACATCATCGCCGGGTTGGCTCTGGCGACGATCTGGTCCAAGCGACGCGCCCGAAAGGCGGTACCGGCATGACCGTCGCACTCGTCACGGGCGGGAACGGGTTCCTGGGTACCGCTGTCATCGACGCACTGATCGCGCAGGGCATCACCGTCGTCTGTGTCGACCTCACCGTCAAGGACACGCCGGACGATCGCATCCGCCGCGTTAGGGCGGACGTCTGCGACCCCACAGAATTGGGGCGGGTGTTCGGTCAGTACCGACCGAACGTCGTGATCCACCTTGCGTCCATCGTGAATCCCGGCAAGTACACGACAGCAGAGCAGGAGTACCACGTCGACGTCGACGGGACACGAAACGTGCTCGCGGCCTGCGTCGAACACGGGGTTGGACGGATCGTCGTGTCTTCGTCCGGAGCGGCGTACGGCTACCACTCCGACAACCCACCGTGGATCACCGAGGACGTAGCTGTCCGAGGCAACGACGAATTCACTTACAGTCGCCACAAACGCCTGGTCGAAGAGATGCTCGCCGAATATCGCGTCGAACACCCGGAGTTGGAACAAGTTGTCTTCCGGATCGGCACGATCTTGGGTGAGAGCGTCGACAATCAGATCACCGCGTTGTTCGATCGCCGCAAGCTGCTCAAGGTTGCCGGGAGCGACAGCCCCTTCGTGTTCGTCTGGCACACCGATGTCGCGGGCGCTTTTGCGGAGGCCGTGACCGGAAACCAAGTGGGCATCTTCAACGTCGCGGGCGACGGCGCGTTGACCGTCGACGAGTTGGCTTCCCGGATGGGCAAGCGCACGGTGACGCTTCCTGCATGGCTGTTGCGAGGCGTTCTACGCGTCGGACGGCGATTGGGCGTAACGGAACACGGTCCGGAGCGCGTCGGATTTCTCCAGTACCGACCCGTTCTCGACAATCGGCGGCTCAAGGAACAGTTCGGGTACGTCCCCGAATATTCGAGCGAGGACGCGTTTGCCGCTTACCTCGCCTCACGCCGACCCCTTCGGCAGACAGTCGTGGAAGGATCGGAGTTGTCCGTCGGCATTTCGAGAAGGGACTGACAGTGTCACGAAATGATGGGCCCGAACATGATGGGTCCGAGCACGATGGTTCCGTGCACCAGGTAGTCGAGGCCGCCAGTGCACTCGACGACAAGGACTTCCTCGCGGTCGTCCGCGCAGTGGTCGAGCGTCGTCCGAGCTTGTCGGTCCTTCTTTCCGTGGTGGACACCGCTGCCGCGAGCCTCGAGCCGCACCGTGTAGAGGACGACAACACGATCACCGACGCCGAAGAAGTCGAACTGCCCGACACCGTTGTGGAGGTCGACGAGATCATCGACGTCCCGGTGGTACTTGCGACCGACCCGAGAATTCCCGAACCCGACTACACCGAAGGGGGAGTCCCCACTTTCGACCGTGTTCGGGAGAAGATAGAGGGGCGCTTCGGTACTTCCATAGGTTCGGCCGAATTGGCACACGAGAGTCCTGCCGGAAAGTCCGTCGACGAGCAGTGGGACGAGCGCCAGAAGGCCGCAAAAGCCAAGCTCGAGGAGATCCGGCGATCCATGGGTAAGTAATTATGCATTCCGATGCACAATGATGCATACTGTGTGACATGACTGAAGGTGGTACGACCGAGAACGCACGCAAGCCGATCAGAGTCGCCGTTGCCGGCGCCAGTGGGTACGCCGGTGGTGAGGTTCTGCGTCTGCTCCTCGGGCACCCGTCCTACGCCGACGGCAGTCTGGTGATCGGTTCGCTGACCGCCGGTGGCAACGCCGGTTCGACGCTCGGTGAGCATCATCCGCACTTGCTCCCACTCTCTTCGCGGGTACTCGAAGAGACCACTGTCGAAATCCTCTCGGGTCACGACGTCGTCTTCCTCGGTCTCCCACACGGAAATTCGGCTCAGTACGCCAAGTTGCTGCCCGAGTCGACGGTCATCATCGACTGCGGCGCGGACTTCCGGCTGCAGGATCCCGCAGCCTGGGAGAAGTACTACAAGAGCACTCATGCCGGTACCTGGCCATACGGTCTTCCTGAATTGCCCGGTGCCCGTGAGAAATTGGTAGGCGCAACCCGCATTGCCGTTCCGGGCTGCTACCCGACGGCAGCGAGCCTCGCGCTGGCCCCCGCCGTTGCCGCGGGGATCGTGGAGTCGCACGTGAACGTGGTTGCGGTCAGTGGCACTTCGGGCGCCGGCCGGGCGCCGAAGGCCGATCTGCTGGGTTCCGAGGTCATGGGCTCCGTCCGCGCATACGGTGTCGGAGGTGTCCATCGCCACACCCCTGAGATCATTCAGAATCTTTCGGCCGCAGGCGGCAAGGACATCAGTGTTTCTTTCACTCCAGTCCTCGCGCCCATGCCGCGCGGCATCCTCGCGACCTGCACGGCAGCCACCACGGCCACCGAAGAGCAAGCGCGCGAAATCTACGAAAAGGCATACAACGACGAGCCGTTCATCCACGTGCTGCCTGCCGGAGTCTTCCCGCAGACCGGTGCCGTGATCGGATCCAATGCCGTGCAGATCGGGGTCACCGTTGACGCCGACGCCGGTCAGCTCGTTGTCATCTCGGCAATCGACAATCTCACCAAGGGCACCGCCGGTGGCGCGGTGCAATCGATGAATCTCGCCCTTGGCCTACCCGAGACCGCAGGTCTCTCTACCGTGGGAGTAGCTCCGTGAGCACCGACAATCCGCAGCAGATCGACAACGCAACCGAGCCTGACGCGACAGTTGCAGACGTGGTTCACGTCGCCGGGGGACGTCTGCTCCGCACACAGGGCGTTACCGCACCTGCCGGATTCCGCGGTGCCGGAATTGCTGCCGGTATCAAGAAGAGTGGCAAGTCGGACCTCGCATTGGTGCTCAACGAGGGACCCGATCTGGCCGCTGCCGGCGTCTTCACCCTGAACAAGGTCAAGGCTGCTCCGGTGCTGTGGTCTCAGCAGGTTTTGACGACGGGCAAGCTGCGCGCGGTCGTGCTCAACTCGGGCGGCGCAAACGCGTGTACCGGCGCGGGTGGATTCCAGGATGCGCACAAGACTGCCGAGGAAGTTGCCTCGGCACTGAGCAACTGGGGAACCGAGACGGGCGCGATCGAGGTCGCCGTC
Organism: Rhodococcus sp. 66b; assembly: GCF_002076325.1. Classification (NCBI taxonomy): domain Bacteria; kingdom Bacillati; phylum Actinomycetota; class Actinomycetes; order Mycobacteriales; family Nocardiaceae; genus Rhodococcus; species Rhodococcus sp. 66b. The sequence continues at coordinate 145,471 of NZ_MUZB01000015.1, forward strand.
TGTTCGACCGGCCTGATCGGTGACCGCTTGCCCATGGACAAGGTGATCCCCGGTGTCACCGAGGTAGTGCACGAACTCGCCGGCGGAATCTCCGGCGGTACCGACGCGGCGTACGCGATCATGACCACCGATACCGTGCCGAAGCAGGCGTCGCTGCACCACGCGAACAAGTGGAACGTCGGCGGAATGGCCAAGGGTGCAGGCATGCTCGCGCCCGCACTGGCGACGATGCTGTGCGTCGTCACGACCGATGCTGTCGCAACGGCCGAGCAGCTCGATACCGCTCTGCGCGCCGCCACCCACCTGAGCTTCGATCGCCTCGACGTCGACGGCGCCACGTCCACCAACGACACGGTGCTCCTGTTGGCCTCCGGCGCCAGCGGTGTCACACCGACCCAGGACGAACTCAACGCCGCGGTCTTCGCAGTGTGCGACGATCTCGCGGATCAGTTGATGGCAGACGCCGAGGGCGTCACCAAGCGGGTCAAGGTGACGGTTCGCGGCGCAGCGTCCGAGTCCGATGCGTTGATCGGCGCCCGCACCATCGCCCGCGACAGCCTGGTCAAGACGGCACTGTTCGGATCCGATCCGAACTGGGGCCGCGTCCTCGCAGCAGTGGGTATCGCTCCCATCGAGCTCGATCCCGATCGAATCAGTGTGTCCTTCAACGGGAGTCCCGTCTGCATCGACGGCGTCGGCGCTCCGGGAGCGCGTGAGGTGGACCTGAGCGGGATCGACATCGAACTCGACATCGACCTGGGAATCGGCAACGAGTCCGTGAGCATTCGCACCACGGACCTCTCGCACGCGTACGTCGAAGAGAACTCGGCGTACTCGTCATGACCGAGACGTATCCCGTGATCAGCGAGCATCAGAAGGCGCATGTCCTCGCCGACGCGCTGCCGTGGCTGCAGCGATTCCGAGACAAGGTGGTCGTGGTCAAGTACGGCGGAAACGCCATGATCGACGAGACACTGAAGACCGCCTTCGCCGCGGACATGGCGTTCCTGAGGACTGTCGGCATCCACCCCGTCGTCGTGCACGGCGGCGGCCCGCAGATCAACGCGATGCTGGCACGCCTTGGCATGAAGGGTGAGTTTCGCGGTGGTTTCCGGGTCACGACGCCCGAGGTGATGGACGTCGTCCGGATGGTGCTCTTCGGTCAAGTGGGCCGTGAACTCGTCGGCCTGATCAACGCGCACGGTCCGTACGCGGTCGGTATCTCCGGTGAAGATGCGCACCTGTTCACCGCTACTCGACGCACTGTTGCGGTCGAGGGGGAGCAGACCGACATCGGCCTGGTCGGAGACGTCACCACCGTGAACCCAGACGCGGTACTCGATCTCATTGCGGCAGGACGCATTCCGGTAGTCTCGACCATCGCGCCCGATGCCGACGGCGTCGTCCACAACATCAACGCCGATACCGCTGCTGCCGCACTGGCCGAGGCGATCGGTGCCGAGAAGCTCGTTGTCCTCACCGACGTCGAAGGCCTGTACACCGATTGGCCGGACCGATCCTCGCTGGCCACCGAAATCGACACCGACGCCCTTGCCCAGTTGTTGCCGAGTCTCGATGCCGGCATGGTGCCAAAGATGGAGGCCTGCCTTCGCGCGGTGCGCGGAGGTGTGCCGTCGGCGCACGTGATCGACGGCCGGCTCGAACATTCAGTCCTACTCGAACTTTTCACCGGTGAAGGAATCGGCACGATGGTCGTGCCCGGCTCCTCGGTCGCCGGTCCCCAGCAGGGAGCTACTTCATGAGCACGATCGATCTGCAGCAGCGGTGGTCCGCTTCGCTGATGAACAATTACGGCGTACCCCGGGTTGCTCTCGTCCGCGGTGACGGCGCCGTACTCACCGACGCCGACGGCAAGCAGTACGTCGACTTCCTTGCCGGAATCGCCGTCAACATCCTCGGACACGGACATCCGGCCGTCGTCGAAGCCGTCACTACTCAGTTGTCGACACTCGGCCATGTTTCCAACCTGTACGCCAGCGAGCCGGTCGTCGAGTTGGCGGAGCAGTTGCTCGCTCATCTCGGCAACGTCACCGGGCGCGCGTTCTTCTGCAACTCCGGTACCGAGGCGAACGAGGCTGCCTTCAAGCTCGCACGCGCTACTGGCCGGAAGAAGATCATCGCGGCCGAGGGCTCTTTCCACGGTCGCACGATGGGGGCACTCGCTCTGACGGGTCAGCCGGCCAAGCGGGCGCCGTTCGAACCGATGCCCGCCGGTGTCGAGTTCGTGCCGTACGGCGATGTCGAGGCACTGGAGCGGGCAGTCGATTCCGACACCGCTGCTGTGTTCCTCGAACCGATCATGGGTGAGGGCGGCGTCGTGGTGCCACCCGAGGGATACCTCGTCGAGGCTCGGCGGATCACCGCCGAACGCGGGGCGCTGCTCGTACTCGACGAAGTTCAGACCGGCATCGGCCGGACCGGCTGGTTCTACGCACATCAGGCAGTCGGCATCGTGCCGGACGTCATCACTCTTGCGAAGGGACTCGGCGGCGGAATGCCGATCGGCGCCTGCATCGCGACCGGAGCAACGGCAGAGTTCTTCGGACCGGGCAAGCACGGTACGACGTTCGGTGGCAATCCGGTGTGCGCTGCGGCGGCGCTTGCCGTGCTGAAAACCATTGCAGCGGAAGACCTGATCTCACGCGCCGACAGCTTGGGCAAATCGATCTCGGCGGGCATCGAAGATCTGGGCCATCCGTTGGTCGACTACGTACGGGGATCGGGACTGTTGCTGGGTGTCGTGCTGACCGAGGACGTCGCGCCGGCGGTGGAAAATGCCGCGCGCGAAGCCGGGTACCTTGTGAATGCAGCGCAACCCGGAGTGATCCGGTTGGCGCCGCCGCTCATCCTCACGGATGAGCAGGCCGAAACCTTCGTGGCAGCACTACCTGCCATCTTCGACAGTGCACTATCGGCTGACCAGCCGGGGGAGAAGTGACTACCGTGGTGAAACACTTTCTCAGGGACGACGATCTGACTCCGGCGCAGCAGGCCGAAGTTCTGGAACTCGCTGCGATTCTCAAGAAGGACCCGTTCGCTCGGCGTCCACTCGAGGGTCCTCGCGGAGTCGGCGTCATCTTCGAGAAGAACTCGACGCGTACACGTTTCTCGTTCGAGATGGGCATCGCGCAGATGGGCGGCCACGCCGTCGTCGTCGACGGGCGCAGTACCCAACTCGGTCGTGAAGAGACGTTGGCGGACACCGGACGCGTACTCTCCCGCTATGTCGACGCCGTCGTGTGGCGCACGTTCGGCCAGAAGCGCTTGGAGCAAATGGCAACGGGTGCAACGATTCCCATCGTCAATGCGTTGTCCGACGAATTTCATCCCTGTCAGGTTCTGGCCGATCTGCAAACGCTGATCGAGCAGAAGGGTGAGCTCAAGGGACTGAAGCTGACCTACCTGGGCGACGGCGCCAACAACATGGCTCACTCGCTGATGCTCGGCGGAGTCACCGCAGGCATCGACGTCACCATCGCAAGTCCCGCTGGCTTCGAACCGGCGGACTGGGTAGTAGCAGCAGCGCGCACACGCGCCGCGGAAACCGGTGCAACCATCACGCTGACGCAGGACCCGCAGGCCGGCGTCGTCGGTGCCGACGCGTTGGTCACCGATACCTGGACCTCGATGGGTCAGGAGAACGACGGGCTCGATCGGGTCGGACCTTTCCGCCCGTTCCAGATCAACAAGGAACTGCTCGCCAAAGCAGATCCGAAGGCTGTCGTCCTGCACTGCCTGCCGGCCCATCGCGGCGAAGAGGTCACCGACGAGGTTCTCGACGGACCCCAGAGCGTCGTCTGGGACGAGGCGGAGAACCGTCTGCACGCCCAGAAGGCGTTGCTCGTGTGGCTGCTGGAACAGCGAACCCAACTGGACCAGGCGTGAGCGTCGCTCCCACTCGGGCCGGTCGCCAGTCGCGCATCATCGCGCTGCTGGCGGCGCATCCCGTCCGAAGTCAGACGGAGTTGGCGGCGTTGCTCGGTGCCGAGGGCATCGAAGCGACGCAGGCCACCCTCTCGCGTGACCTCGAAGAGCTGGGAGCGGTGAAACTGCGTGCCGCCGACGGCGGCGCCGGTGTTTACGTGGTGCCGGAGGACGGGAACCCGGTACGCGGTGTGTCCGGCGGTACCGACCGCCTCTCACGGCTGTTGGGTGAGCTGTTGGTCTCCACCGATTTCAGCGGCAACATGGCGGTTCTCCGGACACCGCCGGGAGCCGCGCACTACCTCGCGAGCGCACTGGATCGGTCCTCGATGCCCGACATCGTGGGAACGATCGCCGGAGATGACACCATCTTCGTGGTGGCCCGAGAACCGCTTTCCGGAGCGGAACTCGCGGCCATGATCGAATCGCTCGCCTGACCCCTTATTCTTTGATAGAGATTTTCAACCGAAGGAGCACAAAAACCATGGCCGATCGCGTCGTACTCGCCTACTCGGGCGGGCTGGACACTTCTGTTGCCATCAGTTGGATCGGTAAGGAGACGGGCGCTGAAGTTGTCGCCGTCGCCATCGATCTGGGGCAGGGTGGCGAGGACATGGAGGTCGTGCGTCAGCGCGCGATCGACTGCGGCGCAGTCGAATCCGTTGTCGTCGACGCCCGCGACGAGTTCGCGGACGAGTACTGCCTGCCGACCATTGCGGCCAACGCCCTCTACATGGACCGCTACCCGCTGGTCTCGGCCATCAGCCGTCCGCTGATCGTCAAGCACATCGTCGAAGCTGCACGCTCGCACGGCGGCACCATCGTCTCGCACGGTTGCACCGGTAAGGGCAACGACCAGGTTCGCTTCGAGGTCGGATTCGGCGCCCTCGCGCCCGACCTTCAGGTCATCGCACCGGTCCGCGACTACGCCTGGACCCGCGAGAAGGCCATCGCTTTCGCCGAAGAGAACAACATCCCAATCAACGTCTCCAAGAAGTCGCCGTTCTCGATCGACCAGAACGTCTGGGGCCGCGCCGTCGAAACCGGCTTCCTCGAGGATCTGTGGAACGCACCGACGAAGGACGTCTACGACTACACCCAGGACCCGACGGTCAACTGGAACGCGCCCGACGAGCTCATCATCAGCTTCGACAAGGGTCGCCCGGTTGCCATCGACGGCCGCCCCGTGTCGGTTCTCGAAGCGATTCAGGAACTGAACAAGCGCGCAGGCGCTCAGGGTGTCGGTCGCCTCGACGTCGTCGAGGACCGTCTCGTGGGCATCAAGAGCCGTGAGATCTACGAAGCTCCCGGAGCCATGGTTCTCATCACCGCGCACCAGGAACTCGAGCACGTCACCCTCGAACGCGAACTCGGTCGCTACAAGCGTCAGATGGAGCAGCGTTGGTCCGAGCTGGTCTACGACGGCCTCTGGTTCTCGCCCCTCAAGGACGCACTGGATACGTTCGTCAACAAGACGCAGGAGCGCGTCACCGGCGACATTCGTCTCTTCCTGCACGGTGGAGCCATCACCGTCAACGGTCGTCGTAGCCCCGAGTCGCTCTACGACTTCAACCTCGCGACGTACGACGAGGGCGACAGCTTCGACCAGTCCGCATCGAAGGGCTTCGTCGAGATCCACGGTCTGTCGTCGAAGGTCGCCGCGAAGCGCGATCTGGGACTCTGAGCCATGACGGCTCACGGTGACGGAGACGCTCAGAAACACGGCACCAACGAAGGCGCGCTGTGGGGCGGACGGTTCGAGTCCGGACCGGCCGCTGCCATGGCGGCGCTGAGCAAGTCGACTCACTTCGACTGGGTCCTCGCTCCGTACGACGTGCGGGCGTCGCAGGCGCATGCTCGCGTACTGAACAAGGCAGGCCTGCTCAGCGAGGCCGACCTCGCGACAATGCTCGACGGTCTCGACCGTCTGGCGGCAGATGTTGACAGTGGCGCCTTCGGACCGAGTGATTCGGACGAGGACGTACACGGCGCACTCGAACGCGGTCTGATCGAGCGTGTCGGGCCTGAGGTCGGCGGACGCCTGCGTGCTGGTCGTTCGCGAAACGACCAGGTGGCCACGCTGTTCCGAATGTGGCTTCGGGATGCGGTTCGCCGCATCTCCACCGGCGTTCTCGACGTGGTCGACGCATTGGCGACTCAGGCCGGGGCTCACCCGGATGCCGTGATGCCGGGCAAGACGCACCTGCAGGCTGCTCAACCGGTCTTGTTGGCACATCACCTGCTCGCCCATGCGCATCCGCTGTTGCGCGACGTGCAACGTCTTCGCGACTTCGACGTACGAGCTGCGGTGTCCCCGTACGGTTCCGGTGCACTCGCCGGTTCCTCGCTCGGTCTCGACCCCGAAGCCATTGCAGCGGAATTGAAGTTCGACAGCTCGGCCGAGAACTCGATCGACGCAACCGCTTCGCGTGATTTTGCGGCCGAGGCAGCGTTCGTGCTTGCGATGATCGGTGTCGATCTCTCACGCATGGCGGAAGAGATCATCATCTGGAGCACACCGGAATTCGGCTACATCACGCTTGCCGACGCGTGGTCGACAGGTTCGTCGATCATGCCGCAGAAGAAGAATCCGGATGTCTCGGAACTCACGCGCGGTAAGTCTGGTCGTTTGATCGGTAACCTCACCGGCCTGCTGGCGACGCTCAAGGCTCAGCCGCTGGCGTACAACCGCGATCTGCAAGAGGACAAGGAACCGGTCTTCGACTCGGTTGCGCAGCTGGAGATGTTGCTCCCGGCCATCACCGGCCTGGTGCAGACTCTCGAGTTCCACACCGCGCGTATGGCGGAACTTGCTCCGGCAGGGTTCACGTTGGCCACCGACATCGCGGAGTGGATGGTGCGCCAGGGCGTGCCGTTCCGGGTTGCACACGAGGCTGCTGGAGCGTGTGTGCGTGTCGCCGAAGCGCGAGGCGTCGGACTCGAAGATCTCACGGACGAGGAACTGGCCGGCGTCGACAGCGCGCTGACACCCGCTGTTCGTGAGGTGCTGACAGTCGAGGGTTCCATCGCTTCGCGTAATGCGCGAGGCGGCACCGCGGGGGTGCGGGTAGCAGAACAGTTGGACGGAGTCCGAGCAGTGGCCCAGTCGCTGCGGGAATGGACCCTCTGACCTTGCGGTCACGAGTGTTTCCTCTCTCTTTTCGGCAGTAGTCCTTCGGTCGTACGCGGTCAGGGAGCAGAATTTGCTCCCTGACCGCGTACGCGTATTCGTCGTCAGTAGGCTTGTTGCGCGCGGGAAAAATGAGACTGACGTCACATGGTGAGTAACTTGGGAGTGAAATGGTGGGATTGAATTCCAAGTCTGTGCTGGGCCCGATTCGTCGGGTGGTTGCGACAGCACAAAACGGCCTCGAGGTCGTCCGGTTGGGTGGGCTGGAAACGGATGCGACCACGTCGCCGTTCGAGATCGTCGAGCGCGCTGCGATGTACCGGCTTCGCCGCTACTTCCCGGACAGCGATCCGGAAACCGTCGGTGCACCGATCGTGCTGATCCCGCCGATGATGATGTCGGCGAACGTGTACGACGTGACTCGCGACCAGGGTGCTGTGGGAATTCTGCACGAGATGGGCCTGGACCCCTGGGTAGTCGATTTTGGTTCGCCCGACTCCGAAGAGGGCGGTTGGGATCGCAATCTCGCCGATCACATCATCGCTCTCAGCGACATCATCGACCACATCCACCGTCACACCGGTAAAGATGTTCACATCTCCGGCTATTCGCAGGGCGGCATGTTTGCCTATCAAGCTGCCGCGTATCGGCGTAGTCGAAACATCGCCAGCGTCATCACCTTCGGCAGTCCGGTTGACACACTCGCCGCGTTGCCCTTCGGTATCCCGGCCGGATTGGCCACCAAGGGTGCGGATTTCCTCGCCGATCACGTCTTCAATCGCCTGGCGGTCACCGGGTGGATGGCTCGCACCGGGTTCCAGTTGCTCGATCCCGTGAAGACGTTGAAGATGCGCGTCGACTTCCTGCTTCAACTGCACGACCGTGAGGCTTTGCTGCCGAGGGAGCAGCAGCGACGCTTCCTCGCGACCGAGGGTTGGGTCGCGTGGTCCGGGCCCGCGGTTGCCGAACTGCTCAAGCAGTTCATCGTGCACAACCGAATGATGACCGGTGGTTTTGTCATCAAGGATCAATTGGTCTCGCTCGCCGAGATCACCTGCCCCATCCTGGCATTCGTCGGCGAGGTCGACGACATCGGTCAACCTCAGGCGGTTCGCGGGATCAGCCAGGCAGCGCCGCGGGCCAAGGTCTACGAATCTACCTTGCGCGCAGGTCATTTCGGATTGGTTGTCGGTTCCACCGCAGCCAATCACACCTGGCCGACCACCGGTGAATTCGTGCAGTGGACCGAGACGGGTGGACCCCTCCCGGACCGTATCGCGAACATGGTCTACGGCGCCGACCTCGAAGACCAGACCGGTGTGTCGATCAGCAATCGGATCATCCACACCGTCGCCTCGGTCGCTGAAGTAGGTGCAGGAGTCACCAAAGGAATCAGTGACCTTGCAGCCGGTGCGTTGCGCGGGACTTTCGAATTGTCCGGTGAAGCGGCACGCGCGTTGCCACGTCTTGCGCGACTCAACCAAATTCAGCCACACACCAAGATCTCGCTGAGTCAATTGCTCGCGGAGCAGCGTCGAAAAGCACCGAACGGCGAGTGCTTCCTCTTCGACAATCGTGTGCACACCTATGAAGCGGTCAACGCCCGCATCGACAATGTCGTGCGTGGATTGATTTCCGTGGGAGTGCGTCCGGCAGCGCACGTCGGTGTCCTGATGGAGACCCGCCCCAGCGCGCTCGCGGCCATCGCGGCCCTGTCGCGCCTCGGTGCCGTTGCCGTCATGCTTCCGCCGGGGTCCGACATCTCGGCGGCGGTCAAGTTGGGATCGGTTGATCGGATCATCACCGATCCGGAGAACGTCGACGCTGCAGTGGTTACCGGTAGGCCGGTCTTGGTACTCGGCGGCGGCGATGCCCGCGGACTCGAGGTGGATCCGTCACACGACGTGATCGATCTCGAACAAATCGATCCGACGAAGGTCAATCTGCCCGGTTGGTACCGGCCGGATCCCGGCGTCGCCCGTGAACTCGCATTCATCATCTTTGCGGAATCGGGCGGTGTGCTCGAAGCCAAGCAGATCACCAACTACCGGTGGGCACTGTCTGCCTTCGGAACGGCCACGGCGGCAGATCTCGATCGCGGTGACACCGTGTACTGCCTTGCACCACTCCATCATTCGTCGAGTCTGCTCGCGACCATCGGTGGCGCCATGGCCGGTGGCTCACGGATTGCGCTCTCACGCGGACTGAATCCGGCTCGATTTGTCGAGGAAATCCACCGCTACGGTGTGACCGTCGTGAGTTACACGTGGTCGATGATGCGCGAGATCCTCGACGAGGATCTTCTTCTCATCGACGGTAGCCATCCGGTCCGACTGTTCATCGGTTCGGGAATGCCTCACGGGCTGTGGAAGCGGACCACGGAGGCGTTCGACCCCGCGCAGGTGCTCGAGTTCTATGCGTCGACCGAAGGTGACGTGATTCTTGCCAATGTCGCGGGCTCCAAAGTTGGTTCCAAGGGCCGCCCGTTGCCGGGTAGCGCGCAGGTGCGGTTGGCGGCATACGACCCGCTGAGTGGTCGGCTCCTCGAAAATGGAAACGGATTTGTCCGTGAGTGCGCCGAAGACGAAGTCGGGTTGCTACTCGGGCGCGCGGGATTCACTGCCGATCTCTCGGGCGGAGCCATGCGGGGACTCTTCCAAGCGGGTGATTCGTGGATTCCCACGGAGAATCTCTTCCGCCGGGACGCCGACGGCGACTACTGGCTGATCGATCACAAGAACACGGTCATTTCGACGCTCCGCGGTCCCGTGTTCACCCAGCCGATCGTCGACGCGTTGTCGAGTGTGGCGCGGGTGGATCTTGCCGTCGCATACGGCGTCGGTGACGCGCCGCATCAGCTGGCGGTCGCTGCCGTGACATGGCGTCCGGGGCGGCAGTTCCGTTCCGCCGAGCTTGCGGAGGCTCTCTCGCGCATCGCTTTTGATGCGCGCCCGGATATCGTGCACGTGGTAGACGAGATCCCGGTGGGTTCGTCGTACCGTCCGAGCTCCACTGCGTTAGCTGCCGCCGGATTGCCGGCGCCAGGACCACGGACCTGGTTCCTCGATTCCGAGACGCAGTCGTACAAGCGGCTGACCAAGGCAATTGCCGCGCAGTTGATGCCGACGAGGGTGGGCACCGGAGCACGGTAGCCTGAGGACATTCTGTTTGATCGGTTCGAGAGGACTCACGTGGCTATTGATTCGACGTTGCTCAGCATTTTGGCCTGCCCCCAGGACAAAGGCCCGCTGTTGCTGGTCGGGGACGAGTTGCTCTACAACCCGCGCCTGCGGCGTGCATACCCGATCGAGAACGGCATTCCAGTTCTGTTGATCGACGAGGCACGCGATGTGGCGGACGACGAGCACGAGAAGTTGCTCGCGCGGGCTGAAGGCTAGATCGGTAATTCACCGGTCAGGTACCGCTGGAGGTTCGGAGCCACCAGCGGTACCAAAGCGTCAACGCTCAATGATGCGAGTGGTTCGAGTCCGAGCACATATCGCGTGACCAGCAGTCCGGCCATCTGAGATGCCACCAATTCCGCTCTGATCAAGCCGGTACCAGGTGGTGTGTCCACCCGCGGAATGATGTCGCGCAATACGACATCGAGCAGAAAGCTCTGGATCAGCTGCGATCCGTCGCCGGAAACCGCCGATCGAAAAGCCGCCAGAATCGCCGGCTGGTGTTCCGATTCCCACAGCCCGATCACTGCTCTGAGTAGATTTTCGCCGAGATTTTCGGTCGGAGAGGCGTGAACCGGTCCCAATACCTGGACTGGATCGATCGGTAGCGCGATCGCAGCGGTGAACAACTGCTCCTTGCTTCCGAAATGATGATGAATCATGGCCGGATCGACGTCAGCGGCCGCAGCTATCGATCGAACGGTTGTTCGTCGAAAACCGTTCTGGGAGAACGCCCGTCGCGCCGAATCGAGGATCTGCGCGCGAGTCTCCGACTTGCCCGGTCGTCGCCCCGAACGAATCGGTGCCGGTGCGGGCGCCGTGTCGTTGTCGGTCATGGAGTGCGGCGATCGAGTGTTGCCGCGGCCAGCGAGAGTGCTGCGGCGGCGAAGCCCGCCATGACGGCGAGATCACGCCACATCTGACCCGTCGCGTCGGCATGCATCGACACTTGCTGAAGTGCGTCGACGGCGTAGCTCAAGGGGAGGACGTTGCTGATCCATTCGAGCCAGGTCGGCAATTGATCGCGGGGCACCAGGAGTCCACAGAGGAACAGTTGGGGGACCACAACTACCGGCATGAACTGCACCGCTTGGAACTCGGTCTTCGCGAATGCGCTGGCCAACAGGCCGAGCGCAACGCCGAGTATTGCGCCGAGAACTGCAATGACGATGACCCAGGCAAGACTGCCGGCGATGGTGAGTCCGAGAAATCCGAAAGCAACCGCGCACGCGAGAGCTGCCTGAGCGGCGGCCGAGAGCGAAAATGCCGCGCCGTATCCCGCCAGAAGATCGAGTTTGCCCATCGGTGTGGTGAGCAGGCGTTCGAGTGTTCCTGAACTGCGTTCGCGCTGCATGGCGATGGACGTGACCAGGAACATGACTACAAACGGCAAGATTCCCAGCATGGTGATCGCCACCCGTTGGAACAGTGAAACCTGGCCGGGCGGCGTGGGTACGTCTTGGTAGAGGAAATACAGCAAAATCATCAACAACGACGGGACCAACAAGATCATGGCCACCGTGCGATGGTCCTGGCGGAGCTGAAGCAGAATGCGTACGGTCGTAGCACCGAAGATCCTGATGCTCATGATATTTCGCCTCCGACGGGTGAAGTCCGAATCAGCTCGAGGAAGGCGTCCTCGAGGCGTTCACATCTGGTTTTGGCGCGCAATTCATCGGGTGTGAGTTGAGCGAGGAGATGCCCGTCTCGCATCAGGATCAGTTCAGCGCAGTGGTTGGCCTCATCCATGACGTGGCTGGAGACCAACAGGGTGGTTCCGCTGCGAGCAAGGTCGGCAAATCGTTCCCACAATTCGACACGAAGCACCGGATCGAGACCGACGGTCGGTTCGTCGAGGATCAACACATCAGGTGATGCCACCAACGCGCATGCCAGCGAGACTCGACCGCGTTGACCTCCGGACAGATCGGCGGCGGTCCGGTCGGCGTATCGGCTCAATCCGACGGCGTCGACCGCTGCTGCGACGTCTGCGCCGGACTTGCCGTACAGAGCTCCGAAGTACTGGACGTTTCGAGTGACCGTCAGGTCGCCGTACACGCTGGGGGATTGGGTGACGTATCCGACCCGGCGGCGAAGGGCAACGGACCCCGCGAGGTCGCCCAGGACTCTGACCTCACCACTTTCGACGATCTGGGTTCCGACTATCGCGCGCATCAGGGTTGTCTTGCCGCAGCCGGACGGGCCGAGCAGTCCGGTGATCGATCCTGCCGAAACCTGCAGGTCGAGTGAGTGAAGAACTTCGTGCTTGCCGCGAATGACTCGTAGTCCGCGGATGTCTATTGCCGGCGTGGTGGTCACGGTTCGCCTCATTTCAATAATTCATCACTTGTTGAATTATGCGACTCGGCCGACCGATGAGTCAACGGCGTGGGCACAATCGAAGGGTGAGTATCGAGACCTTGGAAAATGTGAAGAACCCGTTGGAAGCGGGCCTGACAATTCTCGGCTCGACCTTGATCGTCGACGACATCTCGCTGAGGATTGTCGAGGTCGAGGCGTACGGAGGGGAGAAGGACGGGCCCTGGCCAGATCCGGCAGCACATTCGTATCGGGGGCAAACGCCGCGGAACAGCGTGATGTTCGGGCGGGCGGGCCGTCTCTACGTCTACCGCAGCTACGGAATGCACTTTTGTATGAACATCTCGTACGGCCCGGATGGTGTCGCGGGTGGTGTTCTGCTCCGAGCGGCCGAAATCGAGGCCGGTCACGATGTGGTGTCTGCTCGGAGATCGCCGGATCGACCATCTCACCAATGGGCCAGAGGGCCAGGTAATCTCGGCGCTTCCGTTGCAATCACGTTGGCGGACAACGGAACAGACGTGTTCAACCCAGCCTCGCGGGTTCGGCTCGAATTGGGGGAGTCGAAGGAATGGGTCAGTGGACCGCGGGTGGGGGTCAGTACTGCGGCCGAGGTCCCGTGGCGCCTCTGGATTCCGGACTCGCGAGCGGTGTCCGCGTACCGCCGAAGCCCGCGAGCGCCGGTCATTTCGTGAAGATGGGATGATCGAGTCCGTGACTGAGAATATTCTCGACGAACTGACCTGGCGTGGGCTGATCGCCCAATCAACTGATCTCGACGCTTTGCGTAAAGATCTCGAGGCCGGACCGGTCACGTTGTATGCGGGCTTCGACCCGACCGGACCGAGCCTGCACGCAGGTCACCTGGTTCCGCTCCTCGCGCTCAAGCGGTTTCAGCGTGCCGGTAACCGTCCGATCGTTCTTGCCGGCGGTGCAACAGGCCTGATCGGTGATCCCCGTGACGTCGGGGAACGGACGATGAACTCCGCCGATACTGTCGCGGACTGGGCAGGTCGCATCCGTGGTCAGCTCGAACGATTCGTGGATTTCGACGATTCACCGACGAGTGCGGTCATCGAGAACAACATGAACTGGACCGGCAAGATGTCGGCCATCGACTTCCTGCGTGATGTCGGCAAACACTTCTCCGTGAACGTCATGCTTGCGCGTGACACCGTGAAGCGTCGTCTCGAGTCGGACGGGATGTCGTACACCGAGTTCAGCTACATGCTGCTCCAAGCCAACGACTACCTGCACTTGCGACGCGATCTCGGCTGCACTCTGCAGGTCGGTGGGTCCGATCAGTGGGGCAACATCATCGCGGGCGTCGAACTCAACCGTCGTGTCGACGGCGAGAGTGTTCACGCAATGACCGTTCCGCTGGTGACCTCGGCTGATGGGAAGAAGTTCGGAAAGTCGACCGGTGGCGGCAGTCTGTGGCTCGACCCCGAGATGACCAGCCCGTACGCGTGGTACCAGTACTTCGTGAACACCGGCGACGCCGACGTGATCAAGTACCTGCGCTGGTTCACGTTCCTGACCGCAGACGAACTCGCGGAACTCGAGACGGCAACGGCGGAGCGTCCGCATGCGCGCGAAGCGCAGAAGCGATTGGCTGCGGAGATGACGACCTTGGTTCACGGAGAACACAACACTCGCGCCGTCGAGCTCGCCAGCCAGGCGTTGTTCGGCAAGGCGGAATTGGCGGAACTCGACGAGTCGACGCTCGCCGCGGCGCTGAAGGAAGCATCTGTCAGCGAATTGGCGCCGGGGGAGCCGCGCACGATCATCGATCTGCTTGTGACGAGCGGTTTGTGTGAGAGCAAGGGAGCTGCTCGACGCGCAGTGAAGGAAGGCGGCGCTTCGGTGAACAACCAGAAGGTGTCGGCCGACGACTGGGAGCCCGCCGCATCCGATCTGCTTCACGGCAGCTGGTTGGTCGTCCGGCGTGGAAAGCGCAATTTCGCCGGCGTGAAAATACTTTCGAACTGACGTGTGTGGGGTCACAGTTGTCTCGCGGGGCTCCTGTGGCCGTTGGTGGCCCGCCTGCGGGCGGGCTACCAGCGGATTTAACCTGGCGAACACCTGCGACCTGCACGTTTGACGCTCAGTTTTCATTCGCGTAACTTTGTCCAAGTCAGAGCGACACGGACACCAACCCCGACCGAGAGGCCGGGGACACGCGGTTGGACGAAGTCGGAGACATTCACGCTCAACGGGAACTTGCTTCCTGGGAGCGAACAAGCTAAGATTGTAACCCTTGCCCCGGAGCTTTCAACCAGTTTGAAGCGATGGTGTGTGCGTGTTCTTTGAGAACTCAACAGTGTGTCGATGAATGTCAGTGCCAAATTTTTTTGGTACTTCACA
>NZ_MUZB01000016.1:0-139172 GCF_002076325.1 Rhodococcus sp. 66b
TCTCTCACGGTCAACGTCAAGCCTGGCGCCGACGCCACAGCCCGTGAGGCCTCCGAGGCGTTGGGGAACGGCGAACTGCGCGACTTCGTCCGCGGCAACATCAAGGCGCGCGAACGAATGGTCATTCAATATGCGATTGCCGGTCAGCTCGGCTACCTGGTGATCGGTACCGACCAAGCGGCAGAAGCGATTACCGGCTTCTTCACGAAATTCGGTGACGGCGGCGTCGACATCACGCCGCTCACCGGCCTGAGCAAACGCCAGGGCGCTGCGCTACTGCAGGAATTGGGCGCACCGGAGAGCACGTGGCGCAAGGTTCCGACCGCCGACCTCGAGGACGACCGACCCGCGCTGCCCGACGAAGTTGCCCTCGGCGTCACGTACTCACAGATAGACGACTACCTCGAAGGAAAGGACGTTTCCTCCGAGGTAGCCGAAAAGCTCGAGAAGATGTTCATCAACACTCGTCACAAGCGCACGGTGCCGGTCACACCCTTCGATACCTGGTGGCACTGAACGCAACACGATGTCGGGGGCACAGTTCGATCCGCAGCTGTCTAATCGGCGGATTGAATCGCGACGATCCAGCGTCACCCCGCAATTGTTCCGGGCGCGACAGCTAGATCTACTCGAACCGCTATTGCGCGGCACCGAGCGGGTGAAACTACGAGGCAGGCCTTGCGGCGCTACAGGTTTCGACGAGCATACCCCGGTAGCGAAGTTCGAAGAACGCGAGTGCCGTTCAGGACGAAACAGAGGTACTTGGCGCGATGTTGCAGTCACACGCACACTGATGCGCTCCTGCCAGCACGCCTGACGAAGGGCAGGCGTGCCGATCGAGAGAAGCGGTTCGGGTCCCACAAACTGGTGCCGACCCCAGAATGGCATGTCCGCGGAAAAGTCGCTCCCCGGTGCAAACAGCACGTGATTGCACGCAGGCTCCATATCATCCGATCACCGCGAGGTCGCTGGAGCCTCTTCGGCTCGTCCACGCCAACCGTACGGTTCCTGGGTGTGATGCCCTCCCTTGTTGCGGAGTTGACTGTTTCATCCGCGCATGACCGGGGTACGTGCGTTGCGAACGAACAACGAGGGCTGGTGACACGTTGTCATGATTGCTGGGACGGAGTGTGTTGTGGCTGAGCCGAATGAAATCGACCCTGTCCATGTGGACAATGAACGCACGAATCGATCGCACGTCGGGGAGGCGATCACAGACGGGCGCAACTATCCCGGGTACCTGCTGATCGGCCTCGGATTGGCAACTCTCGGATTAACTTTGGTGGCAGCAGGTTACGGATTTCGTGGGTGGGCGGTCATCGCCGGATGTGTGTGCGTAATTTCTTTCGTCGTCGGTGCCCTGGCAATCTTGATGGAACATCGGCGGGTCAAGCGATTGGAAGGCAGCGAACTTCTCGACCAAGAGGGTCATTGAGCGATCTTCCCGGGCGCTGGTCGAGAAGTAGACCGCCGAAACAGAACCAAAGGCGTAGTCCGGATCGATTGGCACCGTACTCAGGGGACGCTGAGCGAGCTCTTCGTTCGTCCTCTAAGTGAATAACCGCGCTTCGTTTCGACTGAGCGGCCGGAGCGCCCCGTTCGGGGGCTCATCGAACAATCCTCGTCGAACAATCTCAGTCGCCCGATGTTCGCGTCACGGCGATTGCCGTTGAGTGAGTGGACACACTGACGAAGCGGAAGAAAATTGCTCAGGTCGCATAAGACGGAGACGAGGAGGACACTAGTGGACTGGTTCCTATCGGTGAGGGAGAAGAGGCCGGAGTTCACCTATACCGCGGTGCTGTGGGGCATGATCGTTCGACGGCCATCGAGCACGTGATCCACCCGGGTCAGGCCATCGCTCACCGCGAGGACGGTTAGGTTGTCGACGTAGCCGGCGAGGTGGTCTTCGACGGCACACCGGCGATGTGATCGCATTCGGGTATCCCAGCGTCAGCGACGCCGAGCTTGGTCTTGAGATCGGTGTCCAGTTTCGGACAGTGTTTGGACCCATACGGGCATTCGGCTCGATCGGGTGTTGATCACCGAGTGGGATGCCCCCATGGGGTGAGTTGCGCAGGGTTAGGATGCATCTCAGTTCCGGTCGTTGCCGGGCAACTGATCGTATGCACGCCGTGCCCGGTGCATGGCGGTGTCAAGCACGGGTAGGACGGCATGCCTCTTACGAAGAAGTTTTCCGAGATGTACGACGACGCATTGACTGCACTGGCCGCGGCGTCCCAACGACCTGCCAACGTCGTGAATGTGGACGGCCACTACGCTATTCGCGTCGACCTCGAGTACAACCGCTACGTCCTGGCCACGAACGCTCCGCGAGGACTATGGGACGAACCTGACGCCAGCGAATCCTGGTTGGTGCGTATCTTTCAAACCGGCGACGACGGTACGGACACGCTGCTCGGCGAAGCGAAGAAGCCATGGCTCATCGACGCATTCGACTCCGCGGTCGAACAGCTTGAATCTGACGGAAACATCGTCGTTGCCGACGCGGAATTCGGCAGCATTCGTTACACCCGCGAACTGGGCTGAACAGTCTCGGGCGTGACTTCCGGTGGTGTGTCCACGGCCGTTTCGCTCAGCTGAGCGATCCGCTCAGCCAGGATCGCGTTCTCGGTTTCAAGTGAGAGAATGACACCGATTCCGGTCAAGTTGATTCCGTCGCCGATCAACGCGGTAATACGGCGCAGTTTGTCGAGGTCCGCCGCACTGTAACGCCGCGTCCCGCCACTGGTGCGTGCGGGAGTCAACAGTCCGCGACGTTCGTAGAGTCTCAATGTCTGTGGGCCGACTCCGGACAGTTCCGACATCACGGAAATTCCGTAGACCCCTCGGTGGGCGTGCGCTGGATCCTTCAATGCCTCAGCACTCTCCTTTAACCCAGCCGAATATCTCTCGACCTTAACATGTTGGTGCGCCGCCCCCCGCCCTCCCGCACCTAAAACCTGATCTCCGACGCCACAGATTTCATCTGACGTGCGAACCCGATCTCGCCGGGAAAGGAGCCGAAAAGATTCCGCGCATGCTGGTTTCGTGCATAAGTGGGCACGTCTGGGCCCGGAAGTCGTATTGCGGTCGGTCGATCACTGTTCCACCTGTTGCCTTTTATCTGCATCGGCTGATATAGATTTATGACAGTCAATTACTTAGATGCATGCTGGAGCACTCGCACTTCGGGAGCGCGAATGACCACTGCCATGGCCACCGCCCGCGGCGGCGACGGCATCACCTGCCCGGCGCTGGGGCCGCTCTGCGGGCCTGTGTTCGCTCGGGCCGCGGCGATGGTTTTCTGGAGCGTTCTGCCGATCAACACCCGAAAATGAAGGAGACGACGATGTCGGCAACACGATCTGTACGCCGTTCCGACAACACGACGGTGTCTTCACCTCAGCGAGGGGCCACTGTCCTTCGGCACTCTGCCAGGGCGATGACAAGGGGAAAGGGGTTGGCATTCTCATGAGCACCCACACGCGAGACGCCGACTACACGCACCTTGCGGCCCTTTTCGAACAGATGGCTTCAATACCGAACGACGACGAGCACCGCGAGCGTCTACGCGCGCAGATCATCGAGTCGTGTCTACCACTGACCCGGAACATCGCCTTGCGATACCGCGGTCGCGGACAAGCCCACGAGGACCTCGTACAGGCCGCCAGCGTCGGTCTGGTCAGTGCGGTGAACCGCTTCGATCTCGCCAAGGGCAAAGACTTCCTAGCCTTCGCGATTCCGACGATGGTGGGTGAAGTGCGCAAACATTTCCGGGACCGCGGCTGGGACGTCCGTGTTCCGCGCTCGTTGCAGGAAAACTATCTCGCGCTCAACAAGGCCCGCTCTTCCCTCACCCAAGCCCTCGGACGCGAACCCACCGTGCCGGAACTGGCAAAAGAACTCGAAGTGGAACCTGCCGAGATCGCGGAGATCGTCGCCGCCGGCGATTCCTATCACGCTGCGTCCCTCGACGCCGCAACCGTCAACGACGGACGGACGATCGCAGACACCTTGGGAGACTTCGACTCTGCCCTCGAAGGCATTGACAACCAACAAACGCTCCGACCGGCACTACTCGCACTTCCTCAACGAGAACGCGCAATCGTGCTCTACCGATTCTTCGGTGAACTGACCCAAGCGGAAATTGCCGAGAAGGTTGGTCTCTCGCAAATGCATGTCTCCCGACTGCTTGCACAATCGCTCAAAGCGCTCCGACGGACGCAGTCCCTCGCAGCGCTCGAGGCCGCCGTCGCAGCGTGAGCTGGATGCCAAGAAAAGTGGACTCGTGTTGATCCCGGTACAAGGCAACTCGTGATCGGACGCGTCGTCGGTTACGGCGACGAGACACACCAACTGTCCGGTGGCCGGCGCTTACTCGTTGCCCTCCTCCGCGCGCGGGATCAAGAATCTGCCTGCAAGACCTTGGTCAGTGTGATTGTCACAGCCCACTTCTCCTCGGGTGCGGTAGGCGGGAGCTCCTCGAGGACCACTTCGTCGGCCAGGGTCTCGAGGACGCGCCACCCGAAGGACGAAGCGCTCGTGGTGATCTGACCCGTTGTTGCCGCAGAGAGGATCACCTGCGCAGCGGCAGTATCGTCGCCGAACGTGCACGTCAGGGTGCTGGAGGGGAGGGCGTGGCCGATGAGGATGGTCGCTGCTTCGTCGGCGGCGAGTACGAGATCGGACAACGCGTCCAACGAGAGCGCATAGTGCGCGGCCACGGTCCGCACCAGCGATCGCAGCACCGGCAGTTGATCCGGTGATGCAGAGACGGACAGTGAAGGTGAAACGGCGACCGGGGAAACGATCGCCCGCGCGAAGGACGTCACGTGAGATTTGCTCCTGTACTTAATCGGATGCAGCCAACCCCATTGGTGGGATCTTGGTAGCCGCATTCGAGAAGGATGATCAGCACTCAGCTACCCAACTGAAGTGCCGCCAAACATCGAGCTTAACGCCGTTGTCAGAGACCCAGCAGGGGCGTGGTCGGAGTGTGTTGGTACGGCGTCGGCCATGTGCAAGTCCGTTGCCAGCCCCGTGAGGAGCTTTTCTGCGACATCACGAACTTTCACGAGTGTTTCCTGCGAATGCCAGGTGAGGACGTTGAATGCCCGGTTCGCCGATTCCGTGACCGTGTCATCGATAGTTTCGGTGACATCGACGTAGAAGCCGGAACTGCCGATGATCTCGCCGGACTCGTCGACCAGTCGTTCGCCGACTATCACCACCGAGCGCGTCGTTCCTCTAGTGTCGACGATGCGGTGCCGGCTACTGAACGAGCCGCCGGAAGTGCGGAGCGCTTCCAACGTCCCAGCGACATGAGGCCGATCCCCGGAATGTTTCTGGGAGAGACGCAATTCCGTGGCGGGGGTGATGGCGCCGGGTTCGTAGCGGTGTATCCGACTACTTCCACTCGCCGGCGCGGCGATAGAGGAATCCTCCCACCCGTTGCAGCGCAACGGATTCCGTCGTCGGACCCACGCCCATGTCGTCCGGTGCACCATGTCCCTTTCGTTCCTCGCCCAACTCTGGGCTCGATGCAGCGATGTTTGCCCGCCGAACTGCCTGGGCATCACCACCGAGCGCAGGCGCAGCGCGGATGCTGCGCGTCGGAGCTGGTGGGCTCGCCGTCGCGCATGGACCGGCACCCGGTCGCATGTCTGGGCTGTCATGCATAATCGGTGCCGGTCCGACCCGCCGCCAGTAACTCCTGAACTACGTTCTGTAGTGCAAGATTTGACGATTCCAGGGCCACCCCGGGTTGATGGACCGGATGGGCGGCGATATAGACGTAGGGGACAAGCGCCCTGGGGCGATAGTGAGCGGTACTGGAAGATGTTCCGGCGAGAGGACAATCAGATGAACGGAGGGAACGAGAAGGCAACGAGCGAGAACTCGTCGGATAAAGCGGACGTGATATTTCCATCCGAGGTATCGACGAAACTCTCCGTCTTCGACCGGTTCGCCACCTACGTCAGTGCACCTCACAGGCATGGTTTTCGTGGTGTGCGTGATAATCGTGGTGCTCTGGGCTCCGTCGTTCTTCCTGTTGGGCACTATCGACACCTGGCAACTGACCATCAACACCGTCACATTCCTCGAATCTAGCGGATCCCAGGGGGCGCACGATCGAATCGGGAGCACGTCACACCATCACCCGAAAGCAATCGAGTGAGGAGTCGGTGGCATCGGGCACGGCCATACCCGCGCGCAGCCCGGACTGAAGGTAGCCGATGACGTCCGCGTCGAGGCGCTCTCCGGGCACCACGACCGGAATTCCGGGTGGGTACGGGGTGAGTTGCTCGGCGGCGATACGTCCCGCAGCGTGTGCACCCGGGACCATTTCTGTTCGGCCGAAAAACGCCTCGCGTGGCGATGACACAGTTTCGAGTTGAAGGCTCGCAGGAGAGGGTAGCTCGATGCGGGGGGTGTCGGGGAAACTTGGTGCTGCGCCGCAGAGAGCTTCGAGGCCGTCCAGCAGTCGTCGGGTGGTCTCGCGATCGTCTGCGGTGGAGACGGTCGCGAGAATGCGCCGGTGATCGCTCATGCCTACATCGATCGAGCGTTCAGCTCGGAGCCAATCCGCGCACTGATAACCGGTGGCTCCCGTCCGTGAAACGTCGATCAGCACTTGCATTCTGTCGAGGTCGTGGGAAGCCTGGTGGCCCAGCAATTCAGAGTCGAGGACCTCGAGATCTGGGAGTTGTTCGATGTCGTCACGAAGCGAGGTGACCAGTGTCAGCGCTGTATCCAACAACTCGTGTCCGGTCTCGACCATCTGACGGCGCCATCCGTCGAGAGCTGAATAGATCATGACGTTGGGGCTCGTGGTCATCAACAGATCGGCGCACGCCGACAGGTGAGCAGTGTCGACAAGATCTCCCTGGACGTGGAAGACCGACCCCTGTTCGAAACCCATCCCCATCTTGTGCACACTGACCACGCAGACGTCCGCTCCTGCATCCATTGCCCAGGTGGGCAATCCTTCGTGAAAAGGGAGATGTGCACCCCACGCCTCGTCGACGATCAAGGGTTTACCCCTCCGATGGCACTCGTCTGCGATCGCGGCTAGGTCTGCACAGGTGCCGTACGGACTCGGGCTGACGATCAGCGCCCCCGCCGCGTCCGGGTTCTTTTCCCACGCGTCGCGCACTTGGGAAGGGGAAGGGGGATGCGAAATGTGGTGCGCAGCATCCCATTGCGGGGTTATCCATCGGGGAGTGATGCCGGCAAAGATCAGCCCCGCGACGATCGACTTGTGACTGTCTCGACTGAGCAGCAGCCCACCGGGATCGTTGCCCGCGACTGCCATCATTGCTGCCTTGACGGACAGTGAACTACCGCAGGTCGAGAAGAACGCATAGTCCGCGCCCACCGCATCGGCCATCAATCGTTCGGCATCTGCAAGGTAGTTGTTCGACGATCGGCGGTCGTCGAGGCCGGACGTAGCGAGAACGTCGTCGTGGAACGGCTCCCGCCCGAGTACATCGAGTACCCGCCGGTCCGTGCCGCGCCCTTGTCTGTGCCCCGGTGGGGTGAACCCGTATCGATCCAACCGACGGTACTGCTCAAGGGCCTCCAATAACGGTGCTCGGTTTTGATCCATGCGGCGGGACTACCCCGCACTCGATGGAAACAATCGAAACAAACGTCACACTGGGCTCCTTCTGCCTCGAGACCTGCCGCTCTAAAGATGACCCGAAGCCACTCAGCACGGGAGGCGGGGAGGAATCGTGATACCCGCGCCCCTGGCTCTATCTCGAGAATTGGCACGCGGGACTAAATTCGGCACAGTGAGTTGATCGATCCTGCCGAATCACCGGACAACCCACCGGAGTAGACAGACAATATGGTTCGTTTCTGCCTTGTTTTTAGTCGTCGCGGGCCGGTATCTGGACTTCACACACGGGAAACTGACTTCGTAGGCCGACATCTTGTGGACGAAATCACGTTCGTCTGCCATGGACCCGCTGCGGATCCTACGACCACGCCGAAACTATGTGCCTGACGCCAGTCTGTTTTGTAATCGCTGTGATCGGATCGAGTTACGACGGGCGGCCACCTCGGACCATCTGTGGACGAAGGAAAGTGCGTCGACCAGCCTGACTGCCGAATGTTCACTTCCGCGGCACGCCCTTCGACTCCACACGAAACAACGAGCCGTACAGGTGAGCTGTTCTTCACCAGCATCAGCATCCGTTGGCGAGCGCTCCCGGCACCAAGCGATTGTCACGGCGGCCGAGGCGACTGCGATTTCGAGAATGAGGCGCGTGCATGAAACGCGGCTTCGGGTGAGCCCAAATCGCAGGATGCTCTTCGCTTGTGTGAGTTACGCGAAAAATGGGTAACGCTAGGTCGACCCCGGGAAGTGTGCCCGTCGCGTTCAGGCGCGCGGCACGAAACACGTTCCGCCTCAACCCAATCCAACAGACGCATCTACGATATGGTGATGAGGTATCGCGGTTGAGGAACCAGCCGTTGAAGCGAGAAACAGCCGTCTTCTCGTCTCTTCGGCGCGAGCGCGCCCTGACCTGATGCAAGGAGTGAGATGAACGGGCAAGCACGTCCCGGCGATCGGTTGTCGACCGATTTTGATTTGCCTACACAAGTCGACGTGGTTCGAGTTGACGACGTGGCCGCAACTGCAGACGTGATTCGGGTTGCGTCTGTTCCTGCATCGCACGTGTACGTACGGCATCTGGCACCGCACATGGGAACGGACGGCGTCGTTCGTCTTGACGATCCGATCCCCGCAGATGGCCGCAAGGTTCCCGGCGGCTGGTGGCCTCCCGTGATGCTCGATCCGGGATGGATCCGCGAGCATCATCACCTATTTGATCTTTTCCATGTTCACTTCGGTTTCGACGCGATCGCACCGCAGGTTATGGAGGACATCGTTCACGAGTTACACAGTCACGAAATCCCCTTGGTCTATACGGTGCATGACCTGCGAAATCCGCACCATCCCGATCCCGAGCCGCACCGCGAGATCCTGGACGTGTTGATCCCGGCGGCGGACTCCCTGATCACCTTGACACCGGGGGCGGCGGCATCGGTTGCGAATGATTGGGGGAGAGAATGCACAGTGCTGCCTCATCCTCATGTGATCGAATTGGACAAATTCGGTCTTGCGCGGCCTCCTGGAACACAATTCACCGTGGGAGTGCACGTGAAAAGCCTGCGTCCCAACATGGATCCCTTTCCGGTGTTGAACACTCTGTGCTCGACGATTGCGACGTTGCCCGGTGCGCGATTGGTGGTGAACATCCATGATGAGATCTTCGATCCCGACAATCACTGGTATGCACCGCAGGCGTCGAAGAAACTCTTGGAATACGAGGATCTACCGGGTGTCGAGGTCGTGGTACATCCGTATTTCACCGACGACGAGCTGTGGCGATATCTGATGTCTCTGTCGGTTTCGGTCTTGCCGTATCGATTTGGTACGCATTCTGGATGGCTGGAGGCATGTTACGACCTCGGGACATCCGTCATCGCTCCCAGCTGTGGGTTCTACTCACAACAACAGGACTGCAAAATCTACGGGTTCGACGAGCATCATTTCGACCCGGAGTCGCTGGATCGATGCGTTCGCGAATTGTATTCGGCAGAGCCCGTGCGTCTTTCCGTGGGAATGCGTGCCAGGCAGCGTCGTTTTCTTGCCTCTGCTCACCGCGAAATCTATGAAAAGGCTCTCGCATGAGCGCGTTACGCATAGCTCTGATCGCATCGAGTCGCTATCCCGTCACCCAACCGTTCGCCGGCGGTCTCGAAGCTCACGTATGGCACCTGGCCGCAGCTCTGCGAAAAGCCGGCCACGATGTCACGCTTTTCGCCGGGCATGGTTCGGATCCGGAACTCGCTTGCGAGCTGATCGATGTCCGTCCAGCCCGCATCAGCACGGCGGCCAGGACTGACATCTCCATGCCGGCAGAGTATTTCATGCAAGAACACCATGCCTATCTCGACCTGATGCTCCGCCTCTCGCGTGACTATACGGAGAGCTTCGACGTCATCCACAACCACAGCCTGCACTACCTCCCAGTGGCGATGGCTTCCACGCTGAGTGCTCCTGTGCTCACCACTTTGCACACGCCGCCGACTCCGTGGCTGGAATCAGCAATCGCGGCAGGGGGGTCACCTGGCCGGTTTGCTGCAGTGAGTCGTTTCACCGCCGATTCATGGAAACAGGCAGCCGGCGACGTCGAGGTCGTGCACAACGGAGTCGATACCGATCAATGGAGTGAGGGACCTGGCGGGCATCGACTGATCTGGTTTGGGCGCCTTGTTCCGGAAAAGGGTGCACACCATGCGATTGTGGCCGCCAGGGAAGCCGGTATGCCGTTGGTATTAGCCGGGCCGATCAGTGACCATACGTATTTCAGAGAGCGAATCGAACCACACCTCGGCGGCTCTGTTCGATACCTCGGTCATCTGATGACTGACGATCTTGTTGACGCGGTAGGGACGTCTGCAGTGGCACTTGTGACCCCGCAGTGGGACGAGCCCTACGGGTTGGTCGTCGCCGAGGCGCTTGCCTGCGGTACCCCGGTCGTGGCTTACAGTCGGGGTGGCATACCGGAAATACTCACGCCGGATTGCGGTCGGTTGGTCCCAGCCGACGATGTGGCTGCGCTGTCCGTCGCGATCGGCGAGGCTAAACAGCTGGCTCGACAGCACGCTCGGGCGCGAGCTGTGAACCACTGTTCGGAACGAAGAATGGTGGACCGGTATGTCGCACTGTACGACGAAATCTGCTCTGCTCCAATACAGTCCGATACACACCCAGCGGCACCCGCTGCCACAACGCGTCGAGCAAGCTGATGATCGGTTACTACATCCACCATCACGGGCGAGGCCATCTCACCCGTGCCGCGTCGATCGCGAGAAAACTGAGCCTCGACGTCACCGCGCTCACCAGTGCCCATTCAGTTGCAGTGGAGGCCTTCGACGACCATGTTCAGTTGCAACTCGACTACGGCGACGCGCACGAGGTTGACCCCACGGCCAACGATGCTCTTCATTGGGCACCGATCCACGAAACCGGGCTACGTTCTCGGATGGCCCGAGTCGCCCGTTGGGTAGCGACCGCGCGTCCCGATGCCGTTGTCGTGGATGTATCCGTCGAAATTGCAACATTCATTCGATTGATGGGTGTCCCCGTCATCGTAGTGGCGATGCCAGGCGACAGGACCGACGCCGCCCACCAGCTCGCGTATCGACTTGCTGATCACATCATCGCCGCCTGGCCCCACGAGGTCTACGACCCGACTTGGCTCCACCCCCATGCGCACAAGACGACTTACGTGGGAGGTATCAGCCGCTTCGAGGATCGGGAGTGCGTATCTCGGACCGTGGACACTTCCCTGTCTCCTCGAGTTGTGGTGTTGAGCGGCGCCGGCGGATCAGCGGTCTCGAACGCTGACGTTCAAGCTGCTGCGGCGCAGCATCGTTCCTTCCACTGGACAGGGATCGGATTGCCGGGAGGGACGTGGGTTGCAGATCCCTGGCCGGACATCTGCTCGAGCGATATCGTGGTCTCGCACGCAGGCCAGAACGCGGTGGCCGACATCGCGATCGCCGGTAAGCCTGCCATCGTGATCGCACAAGAACGTCCTTTCGGAGAACAGGTCGCGACCGCTGGAGCTCTGTCCATGCACAATCTCGCCGTGACGCTGAAGGAATGGCCGGCACTCGAATCCTGGCCCGATTTGATCGCGCAGGCGCAGGCTCTCGATCGCGCAGGCTGGTCCAAGTGGCGGACCACGGGTGCTGCTGACCGCGCGGCGCGAGTCATCGAGTCAGTCGCGAGACAGCACACGGCCCGCTGACGTGAGGACAGCGGTAATCACGATCGTGCACGGGCGCCACGAGCACTTGCGAATGCACCTGCGTGGCCTCGCTGCCAGTACGACCCTGCCGTACTCGCACGTCATCGTCGCGATGGGCGACGAGACGGTGAAAAACATAGTCGCGCAAGAGAGAAGCTCCGCCCACGTCGTGGAAATCGACGTTCCAGAAGGGGATCCTCTTCCGCTCGCCCGTGCCCGAAACATTGGAGCAGCGAAAGCTCGATGTCACGGAGCCGAGCTGCTTGTATTTCTCGACGTCGATTGCATTGCGGCGCCAACACTGCTCGCTCGATATCACGAGACGGCAAGTGAGGAGAATTCTACTGCCTCACTGTTCTGCGGACCGGTTACTTACTTGACGCAGCCGTTGTCGTCGCCGATTACTCCGGATGAGATGGCACTGCTGCACAATCCACATCCAGCAAGGCCAGCGCCCCCCGCCGGGACGGTCCTCCACGGGGACGACTTCAATCTCTTCTGGTCGTTATCGTTCGCGGTCACTGTACCGACATGGCTTGCCTTGCAAGGCTTCTGCGAGGAATACCGCGGGTACGGCGGAGAGGACACCGATTTCGCCTGGTCCGCCCGAGACAAGGGCGTGAAATTGACCTGGGTCGGAGGAGCTGATGCCTACCATCAATTCCACCACGTGTCCGATCCACCCATCGAGCACCTTGACGACATCTTGACCAATGCGCAGGTGTTTCATCAGCGTTGGGGGCAGTGGCCGATGCAAGGATGGATCGACGCATTCGAAGAGAGGGGTCTCGTGGAGTACCGACCAGACCTTCAAACCTGGGTGCGGATTCGGAACTAGAGCTTCGTGAACCACCGTGGTGCAGATCTACCACGACATCCCGACGGATGATTAAGAAAACATCGACTGGGGAAGCCGACCCGAATGGCTACATACAGAGTGATCAATCCTGCAGGCGACGTCACCGCGACGCGCGACATCGAAAGCGCCGACGACGCCCATGCCTGGTTTGTAGATGCCCGCGCCGACAACTCGGAACTGGGATGGCGTATGGAAGTTCACCATGATGGCGAATGGTCGTTCTTCGACGACACCGAGGGCGCATCCAGCTGAGCAGTCGCTCAACGGATGCGACGAAGATGAGGAAGGACGTTCAAGCATGAGTCAACAACTCACAGGGAAGAAAGTGGCATTCCTCGTGGCGACGGAGGGAGTCGAACAGATCGAGTTGACGGATCCCTGGGACGCTTTGGTTGCCGAACACGCTCAGCCGTCGATTGTTTCGACAGAATCCGGCACCATCCAGGCGTTCAACCATCTCGACAAAGCTGACGTCTTCGACGTGGACGCGGTGGTCGAGTCGGCGGAGTCGTCCGAATACGACGCTCTCGTCCTGCCGGGCGGTGTGGCCAACCCTGATTTTCTCCGCATGAATCCCGACGCCGTGGCGTTCGCCCGGAGTTTTTTCGATGCCGGAAAGCCTGTCGCAGTAATCTGCCACGGACCGTGGACGCTGGTCGAAGCCGGCGTGGTGGCCGGTCGTACACTGACCTCGTGGCCTAGTTTGCGCACCGATATCACGAACGCCGGCGGCACGTGGGTAGACCAAGAAGTCGTGGTCTGTACTTCTGGCCCGAATACCTTGATATCGAGCCGCAAGCCCGATGATTTACCCGCGTTCTGCGCGAAACTCACCGATACACTTGCGACTGTCTGAAACCCTTGACATGGTGATCGGACGAAAAATCGCGATCATCACCTCGTGCGGCGAAGAGCGGACCGCCCGACGCGAGTACCGATGGAGTGCCGAAGACGCTCAAAGTGGTTGTGCCTTCAAAGTATCGTCAAAACATTAGGCGCCAGGAGTTGACCAATGCCCGAGAGTCGCCGCTCCTTCAGGAAATGGCTACCGCGCACTGCGACAATGACGACGGCGGCCGCCGTCGTCGGCTCAGTTGCATCGGGGAGACCAGCACAAAGCGCGTGGTTCGAGAAGCTGCGCAAGCCCTCATTTCAGCCGCCACCCGTTGCCTTCCCCGTCGTGTGGACTGTTTTGTACGCCGACATCGCAGTCAGCACGGCGCTGACTCTTGCGCGCCTCACCGAGAAGGGGGACGAGACCGCCGCTCGCGACTACACCCGAGTACTGGCGATCAACCTCCTCGTAAACGCCGGCTGGAGTTGGGTGTTCTTCCGCTCGCATCGACTTCGTACAGCAGCCGTCGTCGCAGCCATCCTGACTGTAAGCAGCGCAGAGTTGGCGCGACGAACACTTCCGATCAGACGAGCGGCGGGAGTGGCATTGGCGCCGTACCCGTTTTGGTGTGCATTTGCGACGGTCTTGTCCACAGCTGTTTGGCTTGAGAACCGGCGGTAATTGGGCTCATGGACGAGTCTCAGGGACCGATGATTGCCTTCAGCCGGGATCGGGTAGTTGTCCGGCATGGAGATATTGGTGATTCTTATTCTGGTCGGTGCAGTCGCGTTCGTAGTCGCGCGCAAACGATTCACAGGAAAGCGCGAGCCGTAACGACGTACCCCGTTCCAACCATGATGCGGAAGCAAGGATGACGAGATGGACCTCTATCGGGTCACGATGCCGGACGGTTCGACTCTCGACGAGTATTTCGGATCGGACAATGAGGCAATCCAGGAGGCCACGAAAGCCAATCACGGTGTGAGTGAAGGGGTCAAGGTCGAGCGATATGCTGGCGACGGAACGCTGTATCCGACAAAATTGCCGAATGGTGGGTATCGCGGAACTGTCCGAAAGCACCATGCCTGTTAGAGCGAGAGGCCGTGGAATGAGCTGAGGGCGATCCAGCTCACGAAGGTGAGAGATCTTCGGTTGCAGGACCTTCCAGAAGCTCACCGCTCGCGGTGAAGCGTGATCCGTGCAACGGACAATCCCAAGATCGTTCGGCATCGTTCCAACTCACGATGCCGCCGAGATGTGGGCATACCGCGGACACCTCCTGCGTCACTCCGCATACAGTGCTTCGGGCAACAGGCGTAAGCCCTTCCCATACGACCTGGCCATGGCTGTCGGATCCCGGGTTCTTGCGCGCGAGTCGATCGAACAAAGGCTTTACCCAGCCGCCCGCTAGGTGAACAGCCACTTCAGCATTGACCCGAACAGCATGGGGCACTCCCGATACTTGATTCCAATCCCACGGCGAATAGATTGCCGACCACTGCGCTCCGGTACCGAGGACGCTCGTGACCAGTGCCAGCGCGGCAGCGACCGAGTTGGTGATTCCCCACTTCGCGTAACCGGTGGCAATGAGAAGCGAGGGATCTCCCGGCAAAAGTTCCCCGACATAAGGGAGTTCGTTCACAGGCCGGTAGTCCTGTGCAGACCAGGAATGGGTCAGTTCGGCGCCGGGGAAGGTCTTGCCAGTCCAATCGATCAACTCTTGCAGACACTGTGACGGCGATGCTGCGCGCCCGACGGGATGCCCGTTACCACCGACGAGCAGCAAGTTGCTGTCATTGCGCGGAGCGTAACGAATTGACCGTTTCGGTTCGTCGACAGATAGGTACATTCCTCGTGGAATATCGCCGGGAACTGCGAAGGCAGCTGCGTAGCTGCGTTGTGGTTCCAAGCGGGCAAAGAATCCGCCTCGATCGAGTATTGGTGTTCCCGTGGCGATCACGACTCGAGCAGCGGTGACTACGCCGTGGTTCGTATGCACCGAACGTCGATGACGATTGCCGTGCACGGTCCTGACCCGGGTCCCTTCGTGCAAGGTCCCACCCCGCCGAACGAATTCCCGGATCAGCGCGTCGAGTGCCTGGACTGCGTCGAACTGCGCTTGATCATCCAAGCGGAGCGCGCCAACCACCGGGAACGGTAATTCGACCGCGTCGGTCCAGTGTGCATCGAGGCCCGCCGCACGCGCTGCATCCAATTCTTCCCGTAGGGAGACGGTTCCGTCGGTGCTGGTGGTGTACGTGAAAGCTGATTCACGTTGCACTGCTACAGAATTGTCGGCGCAGTAGCGCAGCAGCCACTGCTGTCCCTCCCGATTGGCCTCGACGTAGGAGCGCACCGCCGACGGTGAGTGCTTTTTTGCAATACTCGAAAGTCGAGTGCCTTGGAGTAAACTGATCTTGCCAGTCGTATTGCCGGTTGTGACAGCTCCGACGGTCCTGGATTCGAGTAACGCCACCTCATGACCGGCCCGTGCGAACAGCAAAGCCGTAACCACACCAGTCATACCGGCCCCGACGACAACGGTGTCGTATTCGCGCTCGGTGAATTCGGATGAGTACTCGGGGCGCGCCCCTTCGAGCCACAGGGAGGTCATGACCGACGGTTGCCCATCGCTACCGTATGAGAAACGTGGCCGCCGGCATCTCGTCGCAATTGCGGAGACTTCACCGAATCGGGCTGTCCGTGCGGCTTTCTCGCCGCGCGAGACGGGGAGTCAAGAATCCGAGTGCCACCATGCCTACCCCGAGTCCGAAGTGCAACCAGTTATCGGCATCGTTGACCGGAACAAAGTTGGCGGAACTGTCTTGGTCGATCAGCAGCCCGTAGATCCACAACGCCAAGTAGATGATTCCGCCGCCAATGAGATATGCCTGTGCGGTGCGAGCCATACGAGCCATCGCCACACCCGCCACACCGAAGACCAGATGAACCACGTTGTGTAAAACGGAGACTTCGAAAATCCCGAAAAGCTTCGCACCTGAATGATGACCCGCTCCGGCCAGCATGTCGTAATCGGTTGTCACACCGGGAATAAAGCCGAGGATTCCGACTAGTAAAAACACCGCACCCACGGCCGCCGCGGCTATCTGTACTGCTGAATAGGTGCGACGAAAATTTCGCTGTGCCATGATGTTCCTCTCGTTGTTTCGGTCCCGCTGTCGCCTACGACTTACGTTGTGACGCACGCTCCGTAGACGTGGCCGACTACGGTGGTTCGTGTCACCCTTTCGTGTGGCTGCCGTGGGACAATTCCCAATCACCGCGGGGCCTAAACAACTCTCGGCCGTGTGCAAGGCCGAGGAAGCACGTGTTGTATCGTCCTTGCTGTCTTGATTCTGTGGCGTCGAAGCTGTGAACTGAGGGGTAGGCGCACGCATCGAGAGCCGTACTCGAGAGCTTTCGCAGCGATCCGAAGGACATCCCTGAGAACGAGGATTTCGCGTTACTATCCGTCCTGCGTCGTGGATTGAGCAATGACGAGATCGACCAAGTGGTGGCGCTCTCTGTCGAGCGTGCTTCTGAAACTCCGGATTGGCACATCAATTGCGCGCGCGTCCGGGAAGTCGTAGTGGGCTCCATCCGCGAAGAACCGTCCGAGGAGGACATAGAGCGCGTGTCTTGTCGGCTCGACGAAGGTGGTTGGTCCTTGACGCAGTCTGACCCACGTGACGGAGTAGGCCGTGTTACCTATTTCAGCCGCCACATCTTCCACCCAAACTAGCTGTTGCGCAGTCTTTTCAAGCGCGGGATCCGAGTCCGGTCGCGATTTCGCGAAGCCTGGCGACAGGCCCGTCACCCGCGAGTGGGGGAGTGTGCCATCCAGCACCCGTTCTAAGCCCCTCGAAAAATTCCTGCAGAACGGCGCTGGGACTTCGAGTGGGTAGCCACCCCAGCTCGATACGTGCGCGCGAGCAATCCATCGTCGGAATCTGCATCACGGTGTCGAAGAGGCCCGGAGTAGATGGGACAGCGTGTGCATGCCATGCCGCCCAAAGGCCCGCCCGGATTACGGGCTCCGGAAGGTCGATCAAGCGTGCGTCGAACAAATCTGCGAGGGTGTTCATACCGACGGGCGGATCCGCTGCCAGGTTGAATGCGCCTTGCTGCTCGCCCAAAGTCGCTGCCACGTAGGCGTCGGCGACATCGGATGAATGAACCACCTGCACTGACAACGCAGGAAGCTGCGGCAAGACCGGTATCCAGAAACTACTGACAAGTGAGCCGGGCAGGAACGGACCTGCGAACAACCGTCGTTGAGCCGTGGCGGAACTCTTCTGGAATATGAATGCTGGACGCATGCGTACGACGCGGGTCCTGTGACGGTCTTCGAATATATCGAGACACCTTTCCAGGTAAGCCTTTTCGCGGGGGTAAGAAGCCCCAGGCCACCCGTGTGTCGGCCAGTCCTCCGATACCGCCGGTTGATTGCGCCCGGGCGAGTATGCTCCGACCGAGGATGCGTGGATCAATGCCGGGACACCCGTCTGGGCGACCGCACGAAACACTCGCAACGACCCTGAGACGTTGTTCTCCCAGGTGATTTCGGGACGTCGCGCCGGTTGAAACAGCCAGGCCAGGTGGATCACTACGTCCGCGCCCTCGAATTGCGACTCGAGGTTGTCACGACGAACGTCCGAGACAGCGAACCGTGTTTTGGGTACAGTCCAGTCGGTAGGACGACGCGACAACCCTAAAACCGATTCGACGCCTTCTACCGCACTCAGTGCTTTGATGACACTGGTACCGACATTGCCCGTTGCACCCGTGACCACGACCCGTAATCCGCTCATAGATCGGGCAGTACCCGAGCTGGAACGTCGTAAACGACCTAACAGAGGGACAATCAGGCCCCGTCGGGGCGAATCGAGGCCGGGCTCGATGTTCCCGCGCCGGACGCCTGTTTCGTGTCCACAACTCGATGAGCACCTTGAAGTTCTCTATGTCGGTCTTGACGCCACGGAGAGAATTCCGACCTCTTCGGCGACGTCCTCCAGAATCGGTCGGGTCGATTCCATCCGTGCTGTCACCCGCGTCCGGCGATCGTCCAAACGGTGGAAGGTGATCACCTCAGCGTGGTTGGACCTGCGCCGGATTTCCATGGAACGGGCTCGGAAGGGTGCTGTCCGGCGATGAGGGCGTCGAATTCTCCCACTTGGCTTCATATCTCGACGATCCAATGTGTGACACATCGTCTTGACTCATCTCACGTACCCCTGAGATGGTGGGAATCGGCCCGAATATGGGTCACTGGTCGTACGCGGTACGCCCAGGAACGTTGACATCGACGAGATCTGTCACGGTACTGATGGGGTTCGGGCTACCCAATGGGGCGATAGCTGCATGCCAACCGTCTCACGGCCTCACGCTGCGATCGTGACCGAAAGCTGCGCTGCCCGTAGCCGGTTTACAAAGTCAGGATCGGGTATCGCTCATGAATGACCACCGAACCGACTCGGCACCGGCCACCGCCGGTCGAGTACTTCCCACCGCGCAACACTGTGTCGATGGACGAGTTGTTGCAGACATTGACACGTGTGGTTAATTCGCTGACCCACGCCGAGATCCCGTTCGCCGTTGCCGGAGGCTGCGCTGTTTACGCGCGGGGCGGACCGCCCTCGGGTCACGACGTTGATATTTTTCTGCGGCGGACCGACGTCGCCCCAGCACTTGCAGTACTGCAACAGAACGGCATGAGACGGGTGGACCCACCGGAGGACTGGCTGGTCAAAGCCTATGACGGAGACATTCTCGTTGACCTGATCTTCTCCGCGTCAGGACGTGAAATCACAGACGAATTGCTCGCGCGTGCGCCACGGATGCGAATAGGTTCAGCACACGCTCCGGTGGTTACCGCGACGGACCTGATGATCGACAAACTGAACGTCCTCGACGCTCACCGATGTGATTTTGTTCCGATGCTCCAAATCGCGAGGGACTTGCGTGAGCAGGTCGACTGGTCAGAGGTGGCAGACAAGACCGAATCGTCTCCGTATGCACGGGCGTTCCTGGGCCTGCTCGACGATCTGTCCATTGCCTCGCCGAAGTCCTCGTAGGACAGAGGCGTAACGAGCCGACTAGGAGGATGCGATGGAGTTCGAATCTCGGCTACCTCAATATGTGGTGGCTCACATTCGACGAGTCTTCGCGGAGGACCCCCGAACCTCTGAACTTGGTGTGAGGGTATCGATTCGAGGAGAGACCGTTCATCTCAGTGGCGAAGTGAGCACGCAGCATCGTAAGCACGAACTCGAATCAATCGTCGCGGAGATTTATCCGGACGTGCAGGTGCACAACGACATCCACGTGGTGAGCTCTGCGGAACCCCAGCCTGAATGCGAGGACTTGACGTGATACGCATTGCGGCGGTCGGTGACATCCATCTCGGTGTGGACTCCCGGGGAGAGATGCGCCCGGCTCTCGAGAAGGTGTCGATTCATGCGGACGTGCTACTGCTCGCGGGCGATCTCACCCGTCACGGCGGAGCCGAGGAGGCTGAGGTCGTGGCTGACGAGTTCGGCGAACTCGACGTTCCTGTGATCGCCGTGCTCGGCAATCACGACTACCACAGTGATGCGGTTGAAGATGTCACAGCAGTTTTGGTGGGGCGAGGTATCACAGTTTTGGAGGGACAATCGGTCACGATGGATATCGATGGGCAGACATTGGGGATCGCCGGCACAAAGGGATTTGGTGGGGGATTCGCGGGAAAATGCGCCAGTGTGTTCGGCGAACCTCAGATGAAGAACTTCGCGGGGCATACCGTCGAGGTGGCGGACCGCTTCCGCTCGACCGTCTCCGAACTCGAAGCTGACGTCCGAATTGCCTTGTTGCACTACTCGCCGGTCAGTGACACCTTGCATGGAGAGCCGCCTGAAATCTATCCGTTCCTCGGGTCCTATCTACTTGGGGAGCCGATTGACGAGTTTCATCTGGATCTCGCCCTGCACGGTCACGCTCACGCGGGATGTGAGCGTGGAACGACGCCGGGAGGCGTACGGGTTCGCAATGTCGCGCAACCCGTCATCCGCGCCGCTTACACGGTATACGGACTTGGTCGGCCCGATTGACGTACTGGACCGTAATTTGTCGAGTCGAATATCCGAACAGGCGCCCTTCGACCTGAATGCGAACACCAGGTCGGGGCCCCTGCGAAACCAGCACTCTGACTGCTCGATTTCACGCGAAGTATCTACTCTCCCATGTGCTGGACCGAGCGCGACGTGAAGGACCACGAGCGGATATTCCGAGTGGCAAGGAGTGTGCCCGACTTCCGCCCGCCGATCCGATCGAAACTTTGCGGTAGCACGGCACTGGACGAGAGCGTGCTGAGGCGGTGGCACTGAGGGTTCTCGACCGTGGAGTTCCCGGTTGTGAACGAGAATATGTCGAAGAGATGGTTCCGTACGGCGTAGCCAGTCTTCTGTGCGAGCACGCACAGGTCTCGAAAGACCTCGAAAGGCGCTGTGGAGCTCATCTTTCCAGCGAAGAGTGGCATTCGCGGAGCTGTGGAGATTGTCGAACTGCCCGTTTGCGAACGTGCTATGCACCCTTCGTTGAATGAGGATGGCTCGGCGTGTCTTCCCGTCTATCGAGAATGCAGTGCGGTGGACGCTGTCACCGCCGAGAAATATCAGTGCTCGATTTAAATCGCTGGTTGTCAGGACTACTCGGTGGAAAGCCCCGAAACGTGGCATCCGACGGTGGCCGCTGTTTTGGCTTTGCCGAGCAAAGCCCCCCAGAGTTTCAAAAACGCAGAAGCCAACCGACTTGCAGTGTTTCGCGCGAGGTGCCGGGATTGGCATTGCGCCGGCCCACGCGAGTGCTACGTCAATCCCCGTGCCGTCGATGCATATGACGCGGGCATCACAATTTCGCGCGCGGTCAACCGTCCGGACAGACTCGATGATTCGGTACGGCGTTCGCGGGCACCGACAACGCCCGAGCCCTTCTCATCGAGTTGGTACGTCGCAAAATTCGCCGAAGATCGACGGATGGTCCGTCCGACTCGAACTTTGCTGATTCTGTCTGTCAGCTGTGACGACTCCCGGCGGCGACGCGGTCTGTTGGCTCGTCGTGACCGCTCTCTCTTGCACAATGGGCGCAGCAATATATCGTCTCGTCCACCTCGATACCGTGCCCGGGTATGCGACAGCCGCAGTGGGCGCATTGCGGAGCCAGGGCTTGTACCGCGCATTCGAAACTGTCGAATGTTGCGGTGCGATCTCCGCGTGTCACAGTGAAGGTTCGATCGTACTCATTGCCACAGGTTTCACATTTAGCCACGAAATTCTCCTTCTCTTTTACGGTCTCGCTTACCTCTCCTGGTCGGCTAGCCTGTAGGTCATTGTCACGACGGACAGGCAGGTGTAACCAAGTCATAGATCTGTTCAGCTTGAGCTTGCGTCGGTTCATTGCCGTTGTGTGCGGCGAGCGTTCGGACCTGCTCGGTGACTTGTTGCTCATCGGCTCCGGCTCCAATGGCATCGCATGATTGCAGGACTATGACTTTGATGCTCTCATCGTCACGCTCTTCCGCGAGTTCTGAATACCCGGTTCGGAATGCAACGACGAAGGAAGTCAGTTTCGCTTCATCAAGGGTCCCCAGATCGGCGGATCCGGACGTCGAAGTCTCCTCGTCGGTGACTTGGCCGGTCGGGGGGGTCATGTTCTGAATCGACGCAGTGGCATTCGTATCTTCGTTTCCACCGTTGTTTCCGCAGGCTCCAGTCGATATCAGGGTGCCCGCGAGTATCGTTGCGCAAATTATCCTCTTCATGTCTGCTCCGTTCAAGCGGAATTGAGTTTCAGGCTTCGTGCGTTGCGGGTGGTCATGCCCCGGTGTTACCCCAAGCCATCGATTTCTACCCGCCGTTCGCGTGGCTCAATACTGGAAACAATGGAATCCTCGTAAACAGCTGAGACGCAGTGACTTTCGTAGGATCGAGGTCCGGCGCTCAACCGATTCTCGGCGATCGAACCCGCCATGCCCGGGAATTGTCGAGGGTTTGGTGAGGGTGCCATCGGGTAGGTACCAACCCATGACTACCAACGAAACCACGGCGACGACATCAGTAAGCGTGCCGACAGTGACTGGTATCCGGGCAGTGCGACTCTTGATGCAACTAGCGGGCCCGTCAGTGGTAGCCGGCGCCATCGCTCGCAGGCACTCGACGTTGCCGCTGCTGGAAAAAGTGCAAGCCGATGCTTCGACTCCACGACTCGTATCGGGACTTCGCGAGGAATTCGGATCTGGCCCCCTGCTGCTCGATCTACCGGGTCGCCGAGTCGTAGTATTGCTCGACAGGGAGGACGCGAGTCGCGTCCTCGAGGAGACACCGGATCCGTTCTCCCCGGCAAACCGCGAAAAGGTCGCTGCACTCAGTTCTTTTCAACCTCATGGAGTTCTCGTAACTCGGGGCCGATTGCGGGTCGCTCGACGCGCTTTCAACGAATCCGTTCTCGAGACAGGCGAACCACTTCACTATCTCGCTGGAGCAATGACCGAAACCGTGGTCAGCGAAACCGGCGAACTCAACGAGCTCGCACGTGCGCGCGGGCATTTGGATGCGGGTAGTTTTCTGCCGGCCTGGTGGAATCTGGTCCGCTCGCTGGTGCTGGGGTCGTCCGCACGCGAGGACAATTCTGTCACCGACCAACTTTGGCGCCTGAGGTCGCAGGGCAACTGGTCCTACTTCCTTCCGCATCGTCGCCGATTGCGGGATCGGTTCATCGAGAGTCTCTATCAGTACGCAGCACGCGCTGAAATGCCCAGTCTCATCGCGGCAGTCAATCAGACATCCGCTGCACCCTCGGTCGACCCGATTGGGCAGGTGCCCCATTGGCTGTTCGCATTCGATGCGGCCGGCATCGTCACTATTCGAGCGCTGGCGCTCCTTGCGACCCACCCGCGACAACGGGCACGCGCACTGGAAGAAATCGACGAGACCGATCCCCGACACCCCAGCCGATACCCGTTCTTACGCGCGTGCGTCTTGGAATCCGCGCGGCTATGGCCGACCACGCCTGTAATTCTGCGTGATTCGATCGCTCCGACGACTTGGCCGACCGAACGCGGTGTCGCCGAAATTCCTACCGACAGTGCATTCATCATCCTGACCGCAGCATTTCACCGGGATCCGCAAAATGTGCCGTTTGCCGACGTGTTCACCCCTGACGCTTGGCTCGACGGCCGTGCTGATACGCAAGCGTTCATGCCCTTCAGCGGCGGACCTGCCGTATGTCCAGGGCAGAACTTCGCTCTCTTCGTCGCTACGACTGCACTGGCAAACCTGCTGCGCGGAAACACCTTCGAACTCGACCCGAGAACTGGTTTGACCGCAGACGCGGCTGTGCCGGCTACACTCAATCACTACAGTCTTCGTTTTCGTACGAAACCGGCAAGACGGCGCTAGCGTGGTCGACCACTGAATCGCTGTGGCTCTGGAACGAAACGCAGTGGCTCATGCTGACCATTGCGACGAGGGGGAGCCGAAGTTACTGGCCAGCGCAGAAGTTGGTCCGCGCCAGAGGATTTTGCAGACTTCGGTCTCACGACGCTGAATCTCTGGCCCGTCAATCCTCTACCGGATACGGTTGTTGGCGAAGGACTTTCGCGAGGTGCACGGCGTTACGCACGAGGGTGGAGTTGGCGGATGCTACGGCCCGGGGCACGCTTTCCAAGTCGTTGTAGTCCCCGGGTGTCATCGCCTCGCCATTCCAGTAGGTGCACCCCTGTGCCGGTATGGAAAAGCCACAATCGTTGAGAGCTTGAAAGAGTGAGGCAACTATGGCGTGTGCCCCGTCCTCATTACCGACTACTGCTGCTACTGCGACCTTGTCGAACATGCCAGGTCTACCACGGTCGTCTGTTTCGGAGAGTTCGGCATCGAGACGCTCGAGAGCACGCTTGGCGACACTCGACATTTGACCAAGCCATGTGGGGGTCGAAACCAGCAAGATGTCTGCATTGTGTATTTGTGCCCGAATTCGAGGCCATTGATCGCCCCCGCCCATGTCGATTTCCACTCCGGGTCGAATGTCATGGTCCACGAGTCGAATTGAACTGCAGCTCACGCCCTCTTCGCGAAATTCGGAGAGGAGCTGCTCGGCAATGAGTTCGCTACTCGACCGTGCAGGCGAAGGTTTCAAGGAGCAAGTCAAAGCGAGAGCAGTCAAGGAGTTCATGACGGGCGACTACCCAGCCTCTGCCTTCTCCACACACTGGCGACAAATTTGTTGGTTCTGGCGGGTCGAAGTGTGGTTCTGCAGATATTTTGGCTTCGAACGATGTCGCAGGATTGCTGGATTACAGAAGACCGCGTCAGGGCATGCCTCGATAGCACAACCCGCCCGTCGAGAGAACCCGTTTTGTCAGTGGTGAAACCCGAAGGGAGCCAGGATGGATGACGGTGGTGCAGACAAATTCGTGCCGGACAGTCGGGACCTACGCAGACTCAAAGCCGCTGCGTCGAACTGTCGCGGCTGCGGCCTTTACCGCGAGGCCAACCAGACTGTGTTCGGGAATGGAAAGAAGGCGGCCACGTTGATGCTCGTCGGGGAACAGCCCGGTGACCAGGAAGACAACGCTGGTAAGCCGTTCGTGGGCCCCGCTGGCAAACTGCTGCAGCGGGCGCTCGACGCAGCGGACATCGATCGCAGCGAGGCGTATGTGACAAATGCGGTCAAACATTTCAAATTCGTACGGGCTGAGCGTGGAACGCGTCGTATTCACAAGAAGCCCGGGCGCGGCGAGATCGACGCATGCCGTCCTTGGCTCGTGGCAGAGATCGACGCGGTTGAACCCGATGTTGTTGTGTGCCTGGGGGCGACGGCGGCGCAGTCGCTGATCGCGCGAGACTTTCGTGTCACGGCACACCGCGGAGAAAGGCACCATCTGATGCCGGAACTGGGCGTGCACTGCGATCCGTTCGTCTTTGCGACCGTCCATCCTTCTTCGATTCTCCGGGGGGCACGTGATGAGCGTGAACGGGCTTTCGCCGACCTGGTGACCGACCTTCGAGCCGCGATGGTTTCGTGTCAGTCGCCGAGATAAAGGTTCGAAGCGGAGGGGGCGAAGAGAAACGGGACTGAATCACATCCTGGCACGGAGTACTTTTTCGGTCAATCGGGTAGCACCACGACTACGCAAGGAAAGGGCCTCGGGTCCGCCCGAACATAATCCCGTGGAGATGAGGAAAAGTGATCGCTACACCGCCAGAACCAGATCCCGCCAACACCCCTGACTTGGAGCCCGGCGGAGGTGTTGCGCCCGGGCGAACACCACCTGATGCTGCACAAACTTCCGGTTTGTCTTCTCCGGAACCCTCGCCCGCCGGAAAGTTCCCGCTGATGGGCATTGGGACGGTCATCGCAATCGGGGTTATTGTGCTTGTGTTCGTCGTCGTCGCCGTAGCGATACTCGTGTAGGGGGTTCAGACGCCACCGAGTTTCGGACACAGGCGCCTATGTCTCAGCAAGATTTCCCTCCATGCTGTCGATCGTGCAACGTCGCCCAGTTGGCGCTGTATAGGAACACGCTGCGGATTCATATCCGCATCGGACGACCACCCCCAGCCACGATCGACGCCCTCGGCTGTTCGCACAAGTTTGGCGAGCCGCGTAGCCAGGACATGGGTGCTGGGCCCCGCTAGCCAACCATCAGAAAACGCATGGATGCGAGCAGATAGATCATCATGAGCGTGAGCAGCCCCCACGCGACTCCTTGCCAGATCGGCCACGGGCGTTGGTTTTTCCATGCACGGTAAGCTCGAACCAGTGCCGACAAACCGCCGACAAGCAAAACCGCAGCAGGCACGATTGCCAGAGCAAATCGCTCTGTATCCGTGCATGCTGGAAGTTCGCGAACGTGACAGGTGTCCGGCCGGTTCGCCATCCAGACGAGTGCGAGCGCTGCGACGATTGCGGCGAAGGCAATGGACACGCCTGCGTGCACCAGCGCGCAACGTGACGTAGCTCTGGCGTTCCACCTTTTCTCGACGTCATTTGTCATTGTCATCCTCTTTCGTCTAAGGCGATTTCCACGGGATGATAAGCGCCCTCACAGAATTCGAGCTGGTAACGGGACGAGACCTCGTTAGCGAATGTGTGTGTCTGATTTTGCACTACCTGCGAAGGGTGTTCCGTGACCGTCGAACGTGCTCGTTCGCCGCATCCCCGCACCACCTGCACCCTAGTGCTCGGGTCGATACCGTGCAGCGCACTGCAATCCCAACCCGACTGAATGTTTCGAAACACTTGCAGGTACTCAGCCATTCAAAATGTTCAGCGTGTGGAGTCGAGAGGTGCGTCTACGCCCGGTAGGACGGTGATCGAGGCGCCGTCCAGGTGCGGCTTGGGGGTAAGTGCATGGAGGGGAAGTTCGTTTCGAAGGTCTGACACTGCCGAAAGATGTTGCAATATCACACCTTCTCGCAGCGCCCATGGGCTCACATCCACCTCGTCGATATCGAGTGCGGACAGGGTCTCGTAGGCGACGATCGCTCCCGCCACGATCTGGTGCGCGCGCGATCTGGCAATTCCTTGCAGTTTGGAACGTCGTTCAGTCGTCATCGCAGCCAGTCGTGGCACCCACCCGTGTAGATCCTTGCGGGACAATGTTCTTCGTACGAACGGGCCCTTTCTTTGCGGTGGTGCTCCGGTCAGGCGCGCCAACTGCTTAAAAGTTTTCGATGTGCCTACAACTCTCTGAGGCTTTCCCTCCCACAACAAGCGGTCCGCTGTCTCGCGTAGTGACGCTCGCACATACCGTCGTAACTCCTTTACTTGTTTGTGAGATGGGGGATCGGCGTCGAAGAATGTCCGCGTGAGCCGCCCTGCCCCCAGCGGCAGCGAAACAGCCAACTCCGGGGCAGCATCGCGGCCGAGGGTGATCTCCATAGTCGTACCGCCTATGTCGAGATCCAGGAGTCGACCCGCGCACCACCCGTACCAGCGATGCACCGCGAAATACGTCAAGCGCGCTTCTTGCAGTCCGGTGAGGAACTGGGGTCGCAATCCGCATTCGGACGCTACCTTGTCAAGAATCTCCTCTCGATTCGCTGCATCTCGGATCGCGGCCGTCACAAACACGTAGATTTGATCGACCTCGTACCGATGCGCTGACTGCAACGACTGCGTCACGGCTCGACAGACTCGATCTATCCCGCCGGCATCCAGGCACTGACTGGCGTCGATCGACTCACCCAGCCCAGTGGCAGCTTTCAGTGCGTGCAAGGGAAGCGGGGGCGCACCGGCAGTCGCTTCCACGATCTGCAACTGCGCCGAATTGGACCCGACATCCAACACACCTAGCCGCATAGACAGCGGGTACCCCAGGGCCGAGAACTAAACACTCACTTGGATGCCACAAGCCGCAGACGTCGAAAAGCTTTGTCCACGTTGGGTGTCGAGGCAGCGACAGAAGCCGAGTTTGGAGTTCTGGTTGCTGGGTAGCTGAAATATCGGGAACCGAATCTGGCTTGCGACCAGGACCAGTCGGACCGGCCGTTCTCCGAGCAGGTACAGGAGCGCAAACACGTGATGTCTTACGAACGGGCGATCGATACGTCAACTTCACCTTCTGCTTCATTGACCATCGACGCGTCTCCGGAGCACCTCGGCGTACTCCGAGCCCTCGTGCGGACCGCTGCCGCACACTATCCACTTACCCTGGATGCTTTGACCGACCTTGTGCTGGCTGCAGATGAAGCTGCAAGCACTCTCGTCAATTACGCGGCCCCGAGAAGCACCCTGATGTGCACGTTCGCCGTCGACACTGACCATCAGCTGCGAATCGGCCTGACGGCCACTACCTTGCGACCCATCAGTAACAGTTCCTCATCATTCGGGCGCATCGTTCTCCGAACGCTGGTCGACAACGTGGCAATCGAACAGGTACCCACACCGATCGATGGAGAATGGCTGGTCACCATCATGCTGGGAAAGGCGGTGCAACCCGGTTGACGACGCCTCAAGCCAGAGAAAGCAAAGACTACGCACACGTCATCGGCTTGTTCGCGGAGATGGCTGCTCTGCCGGAGGACGCCCCAGAACGTGAGCGCCTCCGAGTGCATATTATCGAGTCGTGTCTGCCCATTGCAGAGAACATCGCCACCCGGTACCGAGGGCGCGGTCAAAGCCACGAAGACCTCGTTCAAGTTGCCAGTGTCGGCCTTGTCAACGCCGTAAATCGATTCGACTTGGACAAGGGTAGAGACTTTCTGTCGTTTGCCATCCCGACGATGATGGGGGAGGTCCGCAAGCACTTCCGCGATCGGGGGTGGGACGTTCGGATTCCACGCTCGATGCAGGAAAATTATCTCGCACTGCAGAAAGCGGGGGCTGCCCTCACCCAAAGTCTCGGCCGTGAGCCAACCGTTCCCGAGCTCGCTGCGCAGATCGACGTCGAACCCGGTGAGATTGCCGCAATCATCGCGGCCGGTGACTCGTACCACGCCGCTTCGCTCGATGCCGCCTTCTCTGCTGACGGGGCGTCCCTCGCAGACAGTCTGGGGGACTTCGACGCAGCCTTGGACGGCATCGACACTCACGAAACACTTCGGCCGGCACTTCTTGCGCTGCCGGAGCGGGAGAGGACCATTCTCGTCTACCGATTCTTCGGTCAACTGACCCAAACCGAAATAGCCGAAAAAGTCGGAATCTCCCAGATGCATGTATCGCGGTTGCTTGCTCAATCTCTCGAAACACTGCGAAAGGCTCTCGGAGGAAACATCTCTCGATGAGGAACTACGGCTCGGCCAAGCGAGTTCGCAGGAAGGATGCGACCTCGCGCCCGACATACTCGATGGCGACACTCACCTCAACGGCGCCGCAACTCACATCATGCATCACTCGTACATGCCCTTCCGGCGAGAGCACATAATCTTCGTACACTTCTGACGCCGGACCCGTTCCCTCCGCGTCGACGATCCTGAAACCCGCAGCGGTCAACAGTTTCCCAATGCGGGTCACCACTTCCTGGAAGGGCACGTCAGTGATGCCGTCGCCGCAAACAGCAGCACGAACCGTCACAGTTTCGACCGCAACTCCCTTCCGCGTTGGAGCGCTGAAAGTCATTCGGCAACTCCGGCAAGTCGAGCTGCACGGCGTCCGGGCTGATACGAAGTCTCGAACGGGAGGCTGTTGCGCATTGTCGAATCACACTCGACGGGCAACTGTAGTCGGACTACCAAAGATCGATGGCGGTGGCTGATCATCATGACTCCTGCGTGGAAAGTTCTGCCGGAAACATTTGGCAGCTACCCGGTGGACATGAAAAGTACACATTCCACGGCCGAGAATTGCTCGTGTACTTCATCGTTCGCTGGGTAGTCCCC
Source organism: Rhodococcus sp. 66b (assembly GCF_002076325.1). NCBI lineage: Bacteria > Bacillati > Actinomycetota > Actinomycetes > Mycobacteriales > Nocardiaceae > Rhodococcus > Rhodococcus sp. 66b. The sequence goes on from NZ_MUZB01000016.1 coordinate 29,887, forward strand.
GAGAAGCGAGCTACGGAAGAAGGTGATCGAATGCCGAACGTCGCGGACGGGATCGTCAACCGACTCCTGGCATGGAAAGTGCCGCGGATATTCGGATACCCAGGGGACGGAATCAACCCGATCATGGCTGCGCTGAGCCGCGCCACCGACCGAATCGAGCTGGTGACAGCCAGACACGAGGAAATGGCAGCGTTCATGGCAGTTGGTCATGCCAAGTACACCGGGGAAGTCGGCGTCTGTCTTGCCACCCAGGGGCCCGGCGCCGTCCATCTCCTCAACGGGCTGTACGACGCAAAGCTCGATCGTAAACCGGTGGTTGCAATCGTCGGACAGGTCGCATTGACGGCGCGGGGCAGCAGCTACCAGCAAGAGATCGATTTGCCGACACTGTTCAAAGACGTGTGCGCGCAGTACTCGCAAACCCTTTCCACCCCGGAGCAACTGGAAGCAGTGCTGGACAACGCCTTCCGCACAGCCATAGCGACCTCCAGCCCTACCTGCGTCATAGTTCCGCACGATGTGCAACAACACGAGATAAAAAACAAACCGCACAGCCACGGCATCGTCCCAAGCGCTCCCGTTGTGACTTTTCCGCGCGTGGTTCCCACCGCAGCGGACGTGACTCGGGCGGCCGCGCTACTGAACGGTGGCGAACGCATCGCGATGCTGGTCGGGCAAGGCGCACGCGGAGCGCGCGCCGAAATCGCCGAGGCAGCACAACTACTCAGCTCAGGAGTGACAACATCGCTATTGGGAAAGCCAGTCGTCGACGAGACTTCACCATGGTCATGCGGTGTTATGGGCCATCTGGGGACCACAGCCGCAGCGGATCTCATGAGCGAATGCGACACGCTCCTGATCGTCGGAAGTAACGATCCATGGACTGAGTTCTATCCTGCTCCAGGGCAAGCTCGTGCGGTCCAAATCGACATAGACGCTCGCAATGTGGGTTCCAAATACGATATCGAAGTACCGATTGTCGGCGATGCGGCGGAGTCTCTCCGTATGTTGCTACCGCTTCTTCGTCACCGCGAGAAGCAATGGAGCAACGACGTTGCAACCATGATCGAAAACTGGAGAGCGATTTCGAACGATCGCCTGTCTCGAGACCGGACACCGTTGAATCCGCAGGCTGTTGTGGGAACGCTTGCTTCGTGCATTCCGCGAGACGCTCTTGTGGCGGTCGATGTCGGATCGGTGGTGTACTGGTATGCCCGATTCCTCCCCCTACCCGCGGAAGTTCCCGCCCACCTGTCGAGCACACTCGCGTCCATGGGATCGGCGATGCCTTACGGTTTGGCCGCGAAGTTCGCCCATCCGCACCGCCCGGTCGTCGCGCTGGCCGGCGACGGGGCGATGCTCATGAGTGGAAATTCCGAGTTGATCACGCTGGCACGTCACTGGCGGGAGTGGGCGGACCCACGATTCGTAGTGCTCATACTCAACAATGGTGATCTGGCTGAAGTCAGTTGGGAGCAAAGGGAGATGGAAGGAGACACTCGTTTCAGTCAGTCCCAGGAAGTTCCGTCTTTCAACTTCGCCGAGTACGCCGATTTACTCGGCCTGGGCGGAATCCGTTTACACAAGCGCGAGGACACCGAATCTGTGTGGAGGACGGCGCTGGAGGCGGAAAGACCGGTCGTCATCGAAGCCATGGTCGATCCGAATACTCCTCTGCTTCCTCCTCGCGCTTCGCAGGACAAAGCTCGAACAATGAGAGAAGCGCTTCGCCGCGAAGGCGCCGACTACGCTGTAGACGAATTGGACAGGCAGCGATCCGGTGAAGAGGAAGCCGAGTCCTGAGGAGCTGCACGAGACAAGAGCCCTAGCCGCATGCAACGCGCAGCACCTGTCGAACGCCGTGCCCGTCTAAATGGTCGAGCCGTCCAGCCTGGCACTGAGCAGTTTCTTGCCTTCCTTGCCGCCCTTTCGACTTTCCGTCTGTGCTCGCCGGAAGAAGTCCGCAAGTTCGTCATCGCCGTCACGTTCCGCGTCTCGAATGTAGGTCTCCATTCGTAGCGCGTTACTCAACGATGCTTCGACGAACCAAATCAGGTTGTAGTCTTTGTCTTTCGTGCCGGTCACCGTACCGGTTTCTTCAGTCATCGGTCCTCCTTGATCGAAGTGGGGATTCAGGGGTGGATGACTCCTGCCCGCAGGACACGTACCCACGCGGGACTGGGCCAAACGAATATCGACGTCGTGGAAATGGCGCAGGCGTGTGTCACATCGGATTGCCCGGGGTAGAAGAAGTCCAAGGCACGGTAGACCCATGCGACCCCAGTTCGGTATCGCCGCGCCTGAGGCTTCCTCCGGTTGAGAAAACAGCCGAGGAAGCCGCCTCGAAATTGGTCTCACGCCACCGGCGAAATGCGGAAGGAAAGTGAATGAGCATCGAAGATGGTCCCGGCGACACGCTGAATGTCAGCGAAAGCGTCGACGACGACGAGGTACCAGAAAAAGACGGCGACGACGTCGTAGATCCACCCGAGACGTGGAGCGAAGCCGACAGATTCGGCACGACGCCTCGGGAAGCGCGAGAGGGCGAATCGTTGGATCAGAAACTCGAGGAAGAAGAACCGGATGTGCTCGAGGGTCGTTGAATTGCCGCATGGGTGAGTGCCTGTCGTCCGGGATTCGATCGCGTGATTGACGATCGCAAGATGCGGGTAGGTCCGCTCCACAATGAAGCTTCTGGCAACAAGACTGCGCCGCCCTGGAATTAACGCCAGGGCGAGAAGTCGGACATCGAAGGGGAAAGAGAGTCGTGAATCAAAAACCGAATAATCCCTCCGAAGAACCGTACGATCCGTCGGATGATCCCGATGCGGATCCCCGTAACGTGCAGTCCGTCACCCGACAACCAGATCAAGCGGAAGGGGAAGACTATGACGAATCGAGCTGATGTGCCGTCTCCTTCACACGCCAATCGTCGAATACGTAACCTTCTCACGCACCCTGCAGACAGGGACTAGGCGCCTTGATGCCAAATCTCCCTGCCCGTCGTGTGCAGGCACCGCCACAGCCATTCGACGTCACCAAACGCCTGTCCGACGAACTTGTCCAGTGCACCGGGGTAGACGGAGCCGGTGTCGCGGTGTTTGCATCGGCGTCCACGCGCGATCTCGTGTACGCGACCGATACCGTATCTGAGGAATTGGACGAAATTCAATTCACCCTCGGCGAGGGGCCGTGTCTCGACGCGTTCCGCTTTCAACACAGCGAACTTCATGACGACATAGCCAGCGGAGAAGCACGGAATCGGTGGCCAATTTTCTCGAGCCAAGTCCTGGCTTTAGGGGCGGCGAGCGTTTACGCGTACCCCTTGACCATCGGGGGTGAGCCGTTCGGGGTTCTGGAAATGTACGGGCGCTCCCCGGTGTCCCTGGCTTCGACCGATGACGCGACATGCCGGTTGTATGCAGAGTCGATCGGCCATGCAGTACTGGCGGAACTCGACCCTGCGTACGCACTGATTTCCGGGACTGATCTAAAGGTTTTCAGACGCGGGAATGTACATGTTGCTTCCGGAATGTTGGCTGCACGGCTCGGTGTTCCAGTGGAAGAAGCGTTGGTACGTTTGCGATCTGCTGCGTTCTCTCAGCATCGTCGGATCACCGCCGTTGCGCTCGAGATCGTCCGAGGAGAGCGCCTCGATCTCGACAGCAGTCGGCACACTGGCATCCGCGGCGATACATGAATATCCCTTGGTTTCCGTCCTTCTGGCGCGGGGTAGCAACCCAGGATGGCCGAACAAGACCGGATCGCTGAACCCTGGGGGGATCGGACACCGTACCGAGCGGGAGATCGGTGGCCGGCGCGTCCCGATATCTGCCTGGCCCCGGGCATCGAGGTAGACGATGTGGAGACTTGGGTGCAATCTGCATCTCTGCTACACAGCAACGGCGACGCCATGGATATTGCGGTTCGGGACGCTCGGATCGTCGGTGTGCGTGGTCGCGTCGACGACAGGGTGAACCACGGTCGGCTCGGGCCCAAGGATTATTATTGCGCAAGGCTGGGTCGATCATACGTACGTCGACGATCACTCGGTCGGCTACGACGACCTTGTCGCCTGCGTTTCGGAGTACACACTCGAGCGCGTCGCGAAACTCTGCGGTGTCTCCGAAGAGGATGTACGTCGAGCAGCGCAACTATTGGGCACAGCCGAGCGCCTACTGTCGACAGTGTTGCAAGGGTTCTACCAATCGCACCAGGCGACGGCAGCGGCAGTGCAAGTGAACAACATCCACATCATCCGCGGCATGCTCGGTCGCCCCGGATGCGGGCTGCTGCAGATGAACGGGCAGCCCACGGCTGAGAACACACGAGAATGTGGCGCCAACGGAGACCTGGCGGGGTTTCGGAACTGGGCGAACGACGAGCACGTCGCAGAACTCGCCAAACTGTGGAACCTGGACGTCCGGCGGATGCAGCACGACGGACCGCCGACGCACGCGATGAAGATATTCGAACATGCAGAACAAGGCGCGATTCGCATGCTGTGGATCAGTGCGACCAATCCGGCTGTCTCCCTACCCGAGCTGCATCGGATCAGATCAATCCTGGCGCAGCAACGTCTTCTTCTTGTTGTACAGGACATTTTTCTCACTGAAACCGCCGAACTCGCCGACGTGGTTCTTCCCGCATCGACCTGGGGCGAGAAGACTGGAACCTTTACCAATGCCGATCGGACCGTACACATTTCGGACAAAGCGGTCGAGGCGCCAGGTGCAGCGAGAGCCGACCTCGAAATTTTCCTCGACTACGCGCGGCGTATGGCTTTCCGCGACAAGGACGGCGATCCATTTCCGCCCTGGCACGATCCGGAGTCTGCCTTCGAAGCATGGAAAAAATGCAGCGCCGGACGCCCGTGCGACTACACCGCGCTCACATACGAGGGTCTGCGAGGGGGAAGCGGCATTCAATGGCCGTGCGATGGCGAGCACGCCGACGGGACCGAGCGTTTGTACACCGACGGACAGTTCTTTGCCGCGCCCGCCTACTGCGAAAGTTACGGCAAGAATCTGGTTACCGGCGCGCCAGTCGATGCGCAGGAATACCGCACCCGTAACCCACACGGCAAAGCGATGATCAAAGCAGCACAGTACGTTCCACCTCGCGAACACGTAGACGACGAGTACCCATACGCGCTCATCACGGGCCGGACTTTATACCACTTTCACACGCGAACCAAGACTGCCCGCGTTCCGCAATTGCAAGCCGCCGCACCGCAGGTATGGGTCGAGGTCTCAGCGGGTGATGCGCTCCGCAATCGCATCGACGAAGGCGATCTCGTCGCGGTCATGTCACGGCGGGGCATCATCGAAGGACAAGCGCGTATCACCGGTATCCGCGAAGGGGTGATCTTCGTGCCGTTCCACTACGGATATTGGGACACTCCGCGTTCGGAATCGGGTCGCCACGTACATCGGCGCGCGGCGAACGAGATGACGGTCACCGATTGGGATCCCGCTTCCACGCAGCCCATTTTCAAGACTGCCGCTTGCCGTATCCAACGACTCGGTCCTCCGCTCTAGGTCGTCGGTCAACCTCCATGCGGCCGTGATTTCCTAGCGTGTCTCCACCGTCCGAGGCTCACTCCAACTCGGCGTGATCCAGGGCTCCCGGTCCGGCAAACCGAGGCAGAATCGCGCTGTTGGTGGAGTGGTTACAAACTCGAAGACGACAGCCCCGAAAGTTTGTGTCCGGCGGCCGAAGCGAGGAGTTACGCACAGTGGCGCGCTGCGGTCGGCGAGAATGCGTTGTGCAGACTCGCCGTCGCGAGCACTGACCGCGTGCGACGTCAGAAAATCCATCCGAATCTTGGAATCGGCGATCCGTCCCTCATCGGTCAGTTCTCGTTCGGCAACGAGATCGATATCGTCGTTCGACAGCGAATGATTGGTGTGCAGCACCATCCGCGAATCTGGCAGGGTACTGTCTCGAACCTTCGAGGCTGAACACTCCACACCGTGGAAACCCCGCGCGTCCGCCACCGCATAGTGCTGCCCGCTCGCGTGAGAGACGCGGCGTAAGAAGTCGACGGCACGATCGCGCGAAACCTGCGCAAGCGCCCCTCGGATGACCGTCGCCACAGGTAATCCGACCTCGTTGTGGCGCAACATGCCAAGCGCGTTGACGCAAACACCGACGCCCGCATCGTTGACGCCGGTCAGTCCGATCATTCCCGCCGAGCTCAGCACGAGCGCGTTGGGGCCATACTCCGGACTGACGTGCAGTATTACCTGCGATTCAGTCATGAAATCCGGCAGGTCCATGTTTTGGGCGAGGAACACGCCACCTTCGCCGACCTGCCCGAGAACACTGCAGCCGAGCTCGAGGTGCTCGTGGTGTATCCACCACTGTTGATCCATAAAGTTGTACGCAAGGACTTCGGGCAAGGGGACGGCGGCGGCCTCCGCGATCCCCCGCATCTCCTCGGCCAAATCCGGCACCGAGGCTTCGACGGTCGCCAACAGTCCGTTCGCGGTGAGGTGCTCCCGGCTGTGAGCGCTTGTACCTTCCCGCCATCGCGCGAGCGCAGCGTGGATCATCTCGCGTGCTTGCTCACCGTGGGCGCGCCCACGTGTCCGTCCGTTTCCCGCGCACTCGATGACCGTCATCGGATGGACTCCTCTCGACGCGAACCTCCCTGTAAAACAGACTGACAGAGAATGTTTCGTGGTGAAAGGCCTCACGGTCAACGTCCACAACTTCGAGGCGGTGGTGACAGTTGTTCAAGACGCGACGTCAACGGGTAGGCCTTGTACATGGACCAGTCGCAGGCACCTATTCTGGACGGGTTGGAGGAGTACCACCGACTCGACCGATACGGATTTTCCCCACCGGGACACCGGCAGGGTCGCGGTGCAGACCGTCGGGTCATTCGGGTACTGGGTCCCGACGTATTCCGTTCCGACGTACTGGCTTCCGGTGGTCTGGACGACCGCAAGTCCCGCCACGGGTACTTGTCCAAAGCCGAACAGTTGATGGCCGAGGCAGTGAGGGCAGAGCGTGCCTTTTTCTCGACCTGCGGTAGTTCGCTGTCGGTCAAAGCGGCGATGCTGGCCGTGGCAGGAAATGATCCGGGAGGGCTGCTCGTCTCCCGTGATTCACACAAATCCATCGTCGCCGGCCTGATCTTCAGCGGGGTGACGCCTCGCTGGATCACACCACGATGGGACGAAGACATGCACTTCTCCCACCCGCCGTCGCCGGACGAGGTACTTGCGATGTGGAAGAAACACCCCGATGCGGCCGGTGCGTTGATCGTCAGCCCCAGCCCGTACGGGACGTGTGCGGATATCGAGGCCATCGCGAACGTGTGCCATGAGCGAGGTAAGCCACTCATCGTGGACGAGGCGTGGGGTGCGCATCTGCCCTTCCACGAGGACCTTCCGACATGGGCTATGGATGCCGGCGCCGATGTCTGTGTGGTCAGTGTCCACAAGATGGGGGCGGGGTTCGAACAAGGATCCGTCTATCACCTCCAGGGGGATCTCGTCGACGAATCTCACCTGTCGCAATGCGCAGATCTGCTGACGACAACAAGTCCAAACGTGATGTTGTACGCGGCCATCGACGGTTGGCGCAGACAGATGGTCGAACAAGGAAGGGATCTACTCGGCCGAGCTCTGACCCTCGCCCAACGCACCAGGGAACGGATCGCCGACATCGATGGCCTGAATGTGCTCGAAGGGCGACTGCTCGGAGAGGAAGCGTCACATGATCTGGACCGGCTGCAAATTCTTGTCGACGTCAGCGAGCTCGGGATATCCGGATTCCAGTGCACAGACTGGGTGCGCGAGCACTGTCACCTCGACCTGGGTATGCATGATCACCGACGCGTCATGGCCACGATGTCTATGGCCGACGACGAGAGCACTGCGGACCGACTCATCGCGTCCCTGTCGTCGATCGCACGTGTTGCGGGCGAGTTCGATCCGCCGCCGAAAATGTTCTTGCCGAACCCCGGCGAGTTGCAACTCGAGTCCGTGATGTCGCCGCGTGATGCCTTCTTCGGGCCCACTGAGATGATAGAGGCACGAAGAACGGATGGGCGTATTGCCGCCGAACAGCTGACGCCGTATCCGCCCGGTATTCCCGCCGTCGTGCCGGGAGAACGGCTCGGCCGGTCCGTAATCGACTACCTGCGAACGGGAGTCGACGCGGGGATGGAGATACCCGACGCCGCCGATGGTTCCCTCCGACACATCCGGGTGGTCCGAGAAGCCTGATTCGCCAGGCGATCTCGTTCGACATTCGTCAACATCCGCGACCCTGCATCAATGGCGAGGACCTTCACCTTTTGTCGCAATTTATCGGTTTTTGAGGGTATGGTCGGTGTATCGGTGAAGCCAGCGCCGCCACTTTCGAGTGTGCGCAGGACCTGATTCCTGCGGGACAGGACGGTCATGACCCTTTCCGAAGATTCAGCTTCCGATACGTCGTTAGTAGATATCACTGCGGAGCGCCCGTACCACTCCGATGAGATTGCCGAGGCGCTGGAGCGTTTCGGTGCGCTACTGCGGACGTCGATGGATTTGTCGACGCTGTTGCAAGCAGTGTCTGCTCAGATTGTTGCGACGATTCCAGGTGCAGACATGGCTGGTGTGACGACATTGTCTGCGGATTCCGGCCAGCCGGAGACAGTGGCGTGCACCGACGAGCGAGCAGTGGACGTTGATATCGATCAGTACCGCGCTGACGAGGGCCCGTGTTTGGAGTCTGCCCGCACTCGTCAAGTGGTGCGAGTGAGGGTAGAGGATGCGGCGCTGCGATGGCCGCAGTTCGCGGCGAATATTGCGGGGATGGGCGTGGCGAGTTTCCTGTCGGCTCCGTTGACAATCGACGAGCGTCATGTAGGTGCGCTGAATTTGTACGGTTTCGGTGATCACGGTTTCACGGAGATCGACGAGGTGTTGTTGCAGGTCTTTGTGGCCGCGGTCGAGGGCGCGGTGTGGAATGCGCGTCGGGCTGAGCAGTGGCGGTCCGAAGTCGACGGGCTCCGAGCGGCGATGAAGACGCGAGCCACGATCGATCAGGCGAAGGGGATGTTGATGGCGCTGCACGGGATTAGTGAGGATCGGGCATTCGAGGTTCTTGTGCAACAGTCCCAGCAGCGGAACATCCGGGTGGCCGTGCTCGCAGCAGAGGTCGTGAAATCGCTGACCACGCAGTGATCGGTGGGACATCGCCCTCCGGAGCGCGATGGAGCCGGCCCGCGACATGAGAGTGGCGATAATTCGCCCCGGCCGGTCTTGCCGGGCGACCTCCGCTTGATTCCCTCCCACGCGTGAAAGGGCCAGTCGGGGAGGCGTTGCTTCCGTCGACGAACTCAGCCAGTGCTGGGGATCATCGGAACCATTCGTCAGTCGGGCGCCCTGTCACCGGTGTCGATGGGTGGGCTGTCCTTGCGGTCGGCACGATTGCCCGGGACACCCTCCTGATGACGCTCCGCGGCCACCTGTTCCTCGAGATTGTCGACGAGTTCGCTGAGATCCTGGTCAATCGCTGCCTTCTCCGCAGGGGTCGAGCCGTCGTGCTGCTCGGATCGACTCGACGACGGGCGGAATGGGTCCTTCTTCGACTCGGACATCGAGGTTCCCCTTTCGTTGCGCACGCGGTGGTGCACTAACGGTTGACAGTGCGTGTAGAAGACTTCGCCTGCTCAGAAGTCTTCGTCGATGCATGCGAGCCGATTACCTGCCATGCCCGCCTCTCCCGACGCCGTCTTCGTCCGGTCGGCATGGATCACCACAGACCGCGCCTCACCTTCGCGGAACTTCCAGTCGACCGTGGCTGACGAGTGAGCACTACCGTTCGCATCGGTGGTGATGTCGAGCCAAACCTCGTTGGAAGGGTTGGCGTACGCCGAATCGGTCGATGGTGATTGGGCGGCTGCCGCCGGATCCACGTTGTTCTGATAATGCGGCCCGGAGTCCGCCGGGTTCGGGCCGCACGGCCGTGTATGCACGTGTACACCCAGATCGCGCTCGGGGGCAAGCCCGGAGACCTCGAATGTGACGGTCGTGCGGCCACCCTCGTTCTCGGATTCGACGTGGACCGCAGACCCCACAGGAACGACAACCTCGTCGTAGGTGAAAGCGTCGTCGTCACTCGCCTGACCGGGTGCCCGAAACACGTCACCGTCGAGACCCGGAAGAAAACTGGGAACCGTCGTTGTCAGGTCTAGCGGAGCGGGTGGTGTTTCGACAGTGGCATTGTCGTTGGTCGAGTCGTCACTACCGCCGCATCCGGCCGCGACCAGCGCGACGAGGAAGAGGCCTGTGACAATTGTAGAGCGGCGTAGATCCGTCCGTCGTGGTTGCATGATTTGGCAGTACCCGCTCGCGCCGCACCCATTCGTCGCCCGCGGTTTTCCCTCGCTGAGGATGCCGGCGCTTATTCGAACCGTACGTCGTCCGGACCCTTGTCCGGTCGCAGTCCGCGCCACGTCGGATGCCTGACCAGACCTGCCGTCGTCCATTCGGTGAACGCGATCTCGCCAACCAGCCGCGGCGTCACCCACACTGCGTCCTTTCGTTCGGCGGGTTTCAATTCGGCCGAGAAGGGGCTGGTTTTGCGCGACATGCGTTTCAACGTGCGGCTCAAGGTTTCGAGCGCCGATTCGGTGAATCCGGTACCGACCCGGCCGATGTAGCGCAGCCCGTCCTCGTCGGGGACACCCAACAACAACGAACCGAGGCTGTTGGCGCGAGCACCTTTGCCCGGCCGGTAGCCACCGACCAGGACTTCCTGGGTGCGCTGGTTCTTCACCTTGACCCAGGATCGTCCACGCTGGCCTGGCAGGTACGGGGAATCATTGCGTTTGGCGACGATTCCCTCCCAGCCGCGGCGGCGACTCTCGTCCAGGGCGTGTTCGCCATTGCCCTTCAGCCGAGCGGGCACGGTGAGCCCCTCGCACGAGGCGACGAGCTCGTCCAGTACTCGGCGCCGATCGACATACTTCTTCTTCATCAGTGAAGTTCCGTCGAGAAACAAGATGTCGAACGCGAAAAACTCCGCGGGGTACTTTTTCGCCGCACGTTCGATATCGGCTGCTCGTCGCAGGCCCATTCGGTTCTGCAGAGCAGCGAAACTCGTGACGTCGTGCGCGTCCAGTGTGACTATCTCACCATCGAGGACTGCGGCGTGTTCGCCGAGAGCCGGGCCGATCCAAGCGAGGTCGGGATAAGTGGATGTCAGGTCGAGCCCAGAACGGCTGTGCAGTCGAAGTTTTCCGTCGAATACTTCACCGACCGCCCGAATTCCGTCCCATTTGCCCTCGAAGGACCACTCGCCGGCGGCCAGGGTCTCCAGATAATCAGCAGGACGGAGGGTGGCGAGCATCGGCTGCAGACCGCGTGGTGGGGCACCGTGTTCGGTCGCCCCCTTCGACGGCTGTTCGCCATCGCCGGAAGGTATCGGCCGTTCGTCGGCCTTCTTGATCCTGTGCATCAACCATTGATCGGCCTTGGTATTGATCAGTGCATACTGCCCACGTATCCGGTCGCCGTGGAGTTCGAATACCAGCTTCCCCGTTTCCCACTTGATCGGGACATAACTACCGGAATCGAAAATCTCGACCCGTCCACCTCCGTACTGGTCGTCAGGGATGGTTCCCGAGAACATCCGGTAGTCGAGCGGGTGGTCTTCGGTCTGAACGGCGAGACGGTTGGTTCCCGGTTTGGCCGGGACCCCCTTCGGCACCGCCCACGAGACGAGAACACCGTCGTGTTCGAGTCGGAAGTCCCAGTGCAGGTTGGTCGCATGATGTTCCTGGATGACGAAGCTGGGTTCGTCGGGGGAATCCGACCCGTGCCCGTCGGTCGACTGTTCTGGCATCGGCTCGGGTGTCTGGCCTCGATGACGTTTGGATCGATAGGTGCGGAGCGAGTCCAGAGACTTCGGCAACAGGTCGCCGTCGCTTCGACATCGTTCGAGTACCTCGTCGAAACGTAACTGGCGCAGGCCTTTCTCTTCGAGTTCGGACCAATCCCGGGGCGCCGCGGCAGTCGGTTCGGCTCGACCCCGCAGCGAGTACGGTGCCACGGTCGTCTTAGCAGGGTTGTTCTGGCTCCAGTCGACGAATACCTTGCCTGAACGTTCGGTTTTCGCCATGGTCGCGGTCACCAGCTCCGGCCAGTCCTTGGCGAGTTGCTTGGCGAGCTTCTGGGCGAACTGCGACGGTTCCGAGTCTAGAGTCGTGATCAGCTCGGCGTACACGTGAATGCCTTTGCTCCCACTGGTCACCGGATACGACGACAGCCCTACTGCTGTGAGATATTCTCGAACTGCGAGGGCAACGCGCGCGCAGTCATAGAGTTCCACACCCTCGCCAGGGTCGAGATCGAAGATCAACCGGGTAACTGGGCCTGGCTTACCCTTGACGACAGTCCATTGCGGCACATGAAGTTCCAGCGCGGCGAGTTGGCCCATCAAAGCCAAGCCTGCAGTCGAATCGACAAGGGGGTAGTCGACAGTGCGGTCTTGGTGGTGCACAGAGAACCGCGGCACCCATTGCGGTATTGATGGCGGGACTTGCCGTTCGAAGAAGTAGTCCGAGTCGACACCATCGGGCCAGCGTTTCCTTGTGACGGGACGTTGCGAGAGATGAGGCAACATTGCCGGTGCGATCTCTTTCAAATATTCGATCACCTGACCTTTACTCGTCCCGGTATCGGGGTACAGCACCTTGTCGAGATGGGTGAGGTTGAGTCTGTGTCCATCGATCATTGTTGCCGGCATCGCGGAAATCTACCTCCTTGCGGTCCTCGGTTTCCTATGTGGAAGTGGTAGCCGATCCACGCACAACGAAACACGCTGGAAGGGTGCGAAAGTCGGTCATGCAGGCGTATGTTGCCCGCGTTTTACACTCGAAAGGCCCGGGCGCCAGGCGAGGAGATGGTGTGAAGGAGTGGCCAACGGGTCCCGATGATGTCGAACTTCTGGTGTGGACCGAATCCGAGGATCGCGAAGCTCGAGGCGATATATTCTGGGGAAACGAGGTGCCCGCTACACATTTCGTCATTTTCCCGGTGAAAGGACTACGACGCAGAAAGGCGTCGGCGGTGAGGGGAATGTATCCCACGCGCCGAATGCCGCTGCTGATGTTGCCCGAACCTGTTCTGTCGCCTCCTGAACATCATCCTTGCGGAACTTCTGAAAAATTGGCTGCTGCAGCGGAGTGCAGCGAGGTAAGCCACGAACGGCGGGCGCGCCGCAACACGCAGACTGGGTGCATTCGGGGGGCTTCCCGCATGCAGTGTGGCCATCGTCCTGGGGTGGACGGCGGGCGTCCTGGGGTGGACGGCGGGGTTACTGGGTGTAGCGCGCATGCCGATTGCGGATCTCATGGTCTGCAAGGACTCTGGAGTTCGCTCCGACATTGCAAAGGATTAGTCGCGACGATGGAGCGGCACCAAATTCTCTCTGGTGATTGCGGATCGGCTCCGGTGTGAGACATGTGTTCATGGGCCGGTCTGAAGGGCTTTCTCCATGATGATCGTGGCGGACAGCTCACCACCGCCGCTGGTGCCAGGTTTTTGGTCGAGTCCGACGTGGTCCACAAGCGCCTTCAGAACGAACCATTCGAATGAGGAAATGCTGGCATCGATTGGAAGGGTGATGTTGGCGCTGAGGGTGATTCGCAGCCTGGTGGGCTCTGCGACGTTGGCGAAGGCGCACACCAGGACGCTCGACAGTCCTGCGTGGTTGATGAGGATGGTCGCGGCCTCATTGACGGCGAGGACCAGATCCGCCAGTGCGTCCAACGAAGGGCGACATTGGGCGGCGACCGTGCGCACGGTGGCTCGCAGGACCGGCAGTTGGTCAGCGGAGGCTGGGATCGCGAGAGAGGGGGAGAACAAAGGTGAAACCTTCGCCCGCTCGAAAGACGTCACGTGAACCATGCTCCTGTTACCTGAGAATAGGCGTTGCGGCTCCGCGATGGCGTGTAGCGCCCTGGAAATGGGACACGCAACCGCAGTTCAAATACCCGCAGGACGTCGGCGCCAAACTCGTGGACAGTGGGCCGGCATGGACTGAGTGGATACCCCTGAGCGCTGCGAGTGTCCCGGTTCATTACTGCTCGGTAGGTTTGCGTGACGGTTCCTTCATGCTCACGTGGCAGTTGATCTCGCGCAGGCAGTCGGCCGGTATTGGCACCGCGAGTACCCCCTGTGCAACTGTGTTTTTCATCGAGTTAGCCATTGGTACGTCTGCCTGTACGAACTTCGTTTGCCGCAGCTCGAATCAGTGCGGTGCACGGGAGATGGGTGAAGGGGTCGTATTTCGAGTCCGAGGACGAGTGATCCGCCTACGCGGGACAAAATCCACGACCCGATCTCAGCAGACAACGCAGACTCGGCGGTCCGCAAATGGCGGGAGGACGGTAGGAATTCACAGTGCTGCTAGGGAAGTCGACGTTGTTTGAGGAGTATGGCGAGCGGGTACGTCGCCCTCGGTGGGGTGATCGGCTGAAGGAGGATGCCATGATCATTCTTGGAGTTGTGTTGTTGATCGTCGGCTTCTTGACGGGGATCTCGGTTCTGTGGACGATCGGCATCATTCTCGTTGTCGTCGGGGTCGTTCTGTTTGCGCTTGGTGCTGCCGGACATGCCGTAGGTGGTCGCCGGCACTATTACTGACCCTGCGGCACTGGACGCCAGGCCCGATCTCGACATCCGATTGTCTGATTGTGAGTCAAACTCGAGGATGGCGGGGTTGGAGGGCTCTCGGTTGTCGGGCAGCCCATGTTCGTTGCGCATCTCACATGTCACGGGCGAGGAGTGGAACATGTTCGATCGGAAGGCATCCCGAGAAGAGCGCGAGGACGCTCGCGCCGACGAAGTGGACGGCCGAGAGCCCGTGACCGGAACGGTTCACGATGTGAGGCCGCCCGGTCGGATGTGGGTGCCGCGCAGTCGGGGCGCTGTCAGCGGCATCTTGCTGATTGTCCTCGGGGTCTGGGGAGCGCTCATTCCCTTTGTGGGACCGTACTTCTCGTTCTCCTTCGTGCCGGATCAAGCATGGACGTGGACCTCGGGTCGGGGTTGGCTCGAAGTGCTCCCCGGGGTGGTCACTGTCATCGGTGGGATTTTGCTGTTGCTGAGTGCGAATCGCGCTGTCGCCAGCCTCGGAGCGTGGTTGGCGGTCGTGGGTGGCGCATGGTTCATCGTTGGCCCGACACTGGCGCCGGTGCTGCATCTCGGGGAGGTGGGGGCGCCGTCGGCGACCGAGCCCGCGATGAGGGCTGTGCAGCAGTTGGCATTCTTCGAGGGTCTCGGTGCGGTGATCTTGTTCCTCGGAGCAGCAGCGGTCGGACGGTTGTCGCTGCGCAGTCATCGTGATGTTGTACGCGCACGAGAACAGGTGCCGTTTGGCAGCGCTTCCTCTGAATGAGTGCTCTCTGTAGAGGTTTCACTCCTGGCGCCCACCGGGCTCGATGTCCCTTTTTGCGGTCCTTGTCCGGCAGAGGCAGCAAACAACAAGCGTCGTCATGCCCGCAGCATTACACGCGGGTGAAAGAAATGAAGCGGCAAAGACGATTTTGTGTGCTGGGCAGTTAAATCCCAATTCAGCTCGCGGCAGTGATGGCGCGAGTGCACGCTAAGGGTTCTCCCACGTCAGCGAGGGGGCTTCCGATATCAGGGCGCCCAGGTCCGGCGCAGTCGTTTTCGATTCGCCTCATTGATGTGGATCGGACTCGGCAACAGCCGCCAGAACGCTACTGAGCGTACTTGAGGAAGTGCTGGACACGGTTGTTCGCTGAGGCTCTCGGGGGTTCGAGGTCTGCCGACGGCTGCGACATCGACAACGACATATTCGATATTCGACTCGCCCGTGCAGAGCTTACCTTCATGGGAAAGGTCCCGGGCGCGAAGCGTTTCGTCCTTCGCGGATTTCGGATTGCCGAGACTTGCTGAAAGGGCCCATGCCAGTTAGTGGCCTACAAACCATCCTGCCCAACAACGAGTGTCAATCGGCATGCAGACTGCGGTGACCAAACGAATCCGTATCGGGCTCGCTGGGACCACCTCAGGTCTTCAGGATTCCGGCCAGGGCGTTCGCGAACTCACGCGCGTGGTCGGAGGTGATGGTGGAGGCGGTCACACGAAGTGCCCGGTGGCACTGACCCGGCGTCGCCGAGAACTGACTTCCGTCCCGCACGAGCCAGCCAGACTCGGCGAGTCGCTCGACAATCGGTGCGGAATCCCGATCCAGCGGAACCCAGACATTGAGTCCGTCGAAAGTGTCAGGAACCTCGATATCATGTTCTGACAGTGCAGATTTCAGAAGGGTTCGGCGGCGCTCGTAGACAGCGCGAGCATTGGCGAGGCCGTCGATCACCGTCGGATCACTCAGCAGTTCAGCACTCAAGCGCTGCTGCAGGTGACTGACCCAGTTGGCGCCCGACCGGAGATGAGTGCTCAGCCGAATGCCGGTGTCGAGGTCCGAGGCGACCACTGCCACGCGCAGGTCGGGCCCGAGAAATTTCGACACGGAACGAACAAGCGCCCACCGCGTCGTGCTCATCGGAGCGAGCCGACAGTACCGATTGCTGGACACGGCAGAGAAGTGATCGTCCTCGATTACCAGAACGTGAGGGAACTCGGCCAGGATGCTTCCGAGAATCGCCGCTCGGTCGGCGCTCATGCTGACCCCGGTGGGGTTGTGCGCACGAGGGGTGCAAATAATCGCGCGCACACCACTTTCGAGAGCACGCAGCAGCCCTTGCGGGGTAATACCCGAAGTGTCGATGTCCATCGGTACCGCTCGGAAGCTGTTGGCTTTGAGCGTTCCGATGCTCGCCAGGAAGCACGGATCCTCGATCGCGACGGCGTCACCTCGGGTCAAATGAGCGGTCAACAGTCGCTCGACCGCGTCAACGGCACCGTTGGTGATGGTGATCGAGCACGGCCTTGGAACCTCGTCCTCGATCGAGGAACGTGCCCAGGAATCGAGTAGAGGCTCGGTGGCTGCGGCGCCGTACAACCGGGGCGTGTAAGTGGTCCGGTCCAACGAGGCTCTGAGATCAGGCAGCAATGCCGGATCAGGATTTCCGCTGGCGAGATCCACGCTGCCAGGAAGAGCGATACCGCCTTCTCCTTCCAGGAACGGTATGGCTCGCACGAAGCTGCCGCGCCGGCCCTGTGTCTCCACAACTCCCGCCGCCACGAGCAAGCGATAGGCTCCGGCAACTGTGTTCCGGTGAACCTCGAGATCGTCGGCCAAGGCCCGTATGGGCGGCAACGCATCCCCTGGAGCCAGTACCCCAGCACTGATGAGATTGCGAATGCCCTCGGAAATCTCGCCCGCTGTCCCGCGGACGACATAGAGCCTCACCTGGTCCGCCACAGAGTTGATCACCTGGTCATCTTATTGGCACGTGACAAAAATAGTAACCCGTGTTTGGATTGTCACGTGACAAGCGGCGCTGGCTGGATTGAGTGCACGAGTGCGGCGGATCGTCTAGCGAACACATCGCCGGAAGTAGTCACCGCGAACAGGAACGACAAGGAGTTTTCATGATCTTGCCCGGAAAGTTTCGTCTCTCGGATGAGGCGATCGATGCTTCGTTGCGGGCTGGAGGTTTCGGCCACCTGATCACCCCCGGCCCAGAATCCCTCGAAGTGACGTCGATCCCGTTGCGGTACAACGCGGAGAATCACTCGGTCGAAGGCCACATCGCGCGCGCGAATCCGCACTGGCGATATGCAAACGGGGGAGAGACCGTCATCGTCTTACCTGCCACTGACGCCTATGTGTCACCGGAGTACTACCCGAGCAAGCGCGTGCACGGAAAGGTCGTCCCGACGTGGAACTACGAAGTTCTCTATATATACGGGCAATTGGTGACGCATGACGATGATCAATGGTTGCGCGAGCATGTTACGGCGCTGACCACCCAGCACGAGTCCGGTAGGCAGAAGCAGTGGACGGTCACCGACGCACCGAAGGAGTTCATCGATGCGCAACTACGAGGAATTGTGGGGCTCGAACTGCAGATCGATCGCGTCTACGGTAAGGCGAAGATGAACCAGAACCGCTCCCCTGAAGATCGCTCCGGCGTCATCCGGGGATTGGAGCAAGGCACACACTCCGAACGAGAGACGGCCGCAGCGATGATCGCCGCAGGTCTCGACGAGGCCTGAACATTTCGGGCGGCGGGCCGGCGAAGTCGCCCTCTCGCGCCGAGGTCCGGCCGTGCCCCAGGTTTTGCGTTGGCGCGCGCTGCGCAACGGGCCGACGACGCGTATGGCATGCGATGAAATGCCTAGCGAGCGCGATGAGCATGCTTAGGAAACCACGTTGGTGATGTCAACGTGCCGACGCGGCGCAGATCGTGTTGTGTACCCTCCCGCCCCGCCGTTAGAAGGGCGCAGAAGTTTTCGCGGTCCTGACGATGAATCGACCCTTCATCGTCTGCGGCGACGGAGGGAGACGGGCGCATCTGCGCGGGTGAAGGTTTCGATGACAAACGTATGGAGCATCCGGGCTCGAATACGCGGTGGAAGTGCCGTCGGGGGCGGATCGCCAACGTCAGTGCCCGTTTACGTGGCCGTCGTCGCGTGCGGTAAATATCTGCGACCGGGAAGCTCTCCTGCCGCTCAGGGGCGGAGCGATCGATGACGGTGAAGCGGCGACTGCCGAGATTGAATGCGATCAGGTTCAGCACTATCGCACACAAGATTGTCGCAGATTCGTACCATCGCCAGTATGTCACGTCTGTGGCGTCCCGAAGGGGCTCGCATGCCTCATCGTCGTTGGTGATGTAGGCGCATATCAGCGCTGCGCATTGTTGGACATGCGTTTCCGAGGACAAGAGCGGCTCCTTCGACGGCTAATCCGTCAGGCCGCCCGACCACACCATTGCTGACCTTCAGCAGTACCATTCTGGCAGTTGGCCGCGCGCCAGCTTCCGAGTATTGCTGACATTTGCTGCGCGTCTTTCTCCTGAAGATGCTGCTGAATAGTCTCGATCTTGAGCGCATACCCACGATTGTTTGAAGGCACGCAGATGAGGGAAGAAGCTCTAAATGGGTGCAGTTGATCAGGCTTGCCATCCGGGTCAGAAAAGGGCCGGACAGTGTTGCGATACATTGCCGACAACGTGCTGCTGCCCCCTGCCGCGATGGCACTTGGGAGGATGTGCATTCTGAAAGATGCCGTATTCCAATAGGTTTTGGAGAAAACTGCACCAACGCAACGCGAGCGGATTTACGCTCGGGAAAGTCCGTCGATGTCGATTTCGCTCTCTCCCTCGGGTTTTCCTCCGTCGGAGCCATTCGAGATGACGAAACAGCTCGTCAGTGAGCTCGTCCGCGAGACAGGGATCGACGGTGCCGGTGTCGCTGTTTTCGCGACCGCATCGACGCGAGATCTCGTGTACGCCAGCGACGGCGTCGCGGAGGAAATCGACGAAACGCAGTTCACTCTCGGGGAAGGCCCGTGCCTGGATGCTTTCCGCTTCGACAACCCCGAACTGCACGACGACATTTCAGGAGGCGCGGCGCGTGCGCGGTGGCCACTGTTCGCAGCCCAGGTGTTGGGGTTCGGTACGGCGAGGGTCTATGCCTACCCGCTCGGGGGTGGTGGGTCACCGTTCGGGGTACTCGAGCTCTATGGAAGTTCCCCGGCCGTCCTTGCAGCGCATGAGGACGTGACGTGTCGGTTGTTCGCACACAAGATCGCCCGTGCAGTGCTCGCCGAACTCGCTCCAGGCAATGTATTGAGCTCGGGAAGCGATGCCGGGGTGTTCCGCCGTGGAAACGTGAATGTCGCCTGCGGAATACTTGCTGCGTACCACAAGATTTCGGTAGACGAGGCGATGGTGCGGCTTCGCGCGCGGGCGTTCTCGCGGCAACGCCGCATCACTGCGATCGCGCAGGGCGTTATCGCTGGTGATCGTTTCGACACTGACAAGTGGCAGGGCGGGATGTCGCGCGATGTCGTCTGCGGTTGACAACGCGGCAACACCTGGTTGGAAAATGAGGAGGCAGAGTGGACTGGTTCGTGTCGGTTCGAGACGAGGACGCAGACGTTCTCGTATATCGCGGTGGTCGTGGGTTCGATCAGGGCTCCGTGATCGAACAGGTAATTGCTGCAGGTCAGGCCATTGCCTACCGCGAGGACGGTTCGGTTGTCGGAATTGTCGGGAAAGTGGTCATCGATGGTGTTTCACTGGATCCGATTCCGTTCGGAGACCTCAAGATCAATGCCGAGCAGATTCGTAGCTCGATCGCCACCCAACTCAATTCCCTACGCGACAGCGCTCCGGACGCTGACCAGTTTTCGGTCCGATGAGTTCGCCGCCGAGCTGAAGCTACAGCGGTGCTGCGCGTGTGCTAGCTGGTCAGTACTCGGAATCTAATGCCAGTGGTTCCCATCGACAAGAGCCGTTGGTTTTCAATGGATTTGGGCTCGTCTGACGGCAGTGTTCTAGACGATGAGTCTCGTGTGACGTCCAGAGAGGAATGTGTCCCGGGATCTTGGCGTGCGTATCACGCAGGGTTGTGGGTCGAGTAACGAGGAGCAGACCGAACTGATGACTTTCACCAATGATGGGTATCCCACAAGAATCTCAACCGCCTCCGCCGAACTGGACCGGGCCGATCCCGTCGTCTGGAACCAACAGATGCGACTGAAACATCGCGATGTCGAGCAAGACGGGTTCACAGTGCGCGAGGGCGTCCTCAATCCGGACACCATCAGTAGATGCCTGAGTGAAGTCCAGCGACTGGGCGCCGAACCCGCCCTGATCGACGACAAACGAATCGTGCGTGAGAAGGCATCGACCTCGGTCCGCTCGATCTTCGATATCTTGAACTTGAGTCCGGTGGTCCACGCCGCAGTCGAGGAGTCCGGCGCGGTTGACCTCGCGCGCGAGATACTCGGTTCCGAGGTCTACGTTCACCAAAGCCGACTGAACTCGAAGCCCGGATTTCACGGCGGGGCTTTCTACTGGCATGCCGATTTTGAGACATGGCATGCGGAGGACGGCATGTCGACACCCCGTGCAGTGAGCGCGTCGATCGCATTGACCGATAATCACTCTTTCAACGGGCCCTTGATGGTGATGCCCGGGTCGCATCGAACATTTCTTCAATGCGCAGGCGCGACACCGGATCGATACTTCGAAGAGTCTTTGGTCGAAGAAGTCCCGCGTGTCGGTGTCCCGTCGGAGGAAATGATCACCATGCTCTACCACCGACATGGTATTGAGGTGCTGACTGGAGGAGCGGGGTCGATGACCCTGTTCGACAGTAACCTTCTTCATGCGTCGTCGGGAAACCTTTCTCCGGCGCCGAGGGCGAACATATTCGTCGTTTTCAACAGTGTCGAGAACGCACTCGGGAAGCCGTTCTCCGGGTCGGAGCCGCGACCGGACTTCCTGGCATTTCGGCCATAGTAATCTGCAGCGCAGAAGGTTTCACGGCCGAAAGGCAGGGATGTTAGTAGATGGGCGCACAGTTCCTGGCGGCGAAGTCGATGGCAGACCGTATTAGCCCGAGACTGTTTTCTCAGCCGTGCTGTACGTAAGAACAGTGCGCACCGACGGCGTCAGGAAGGGCACTCCCCGAGGGTCTGTCGTCACCGAGAAATGGAGACGATCCGCGCCGTGTGTAGCCGATTCGTAGTGCGGTTACATGGAATTAGCGGGTCATCAACTCTCCCCCGATGCTGCAGTCAGGGGCTCGTCCGATCAGCGGCCGGTCTAGTCCTGGTCCTCGATCCACCTCACTACTCATCGGGGTACTGCCAGTCGAATGCCACTCGTGCGGGTGGGATCGCCTCCGCGACGCGGCTTTGCAATGACTCCTCGAAGGTAGAGCGCCACTTGTAGAATCCGCTGAAGATTACGGGATGCTGCGACACGACGTACACGTCGCGGGTCCCGTCGGCGTTCTCTTGTTTGAAGATGGTCACGTCACGTTCGAGTTGATTTTCCCTGATCGCTCGCTCGAACAACGTGTAGGCCAGTGCCGCATCTTCCGCTGCGAGGCTATACAAGCCGAAACGGATGTCGATGTTCACAGACATGACTGCAACTGTAATGCGCTCCGATCGACTCACCTTCCGATAGCGGTGCGCATCGCTTTGGCGTGTGAGTGTTCGCGCCCTCGACCTAGCGAATGCTTCGTGCATCTAGTCCACCAGTTTGATCCGGCTACCTCGGGAGCGCTTGCCGCGTTACGGTGGTGCGCAGCAGGGATTCGACAGCTGGGTCTGGGCATGTCAGGGTTCGAAATGCTTCGATGGATATCATCACCCGGGTCTAGTGGGGCGAGCACTTTGCCGCGATACAACACCTATTTTTTCCACTACAGGTGTGGGAGTGCCGCGGTGAGGAAGATGATGCCGAAAGCGACACCGGCGATGCCGGTGAGGACTCCGGCGATTCCCTGACGGGCGTTGGGGTGCTGCCCGGGTGTCTTGGGTCGGCGCGCTGTCAGTGCCGTTCCGATGGCAGCGGCACCAAGGAGGATGCCGAGGCCGAACATCCAGAACGTCAGGATCGAGAGGGCGCCGAGCATCAACGCCATGTCGCTGTATTCGTCACTGGTGATCGGGCGGTGGTGATCCCACCAATCAGGCGAGGTGTGCGGGCGGGATTCGGTGTTGGCCGTGTTGTCGGATTGTTCGTGCGGAGGGAGGGTTGATGCAGTCATGGCAGCTAAGCGGTTCTCGTGCTGATTCTCTCGTGTGGAGGGTGTACCGGTCGGCCTACGGCTAAGTGGGTGGCGAACGGCGGGTGGGACCGAAAGGGCGGTGGAGTGAGCCCCGAGCACGCATGTCTTCGGAACCCACCCCACCGTGGAACGCTTGTCCGGGCCAGTAGGATCAGGCTTCGACCTGGACCTGCGTTGTCGCTTCGATGGTTTCGGTACGTGAGGGCGGTCCGGAGGAGACCTCGATCCGCCGCGGTTTCGCCTTCTCCGCGATCGGCAAGGTCACCGTCAACACGCCGTTGTCGTACGAGGCGACGATCTGTTCGGCGTCGATGTCGTCGCTGATGGACAGTTGCCGTCTGAAGGTTCCAGCGAAACGCTCACTCGCCAGCCAGCTCACACCCTCTTCGGAGAGGGCGGTGCGGTGCGCGGTCAACGTCAGGGTCGAGCCGTCGATGCGGACGTCCACTGATCCTGGGTCGACGCCGGGAAGATCGGCGTGCAGGACGTACTGGTCCTCGACCTTGTAGAGGTCCATCGGCATGAACCGTGGACTGCGTCCGTTGCCGGTTCCCGCGGCGAGTACGGACTTGGTGATCGCGTCGATGTCGGTGAAAGGATCGAAACGAAGCACAGCAACACACCTCCCATGTCGTGAAAAGAAAGGTCTCCGCCACTGTGGCGGTTGACCGAACTTACTGTGCGAGAACATGATAACCACACGAATTAGCACTCTGCAACTGAGAGTGCCAATTCTGAGAGGTCTCCGTCACGGTCCCCCGTGCCATCAGGTCAGGCACGGGCGCATGGTGCTCTCCTCCACCCTGGTGGACGCAGGAGTGGGATGCGTGGCCGGATACTTGGCCCGCAAGCAACGCCTACCGTGATCGTACTTACCGGAGTGGAATCATGTTGCTGCCCAGCAGAACAGGAATCTGAGCCTGACCCAGTGAGCCAGAGCGCCAGCCTTGGAATGGCGCCGCAACGTAGGCAGTGCACCGAATGTGGTTTGCGCACTGGAGCATCCGGGAGGGGTGCGTGCAACGATAGAGCATGAGCCCCCCACACCGACGAACCACTGCAACGACACATTGGAAGTCGAGGCCGCCTGATCGGCTTTCCGCCAACCGGATCCAAACGCCGCAACACTGGCCGCGGCCACCCGCCACTGCCTCCGATGCGGTGTCATCAGCTAGGTCTCCGCTCCTCACCCGTGGCGTGAACACCACGCTATGTCGCTACGCTGACGCGGCCGGCGTGTGTTGAATCTGGTTCGCGCATCACATGAGTTCGTCAACGCACTCCGTGCGCCCAGGGATTGCATCAACGGAACACATTTGCGCTCATCGCGTGCGGGATACCTCTGGTCCGACGTACTCGAAGCGTTTTCGGTGACGCATCCCGGCGACCTAACTTCCGGCTGTCCACTCGCCGGGGTCATCCTCGAAAGATCGTCCTGCACGGACAGGCACTCACACCTCGACGCCGGTGAACCCACCATTTTCGGTTTTTGTGGCCGAAGGCCTGTGCATCCCTGTCGAGTTTTGTGGCAGTGGTATCCGGGCATTCGTCACTGGTGAGAACCGGGATTCGGTTCCTGCCCACGTTTTTGTCGTGTGCCATTCGTGGGATCGGATGAGGTGTGAGATGGATGTCGTGCGAAGCGCCGCGGGCGGTGATCGTTGGTTTCCTCCGCTCGATGCTGCTGCCGAAGCGTTACAAGATCTGTATCGGGCGCTGGATCCGGCCGAACACATCGAAAAGTACTTGCGGCGGTTGTGTGAGCATGCGGTGGAGTTGATCGAGGATGCCGATATGGCAGGGGTGACCGTCCTCGACGAAGAAGGAACACCCTCGACGGCGGCGCGGACGTCCCGCGAGGTCGCCATGGTGGACGAGCTTCAGTACAGGTCGTGGGAAGGTCCGTGTGTCGAGGCCGCAGAGAGCGCAGAGATCGTGGTGGCGGACCGTGTTGCGGCGAGCCAGCGGTGGCCGGGCCTGTCTTCGGAAGCGCGGCGGTTCGGGGTAGAAAGTTTCCTGTCGATCCCGCTGCCGCCGCTCGAGCCCGGAGTGCGTGCAGGGGCGGTGAACGTGTACGGAAGCCGTGCGGACGGGTTCGCTCGTTCGGAGGTGGCGTTGATGAATTTGTTCACCACCGCTGCCGGCTATGCGATCGGCAGCACCGAACGTTACCGGGGTGCCCGGCAACTGGCGTCGCAACTCGAGCGTGCGCTCGAGTCGCGGGCAGTGATCGATCAGGCGAAGGGGGTGTTGATGGCGGTGCATGGTGTCGATGCGGATGCGGCATTCGCAATGTTGGTCGACAAATCCCAACGTACCAACACGAAACTGTGGACGGTGGCAGAGGATTTGTTGGCGAATGTGCGTACCGTCGAGACGTGATGGCCCAAGAGTGTTGTGGCGAAGTACTTTTCCTGACTGTCTGTTCGAGTGCCGATTCGTCGGGCACAGCTCGTCCATGGAAATCCGCGGGCGCGGCAGAGGCGGTCGTGGTCGCCGAAGAAGTTATCGACAGGTAACAGCGGGGAACTCTTGCTCGTGACAGTCCGGCTCATCTGTAGGAAGGGGCAGTTGCGGACGTGATTCAAAACAGACTGATCGCAGACGCAGGACACTGCTCACGAGCGTGTACTTGAAAAATCGGACGCATCAGAACGATGGTGATCTTTCGCCCATCGGGGGCTTCCGTGGAACGCCGGTCATGGTGTCCTGGTTGCGCGATCTGAAGCCCCTAGGGGCGGTCGTCATCCGCCGAAATGATCGTCTGACGTGCAACGTCTCGTATGTGCCGAGATTCGCGACGCGCCTCAGCCTCCAATTCGGAAAAAGCGGTCTCGGGATCGGTGTCTCGGCGCACCATCAGAATTCCGACCGCTCGTTCGATCTCAGCGCGTGACGCGATTCCTCGGCGCAGCGCTGCGCCAGCGCGTTCGAGTCGATTGTCTGTTGCGATGGCATCGAGTCCGGCTCCCAGGTACTCGGCAATGACAAGGACGAGATCGCGGTCCCGGTCCGTGTCCGCCACGGCAGAATGCGAATACATGTTCAACGACCCGACCGGCAATCCGGAGTTGAACAGCGGTACCGCAAGGAAACCGGTCAAACCGGCATTACGCGCAGCAACACCGAGAGCCGGCCATTGAATGCCTAATTGCTCGACCGACATACGTACCGAACGTCCCGTGCGCGACGCAGAAAGACACGGCCCGTCATCGAGAAGGTATTGCTTGCGATCGAAGTCCTCTACACGTTCATCGGTTGGGGCAACGGTGAACGGTTCACTATCCAAGGACGCTGTCACACCGGCGTGGTCAACACCGACAACCAAATCCACAGCCGCTACCGTGCATCGAGCCATCAACTCCACAACCCGATCGGGCGAACCCGCTGGTGTCGAGAGAGATCGTTCGAGACGATCGATGAGTTTAGGCTCGCGACCGCGCGCGCGTTCGAGCGCACCCGACGGGCGCGCGCGCGGATGAGAACTGTCGAAGTTCATGGTGTACGTGCCCGATCCGCGCGGCGGAAGTGGTCCACCAACCAAAAGTGGCACCGACGCGGCCGACTCGGCCGCGCGCCTGAGAAGTACCTCTATTCGGTAATCTCGACTTTACGCCGGATCGGATGACCGGGCGCCGTTTCTGTCCCGTGAAGGCAACTGAGGAGGTGCGTCCTGTGAATACGGATCCGAGAGGAAGCCAGGACACACCCGAATTTCCCAACGACGCCGACAGGGAGAGAGGCCGCCGCGCAGCGGTCGAATTGCCCACGACCGCGAAACTGTGTCAACAGTGTCTGAATCTGACTGACGTTCAAGGCGCGGCTGTCACGGTGCTGAACAGCGCGTCATCGCGTGAGCTGATGTATGCGACCGACTCGGTAGCCCAGCACCTCGACGAACTCCAGTTCACCGGCGGCGACGGTCCGTGTGTTGACGCATTCACCACCCAGCGTCCGACATTCTGTAACGACACATCCAGCGATTACGACCGTGACATCTGGCCAGGATTCGCCAGTGAGGCAGACAAAGCCGGGGTCGGGTCCGTGTTCGCGTTTCCGCTGAAGGGTGGAAATGACGTTTTCGGCGTGCTCGAACTGTATCGCCTCGCTCCGCTGCCACTTGACGAAGAACAGGTCGAATTGGCCACTGCAACCGCAGCAGCCATTGCTGTGGCGCTCCTGGCCGAACTTCCTCTGATCGGCGATTTCGACACCGGGACGCTTGTCAACGCCTTTCACCGACCGGAAGTGAATCAGGCAGTCGGAATGATCGCCATCCAACTTCGTGTCTCGATCGACGAATCACTTTCCCGGCTTCGAGCCGCCGCGTACTCCTCGGGAAGGCCGATCTGGGAGATCGCTGCAGATATCGTGAATCGGCGCACACGTTTCACGCATGGTAGTGAAAACGGATGACACCGCCTCTGGGGACGTCGCGCAACTTGTCAGCAGCACTTCAAGATGGGAGCACAGGATGAACACTTCCGCAATACAATTGAGCATTGCCGAGGTAACTCATCTTCTCACCACCGACTTCGATTCTCTTCGTGTACTCGAGACGATAGTCGAGCGATCGAGGCAGGATCTGGGCGGTGTGTGGTGCGTCCTCGTCGTGCGAAACGGGGAGCCAGATTATCTCGATGTGCTGGTGGAGTCGGCGAATGCCGACTTTATTCCCGACCGCACTCTCGCTATAGCGGGCCCCGCCGCGCTCAGCGCCGAGAGTGGGGCGGTTGTGATGGTCGACAATTTCGCAGATGTGGGGGAGCGGTGGCAGAAGTTCGGTCGCTCAGGGCTCGAACGGGGTCTCGGTGGGTGCCGTTGCTTTCCGATGAGATTGGGCCGCAAATCATTTGGCACACTCGTGGTTTTCACCCGCGATTCGTGGGATAGTGCCACGCGCAGTAATGCGTACGGGCAGTCCATGGCAGATTTGGCTGCCCTGACGTTGTCCACGGACAGCCGCCAAGATCGTCACTCGCACGTGGCGGTGTCTGTGAAGAAGTTGGTCACGGTCCGCGGCGAAGTGGAGCAGGCGGTCGGCATGATTGCCGAACTCGAGGGTCTTTCGATCGAACTCGCAACCGCACGGCTCGAAGAGAACGCTCGGCGACGAGGCATCAGTGCTGGCGCGTATTCGGCGTTGGTGTTGGCGAACCCTGACAGCCGGTGAGGAGCGTGGTGCACGGTATGTGCAGTGAAGGTTCCATCGATTCTGCTTGGCAGTTTCCGTAATGCGGCCCAGCACGAGGCCCTCGAACTGTATCGTTGGCGGCGCGGTGGAACCCGCTGTCTGCCAACATCCACGTACAAACTTCGTCCGCGTGCACTCACGCGAATCCAAGTCGCAACGAAGCAATGGAAAGTCAAGGCATGGTGAGTCGACTGGGAGGCCAACGAGCGCATCAACGGTATATCCCGCGCATCACCGAACCGTCAATCCGCTCCGTCGCTCGGAGAGCGATGTGAGTATGAGATTCAAAAGGAACACGTTGCACGACAGCGCTTTCGATGAGTCTGGCAGATATCCAGGTATCTAGGTCGATGTTCGTGTGGCGGGTTTGAAGTCGATACCGACGACGTTTCGCGTGATCGTAGCCCATCGGGACCGCGCGGCGGGCGGACTACGTGGATGGCTTCGTTCAATTTTTCACTGCGAACACGGCTTCAGTGGAGAAGAGCTCATCCAAGTCGACACATGTAGCTCGCCCCGGTCGACAGTCCTCTCGACTTACGCACCGACCATGGGACGTCAACGGAGCCAGCGGCGCCTTCTCCGCGGGGACCTTCTCGACTATGACGAGCCCACATCCCTTCATGCCGCGAGTATTTGGCGACTATGCCCCCGCCTTAGCTACCCACCCGGTGAGCTCGCTGAGAGCGGGCAGTGCGATGTGGAGGTCGTCAACGGCTCGGTCGATGCCACCAGCGGACCGCGACATTGGCACGTTGGCCAACCGTATCGCAGTTGCGACGACATCTTGGAAAAGGCTGGGGTGCAACGCTGCCGGACCGCCAAGCACTTCGGCGTGGCCGTACCGTGGTGAGCCAGTCCACGGTCGCTATATGCGCAGTGACCGGCCGATCGACGGCTCGGAGGACGATCTGGCGGCCGTCTGCGGTGGCCAAGACATCGAGAGAGCGGGAGCAAGCGAGGACTGATGGGCTTGAGATACAGGGGGCGCCTGTGGATCCCGGATCGGGGCAAGTATCCAGCACCGACTTTATGCGGATTCGACCGAGGGCGCGGCATTGGCCGACCTCGATCCGGCACATGACTTGATTTCGCGGCCGGGCGATGCCGTGTTTCGCAGTGGGAATGTTCAAGTCGCGGCGTGGCGCCGGTGATGCGGTGGGGATCGGTGTGAGGAGACGCTGATCCGGTGCGCGCCGAAGCATTCTCGTCGCAACGCCTCATCACAGATCTCACCCGCGGCATCGTCGTGGACAAATATTTCCAGGTGGACGCGGGCTGACTATTCGAATGGTGTAAGTAGGGACCAGGTTTCGTCGTATCCATCCGTGGGCGGTAAAATCGCAGCCACGGTGAAGCCAGCGCCGCCACCTTTGGAGTGCGCGCAGGATGGTGCCTGCGAGACAGGACCACGATGAACCGGAACGACCCCTCTGTTGCATGTGTCGGGTCTTTTTCGCTCTCTGGCGGAGCGTCGCTGGATTACGATTCCGCCGACATCGCTACCGCGCTCGAGCGTTTCGGGGCGTTACTGCGGACGCCTATGCAACTGTCGGTTTTTTTGCAATCGGTGTGCCAGCAGATCGTGGCGACAATGCTAGCCGCGGACATGGCTGCGGTGACGATCCTGCCGGCCCCTGGTAAGCAGCCGGAGACAATCGCGTGTACGGAAGAGCGTGCTTTCGATGTCGAAGCCCATCAATACCGGGCGAACGAAGGCCCGTGCCTGGAAGCTGCGCGCACTGGCAAGGTAGTGCGGGCGCGGATCGAGGATGCAGAGCAGCGATGGCCCGCATTCGCGGCAAAGGTTGCGGGGATGGGCGTGGCGAGTTACTTGTCTGTCCCGTTGCTCACCGGAGAGTCCAAGGTGGGAGCGCTGAATCTGTACGGGTTGGGCGATCGTGGGTTCAGCGAGACCGACGAGGTGCTGTTGCAAGTGTTCGTGGCTGCGGTCGAAGGTGCGGTGTGGAATGCGCGTCGTGCGGAGATGTGGAGGAGCGAGGTCGAAGGCATGCAGGCCGCGATGCGGACGCGGGGAGTGATCGAACGGGCGAAAGGAATGTTGATGGTGCTGCACGGGATTGGGGAGGATCGCGCGTTCGAGCTGCTGGTGCAGCAGTCTCAGCGCCTGAACGTCCGACTCGCGTCCGTGGCTACCGAGATAGTCGACACCCTCCCAAAGCGGTGACCCAGGCAACGACGCAACTGCCCTGTGCACGCGGAAACTGGGGTGTTACCCGATGCCACCCGAGAAACCGCGTGGTAGTCCATCAATGGATCTTCCGGCGCGGACGCGCGACGCGTGCGAGGGTCTAGCCTGAACGAGGCTGTGCCTGCGCAGGATTGAGCCGAAATTGAAAGACCACCACCTAAGCGACCGGACTCGACTCTCGGCGGGTTGCCGATTCGGCGCGTTGACGTCACCGCAAACCTCATTTCCGTCGAGGCCGTGGCCGCCGATGGTCTGCTTCATCTCTACTGAGTACGCGAGGGTGCGGTGCAGGACATGGATTCGATGACTGACCTGCATGCGGGCGAGACGGCGTTCGCAGCGGCGGAGGTGTCGGGGCCACGGATTCGGGCGGCTGTGTCTGATGTCCGCGACCTGGAGAGACCGGGGCAGATCGAGTTGGTTTCATACATTTTCCGCCCGGGGCATCCACTGTCCGTGGCCGTGTGGGTCCGACATGACCCCGTGAGCTCAGTGCTACATTTCGACGCGCTCGGCGGGTCGGTGGTGGTGCGTGAGGAGTCGATCGAGACTGACGAGCACACGTCGTCGTTCGGTGGCTGTTGGTGTTGACGGTGCAGGTCCACACCGCCGGCGCGAGAGGTTTCAAACGGCGGGGTTTGACCGACGGTTGGCGGGATTCCTGGTTGCATTCGTGAAGCCCTTCCAGCGCGTAACCGCCCGTTGATGGTGAGCCGAAGTTTGCGGGTCGAGAGGCTCTACAGATTGCGAGTGCCGAAATTCTGCCGACCGAGATTCGTTGATGGCACTTCCCTGAGCGATCGTGCAGGCGCATGGTGCTCGCGAAGGCGATTCCGGTGGAGGTTTCATGACGGTGAGACATAGGCTGAAGATCGTGCACGATCAGTTGATTCGTCGATACCCGCAGGTCGCAAGTCGATAGTCCCGTCGGTAGATTCCGACTCTTTCGTTCGGTTCATCCACGAACTGAACGCGGTCTCAGGACCGGACTCTTGCGTTCACGAGGACGTTCGTGAGCGCGTG
Source organism: Rhodococcus sp. 66b (assembly GCF_002076325.1). NCBI lineage: Bacteria > Bacillati > Actinomycetota > Actinomycetes > Mycobacteriales > Nocardiaceae > Rhodococcus > Rhodococcus sp. 66b. The sequence goes on from NZ_MUZB01000016.1 coordinate 61,016, forward strand.
GACCTTACTGGTGGAACCGGTGCCTGACGGTTCGGGGATCGATCTCACGTGTGCAGAGATTTCGTTGCAGGAGAGCGTGATCGGTGGGATGTGCCTTCCGCGCCCGACGGGATGGACGCGGCTCGATCGTGAATATTCACTCTTCGCGGAACACGTCGCCGAACACTTGGTGCAGTCAGGATCAATGCGCTCAGCCGCCGTCCGTCCTAGTCTCCGAGGTATTCTCAGCGGCGGTTCCGCCTGCTGAGGGCCACGTACTTACCTGCTGGGTTCGCGGGCACCGGAAGGGGACGTACTTTCTTTTTGAGTTGGGTATGGGCGGCGGCCTACTTGCACGACGTCGCCGATCAAGGAATCGCGGCAGTGACACTGATCGTGGTGGACGTCACGTACTCGCACAGTAGGCTTCTGGTACGGAGCGGTGTTCGGCGCCGGCAGGGCACAGAATGGTTTGTGAACTCAAGACGAACCAGCTCAAATCGAACCGTTGACAAACTATGGCCGCGAAACCGCAATGACTGCACCTCGACCCCGTCCATCGCTACCGTCAACACCACGGTCTCTTGTCACAGGCACTCTTTTTCGTGCGGAGATCGACAGCAAGAGTCCTCTTCCCTGGGTCGTCCAACGGGAGCATCTCAATTCTTTTCCGGCTCGTAGTGTGCGCAGTCATGTTCGGTTCATCGCAACAGGCGGCGTCGGCATGTCCAGATTCGAACTCGGTGCGTTGCGAGATTTCTACGACATACTTCGCGAATTCGATTCGGTGCTGGAATACGATCCACGGGTGCGCCCGCTCCCGGGTCTTTGCTTCGATGGAGGCTTCAGGTTGGTAACCCGTGTGTCTGCTGATCGTGACCTCGTCATTCGACTGAACGAATTCACGATCACGCAGGAATTGGACTCAAAACTGTGGGCGATACCGGGCCGCATGCCGATGTTCATGCGGTAAGGGAAGTGCATCCGCCGCCAATGGCCGGAGGAAATGTCCACGAGAACTGTCGTGGCGCCGTCCTCAGTCGTGCGGTGGTACGCGGGTTGGCAATTCGAACGATATAGCGGTGCTTGATGTTCCGAGACCAACTCAAAGTTGACGTCCCGGCGCCTACTCAAAAGGTCGAGTTGCCCATTGGTAAGGGCTGTGAGCGCGAGCTTGTGCCCCCAACAAGAGGGTATTGGCGGCGCGTGCGTTTGTGTGTGCAGTTCTGTTGATGTTAGATGCAGGAGACGTGGACCGTCAGGTCCCCCGGAGAGGATTCCGTGCTCATTTCCACAGCGCCTTCCGTTGCTCACACAGCCCTCCTGGGGCTGGGCGTCTACCGGCCCCGACGGAGTGTCCCCAATTCCGAAATCGTCGATCGTATCGACTCTTCCGACGAATGGATCCGCACCCGGTCGGGAATTGCAGCGCGCGGGTGGGCGGAACCGGACGAGACCATCGTGGCGATGAGCGTCAGCGCCGCTCGCAGCGCTCTCGCCGCCGCCGGTATCGCCGCCGAACAGATCGATGCAGTCGTACTGGCGACATCGTCGCAAATGGTGCTGGGGCCCTCCGCGGGCGCGGTCGTGGCGACGGAACTCGGATTGCACGACACTGCAGCTTTCGACGTCTCAGCCGGTTGCGCAGGTTTTTGCTACGCGCTCGGTAATGCCGCAGCCCTCGTCCGAGCGGGGCAGGCACGTCATGTGCTGGTGATCGGAGTGGAACGGCTTTCCGATCTGCTCGATCCGACCGACCGAACCTGTGCCTTCATTTTCGCGGACGGGGCTGGAGCGGTGGTGGTCGGCCCGTCCGAGTCCGAGGGGATCGGCCCGGTCGCTTGGGGTTCGGATGGAAGTCAGACCTCTGCAATCAAGCAGGACAAGGACTTCACCGAGTACTTCGCCGAGGTTGCTGCGGCCGAGGTTTCCGGCGAACGCAGTGAACGGCCCTATATTCGAATGAATGGCCAGGCCGTATTTCGCTGGGCGATAACATTTTTGGAGAAGGCCTGCCGCGACGCACTGGACAGAGCTGGAATTACAGCCAGCGACCTCGATGCGTTCGTTCCACACCAAGCCAACAGTCGCATCACCGACGCGCTCGTGCGGACGTTGGGTCTGCCCGACACCGTCGCTGTGGCCCGCGACATCGTCGAAAGCGGCAACACCAGCGCGGCATCGATTCCCATGGCCATGGAACAGCTTCTCCGTTCCGGCGAGGCCCGACACGGCGACATGGCGCTGCTGCTCGGATTCGGTGCCGGCCTGGCTTATGCGGGACAAGTCGTTCGCCTACCACCTTTGGCGTAATCCAGCAGATTTGGCGATCCGGCGACGACCCGTCGAGGGTCTTATGCCCGCCGTCCTCGCGGTGGCCAACAAGAAACCAGCTGGGACCGGGCCGACGCACACAACTACGACGGTGAACAATTTCTTGGCGGCGTCAAGGTCTGGTGTTCAGGCGTTAGATGGTGGAGTGAACTTGTTCGGGTGACGCCCGCTGATTGACGCGTAGCGACGACCGCGTCGGCTGGGGTCAAGTCGGAGGGGCTGGTTCTGGCTCACAGTTGGACTATCGGTCACCGGTGAGGAAGGTTTCGACTTCCGTGGCGGGTGGAAAGACGGTGCATGCCGCCGGTGTGAGGGGGACCGTCGGAGCGTCCGGTCAGGGTTTCCGCCTACGACGTCGAGTGCGCCGAGCTTGGGCGGAGATCTGGTCGCGTTCGACGCTCCGCGTGATCGCGCAGCGCTGAAAGTGATTCGGTGGTAACGGTTCATATACTCCGCAGGCCAAACCTAACGGACTGTTTCAGGGTGTAGACGCGGGGTCGAACAAGGAGCCCGGCGCGGAAAATGGGTCCCCGTGCTGTGTGCTCAACACGGGGACGTCTCACCCCGTGGAACCCGGCCGGCAACGGACGGTTGGGGTTCCACATCTATGCCGCGTTCAGATCTGTGGAGCCACTCAATCGCCTGTTCGCGCAACGCTCGAATTGGTGGGCCCATGAGCGACGATGGCGGTACGACGACGCAATGTGAGAAGGGGCGGCGTACGGCGAAGGCGTCTCACGGGCGGGTTCGCTGAACGGGTGTGATGATCGATTCCTAGATGTGTTCACGCTCTTACAGGATTTCGTAGTCCACATGGTCGAGATCTTTTCTGTTGATCGGTCCGGCCACGTGCAGAGCGGGTGGCCGGGACATCAGAGCCGCGATGTTTCGCGTCTGGCGACGATAAGTGGGCGGCGCACAGTGGACACGAACCATCCTCATAGCCCCTCTCAGTCCGGATACGACGGCGTGCCGACAGGGCAGATGATGCCGTTTTCATTACCGGCGATCGGGTACTGCCGAACAATGGGACGGTCCGCTATGGGAGGGGCGATGGGCATTCTCTACAACGTGAGGAAACAACTTGCCGCGCGTGTGGTCAAGGGTCTCAGGCACGATGGGCGCAGAGGTATTAGCTCGCAGACCGTGACCATCAGCGTCGGCAGCGACGACATGGAAAGATTCTGGCGAGATCCCGAGAGGCTGTCGCAGGTCTTTGGCGATGTTGCAACTGTCAGCTCGCCTGAGAACGAAATCTTCGTGTGGACGCTGTCAATCGGCGCCGGTGAGGTACACACGTGGCGTACGCGACTTCACACCGCTGACGGCGAGTTACGGTTCGTCGCGGTCAGTGGTGATGACGCGAACTCGGACAGTAGTAACGACGCTACCGTGGTCGTCAGGTATCGCTCGGCTCCAGTTGATATGGGCACAGAAGTCACCCTGAAGGCCGACATGCCGTTTCCGGACCTATTCACCCAAACAGTGCTGTTCAAAGTGCTCTATCGAGCCCGCGCGCTGTTGCAGACCGGCGAGGCCCCCACGCTCTCCAACAATCCAAGTGCCCGCAAAGGTGCTCACTGATCGGAGGAGGTCTTCATGCGCGCACTGTGCTGGAACGGGGTCAACGATCTCGCCGTGGAAACGGTGGACGATCCACGGATAACCAATCCCCACGACGTCATTGTCCAAGTGCGGCTTACCACGACTTGTGGATCCGATCTGCACTTCATCAATGGCTACCTGCCGGGAATGAAGGAAGGCGACGTCTTCGGACACGAGTTCATGGGTGAGGTAATCGAGACAGGCTCGGAGGTGACGCAGACAAGCGTCGGTGCCCGCGTCGTCGTGCCCTCGTTCATCGGCTGTAAATCGTGCTGGTACTGCGACCGCGACTTGTATTCGGTGTGCGATACCACCAATCCCAATGCCGAGTTACAGCAACCGGTCTTCGGCTATCCCACTGGCGGAATCTACGGCTACACACACCCATTCGGCGGATACCAAGGGTCCCATGCCGAATACATCCGCGTACCGTTCGGTGATGTCAATTGTTTTGCAGTTCCGGAGGGCATCACCGACGAGCAGGCGTTGTTCCTTTCGGACGCAGTTCCCACAGGACTGATGGGTGCGGAATTCTGTGATATCTCGCCCGGTGACACCGTTGCCGTCTGGGGTAGCGGCGGTGTCGGAGTGATGGCCGCCCATAGTGCGCGTCTGCTCGGTGCAGAACGCGTAATTGTCATCGACCGGTTTCCAGAGCGGCTTCAGCTGGCGCGCAACGTCGTTGGTGCCGAAACTATCGACTACTCGCGTGTCGACAGTGTGCAGGAGGCCTTACGTGAAGCGACGGGTGGACGCGGCCCCGACTCGTGCATCGACGCTGTGGGTATGGAAGGCCACGGTACAGGGGTTCAACAACTTTACGACCGGGCCAAACAACTGCTGCGCCTGGAAACCGACCGCGCTACTTCGCTCCGCCAAGCTGTTCTCGCGTGCAGGAAAGGCGGCGTCGTGTCGGTCCTCGGCGTTTACGGCCTCACCGACAAGTTTCCGATGGGTCTGATCACGAACAAGAGTCTGACACTGCGTTCGGCGCAACAACATGGGCAGCGATATATGCCGCGCATGTTCGATTACGTACTGCAAGGAGACCTCGACCCGTCAGTCTTGATCACCCATGACATGCCACTCGCCGATGCCGTCCGCGGTTACGAACTGTTCAAGGAGAAAAAGGACGGATGCGTGCGTGCCGTCTTTCGACCGTGACTCCAGCGCACACCGAAAACTTCTCGATTTTTTCGCCGATAGTGCATTGATCAACGGAGGACTGGGTACGTGTCTGATGGCTCAGGGCACTCATCGGTTCCGAAAGTGCCTGTGCCCCAGAAACGCACATACGGATCGCAAGGGGCAGCGCCTTCCGATCCGTCGAGGAGTTGAATTCCCATGTCATCATCAATCCACGCTCCAATGCACACTCACCCCGACATCATGGCAATGCGGGAGCGCTACGACCGAGCGGCCCAACAACCAACCACTCAGATGGTGGAGGGGCTGATGTTGCTCACTGGACTCTACGCAGCGGCGTCCGCATGGATCATCGGCTTCACCGCACAAACCAATCTGACCGCCACGAACTTGATATGTGGTGCTGCGATCGGATTGCTGGCAGTGGCGTTCGGATCCGCGTACGGCCGCACCCACGGCACGACATTCGTTGCCCCACTACTCGGGATCTGGCTGATTGTCTCTCCGTGGCTTGTGGCGGGCGTCGCTACGAGCACTTCCCTGATCTGGTCGAATGTGGTTGTAGGAGCACTCGTCTGCGTTCTAGGACTCGCTACCGCCGCGCTTGGTATGGGCCGCGGTCGTCAGCGACGCGGCCCGGGAGAGGAACCGAGATGACCGTCGATACGAGAATCTCTGGCACAGAAGGGTCCTGTACGGGCGATTTACGTGCCAGAGAAGTGAAGCGTGGTCTCGTCGAGTGGTTCAACTTCGAACACGGATTCGGGTTCATTCTGCCCGACGAAGGTGGCCCGAGCGTCTTCGTGCACTTCACCGAGATTGCCGGAAGCGGTATCTACCATTCCCTGCAAGACGGTGACGTCGTCACTTACGAACATGATCGGTCCGTGCACCCACCGCAGGCACGCAATGTCCGCATCGCAGATGTCGCCGGGTCAGGTCACAGTAGTCATCCGCACCGGATGAGGCCGCTCAGATGCACTTTCCCACGTCTGCGGTAGGTAAGGCAGCAACCGTACGCCATCTGGGCGAAAACACGAGCGACGTACCGCACCGAGGCAGCACAAACTGACTACCCCGACGGCGATGCCGACACAGCGACAGAGCGAATCACATAGCGTCAGAACTGAATAGATTCGAACGGACGATCCGCGCCGATCCCCCTGACATCTCACTAACTCCAGAGGGGGCGGCATTGTTGCGAATCGCGGCTCGGAAAAAAATCAGTTTCTTCCTACCTCGGTTGGGCGATAGGTTGCGCCGAAAAGCTCGCACCTCGTCCTTTTCAGAACCGAACTGATTGGGCGCCAAGGCATTCCTTCAGTGCCCGGACTTCGCACGCCCGCGATGCTCCGGCACTGTGGGCTATCGCGGTCAGACCTCGAATCAAGATGGGCGCGGAGATAACGCGACCGGTGCCCGGAAGCGATTCTCCATTGGTGCGCAGCGAAGTTCGTCATTCCGATGACGGCCCCGTCTCGACTCACACCCAAGCCGAGGCACCACTGGCAGCGGTGACTGCGTCGGCGACGTGTCTTTCCAGTATCTACCCCGATGGTGCATACATCAGATCGATCATGAGGTTCGACGCGGTAGCAACCCCGACAACACGCGCGGCACAGCACCCTCCGTGTGCGGCCGTAGTCCCGCAATCGAACCGTGCCGTCGCCTCCGAACAAACCTACGACGTGACCCGGAAATACTTGTCTACCAACGACTTGGAACAACCTGGAAGCTGCGCAGGTTGCGCTGAGATGTCCTGCAGGGTTGTTCGAGGTTCGTTGTCGGTCGGGTGGCGGGATCTGCGGTGCACGGTGTTGGTGCCCCTGTTTGGCGATGGCTGATCGACGCCACGCGGGATCCGATGTGAAGGGTTCTCCTTCGGTGGGCGGTGATCAAATGTGACGGAGGGAGTGTCGGTTGGTGTGCTGGCGGGTTTGTCCCTCATGTGTGTGGGTAGCCGCTCGGAGTCGTGTATCTACTCGCGTTGGGAGTGAAAGATGTTTGTTCACAACAAGGATTTGCAGTTCGATGTGCGTGTCAGTGGCCCGGATCCTCGTTTCGCTACATTGCTGCAGGAGCAGTTCGGAGGCGAGAACGGTGAACTGAAGGCGGCGATGCAGTACTTCACGCAAGCCTTTACGCTGCGTCGCAAGAACCCGAAGATGTACGACCTGTTCATGGATATCGCGACGGAGGAGTTTTCTCATCTCGAGATCGTGGGGTCGATGATCACGATGCTTCTCGACGGGCTCAACGACGACCTGAAGGAAGCCAACGAACGGTGTGACTGGATGCCGGCGATCGCGACCTCCGACGGACGTGAGCAGGTGATTCATCAGGCGGCGGTCTCGCCGCTGTTTTTCACGTTGAGTGGTGGTGGCCCGGATGTCGTCAATTCGGCGGGTGTGCCGTGGTCGGGGACGTTTGTCAACGCCAACGGTGAACCGTCGGTGGATATTCGGAGCAATTTGGCGGCGGAGTCCCGGGCGAAGATCGTCTACGAATATCTCAAGCAGTTCACCGATGATCCGGGGGTGCAGGACACGTTGACGTTTCTGATGACCCGGGAGGTTGCGCACTATCAGCAGTTCACCGCGGCGCTCAACGAGCTACCGGTGAACTTTCCGCCCGGCAAACTTCCTGGTGACGATCGGTTTCAGAATGTTGCGTTCAACATGTCTGACGGTCAGTCGACGCGTGGCCCGTGGAACGAGGGGCAGGGGCCGTGGCCGGAGGGAATGCAGTGGCGGTATGTCGAGAAGCCGACCGAGCAGTGGCTGGGGGGAGAAGAGTCGGTGAATCGGGGTGGTGAGCTCAATCCTGACGGGGCGCCGGCAGTGTCGGGTAGTAAGCCGTTCACGCACGAACAGCATGCTGGGACCGTGTGATCGCCATGTCCTCGTGTGCAGTGTCATGTTTGATCGAAATTCTGTGTGGCGGGCAGTTTCGGGAGGTGAGGTAGATGGATGCGTTGGCGTTCCTTCGCGCTGATCACGAAAGTGTGCTCGGCCTGCTCGAGGCACTCGATGAGGTTCCGCGCGCCGGGGAGGGCGTGGGGCTCGGTGCCCGCAACGACATGGTGACCACGCTGGTGATCGCCGAATCTCAGCACGAGGCAGTGGAGGAGCAGTTCTTCTGGCCGGCAGTGCGCCGGACAGTGGAGGGCGGCGACGAGCTCGCTGACCACGGTGTTGCGCAGGAGGACGCGGCCAAACGTATCCTGCAGATGCTCGAGGACGGTGAGGCGGGCGATGCAGTGTTCGAGGAGGCTCTGGCCCGCTTTGTCGAGGCTGCACGCGAGCACATCGAGTTCGAGCAGGAGCAGGTGTGGCCGCGGCTGCGGGAGGCGATGACCGCGGCGGATCTCGAGGCGTTGGGGGAGAAGATGGCGCGGGCGAAGCCGATGGCCCCGACCCGACCGCATCCGGGGACCCCTTCGGATCCTGCTGTGCTCAACACTATGGGGATGGCTGCTGCTGCGCTGGACAAGGTTCGTGACAAACTCAGCGGCCGTGATGCCAAGAAGCCGCCGCAAGCGCCACCGGTTTGACCTTCCGTCTTGAGTTTTCGCACGTTGACGGTGCGGCCGGGGCTTCAGTGGAGGCTGGGCTCGCGCGAGGGGCGTGTGGACGATGCACGGCAGCGTCCCGGCTGCCAAGTCGCAGCCGAATAGATCGTTGTCGAGGCGCGCGTTTCACCGTCGATGCCCCGGATGTCGTCGGAAAAACAAGTGTCACCAGGATGGAAAAGTCTCGGGTACACGGCTTCGCGGCTTGTCACGTGCTGCTAGGTATTGGGCGGGATCGCCGTATGACGTCATCTCCGGCTCGCGTCATTGCCGACGGTTGTAGCGACACCCCGGACTTACCAGACCACTCCAACGGAGGAGCCGCGTTGAAAGAACATAGGGGACAGGGGCACCATCGCGTCAACTGGGACGATCCCGCCACGTTCCTGCAAGAGCTGATGAAGCTGGCAAATACTGCTCTCACACGGATCGAGCCGATTGTTGCCACGTTCACCGAAGGACCGGAGCGCGCGGGTAGGTCATCGACTCCTGACGAACTACCCACGCCCAGCGCCTGCATTTGGTGTCCGGTCTGCGCGCTTGCTGCTGCCGTCCACGGTGACCACCACAAGCTCCTTATGTTCGCCGGTGTACATGTGGCGGAGGCGTCGGCCGTGGTGCGTGAGTTCCTCGACGAGATGCTCGGGGGTGGGGGAGACGATCGTGAAAGCCAGCCAGACGGTTGCTCAGACGTCGCGGTGTCGGCACTCGGCCGCTCAGCCCCGCCCACTCATCGCCAGTCAGTATTTGTTCCCATCGACGTGAACCTACGACGCTGATCAGAATCATCCAGACGGCAGGTCCAGGGGCTGAACCCGGTTGCGCGCATGCCGCCGAGACGCTCGACCCCTGACTAGACCCCGTCTCGGGGGTAGCCACTTGGACGTCGAAAGAAAAAGGGGCACCGCCGGACGGATAGGTATCACGACAAAAGAGCAGGAATCGAGGCACGGTCCGGCGGACGGTCCTAGCCGTGCCCTCATTGCCCGTGCGGCTTCGAAGCCGCGTGTCATCGGAAGAAGGACGGCACAAGGCATTGGAGTCCGTGTTCGGTTTGGCCGCCTCATCGGCCTAATCTCGATCCCTTCGTGGGGCGTTGCAATGCGGAGCGGATGAACAAACGATGGTGGACGCTTGTCCGAGTGGCATGAACACCGCGTGAGGTGTACAACGAAATACGGCACGAAGTGATCTGCTTCACACTTACTGTGCCGGTCGGACACATAGAACCCCGCCTTGAGATCACAGGGCTTGTGCAGAACCCTTCAGGTTCGCATCGCAGCCAAGGGCGCGCCACGTACCGCGCGGCCCACTCAGGAAGGACGCCAAAACCCATGAACCGCCCCGCATTCGAACTACCCCCGCACGAACCTCGGGTGACACCAATGCGGTCGACGTCGGTGATCGCAGTCGGCTCGGCATTGCCGGCATCTGTTCCGGCGTTGATATTGACCGGATCCGTCGCCGTGAGTGTGGGAGTCGCGACGCTTGTCGTGATCTGTATCGGAATCGCTGCTCTCGTGATTTGACGGTTCGACCGAGCCGCTCCGAAGATCGAATTCTCTATCAGCAAGGAATTTCACATGACCGCCTCGACTTCATCAAACTCGCGACCGACTGTGCGCAGCGGTTCCATGAGTACTACGGAGATCAAGTCTCGGATCGAGGCAATGTACGCCGACCGGGGCCCTATCGCCCCGAAAAAGGCCAGAGGAAAGGCCTGACGGCTACCTAACCGCTTCGGGGGTCGGACCTGTCCTTCGGTCTGCCGGTGACGATAGTTGCCCCATTGTCGAACACATCGTATGAGAGGATTTGGGACGTCCTCGGCGTAGCCAGGAGTAGCGAGATGCGGGGTCGGCGGGGCGATGCGACCCGTGGTCTCGGTACGCATCCAGCGGTTGGGTTCGTACGACCCGCGTCCTCAGTGTCCCGGCAACGTCTTCCGACTTCATTCGTCGCGGTGCGCACAGCACGCGTTGGGCGGATGCGACGGCCGCGAGAGGCCGACCTCAAGCGCAATATTCCGTGCGCCGGGTCGATGATCGTTGCGTCGAGGCCGCCGGGCGGGGGTGCGCCGGATACCGTCGAATCGAACGGTTGCCCCGCCACAGCCTTCCGGCAGGGTACGAGACCGATTCGAGCGCGAGGTAATTGACGATCGGTTTGCGTACGTGCTGTTCGGGGAATGGGCGTGTGCATGGTGCCAGAACCGAGGAGTCGATGATGATCGTGCGTTTACCCGGTGTATATCCACCTCAACAGGACACATCCTTGCTCAACGATGCCCTCTTGGCGCATAGTCTGACACCGCGCACTCGGGTGTTGGATTTGTGCGCCGGTACAGGCGCGTTGTCGGTCGCCGCGGCCAAGGCGGGGGCCGGGCACGTTGTCGCCGTGGACATTGCTCGCCGGGCGTGTCTGAATGCGCGACTCAATGCGGTCGTTGCCGGAAAGCGTATCGATGTTCGGCGAGGTGATCTGACGGCGGCGGTGCAGGGCGAGTTGTTCGATGTCGTCGTTTCCAACCCGCCGTATGTTCCGGCGTGGGGCGATGAGTTGCCTACGACCGGTATCGAGCGTGCGTGGGACGCCGGGAAAGACGGGCGGGCATTACTTGACAGGATCGCGCTGTCTTGCGCTGAAGTGTTGGCTCCGGGTGGGACGTTACTGTTGCTGCAGTCAGCGCTGTGTGGTGTGCAGAAGACGGAGGCAATGTTGGAAGAATGCGGTTTGACGGTGACTGTGGTGGCCAGGAGTTTGGTTCCTTTCGGTCCCGTCATGCGTTCGCGGCGAGCGGTTCTCGAGCAACGGGGTTTGATCGTGGCTGGTCAGGCTACTGAGGAACTCGTGGTTTTCCGCGCCACCAAATCATCTCCTTCGACCAGCACGATGGGATGACGGCGAGGCATCGGGGTGCCGGGACGTCGACGTTGTCGCTCTGGAAATTTTCCGTTCCTGCAGCGGGTGCGAGCGGGACACGACGTCGGTGCAGCCAGTAACTGGGGAAGGATGCGAACCGTATCCCAACGGCGTTGATTGCCTGCGGTATCGGGGCGTGGCAGCCCAGTAGTTTCGTAGGTAATCGGGATGTCTGCAGTGGGTTTCGAGGCTCGGCGGTTTGCCAGTAAGGCGGTCCGTCGTTGCCGGTGGGAGGCGCATTTGTAAAGCGCGTGCGGTGGTGCTCGTGCAGAAGTTGGCGCTTGCGCGGTGCGATGCAGGGGCCTTCGTAACCGACGCACACCCTCGGTACTGGGTTCGAAAGTAACCTCCGTTCGCCGATAGGGTTCCTTATTCTCGACGACGAGTCTTTGCCGTTACGAGGGCCGTCGGCGGTCACGATGAGGGCAGGAAGCCGTAGCGTTGCCCGCATCTGGTTGAGCGCCGCGACGTCTTCATCACTGACTTCTGTCGCGGTCACCCAGCAATACTGTCCGCGTAGTCGCCTCGACGGCGGTGACGGTCCTCAGGCGTGAGTGCCGAAGCGGCAGTGTGAGAGTCGGCGGTTCCTCTATCGCTGTAGTCGAATTGTGCGAGGTACGAGGCGAGGACGGCGACGGCACGGTGAAATTTACTCAATACTGCTGACTCGCTTCGACATAACCGCGTCCCAATCTCTGCGGCACCTCGAAGGCATCGTTGTCAGGCATGAGGACGTCCAAACTTCCATTCGGTCCCCACCTGAGGAAGACAGCGCAGCCCCAATTCAGGCGAATCTTAGCATCGCGCCAGGTCAGACGCTATTGTACGGGTGCTGGGAGTGTGCCATCTTTCCGCCTGACCCAAAACTTACAGCGACTGACCTGGCCCCAAGCCCTCCTGGCGCAACGATAACTTCAAAGTGTCGATAGCCGTCATATTATCGACCAAATTCCGAGGCCCAGGAGGTCGTCCGCAGCCAAGTGCCAGTCGAACCAACCGACCACTGCCCTAGAGGTTTACGGATAGACAGCTGCACCGGGGTGAGACAACAAACTGACGTCCCTTGGCTGCGTGCATCCCTCCACTGTGCGCCGGGCACACAGGTCGATCACGTCGTAGACGCTTCCCCGCCGTGCCAGTTCTCGACGTTGGACGATCGCGCCATTTCCGCGGGCAAGAACTCTGTTCACCGCGGCCGCGACACGGTCGAGCTCGCCGAGAGCGGTCAGTGTAGGCGCAACATGGTGCATCAGCCGACGGACAGCTTGGCGAGCGGTCACTAGACGGATGGATTTCAAATCGAGTGCCTTGCCATCGAGACCATCACGAGCGGCCCGCCAGCATGCTGCGCGGAGTAAATCCTGGTCAACAGCCGGGACCGTTTCACCGCTGACCACTGCCTTGGTTGCCATGATGACTAAGGCGTGTACCAGCGTGGCCAGAGTGATCGTCTCCTCTACCGTCGCCGGCACGTCGCTGATCCGAATCTCTACCGTAGGAAGATGATCCGAAAGGCGTGCGTCCCAATAAACCATATGAGGATCAAGGATGAGCCCCGTCTCCAACATCGTTTCCACAACGTCCTCGTAGTGTCGGGCGGACTCGAACCGTGGAGGCGGACCCGCGCTCGGCCATCTGCCGAAAACGATATGCCGCCAGCTTGCGTAACCGGTATCAACTCCGGCGCTCATCGGCGAATTCGCGGTCAATGCCAAGACTGTGGGCAACCAGGGACGTAGATGATTGACGACCTGAACGGCGCGTTCGCGGTCCTCGACCCCCACATGGATATGGCAACCGCAAATCACACTTGTGGTGAGCGCGCCGTACTGCCCCGCCATACGCCGGTACCGCGACGTCGGTGTAATCGCGTCAGGCGGAGGGTCGTAAAACGCTGTCCCGACGGCCAGCAGCTGACAGCCCCCCTCGGCAGCAGCGGTAGCGGCGGCGGCGCGTGATTCGCACAGTTGAGCACGAAGATCGCGGATGTGGGCCCCTATAGACGTCGACGTTTCCACTTGGCAACGGGAAAGTTCACGTTGAAGGGAGACTCCGAGTCCGCGGCCAATGGATCCGACCTCGCTACTGCGCAAACTGGGCCGTCCCGTTCGGGGCTCGCAGAGTAAGAACTCCTCCTCCACCCCCAGCGTCGGTATGCCGGTCGAGAGCAGGTCGGAAGTGAGGTGTGTCATGGCAATCCCTCCGCTGCTTGCGTTTTCGGTGCGGTCCCTGCCCTGAGCCCGCGAATACTAGAAATCTCACCTTCCCGGACAGGGACCGGATCAAACATGGCTCCACCCAATGCCGGTTTGATTCTGCGTTGCCGTGGAAGCCGCCTGCGGACCCGGTATCCCGCGGACAGACGAGGAGTGCTCGTCGATGTTGTCCGCACTGGCGATCGCCTGTGTGGGCACCGATGGCGCCCGCACACGTCGAGCCATGACCATCACCCCGTCCGTTGCTGCTTCCTTGTCACATTTCAACTCCTCAGTCTGAATGTGAATCTCGGGAAAGCGCCGAAACAGCATGAAAGCGGTCAACGCGACAATGCACCAATCAGAAAGGAAGCACGCTGCCTGTCCGAACGTGACTTCGCCCATTCGTGCCGAAGTACATCAAGACGGTGATTCCTTTCAGTTATGCCGGCGGCCGAAGACCCACTTTCTCTCTCCGCCAGTTACTTTCGACCGTGGCTGGCGCCCCACGTGTCGTGTTCTAACACGCCGTTCGGCGCCAGCCTTCGCGCCCTCGATCATGCCCTGCATGCCCGCGCCCGCCAGTGCTCGAAAATCCTGACGCGTCCACTTCTCGCTTCGCCGCGATCGCGACATCGACTGCTGTATAAACTATTCGGAATCTCGCCACGGGGGTGGTGACTGGAACAGTGACACCGATTGCAGTCACCGACGTCGTCGAAGCCGCGTGGAGCATGCGAGGGGATCTTGGTGGCAGCAGGACCTGTCCGAGGCTCTCCACTTCGGCAAGAGCCCGGCTGATCGGTTGCTGAGACTGTCCACGCCGGACATCCACTCGCCAAGTGGAACATCAAGCTTCGCGCGCAGGATATGACACAGGCTGCCAGTCAACTAAAAGTCTTCCTAGCCTCTCCGGCCTCGAAATCCACCCCCTATTACTCTGGCATGCGGTGGCGCGCAATATGCTGAACCGGCTTGTGGCGTTCGAGTCCTGAGTTCGAAACGTACTGCGGTTGATGGAGTGAAGGCTGGGTATCAGAGCCCTATGGAGAAAGGGATTTTCACCTTTATCGGCAATGCGACTTTCCTGATCAGGTACGGGAAGGTGACCATACTGACCGACCCTAATTTTCTGCACCGCGGCGAGTACGCATATCTGGGGCATGGGCTCACCTCGAAAAGACTGCGCGCGCCTGCATCGACCGTCGACCAACTTCCCCGCCTGGACGCAGTGGTTCTCTCGCACCTGCACGGCGATCACTGGGATCGACGTGCGCAGGCGGGTTTGGACCACGCGTTACCCGTCATCACCACTGAACACGCTGCGAAAAAGTTACGACGTCGTGGTTTCGAGAAAGCAGCCGGGTTGGCGATTTGGGAGTCACGCACGGTCACGGCGGACGGCGACTGGGTTCGCGTCACCGCCGTGCCTGGCCGGCACGGGCCGTCGTGGGCAACCACGGCGCGGATTTTACCGCCGGTGATGGGCAGCATCCTCGAATTCGGTTCCGGCACAGAGCCGCCGAAACTCTGCGTGTACGTCTCCGGGGACACGCTCGCGGTCGAGGATTTGGCGGAGATTCCACGGCGGTATCCGCGCATCCACAGTGGCGTTTTCCATCTGGGTGGGACGAGGCTGCCTTTCGGCGACAAAATACCGTGGGGTTTGACGGTGACCATGGATGGGATCGAGGGAGTGAAAGCGGTGAACTTGATTTCCCCTGACTACGCGATTCCTGTGCACTTCGACGACTACGGAGTGTTCGCATCGCCTTTGAGTGCATTTCTCGACGAAATGGAACAACAGGGGATGTCGGAACGGATTATTCATGTCCCTCGTGGGCAAAGTGTCGAATTGCCGCCCCCGCCACGATAATTCCGATACAAAGCATTCCGCTCCTATAGTAATTTACGACCCAGATGGCGACTCTCACCGTCGACGGTTCTTTCGAATGGTGGTGGCTGATTCGCGATGCTCATCGCTTCTGAACTGTCCGCCCTACCTCGTGTGCTGCACATGTTCGTACAGCGGACAGTGCTACATGAGCATCGTGACCGGACGGCGGCGACCGCTGTCTCCGTTCTCTCGCAGCACGTCTCGCGGAGAAGCTCGACGAGACATTGGCACATCGATCAGAAAGTCGCCACACCGAACGCCGCTTACGGGGTCGATTCCAAAACGGATCGAGGACCTCCGCGACGGCGTCGGCGAAGCCAACGCGTAGCGGAAAGCCGACGATCATCTCGATCGACTTACTGCGGGGCGAATCCGGCCAGGACTGCCCGAAGCCGACCACGCCAAGGTCGACGTCGAAAAGCGCTCCTTACGGCCGACTCCGTATGCACGCCAAGAAGGCCAACACAACCGTTGACGACTTCCTGTTCAACGGACGAATCCCTGCCCGCGCCCGCTGAGAGAGTGCCACCCGCTTCAGGATTATGGGGCGAGCGTTCGCTGGAGCTAACGAGGAGCCAGATCGGCCCGCGCGATTCATGCCAAATGGTGAGATCAATGATGTCGGAGGGTGTCGATCAGTTCGCTCTTCTTCAATTTCGAGTACCCGTGCAGGTCGAGTTCTTTGGCTCGCCTTTTCAATTCTTCGACCGTCCATTCTTCGTACGGTGAGGACTTGCCGCCGGATTTACCCACACTTGACCGTCCACGATTGGCAGCCGCGTTGGAAATCCGCGCCGCCTTCTGCTTCGAATCCCCCTTCTTTCGTAGTTCTTCATAGAGGTCTTGATCCTTGAGTTGAGGTTGTGAGTCTTGACGAGCCACGGTGGGTCCTTTCCACGTTGTCTTCCGGCACTGAAGTACCGGCCTCGTTCGAGTGCTACCCGTCGGGCAGGCGATCAAACCGGGAAACAAGGCCGTCACATGCCATCACTCGAAGGCAATGCGGTGGCATCGGGGCTCGGCATTCTTGAGCACAGTTTGAACTGGCGGTAGACGATGACTTCTGTGGCGAGTGAGCCCCGGGTATCCCGACCGAAATTCCCGGTGGCGGTGGGAGTTGCGCGCCAGCGCTACCTCCGGCAGTGTGCGCCGGAACCCCTTCATTCGACTGGATACGCCTCGCGCAGCGTGAGACCATTTCGAGCTGAAGTGCTGCAGGCGTGGGAGGTTCGTTTGGAAGCCTTCGTCCCTGTCATCGCCCGTCCAGACGCAGAACGGCGGTGGGTCCACGGCTGGCCCGACTGCTTGAAGGCGGGCCGTGTCCGTGACAAGCCGGGAAGCTCTCGGTGCTCGACGCTGAAGTTGCCCCCTCGCTGATCCATTGCGAACTGAGCGTCGAGGGTGATCGCGGATATCGGCATGCGCGAAACTGGACTGCACGCTGCCTCTCCGGCAGATTCGGGGCTTTCGTTGCAGCACGGCCGCGATCGGCCCAACGTAGCGGAGTGACCGTCGCGAACCTTTGAGGAAGGGCTCCGCTTGTTCGGTCGGCAGACCAGCACGCATACGGGCGCCTCGGAAGTCCTCGCCGGCCGACGGAATGCTTGGATCAGCTGGACATCGATCGTTGCCACCCTGAACGGGAGGTCTCCGCGCGGGGTAGGAGCCTTGTTCGTCGATCGGGAACTCGGGGCTGAGTAGGCGCAATTTCCAACATCGAGTAGCCAAGGAGGCTTACCGATGCGCAGCTGCGAGGGATTGTTGGGATCGAAACTGCACGTGACCCGTGTCTAGGGAAAAGCGAATTTGAACCAAAACCGTTCCCCCGCTGGTCGCTCCGGCGTCATCCGGGGCCTGGAGAAGGGCTCATTCTCCGAACGAGAGGCCGCCGCAGCGATGGTCGCAGCGGGTCTCGACAACGGTTGACCGTTGCGCCGTCGTCGTACGCCTTGTCTAGTCGCACATTCAGGTGAGCGGTTTTCCACCGGTCACGCCGATGACTTCCCCAGTGGTGTAACTGGATTCGCCAGAGGCGAGAAATACATAGGCGGGAGCAAGCTCGGCCGGCTGACCTGCCCGCCCGAGCGGAACGTCGTCCCCGAACGTCTCGAACTTCTCCTTGGGCATCGTCGCCGGAATCAGTGGCGTCCAAATCGGTCCAGGTGCAACGGCATTGACCCTGATTCCCTTCCGTGCGACATCGGCGGCCAGCCCCTTGGTGAAGTCGATGATGCCCGCCTTTGTCGTGGCGTAATCGAGCAGCTCGGGCGACGGGGACGCACCTTGGATGGACGAGGTATTCACGATCGTCGATCCGGGCTTCATCTGCGCGATCGCTGCTTTGGAGAGCCAGAAGAGTGCGTAGAGGTTGGTTTTCATCACACGGTCGAATTGTTCGGTGGTTATGTCGGCGATGCCGCCCATCTGCACCATCTGAAACGCGGCGTTGTTCACCAAGATGTCGAGTCCGCCGAGTTCACGTACCGCGGTTTCGACCAAAGCAGAACAGTGTTCCTCGCTTCGGAGATCTCCCGGCACCGAGATGGCTTTGCGGCCTGCCTCCTCGACCCAGCGAGCGGTTTCTCGAGCGTCCTGTTCTTCCTCGACGAGATAATTCAGGACGACGTCAGCGCCTTCTCTGGCAAATGCAATCGCGACCGCACGTCCGATGCCCGAATCGGCTCCGGTGACGATCGCACGCCTTCCTTCGAGTCGACCGCTTCCTCGATAGGTGTTTTCACCGTGGTCGGGAGGAGAAATCATGTCTGCGGTGAGACCGGGGTGTGCGATCTCCGCCTGCCGCTCACGCACAGGAGCGGGGAACCGCGTGGTCGGGTCCTGCATTGCGTACTGGTCCGGCATATCGATACTCCTCGGGTGACGCAGTTTCTCGTGGGCTTCTGGATGGATGCACTGCACATGCCTCCTTCCCGCCGAATAGAAATCGAAACCTCGGGGTGGCCGGGATCTCACTCGTCCTGGCGCCGACGATCTCGGTGCGCCGACCCCACTTGTTCGTTGTGGTTACTACGCGGTAGGCCGGGGTAGCCCGCGTAGCGGCGGTGGCTCCGCGGTCCGCGGAGCACTCGTCGAGCACAAGCTGAACATCACGTAAAGCACGCACCGACGAAGGGACGACCCCGATATGAGCAACTCCGAAACCACGTCCGCCTTGATCAACCAGCTGCGCATCCTCCTCGGTCTGACACATGCCGAGATCCAGGTCGCCGAAACACGCGTCGCTCAGGCCAGAACCGAAGCGGTTCGACGCGAACTCACGGAAAACGCAGAGAACGGTCGAGAAAGGGCGAGTTCCATCGAGTCCACGATTCGCGATCTGGGTGGCGTTCCGGAATCGGTCGGTCCGTTCCTCGGACGAGCGACAGCAGGAGTGAAAGCGATGGTCGAACAGGCCCAGCCCTTCGACGAAGCTGTACTGGGAGACCTTGCGCTCGAACATCAACTCCTCGACCGCTCCCGCTACCTCAAGGCCCTGGCCACTGCCGGCGGCGATCAGACCGTCGCGGCGTTGGCCGACCGCCTCATCACTGCACACTCCGCGACTGTGGACTGGCTGACTACCGTCCTTGCCGAGGAGGCACTCGGGGGGCCGGCAGCTTTGCGTCGCACTCCCTTCCAAGCGGCCACCGGAGCAGCCATTCGACTGGTCAACGTTCCGGTCTCCTGGTCCACCCGCAGTCTCGACCGTGCCATCGACGCTGTTCGCACGTCGCCGCCGGTATTGGGTGAGCTGATCAGCTGGGGCGCATATGCCGGTGACGTGACTGTGAAAACACTGTCGGCCAGTAGGGATGCGGCCATCGCCACGGCTGAGAAAGTCACTCGCCGAGAAGGTGCTGACGGTGCCGCGGATGTCTTCCGTTCGGTACGGAAGTCGAGTGGGTTACTCGACCCCGCTGAACTTCCCATCGAAGACTTCGACGAACTCAACGTCACCCAGGCCGTCTCCGCGGTGAAGGAACTGGCCGACGCCGCACAGGTGCGAGACATCGTTGCGTACGAGGAAGCGCACAAGAACCGACATGGCGTCGTATCCGCTGCACAGGCAAGACTTGCGGCGATCGCCCAGGAAGTCGTCGGAATTAACTGACCTTTCGTATCCGCCTGAGGAGGGCGAGAGAAAACAGCCTCTGCATTGCTTCGTGTCCCGAAGAACCGAGCAGAGCCAGACCGCTCCGAACACAACTGCGAAGCACTCACGAAATCGGCGATACGCGTTCATCAAGACAGGTTCCGGGTAAAACGGGGCGGTGGCTGACCACGCTTCAAAGTCAGCCCCCGCCGCCGTTTCTGCAGTTTAGGGCTGTCAGCGCAAACTCACCGTGGAAGAACGCGCCTGTCTGCTCGAAATCTACGAGACGCGGCAGTTTTGGAATCGAAACACATTGCAAGAATACGGGTTTGAAGCAATCGCCGTTGTACGCGAACATCGAACTTGCTGGGCGCAGCGGCAGTCTTAAGCCCGCACGAACTCGACCGGCAGCTGACAGCATCTGGCCACCGACAATTCCCGTTTCGCCCCAACCATATGGGGTTGGCAACCGCCGTTGTTCCTGCTCCGATGCCGCCTTGTTCGCGACCGAGACACTCCTTAAAAAAAGTCTGGCACTCTCAGTTGCAGAGTGCTAATTCGTGTGGTTATCATGTTCTCGCACAGTGAGTTCGGTCGACCGCGACAGTGGCGGTGACCTTTCGTTTCACGACATGGGAGGTGTGTTGCTGTGCTTCGTTTCGATCCTTTCACCGACATCGATGCGATCACCAAGTCCGTCCTCGCCGCGGGAACCGGCAACGGACGCAGTCCACGGTTCATGCCGATGGACCTCTACAAGGTCGAGGACCAGTACGTCCTGCACGCCGATCTTCCCGGCGTCGATCCAGGCTCGGTGGACGTTCACATCGACGGCTCGACTCTGACGTTGACCGCGCATCGCACGGCCCTCTCCGAAGAGGGTGTGAGTTGGCTGGCGAGTGAGCGTTTCGCTGGAACATACAGACGGCAACTGTCGATCAGCGACGACATCGACGCCGAACAGATCGTCGCCTCATACGACAACGGCGTATTGACGGTGACCTTGCCGATCGCGGTGAAGGCGAAACCGCGGCGGATCGAGGTCTCCTCCGGACCGCCCTCACATACCGAAACCATCGAAGCGACAACACAGGTCCAGGTCGAAGCCTGATCCTGCTGGCCCGGACAAGCGTTCCACGGTGGGGTGAGTTTCGAAAACACGCGATGCGTGCTCGGGACTCACCCCACCGCCCTTTCGATCCCCACCGCCGTTCGATCCCCTCTGCACCCGTATGGCCGATCGGCCCATCCACCACACGAAAGAATCAGCACTACAACCCTTTAGCCGTCATGACTGCATCAACCTTCCCCCCGCACGAACAATCCGACAACACAGGCAACACCGAATCCCGCCCGCACACCTCGCCCGATTGGTGGGATCACCACCGCCCGATCAACAGCGATGAATACAGCGACATGGCGTTGATGCTCGGCGCCCTCTCGATCCTGACGTTCTGGATGTTCGGCCTCGGCATCCTCCTCGGTGCCGCCGCCATCGGAACCGCACTGGCAGCGCGCGGACCCGACACCCCCGGACGCGATCTGGGCGACAACACCGCCGGCGTGGTCGGGATCCTCACCGGCATTGCCGGAATCGCCTTCGGCGCCGTCTTCCTCACTGCAGCACTACCCCACCTGTAGACAAACCGAATTTTGCACTAGTGGAATCGAATTGGTGCCTGTAGCAGGATCTCACAAGATCTGAAATCCGTCCCACCTTCAGGCGATGGCGGCAGCAGCTATCCCCGCGCCATATCGACGAACTTCGAGAGGTGAAGCTGGTGCGCCACAGTGATTGTCGCGGTCGGGCCGTTACGGTGCTTACCCAGAATCAGGTCGGCTTCACCGCCACGGGGATCGTCTCGCTCGGTCGCGTCGGGGCGGTACAGCAGAATCACCATGTCGGCGTCCTGCTCGAGCGATCCGGACTCACGAAGGTCGGCGACCTGCGGACGCTTGTCGGTTCGCTGCTCGGGACCGCGGTTGAGCTGACAGATCGCGACAACCGGAACTTCGAGCTCCTTCGCCAAAAGCTTTAGGCTACGGGAGAATTCGGAGACTTCCTGCTGACGGGACTCGACCTTTTTACCCGAGCTCATCAGCTGGAGGTAGTCGATGACGATCAGGCGAATGTCGTGTTTCTGCTTGAGCCGCCGCGCTTTTGCGCGAATTTCCATCATGGTGAGGTTGGGGGAGTCGTCGATGAATAGCGGCGCCTCACTGATCTCACTCATGCGACGCGCGAGCTTGGTCCAGTCGTCGTCGGTCATCTTTCCGGAGCGCATGTCGCCGAGCTTGATCTTTGCCTCTGCGGACAGCAGACGCATGACGATCTCGGTTTTGCTCATTTCCAACGAGAACATGACGCTGGCCATGCCGTGCGTGATGGAGCAGGAACGCAAAAAATCCATTCCAAGGGTCGATTTGCCCACACCAGGTCTAGCCGCGACGATAATCATCTGACCAGCGTGAAGGCCGTTGGTGATCTCGTCGAGATCCTTGAATCCGGTGGGCACACCGAGGGAAATTCCGCCTCGGCTGGCGATGGAGTCGATCTCGTCCATCGTGGGCTGGAGGAGCTCGGTGAGGGGTACGAAGTCCTCGGTGGTTCGACGCTCGGTGACCTCGAAGATCTCGGCCTGCGCGCGGTCGACAACCTCGGCCACGTCCTGGCCCTCGGTGCCGGCGTAGCCGTACTGGACGATGCGAGTACCGGCGTCGACCAGACGACGCAGCACGGACTTCTCGGCCACGATCTCGGCATAGAAGGCGGCGTTGGCGGCTGTGGGCACTGTCTGGGTCAGCGTCACCAGGTAGGCAGCACCACCGATACGGCGGAGCTCACCTCGACGGTCGAGCTCGGCGGAGACCGTCACCGGGTCGGCGGGCTCGCCACGGCTGTAGAGGTCCAGGATCACGTCGTAGACGGACTGGTGGGCGGGCCGGTAGAAGTCACCCGGACGCAGTACCTCGAGGACGTCAGCGATGGCGTCCTTGCTCAGCAGCATGCCGCCGAGCACCGACTGCTCGGCAGTCATGTCCTGAGGTGGCTGGCGTCCGAACTCCTGGTCGGGCTCGGCCTCGGGAGGGCCCGGGTAGTCCGGCCCCGAGAAGTCGGAAGGTCCTCGATCATCTACAACAGCCACAAGCGAGACCTTCCCGTAAAACACTCGACGACACTGCCAGAAACCGCAGCGCCCTCATCATTTGTACCTGCCCCCACCGACATCCCCTAGCCGCATTCGGCCGGGCTGTAGATAGACGCCGAGATGACGTTAGGGACTAGTAGGTCCGCATACAAACCGGACTGTGGATAAACCTGTGGATGCTTTGTGGAAACTCCCGCCCCACGGTGTGCACCGCCTGTGGAGCATTTGGGGACTACTTTGCCTAGCAACCACAAAAGACCAGGTAGATGGCTATCCACAATTTCACAGGCCTGTTGATGAAAATAGTTTTTCCACAGTCGGCGCGTCGGCGTGTCGGGCGTGTTGCCTCGCCCGATTCGTCACTGATCACCAAGTCGAACATCACAGTGTGAGAGTTATCCCCAGGTCCGATTCGGGACGCTGTCAGGCGGCACACCTCACCCCGAAACAAAACGTCGGGCCCCACACACCGAAGTGTGCGGGGCCCGACGAGACGAACAGTCGACTATGCGCCGACGACGTTCAGGTTGAACTTGGCAACCACATCGGGGTGCAGGTTCACGACCACGGCGTGCTTGCCCGTGTTCTTGATGTGAGCCTTCGGCAACACGATGGAGCGCTTGTCGACAACCGGTCCACCGGCAGCCTTGATCGCAGCAGCGACGTCAGCGACGGTAACCGAACCGAAGAGCTTGCCCGAGCCACCGGCGGTCTTGACCGTCAGCGTTACGGACTCGAGGCCCTCGATAGCTGCCTTGAGCTCCTTGGCGTGATCCAGGCCGCGCACAGCGCGCGCTTCCTGTGCACGACGGATGCCCTCGACCTGCTTCTCGGCGCCACGGGTGGCGACGATTGCCAGTCCGCGGGGGAGCAGGTAGTTACGGCCGTAGCCGTCCTTGACCTCCACGGTGTCGCCAGGCGCACCGAGGTTGTCCACGTCAGCGGTGAGGATGAGCTTCATGTTCTTTCCTCCCTTTCCTTAGCGAGCCACGGTGGCGTAAGGCAGCAGTGCTACCTCACGTGAGTTCTTGACGGCAATGGCAACGTCGCGCTGGTGCTGGACGCAATTGCCGGTGACACGGCGAGCACGGATCTTTCCGCGATCGCTGACGTACTTACGAAGCAACGTCGTGTCCTTGTAGTTGATCTGCGTGTTCTTCTCTTTGCAGAAGGTGCAGACCTTCTTCTTCATAACCTTGTCGCGCAAGGGCGGCTTCGGCATGTCTTTGCTCTTTTCTGGATGTTCCTGATCAGGTACGGATCAGAAGGGCGGTTCGTCGCTGCCCGCACCACCGAAGGAGCCCGAAGCCTGAGGCGCACTGCCCCAAGGATCGTCTCCACCCGAAGGTGCAGCGCTCGGACGTCCGCCACCCGATCCGCCGGAGGAACCGCCGAAGTTGCCGCCTCCACCGCCGCCACCACGGTTGGCCTTGTTGACCTTTGCCGTGGCGTACTTCAGTGAAGGACCGATTTCATCGACTTCGAGCTCGACGACAGTTCGCTTTTCGCCCTCGCGAGTTTCGTACGAACGCTGCTTGAGCCGGCCGCTCACGATTACTCGTGAACCACGGGTCAAGCTCTCCGCGACGTTCTCGGCTGCTTCGCGCCAGATGTTGCAACGCATGAACAGCGCATCGCCGTCTTTCCATTCATTGGAATTACGGTCGAAGGTGCGGGGCGTGGAAGCAACCGTGAAGTTTGCAACCGCGGCACCCGCCGGGGTGAAACGAAGTTCAGGATCAGCCGTCAGGTTTCCGATGACGGTGATGATGGTGTCGCCAG
This sequence comes from Rhodococcus sp. 66b, assembly GCF_002076325.1. Classification (NCBI taxonomy): domain Bacteria; kingdom Bacillati; phylum Actinomycetota; class Actinomycetes; order Mycobacteriales; family Nocardiaceae; genus Rhodococcus; species Rhodococcus sp. 66b. The sequence continues at coordinate 85,689 of NZ_MUZB01000016.1, forward strand.
CCATGTGGTTCCTCCTGCATTGATGTAAGACCGTTGGGCGCGAGAGTAGAGCTCGCTACCGACAGTAATTACTTGTTGTGGCGCAGAACCTTCGTGCGCAGAACCGACTCGTTCAGACCGAGCTGACGATCGAGCTCAGCGACGGTGGCGGGAGTGGCGTTGATGTCGATCACCGCGTAGATACCTTCAGCATGCTTCAGGATCTCGTAGGCGAGACGACGCTTACCCCAGACATCGACCTTGTCGATCGTGCCGCCGTGCTGGCGCACAACATTGAGGAACGTATCCAGTGAAGGAGCGACAGTGCGCTCGTCCAGGCTGGGGTCAAGGATGACCATCAATTCGTAATGACGCATAAGACCTCATCACCTCCTGTGGACTAAGTGAAAACGGCCACGGACTATCCGTGGCAGGAGGGTCGTTGCGTCAGCAACCCTCGTAGGTTACACGAGGGGCCTTGACCAGGGAAATCGTCCCGGCCCTCCAGGAAGACCACCAGATCGATGCGCGACGCGTGGCGCAGACGCATCACCCCGCGAGCCACTGCGCCCCCTAGGGTGAGAATCATGCGAACAGACCGCAAGACCCCGGCGTCGATCCTGGCGTTGGTCGTCGGATTGTGCGGGCTGACGATGGCGCTGGGCTATTTCAACAAGGCCAGATGCGGCGGTGCACCGTTCGCGCCCGACGGCCGAAGCCTGAACTTCGACGTCAACAAGAACATCGACGTCTGCTACTCCGATATCCAGTTGCTCTGGCTCGGACGAGGAATCGATCAACATCTGTTCCCCTTTGTCACCGGAGGGATAACGCCCGAAGGATTCCTGACCGGCGGAACCGTCGAATACCCGGTGCTCAGCGGAATTCTGATGTGGCTGGGCGGTATCGGCTCACACACCGACACCGATTTCCTTCTGCACTCGGCACTGATCCTGGCTCCTTTCGGACTGCTCACGGCGTGGATGCTCGGCAAGATGAGCGGCGCGTACGCGCTCGTGTGGTCGGCGACTCCGCCCCTGGTTCTGTACGCATTCCACAACTGGGAGCTCCCGGTGGTGGCCACCAGCGTCGGCGCGATCTTCCTGATGACGTTCGAGCGGATTCCACTGCGAACTCGCGCGGTTCTGGCGGCCGTCATCCTGGCGATCGGTTTCTGTTTGAAGCTGTACCCGGGAATGTTCGTGCTGCCGCTCATGGCCTATGTGCTCCTACGCGGCACCGAAGGCAAGCGCTACGACGTTCGTGGGGCGCTGATGACGGCGGGCGCGGCGATCGTCACCGTCGTCCTCGTCAACCTGCCGTTCGCCCTCATTTCCTACGAAGGCTGGCGCGCGTCGTTCAGCTTCCAGGAGAAGCGAAGCGCCGACATCACCACCAACTCGGTGTGGTTCTGGGGGTTGCGCCCGTTCTACGGTTTCGGAGTTCGCGAACTCAACGCCGACTACGACGCACTGGTGAGCATCCTGTCTCCGGTCATGATCCTGGTCTCGTTCGCGCTCGCGATGTATCTGGGTTGGCGACGATACGTCCGCGACGGCTACTTTCCGTGGATTGCAGTCAGTGCCGCGATGTTGTGCGGATTCGTGTTGCTGCACAAGGTCAATTCACCGCAGTACACACTGTGGATCCTGCCGTTCCTCGTACTGTTCAAGATCCGGTGGTTCTGGATCGTCGCCTATCTGATCGCCGACGCGGCGTTGGGTATCGGCATCTTCCGGTACTTCTACCAACTGGACATGAATCTCGATCCGAGCAAGTACGAAGCCGTCGTCCAGGCGAGTGTGTGGGGCCACGTCGTCCTGCTCGCCGTGTTCTTCTTCTTGTTCCTGCGAGTCCCACTGCGGTATCCGCTTGCCGGTGGGACCGATCAGATTGCGAACTCCGACAACAACCTTCCGACTCACTCACGGGAGCACGCCTGATGACTGCATCATGGTTCGAATCACCGACGCTGACCGGTGATCGTGTCCGACTCGAACCCCTGGGCTTCGCGCACACCGACGCTCTGCTCGCGGCGGCCGACGACGCGGCGATCTTTCGTTGGACCGCAGCGCCCATCACCGATCGGGAACAGGCACAGAGGTACATCTCTGCAGCCCTCGACGACCCGAATCGGATCGCCTTCGCGCAGGTGAACATCGCGACGAACGCCGTGGTCGGCACTACGTCCATGTACCAGATCGACCCGGTAAACCGCAGTCTTGCAATCGGATACACGTGGTTGTCGCGATCTGTTCAGGGAACCGGGATCAATCCCGAATCGAAGCTGCTCCTGCTTCGCCACGCCTTCGACCAGCTCGAGGCCGTACGCGTCGAGTGGCACACGGACGAGTTCAACGAACAGTCCAGGGCCGCGATCGCAAAGCTCGGCGCTCAGTTCGAGGGCCTGCTGCGCAAGCACCGACGCCGCGTCGACGGCAGTTGGCGTACAACAGCGCTGTTCGCGATGACCGACGAAGACTGGCCGACCATCGCACCTCAGCTCGAGACACGTACCCGAAACTAGCGATCACCTGCACTCTTCGGCCAAGTCCATGCCAAGATTCACCTCATGAGCGATCAGGGTGGGTACGGGTACCAGGGCAATCAGAATTGGCAACCGGCTCCGTACGGGCAGCCCGATCCGTACGGCAGGCGCCCGACGAACACACTCGCGGTGCTCGCCCTCGTCTTCGCGTTCCTCATCGCGCCGTTGGGGATCGTCTTCGGGCACATCGCTCGCGGCCAGATCAAACGGACCGGCGAAGAAGGCGACGGACTCGCCCTTGCCGGACTGATCATCGGCTACATCTTCACCGCACTCGGCATCCTGGCCGTGATCGTGTGGATCGCGTTCTTCGGGCTGCTCGCCGCCGCTTTCGGCAACGCCGCCAATGACGCGAGTTCGCGGAGTTTCACCTACACGACGCCGTACTCGTACTCCACGACCACGACTCGGGCACCGAGTGCACCCACCACAGCGCCGAAAACGACGACGCCACCACGCGTCACAACCTCGATCGGTCCGGCGCCGACCGTCTCTGGCACCGACCGTCAGGGTTTCATCTCCGGCGGCCCCAGTTGCAACTCCACCAATCCTGCCGTCGCCATCGCCGTCACGACCGGATCACGAATCGTCATCTGCGAAACGGGAGTCGGCCGCTACTACTACAAGGGTCAACGGCTGAGCGACGGCGCCACCATCGAACTCGACGATCCGACGCCCACCGGCAACGGATTCACCGTCACCAACAAGGACGTGACGTACCAGCTCACCTCCGCCGGACTGGTGATCACCGGCAGCGGAGGCGAGCTGGGTCGGGAACCGGCGCTCGAGTTCTGGATGAACTGACCCACGTCAGCCGGCGCACGGATCCTGATAGGGAACACCGGGCAGGTAACGCTCCCATTCGGCTTCCGTGATGGGAGATCCTGCGGTGCGGCACAATCGATCAACGACGCTGTCGGGGTCGATTCCCCACAAGCGAACGGTCTTGTCCGACCCGCTGCCCGCGATCATGTCACTCTCGCCGGCGAACTGAGCGTCGTTGACGCGACCCGGGTAGGCGGACAGCGTCGCAAATCGTGTTGACCGCGAGGGGGTCTCGATATCCCAGAGCCAGACGGTTCCGTCGCCGACACCGGCAGCGAGCCGATCACCGGCGCGGTTGAACGAGATCGAATAGATTGCGCCCTCGGGACCGAGAAGACGAGCGAGCTCCTCGGGTGCCGACGGTGTGCGTACGTCCCACACGGCGACCCTGTGATCCGCACTTCCGGCGGCCAACAACGTCCCGTCGGCGCTGAAAGACACTGCTAGTGCGTAACTTTCGAATCCACCCACCGTCGCCGCCACCCGGGGCGACGCTGGGTTCGACACATCCCACAGATCCACTTCGTTCTTGGCGTTCGCGATCGCCAGGATGTCGGCGCCCGGTTGAAATGCCATCATCTGCGGGTAAGAGCCGACATCGGTCGACGACAGCAGCTTCGGTTCCGATGGATCGGAAACGTCGACCAACGCAATGCTGTTGTCGTCCTGCGAGGACACCGCCAGCAGATCTCCGGCGGGATTCAACGCGACGACCGCCACGATGCCCTTCACGTACACCGCGGGTTCGCTGTAGATCCGTGGCGACGCCGGATCACTCAGGTCCCAAAGATATGCACCGCCGCCGCCGGTGCCGCTCACAGCCAGGTTCCCGTCTGCCGACACCGCCGACGCACCGCTGAAAGAGTCGTCCCCTTGCGGTTTCAACTCCGGCATCACCGCGGGGCGATCGAGATCCTCGGTGTTCCACGCCAACATCGCGCCACCCCTGGCCCCGACGCCGGCCACCAGACGCGAGCCGTCCGCGGCAAAGGGACTGGTGAAAATCGTGTCCCGAGGTCCCGCCCAGACCGGACCCGGTAGAGCCCACACGCGAGTCACACCGTTGAGTCCTCCGGTGACCAGGTTGCGGCCGTCGTCGCTGTAGTCGACGGTGGTCACCGCCCCACTGTCCGGAAGTGTTTCGATCAACGCCCCGGTTCGTGGGTCCCACACGCGCACGGAGTTGTCGGAACTTCCTGCGGCAAGACGTGTTCCGTCTTTGCCGTAGTTGAGTTCGTTGACGTAGCTGGAAAATCCCGTCAGTGCCGGCAGGGAGTGGGGCGCGCCGGATCGCTCATGTCCCACCGAACCACCTCCCTGCCAGTGGTTCCCGCCGCAAGCTCGCGTCCGTCCGGACTGAAGGCGACACCGAGGTAGTGGACGGTGGTGCCGTTCGGCTCGGTCGCGAAGATCGGCGCCGATTCCTCACCCCACTTCGCGACGTCCCACACACGAAGTGTCGATTGACGCCCGCCTGCCACGAGGAAACGTCCGTCAGGACTGAACGTCGCGGTGACGATGCCGTCAGCTGGGTGCGGAAGAGCAGGCAAAGCAACGGCATTCGCGGAAACGTCGATGTTCCATCGCAGGACGTCGGGCGTCGAGGTACCGGCGACCAGCTTGGTTCCGTCTGGACTGAACTCCATGTCCTGCACTACGCGTTCACCGTCGACGGGAAGAGTTCCACGGACCGGATTCTCGGGATCCGACACGTCCCACAGCGCAGCGCCGCCGGCGCCACCGGTCGCAAGCAGCCGTCCGTCCGGGCTGTAGGCGACGGCAAAGAGCGCCGTGCCCTCCGAGACTCCGAGGAACTCCGCCTGCGGAACAGCTGAGGCCACACCGTCCACCATCGGATAAAGTCTGACCTTCCCATCCGAACCACCCACCGCCACAACAGTTCCGGCTGGGTTTATCCGGGCCTTCATCGCGCCGGGCGGTCCGATGATGCGAGTAGCCGAATGAACGCCCGACGCATCCAGCAATGCCGAGCGGGCTTCGGTTGTTTCGTTGACCGCAAATGCCGCCAGAGCAAGCTGCGACGCCAGCGACGGATCCCGCTCGCGCATCCTGATCGACTCGGTGGCCACCTGACGCGACATCGCCTCGTCTCGCGCGGTATCTGCTTGGACACGTTGACGATTGGCTCCGATACCGGCGACGGTCGCAACCACCGCCAACACCAGAGCGATCACCGACGCAGCTGCCAACGCAGTCACGAGCCGTCGCAGAACGCGTGTACGTCGGCGATCGGCAAATTCCTGCTGATCACGATGCTCGATGCTCGCAGCGAGGTACTCCCGCTCGGTGGCGTTGAGGTCGGCGGCGCGGGTCCGACTCGGTTCCAGTGGGAGACCGAGTTCACCCGAGTTCAGCCATTCTTCCGTCAGGTGAAGACGTGCGGGTCCGAGCAGCGCGCCGGGGTCGCGTCCACTGTCTTCCCACACCTGCGCCGCGTAGGTGAACCGGCGATGCACCGCCAGGCCGGCGCGGTCCGAGTCGATCCAATCGCGAAGCCGACTCCACGCTGACAGTAAGACCTCGTGCGAAACCTCGACCGTCTCTTCGTCGACGGTGAGAAGGCGCCGTAAGGCGAACCGGTCGATGACGGTGTTCACGTCGTCGACGTCGTCACCGAGGAAGAGTTCGGTGCGCGGTGCACGCCGACGCGTCTGCGTCACTTCGTCGACGTTGACCAATCGGAGGAAGATCCTGCGCGCCAACTGCTGCTGCCGCTCTGTGAGCTCGCCGTACACTTCCTCCGCGCTTTGCTGGACGGCTCCGGCAATCCCGTCGGTGGCGTAGTAATCCGAGACGGTCAGAGTTTTACGCGTCGACCGTTGCCAGGTCCCCAACAGTGCGTGTGACAGCAAGGGCAAAGCTCCGGGGTCGCTCGCCGTACGCGAGCCGCGTGGTGTCAGCTCGGAGACCAGAACCTGAACCAATTCGCTCTGCACGGTCATCCCGGCCTTGACCGCCGGCTCGACGATCACCTCGCGCAATTGTTCGTCGGTCAGTGGCCCGACCACCATCGGCGAATCGTCGAGCAGCGGCACCAAAAGCGGTTCCTCCGCCGCGAGACCGTAGAAGTCGGCGCGCATTCCGATGACGGCGATGGTGTTCTCACCGAGTTCCGCGAGAGTCCGCAGTATTTCCTCGCGCCGATCACCGTCGCACTGCGTCCACAGTTCCTCGAACTGGTCGAGGATCAAGACGGTTGGTTCGTCGGAAATCGACGACGGAATTCCTCCCGTACCCGGCTGCAGGATTTCCACCCGCCAGCCGTCGAACCGTGAATCGCCCTCGGCAACCTTGGGGGCGAGTCCCGCCCGCAGCAACGACGACTTACCCGATCCGGAAGCACCGATCACCATGAACTGACTGCGGCCGACACCTCGTATCGCCGACGCCACCCGCTCGACCAAGTTGGCAGTGAGTTCGTCTCGACCGAAGAACCACTCGGCGTCCTCTTGTCGGAAAGATTCGAGACCTCGATACGGAACGGTGGCGTCGCCGCGTCGTCTGGCCGTCAGCTGCCTCACTCGTTGCACCGCACCGATCCAGCGCTGCCGCTCATCCTCGGAGTCGACACCGCAGGCCTCGAGGAGCGCAAAAAACATCGGGGTACTCGCCGGCGTCGGCAGGTGTTGGCCGGCGAACCATCCGCTGACGGTTCCGTGCAAACCACCCGAACGCTCGACGGCTTCGCGGACCGTCAGTCCGGCTGCCTTCCGCAACGCCGTGAGCGCCTCAGCAAACTGTCCACGCGACTCGATCTGGCCCGGATCGACCTGATTGTGCCTACCGGCTTCCGCCTTCGAGTTCATAGCGAGGCACTCTATCGGAGCAGGTAGGAGATTTGTCCGTTGTATGGACTCTGTATCGAGAGAGTTGCGTCCGTTCCACTGAGACGCCTAGATCGAAATACTCGTTCTCAGTCGCGCCCCACCTCAGCAGCCCTTCTGCAAATACGGCAGTCGACGCCCATTCCCTCCGTCGAAAGGCGCTGCGCGCATGTCTTCAATCGGCTTTTCTCCGAAGATCGAGGCAAACGTGTCCCGAGTCGGCAACCCCAAGCACGGCAAGCACAAGCCGAAGCTGAGCGTCCGCGAGATCGAAGTACTTCTCGCCTGGCTTCGTTCGGATTCCAAGTCCGAGGTCGCCGAGACACTCGGCCTACGCGTCTGCACCGTCAACACACACATCACTCGGGTACGCACGAAGTACAGCGACGTCGGGCGGCCGGCTCCCACGAAGGCAGCGTTGTTCGCCCGCGCGGTCCAGGACGGGTACACCACCCTCGACGAGTGGTGACCTCAGACCGCGACGGTTTCCGGTTCCTTCGCTTTGGACGGCTTCAACCAACCGGGTAGCCAGGCAGGTTGTTTGTCCGGAGCCTGATCGAGAACACCGCCCGCCGGATCGTCGATGAACCCGTACCGCACGAGATCCTCCGACGGCCGGTAGATCTGACGGAGCACCAGCGCGCACAGAACGAGTACCGCGATGTCCCGGATCACGACGGTTCCGGTGAACCACTGCTCGGGCAGCCCCTTGTTGGACACCCCGAGGTAATACATCATTCGAGGAACCCAGACCAGGGCGTCGATGGTCATCCACGCGAGCAGGAGTCTGCGGTGCGGCAAGGCCAACACGGCCAGCGGCACCAGCCACAGAGAATACTGCGGGCTCCACACCTTGTTGGTGAGCAAGAAGCCCGCCACCAACAGGAAGCACAACTGCGCAACGCGCGGACGACGCTGCGCCGTCAGGGCGACGTATCCGACACCGATGCAGACGGCCACGAACAAAAGCAGAGAGACGGCGTTGAGATTCGACGGTGACTCGCCCTGTGCGAGAGGACCGTCGAGGCCCTTCCACGACGTGAACGACGCGATCACGTTGTAGAGGGAATCTGGATCGGCCCCGCGCTCGGAGTTGAGCCGGAAGAACTCGTACCAACCATGCGGGTACAGCGCGGCGATGGGCAGGTTCACCGCAAGCCATGCCGCGACGGCACTGAGTGCGGTCACCAGCCAGTCCCTCGTCTTGCCCGCGCGCAGACACAGGACGAAAAGCGGTCCGAGTAGGAGCAGCGGGTAGAGCTTCGCGGCGCCGCCCAGGCCGAGCAGGATTCCCGCGAGCACTGGCCGCTTGCGTGCCCACGCCAACAACCCGCCAGCCGCGAACGCCGTCGCCAGAGGATCGAAGTTCGTGAACACGTGCACGATCACCAACGGGGAACACGCGATGAGCGCGCCGTCCCACACTCGTCGTCCGGCCAGCAGGGTGCTCGCCCACACGGTGACCAGCCACGCCAACGCCAACCCGAACGCCACGACGTTGAAATAGAGCGCCACCTGAATCGCGCCCGGCAGCCAGGTGATCGAATCCCACGCCTTGGCGACCTTCATCGCGCCGTACTGATAGAGCCCCGAGATGACCGGATACTCCATGTACCGCATCTGGATCGAACCGTCGCCGCGTACTTCTTCCCACGACGTCTTGTACGGGAATGCTCCCTGATCGAGGCGTTCGGCTCCGTACAGCGGAACGGTGTCGGAGTAACACATCGCCACGTACTGACGGCTGCCACTCCAGTCGAGGCCGACCTGCCCGCTCTCGCCGACCGGCGCCTGCTGAATACAGCCGGCCTTCGCGAACCAGCCGAAAGCCAAAAACACCACGGCGAGCAGAAGGATCACTCGCATCGGGGTGAAGAAGCGAGTGCGTCCGATCAGTGCGTGACGACCTACCGGACCGCCGACGGTTCCCGACAGCGCAGACACCATCGCGTCGTTGCGACTGGGAACGTCCCGCCAATCCGCCGAACGAAGATCTTCGGCCAGCGGAGCGGGGGAGGTCGGTTCGGCATCATCAGCATTCGCGGCCACTCCGCGAGGTTACCGTCTTTCGAACCGACCACCCTCCAACTACTGGCCGGGGCTCACACCTGCCGGTTCTTCCTCGGTGGTCTCGCCTGCCCCTGGTACCTGCGGCGTGGTTGTCGTCGGCCGGGAGATCCCCGGAATCGGGATGGTGATTCCCGGCAGAACCTCGACCTGCGTCGTCGTCACCACGGGCGGCGGAGTGGTTTCCGTCGTCGTCGGTGCGGTGGTCGGCGGCGCCGACGTCTTGGGCGGTGCAGGTGCCGTGTACTCCGGAACACCACCGGCTTGGCCGTTGATCTTGCCCGGCGTCGGGAACTTCTCGTTGTCGGTGCCGTCGAGGGCGCCGTCCATCGTGTCCTTCCAGATGTCCGAAGGCAGACCCGAGCCGTAGATCATCGCGCCGCCCGAGTTGGTGATCGCTTCACCGTCGGGAGTTCCGACCCAGACCGCGGTCGAGAGTGACGGCGTGTAGCCGACCATCCATGCGTCCTTGTTGGCTCCGGTGTCACCGAGCTGCGCAGTACCTGTCTTCGACGCCGACAGACGTCCGCCGGCCAGGTTGTGACCGCGCGAGTACGCCGCGATCGGCTGCATCGCAGCCGTCACGTTGTCGGCGACGGCAGCGTCGATGCGGTCCTCACCGGCGGGTGCGCCGCGGTCCAGCAGCACGGTGCCGTCGGCGGCAACGACCTTCTGGACGAAGTGCGGTGCGTGATACGTGCCGGATGCGGCGAGCGTCGCGTACGACGACGCCATGTCGAGCACGCGGGCCTGGTACTGGCCGAGCACGATGCCGTTGTTGGGACCGGAACCGTCAGCCTCGGTGAGCGACGGGCCGACGCCCGGGATGTCCTTCGGGATGCCTGCTTGGTGTGCGATGTCCGCGATTGCCTGCGGGCCGTTGCCGTCGAGGCTGAGCATCTGGCGGTAGAAGCTGGTGTTCAGCGAACGCTTGAGCGCCTCTGCGATGGTGCAGGTGCCGCAGCTTTCACCTTCGACGTTGCCGATGGAGATGCCGTTGACGGTCAGCGGCGAGCTGTCGTACATCTGCGAGAGCGGGATTCCCTGATCCAGGGCGGCTGCGAGACCGAACACCTTGAACGAGGAACCGGTCTGAAGTCCGGCATTCGCGAAGTCGTATCCCGCGCCGTCCTCACCGCCGTAGTACGCCTTGACGGCACCGGTCTTCGGGTCGACCGAGACAACTGCGGTGCGCAGGTTCTCCGGCTCACCCTCCATGTTGGAACGGGCTGCCTCGACCGCTGCGGCCTGAGCCTGCGGGTCGATGGTCGTGGTGATCTGCAAGCCCTCGGTGTTGAGCAACTGCTCGCTGATTCCGGCGTCGCCGATCTCCTTGAGCACCTGACGCTTGATCAGGCCCTCGGGTCCGGTCGAGCCTTGGCTGCTGTTGTCGACCTGGGCGAGCGGGATGTAGGCGGGGTACTGCATCGGCGTGCGCGCGGCCTGATCCAGCGTGCCGGCGGACACCATGCCGTCGAGCACGTAATCCCAACGGGACTTCGCGCCGGTCGGGTTGGTCTCGGGATCGAGGAGCGACGGAAGCTGAATCGACGATGCCAGGACGGCACCTTCTTCGATGGTCAGCTGGTCGACGGGCTTACCGAAGTAAGCCTTGGATGCTGCGCCGATGCCGTATGCGCCGCGACCGAAGTAAATGGTGTTCAGATACGCGGCGAGGATGTCGTCCTTGGACCACTCGTTGGCCATCTTCGAGGAGATGACGAGCTCTTTCATCTTTCGCGTCAGCGAACGCTCCGAGCCGACGAGCGCCTTCTTCACGTACTGCTGCGTGATGGTCGAGCCACCACCGGCACTGTCGCGACCGAGGACGTTGTCTCGGGCTGCGCGTGCGAAACCGGAGATCGAGAAGCCCGGGTTCGAGTAGAAATCGCGGTCCTCTGCGGCGAGAACCGCATTGCGAACGTGAAGCGGTACCTGATCGAGCGAAACCTCGACGCGGTTGCCGTCCGGCGGGACGACGGTACTGATCACCGTGGTGCCGTCGGCGGCGAAGACCGTCGCCACCTGATTGGTCTTGAGGTCACCGGGCTTGGGGACGTCCTGCACGATGTACGCCGCCATGAAGGCAAGGACGGGCAGAACAAGACCGAGCGCCACCAAGACGTAGGCCGAGCGGCGAACTGTGCGCCACTTGGACTTCTTCTTCACGGTGCTCTTTCTTCCCTTCGGTGGTTGTCCGTCGTTGCCACCGCCACCGGAGCCACCTGTCGGCGGCTTCGTCGGCGGAGGTCCGACCGGCGGGCGGGTGCCCGCGTTGCTACGGGTGGTCGCTGCTGCTGCCGCGACGCGCTGGGTCGGTTCGTTTGCCGGAGCGCCTGCGGCGCGATCTCGAGGCGGCGGGCCGGCAGGCCGGCCTTGCGGCGGACGACCCTGAGGAGGGGGACCGGCGGGGCGGCCCTGAGGAGGCGGGCCCGAAGGTCGGGCTTGCGGCGGACGACCCTGGGGCGGGGGTCCCATCGGACGGCCTTGCTGCGGACGACCCTGAGGGGGCGGACCCATCGGAGGGCGTCCCTGCGGAGGCGGACCCTGCGGAAGCGGACCCTGCGGTGGTGGACCCATCGGACGTCCCTGCGGCGGACGACCCTGAGGAGGTCCGGCGGGACGGTTGGGACCGACGGGACGGCCACCCGGGTTGTTGCCTCCCGGGTTGTTGTTGCTGGGGGAACTCACGAATCAAATCTCCAGTGGTCACGGACCGATCACGTGCAGACTTCGATCGGGCCCTTCTTCGGGTGTGGCGTTACTCGCTGGCGGTGCGCCGGCTTGGTGGGCGTGCTCGCCGCGGTCGCGGCGGCGCAGGTACTGCGCCGAGCACATAGGACTGCACCAAGTGGTTCCAACTGCAGGTACGGCACACCTCTACAACGTGCACCGTGAACTCCTCTGCTGTTTCCGCAAGCCGAGCGAGCTCGTCCGAGGTTCGGGCCGATCCCGAAACCTGACCGAGCTTGTCGCCGAACACCCAGGACACGAGCGTCAACTGTTCCTTGCGGCAAATGGGGCAGACGACGTCGCTGCCCCGGCCGTGGAACTTCGCGGCTCTGAGTAGGTACGGATCGGCGTCACACACTTGCTTGACGTCGGTCCTACCCGCAGACACTTCGGCCAGCACAGACCGACGCGCGAGCGCGTAGTCCACAACTTGCCGCTGTATCCGCACCTGACCAGCGTACGTGCGTCCGTGCCGCCACGGACGGTTCGGGAGGGTCACGATGAACACATTTTGCGGTCCGGACGCATGGCGACCAGCCATTACGATCACTTCCTGTGAAGTCTTCCCGTTCCCCGATGACGCGTGCTCGTGATCTTGATCGCGTCGAAACGTGCAATGTGTTGGACGCCGCGTACGCCGAAGGGCAGTTGAGCGCGGAGGACTACTTCGAACGGACCGAAAAGGCGAGGTCCGCGAAAACCCTGCTCGAGCTCGCGCGCCTGGTCAACGATCTGCAGGTGCCGAAGATCGATACCACAACGGCGCCTCGGACGTCGGTGACGCGCAAGGCCGTGTACATCGGTGGCGCTGCTCTGATCGTCGTCGGCGCGGTCGCCGCGGTGGCCTGGAGTCGCTCACCATTGACGCCTTCGGAAGACATCACCGCCAGTTATGCCAGCACTACTTCCCTCGCGCCACCGTTGCCGACCACCACCCTGGTGCTGGAGCCGACCGTCGAACCGATCCTGATCGCACACATCGACACATTGACTCCCGAGGGTATCGGCGCATTTATCGAGAAGTATCGCGACGAGTTCGGCGACATGTTCATCGATGACGCCAGCTTCCACGGCGACTTCTCCCTGGTGAGCCGGGCGGTCCCCGACGCTCCAGCTCGCGCCGAGTCCATCAGTTTTCGCGACGGCTTCGAGCGGGAAGTGACATCCACTCCGCGGCGGACGGGCCAGCCGACCTTCGATCTCGGTTCCATCCAGATCGATAAGCTCGCGCCGTACATGGTTAACATCGGCGCCTACGTCAATGTTTCGGACGCCACGATCACGCACTTGATCGTGGACGCGAACTACGGCCTCCCGGAGATCGCGATCTATGCGGAGAACGGACTCGGCCACCAAGGACGAATCGAGGTCACGCCGTGGGGCGAGATCTCTCGTTCCTACCCGTACGGGAGCTAGGGTGAGCCGGTGAGTGGGTCCCCGACTACTACCTCTACGCGCACCCGTGCGCGCGACGTCGACCGTTCCGATACCTGCGCCGTTCTCGATACGGCTCTGTCCGACGGCCAGATCACGGTCGACGAGCACGCCAACCGGACGGCTGCGGCGATGACCGCGACCACCCTCGGCCAGCTCGATCTACTGGTCCGCGATCTGCAGAAAGCAACGCTGCGCAATGCCGTTGCCAAAGTTCGTCGTATCGACAAGATCTGGTACCTCGCAGCCGCATCGACTATCTTCGCCGGCCTGATCGGGTACCTCACCTTGTCCGCCGACGATTCACCCCCTGCGCCTCCGCCGGTTTCACCACAGGCAATCGAACCGCTTGCCCCCATTGTGGGTTCGACGCTCGATACGGTCACAGCAAGCGGAATACGGGAGTTCATCACCCGGTACAACAACAAGTTCGGCACGACGATGATCGATTCCGCTAACTTCTACGACGGCCATGCAAGCGTCACTCGCGCCGCCGCTGTCTCGCCGAATCTAAAGGAGGACATCGACTTTCGTGGAGGTTTCACACCAAGCGAGAGCTCCACATCCCGGGCGGCCAGCACGACTACCTTCGACCTCGCCTCGGTCGACATCGACAAACTCGCCGGATACCTGGCCGGAGCGTCCGCCAATCTCAACGTCCCCGACGCCAAGGTCTCACACATCGGCATGAGCTCGTCGAGCCAGGAACCACGCATTTCCATCTACGTGGACAACGACCTCGGCGCGAGCGCCTCGATGGAGTTGACCCCGGATGGCCGCCCGATCCGCTTGTCTCCCTTCACTCCTCGATAGGCCCGGACATGCCGAACGATCTGACCAGGACCACCCGCGCTCGCAATGCCGATCGCGAGGCTACCTGCGCAGTGCTGGACTCCGCCTTCGCCGACGGGCAACTCACGGCGACCGAGCACGACGAATTGACCGAACTCGCCGCGGTGGCAGTCACTCTCGGCGATCTCGAAGATTTGACGTCCGATCTGCAGACCGAAGCGTCTCTGCCTGTTCTCCGGAAAGAACCTTCGCTCGACACGCGTTTGATCGCCCTTGCGATCATCGCTCTGTCACTGGTGTCGGCAATCGGCTTCGGAATCAAATATGTGGCGTCGGACGTCACGATCTTCTCCAGCCCCGAGCCACAGTTGCACACCGTCGACGGCCTGGGGGCGATGTTCCGTGCCATCGAAACGGAGTACGGCAGCGGACTGGTCGACGAGATGACCATCTATCCCACTTATGCACGCGTAACGCGCGCCGATCCTGCTGCGCAGCGCAAGAGCCTCGACAGTTACTACCGAGGCGACCTCGAGGACACGACTTCGGGAGGATCGCGCGAACCCGGCGTGACACAGATCGACGTCACACAGCTCGATCCTCGCATCGTGATCGCCCTGCTCGACGGCGCCGGAACCACAACGTCTGTGCAAAATCCGACCACTCGGTACGTCTCTGTCGGAAGCACCGAAACCGTGCCGACCATCGAGATCCACGTCGGCAACGACCTCGACGAAAGCGGGTACCTGACCGCTGGCCTCGACGGGGAAATCATGTCGATCTACCCGTTCACCCCCTGATCTAGCCGTGACACCTTGGTACACGTATCGGGCCGCAGTGTGGTTTTATATATCGGCGCGATATAGTTGGTTATCGCATCAAGCGGTTAGGTTCAACGACTCGGGAGGTTTGTCAGTTGCTCGAACTCGCAATCCTCGGGCTGCTCCTCGAGTCACCGATGCACGGATACGAGCTGCGTAAGCGGCTCACTGGTCTGCTCGGCGCATTCCGCGCGTTCTCGTACGGATCGCTGTACCCGGCACTGCGGCGCATGCAAGCCGACGGATTGATCTCGGAAGACGTCGACACTGCCACCGGCACGCTCAAGCGTCGGGCGCGTCGCGTCTACCAGCTCACTCCGGAAGGTCGGCAACGGTTCACCGAACTGGTCGCCGACACCGGGCCGCAGAACTACACCGACGACGGTTTCGGCGTTCACCTCGCCTTCTTCAGCCGCACCCCCGCAGAAGCGCGGATGCGGATCCTCGAAGGCAGGCGACGCCAGGTCGAGGAGCGCCGTGAGGGGCTCCGCGAGGCCGTCGGTCGGGCCAGCGGATCGCTGGACCGCTATACCCGTCAGCTCCATCAGCTCGGACTCGAATCGAGTGAACGCGAAGTGCGTTGGCTCAACGAATTGATCGCAGCCGAGCAATCGACAACAGGAACATCCCGGAAAGAAGGAGAACCCGACCATGGGTGAGAACAGCACCGCGGTGCGCGTAGCCATTGTGGGCGTGGGTAACTGCGCCTCGTCCCTGGTTCAGGGCGTCCACTACTACAAGGATGCCGACGAGACCCAGACGGTCCCCGGCCTCATGCACGTCAAGTTCGGCAAGTACCACGTCCGCGACGTGCAGTTCGTCGCTGCGTTCGACGTCGACGCCAAGAAGGTCGGCTTCGACCTCTCCGAGGCGATCCTCGCGAGCGAGAACAACACCATCAAGATCGCCGACGTCCCGCCCCTGGACGTTCCCGTTCAGCGTGGCCCGACCCTCGACGGCATCGGCAAGTACTACGCCGAGACCATCGAGCTGTCCGACGCCGAGCCCGTCGACGTCGTCAAGGCACTCAAGGACGCTCAGGTCGACGTCCTCGTCTCCTACCTGCCCGTCGGTTCCGACGACGCTGACAAGTTCTACGCACAGTGCGCGATCGACGCAGGCGTTGCATTCGTCAACGCCCTGCCCGTCTTCATCGCTTCCGATCCGGAGTGGGCTGCCAAGTTCAAGGACGCCGGCGTCCCGATCGTCGGCGACGACATCAAGAGCCAGGTCGGCGCCACCATCACCCACCGCGTGATGGCGAAACTGTTCGAAGACCGCGGCGTCGTGCTGGACCGCACCTACCAGCTCAACGTCGGTGGAAACATGGACTTCAAGAACATGCTCGAGCGTGATCGCCTGGAGTCCAAGAAGGTTTCCAAGACCCAGGCCGTGACGTCCAACCTGACCGGCGCACTCGCCGGCAAGGTTCACGACCGCAACGTCCACATCGGTCCCTCGGACTACGTGGAGTGGCTCGACGACCGCAAGTGGGCATACGTCCGCCTCGAAGGCCGCGCCTTCGGTGACGCTCCCCTGAACCTGGAGTACAAGCTCGAGGTCTGGGATTCGCCCAACTCTGCCGGCATCATCATCGACGCCGTCCGCGCAGCCAAGATCGCCAAGGACCGCGGCATCGGTGGACCGGTTTACCCGGCTTCCGCTTACCTGATGAAGTCCCCGCCGGTCCAGATGGCCGACGACAAGGCTCGCATCGAGCTCGAAGCGTTCATCATCGGAGCCGATGAGGCCTGATTTAGGTTCACGCTGATTCGGGGTCTTGCGCCAATGGCGCAAGGCCCCGATTCTGTTATCCGCAGGGTGTTTCCGCATACGCGCGGGTAATCACGCCTGCGGCTGCCGAATCGCCGCGCGGGTCCGGGTGCCGATCAGCGTGGAATGATGGACATCAGAACCATCACACGGATCGAGGACCCCATGTCGATTACGTCGCTGCCAGTGCTCGATCTGTCGCTTGCGCAGAACCCCGACACCGCCGAGCAGTTCCGCACTCAGCTCCGCGAGGCCACCCACGAGGTCGGATTCTTCTACCTGGTCGGCCACGGAATTCCCGACGAACTGCAGCGCCGCCTCCTCGCCGTCGCCCGCGAGTTCTTCGCGCTACCGACTGCCGAGAAGCTCGCGATCGAGAACGTCCGCAGCCCGCACTTCCGTGGGTACACCAGGCTCGGCGGCGAACTGACCGAAGGCAAGCAGGACTGGCGCGAGCAGATCGACATCGGCGCCGAACAGCCCGCGGCCGAGCGCACCGACACCTCACCGGCCTGGGAGATCCTGCAGGGCCCCAACCAGTGGCCCGACGCCCTTCCCGAACTCCGCGACGTCATCACCGAGTGGAACGACACACTCACCTCGATCGCATTGAGCCTCTTACGCGAATGGGCGGTAGCCCTGGGCCAGGATGCGAACATCTTCGACGACGCGTTCGCTCACGATCCGTCGATCCTCATCAAGGTGGTGCGTTACCCGGGCCGCCCGAAAGGTGCCGGCTCCCAGGGCGTCGGCGGGCACAAGGACGCGGGAGTGCTGACTCTGCTCTATGTCGAACCGGGCAAGGGCGGTCTGCAGGTCGAGCACGACGGCGACTGGATCGACGCCCCGCCGATCGACGGGGCGCTGGTGGTCAACATCGGCGAACTTCTCGAGGTCGCTACCGGCGGCTACTTGAAAGCGACTGTGCACCGGGTAGTTTCACCCGAAGGTGACGGTGAACGTATCTCGGTGCCGTTCTTCTTCAACCCGAACTACGCAGCGCAGATCCCGGAGTTCGACCTACCGCCCGAGCTGGCGGCGCGTGCCACCGGCGTCACCGTGGACGCGAACAACCCGATCCACGATTCCTACGGGGCGAACGCCCTCAAGAGTCGACTACGTGCGCACCCCGATGTCGCGGCCCGATGGTGGCCGGACATCGTTGCGGCACAAAGCGCTACCTAGGGGATGGGTCAAAGATCCATCGCGACTTTCCACGCCGTGTGCATCGCACCTTCGATGTAGTCGACGTTCACCGCGTCACCGACCACGTGCACGTCGGAGACGACGCCGATCAGAGCGTCGGCCAGCGGCGCTTGCGCTGACACCCCCGATGCGACGACAACCATGTCGGCCGGGGCGGTCAGTGTCTTGTCACCGGAACGGAATTCGACGTGCTCCTTGGTGATTCGCTGCACCGTTGAATTGCGGTGAATGTCCACACCGACATGCTTGGCGTGGCGCACAGCCGTCCAGCGGCGCGGCATCGCCATCGGAATACCCAACTGCTGGCCTTCTTCGATCAGCGTCACATTGCGACCTCGCTCGGCCAGGAACTCCGCAAGCTCGAGTCCGACAAGCGAACCACCGATCACGACAACGTCCTTACCCATGGGCAGGAACTTGCGGGTCACAGCTCGGATCGCCGCGGGGCTCTTGGTGATACCGGACAGCTTGCCCAACTTGGCCATCGTCCGCAGGAACGGCGGCACCTGTGAGACGTCTCCCGCTCCGGTCATCAACGCGCGCAACGAATCACCGGTGTGCACGTGTGGGAGATCACCGCCCGGAACGCTAGGCCGCTCACGAACTGCACCGGTGGCCACGACTACGGCGTCGGGGTTCAATGCCCGGATCGAAGCAACCGAGGCTTCGGTCTTCAGTCGAACATCGACACCGAGACGCTCGATTTCCACTTTCAACCAGCTGAGCAGACGCCCGTTGTCCGGGGTAGTGAGGCTCGAGAACCACAGGGTGCCACCGAGACGATCGGATTTGTCCAACACCGTGACTCGGTGCCCACGTTCAGCGGCCACGCGAGCCGTTTCGAGACCACCGGGGCCCGCTCCGACCACAACAACGTGTTTCGGAGTGCTGGTCCGAACGAAGGGGAGCAGCGCTTCGTTGCCCAGGGCAGGGTTCACCGCGCACAGAGGGGTCTCGTCCCAGAAGTTCTCCTGCACGCAGACGTAGCAATTGATGCAAGGCCGAACCCGCTCGGGTACACCGTCTTTGAGTTTGTTCACCAGCTGTGGATCGGCCAGGAGCTGGCGGCCCATCGCGGCGAAGTCCGTGCGACCTTCCGCGATCATCTTCTCGCCGACCTCGGGGAGCATACGTCCGACCGTGATCACGGGGATCGATATCGCCTGCTTGATTCGCGTTGCATTGTCCGTGTAGTAGCCGACCTTGTCGGGCAGGGGGCCGTCGGTGAAGTTGGCAAAAGCATTCAGCGCGGTACCGGTGACGTGAATGGCGTCAGCGCCGGCCTCTTCGAACATCTTGGCGGCCGCAGCAGCCTCGTCGACGGTCAGCCCGTCGGTTTCGCCGTACTCTTGACCGGCCAGACGCACGATGACGGCAAGCGCACCGCCGACCTCCTCCTTGACCGCCCGAATGACCTCACAAGCCAGGCGTGCACGGTTCTCCATGGAACCTCCGTACTCATCGCTGCGCTGATTCGTGTAGCGACTCAGGAACGCTCCGAGGACGTAGTTGTGGGCACAGTGAATCTCGACGGCGTCGCCGCCGGCCGCTTTCACCCGTCCGGCAGCCTCGGCGAACATGCGGACGAGCCAATCAAGATCTTCCTTGGTGGCCTCGTGGTAGGTCGCCCTCTTGCCCTCGTTGATGGCAGCCATCTTGCCCAGTTCTTCGGGCGTGCAATCGGCCATCGCACTCATGTCACCCGGCGGCTTCGGTGTGGACGGGACCAACTGGGGTCGGCCGTCGAGGGTATCGATGCGCGCCACCTTGCCGTGGTGTGTCATCTGCACACAGAGCTTGCTGCCTGCGTCGTGCACCGCGTCGGCCAGCGCTTTGAGTCCGGGGATGAACCGGTCTTCGGAGAGCCCCGGTTCCTTGCGGCTGGTGCAGCCCAGCGGATACGCAACAGCGCAGCAACCGGTGATGATCAGACCCGTTCCACCGGCCGCACGAGCCACGAAGTGGTCGATGTCGCCCTTTTCGATTTCCCCGTCTTCACACAGGTTCATGTCCATCGCAGGGAGAACCACACGATTGGGCACGGTCATCGGGCCGATGGTGCCTGGTGCGAGCAGGTGCGGAAAGGTCTGGCTTCGGATCGTCACGAGCAGACGCTAGAACTGGACCACGCCCATCCGTTGCCGCACTCCCGATCATCGAGACTTCACGCGCTGTGACGTGCGAGGCACCCGGCTATCACCTCGAGCGCATATTCGAGGTCTGCGGATTCCACTCGTCCGTAGCCGATGACCAATCCACCGGGGTCTCCGTGCGTTCGGGTGGACTCGACCAGGGTGGGCACTTCGACGCCGTGCATGAGCGCCTCGCGAGCGACGGTCGCTGCCAGATCCGCGTCGAGCATGAGCGTCGTGTGCATGCCGGCGCCGAGTCCGCGCAGTTCACCGAACGATGACAGTGCTTCCTCGACCGCGCGATCGCGCTCGCGGTACCTGCGCCGGGCGGTACGTACCGCTCGATCCCATTCGCCGTCACGGAGCAGGGACAGGAGTGCTTGCTGCAGCGGAACCGACGGGAAGTCGCCGATTCGCTTGCGGTGTACTGCTATGCGGTCGACCAGGTCGAGGGGAGCTACCAACCAGCCCAATCGAATTCCGGCGCCGAGCGTCTTGGCAACCGTTCCGAGATACACCACCCGATCAGGAGCCAGCTGGGCAAGCGCAGGTAAAGGCGCTACGTCGTAACGGAATTCGGAGTCGTAATCGTCCTCGAACAGGACGACGTCGCGGGCGCGTGCGAACTCGATCAACTGGTTGCGCCGACCTACCGGAAGCAGCCCACCTGTCGGATACTGATGGGACGGTGTCACATACACACCGCGGACGTTCTCCGACGCCGTTTCGAGTTGGTCGACACAGAGACCATGAGCGTCGACGGGCACGTCGAGTAGCGACCATCCACAGGCTGTTGCGGCCGAGGACGCATACCGGTATCCGGGATCTTCCATCGCCAGGACAGCACCACGGGTACGCAGAGCCGACAGGGCGAGGCCGAGACCATGCGTGGCACCTGAGGTGATCAGGATTCTCTCGGGTTCAACCGACATTCCGCGGGCTCTTGCCAGCAATTCCGATAGTGCCGAACGCAATTCGTAGTCACCCGCAGGATCGGGATCCTCGAATGGTGGCGGTTTGGACCCGACGTCACGCCACGCCCGCCGCCACGCTGCCGATGCACGCGGCGGCGTCCACGGCACGCCTGGCCGGAGCTGCACCCTGGGCGACATCTTGTCGGCGGTCTTCTTCGGTGTAGTCGTGGGAGTGAGCACGGGAGAGGGCGCCTCGGCAACGAAGGTGCCCGAGCCGTCCACAGCGACAAGCCAACCCTCGGCGATCAACTGCTCATACGCCCGTTCCACGACGCCCCGCGCCACCTCGAGCTCCGCCGCCAGCTTCCGGGAACTGGGTAACCTCAGTCCCACTGCCGCCTTACCACTGCGGATATCAGCTCTGAGGTGGTCGGCAATCTGGACCGGGAGCGCCCGCCGATCTGTCCGGTCGAGGACGACGGCTACCGCCGAAGGCAGAAACATTCAGAACCCTCCCGGAAGTGGCAAATCGAAGTGGCCTATCGAAGTCTCCACTGATTGGACCATGACTTGAAGCCACTTTGCCACCAGCATTGTCTGCATGACAGATTCCGTTGTCTTTGCTGCCCCTGCTCCTGCCCCCACTGCACCTATTCCGCTGTCCCCGACAGCACGTACGACGCACAAGCGCGCCCGCCACCACGGCGTCGCAGAACGCGCGGCACTCGTCGACGTCTTGCAGTCCGCGAAGCTGTGCCACATGGGCGTGACCGTCGGCGGAGTTCCCATGGTGTTTCCCACCGCGTACGGGTTCGACCTCGACGGCCCTGACCGCGGCGGGTCTATTTATGTTCACGGCTCGGTGGCCTCGCGAAGCTTGGCTCCCGACAGCGAAATCTGCATCACCATCACGATCCTCGACGGGCTCGTGTTGGCGCGGTCGGGCTTCCACCACTCGATGAACTACCGCAGCGGCGTCATCGTCGGATCACCTCGAGTCGTGACCGACGGCGACGAGCGAGTGAAGGCTTTGAATCTGATCGTCGACCAGGTGGTTCCCGGACGTTCCCAACACTTGCGGGATCACACGCGCAAGGAAATGGCGGCAACCATCGTTCTTGCCCTGCCGTTGTACGAGGCTTCCGTCAAGGCCCGCACCGGCGGCCCCGGCGACGATGCCGCCGACATTGGTGTCGAAACCGTTTGGGCTGGAGTAGTTCCCGCAGCTACGCACTTCGGTGAACCGATCCCGTCCGAGGACCTCGACTCAGGTGTCGCGCTTCCGGACCATATCTCGACGATGCTCTGACCGCACACGCCGTACACACCGGGGCATGGCTAAGCCCCGGTGTGTGCGTATTCAGTTGCGCCCGTTCAGGCTGCCGTCGGCGGGCTGAGGTTTGAGTCATATCAACCCGCGTTGGTCGGCTGAGATAAGAGCTGGAGAACCCATTGCCTAAATGTCTCCAATTCATTGAATCCGCATTGCTGGAGATACCCGAGAATCGACATTATCTGCTCCATTTGTAATGTTTCTAGTTCCACAACATGCGTTTCGATGTATTCCAACGCATTAACCATGCCGTCCATGACCGCCCGGAAGTCATCGTTTTCCGGAATCACAAACACTCCGTGCCCCGTTACCAGTTCCAATTTCAAATCGGACGCCGGGATCCGATACAAAACGACGTTAAGGGCGATTGCGGATGGGAATAACACCATCGTGTTCGCACCCCCTGGCGCTAAGTCGATTTGCCTGGTCATAACAACCGACGACGCCAACGCATTCTGGGCCAACTGACTGCCAGTGAATCCAGTGTGGGACAATGGCAGGTAACGTGACTTCCGCCTACCGTCCGAAAGTCTCAAAAGCGACGCGGTAATAGGCTCGCGACTAGGGTTGCTCAGCATCAGATTCATCGCTCGGTAGCGCACAATCTCATCACCATGATAAATCTCGATCTTCAGCAGAGCGCTATGTGCCCGTTCCAGTCGACCATTCTGATACACCAACCAGCCAGCGAAGATCACAGAACCACTCGATATTAGTTGGGGTATCCAGTCTGCCAAGATATTCATGCGTCAAACATACCGGACGGAACTTTCTCTGTTTCGCTACCACAAGGGACTGCCGTTTCTGATTGCCGGATTGCGGAGGGCGAGAGACCGCGATATCCATGCGACTGCAACTCGTGCCGGGCGCGCACCAGATCCAGAACCTCACCCTTGAGGCCCTCTCCATCCAGCTGCCACGCATCCCGACTATCCATGCAGCAATCATATTCGAACATAGTTTCGAATACAAGGGTGGAGAACCGAAACTAGATGCTAATCAACAACTTTCGCATTCCATGCGAAACGGGCAGGTTCTTCGGTCGCGGGAGTTGCCGCAACTCCGCCACCGATAAAGGGCCGGACAAGATCCAGCGGCAAGGGGAAGACAACGGTGGAGTTGTTCTCGCTACCGATCTCGTGAAGTGTCTGCAGATATCGCAATTGCAGGGTGGTCGGATTGCGGCTGATCACCTCGGCCGCCTCGGCGAGCTTGGCCGAAGCCTGAAACTCTGCGTCGGCGTTGATGATCTTGGCTCGACGTTCACGTTCGGCCTCTGCTTGCCTGGCGATGGCGCGCTGCATGTTGGCTGGAATCTCGACGTCCTTGATCTCGACGGTCGTGACCTTGACGCCCCACGGTTCGGTCTGCTGGTCGATGACTTTCTGCAGATCCTCGTTGAGGCGTTCACGTTCGGATAGCAGCGAGTCCAGCTCAGCTTTACCGAGGATGGAGCGCAGTGTGGTCTGGGCGATCTGTGAGGTGGCGGCCAAAAAGTCCTCGACTTCGACTATCGAACGGTCAGCGTCGACGACCCGAAAGTACGTGACGGCGGTGACCTTCACCGGAACATTGTCGCGGGTAATCACTTCTTGGACCGGTATTTTCAGCGTGACGGTTCGCAGACTGACCCGTTCCATACGATCGATCGCCGGCACCAGAATCACCAGGCCTGGGCCTTTCAAGGTGATCAATCGGCCGAGGCGGAACACCACCGCGCGCTCGTACTCGCGCAGAACTCTCACCGACATTCCCACAAGGACTGCAATCAGCACGACAAACACGGACAACATGACAAGCACGGTGGTCATAGCGGCAGCTCCCACGGTTCACGACGGCGCACTTTCAGAGTCAGGCCTCGTACCTGCTCTACGACGACGAATTCGCCCACGGCAGGCACGGAGTCGTCGTACCCGAATTCCATTCGAGCACTCCATAATCCGCCGTCAAGCTCGACCTGACCCTGCGCGCCGGTCCAACTGCGAACGGTCGCGTCGGAACCGACAAGAGATTCCGTCCCCGTACGCACGGGAGCGCGGCGCGCGGTAAGCGCTTTTCGACTCGCTACCGCCACCACGCCCAGGCCGACTACCGCGACTCCCGCCGTCACCGGGATCGCGATCAATTGGCCGATACCGTCGGATGTGAAAAGCATCCAGACGCCGGCACCGATCATGAGTGCTCCAAGCACACCGAGCACCCCCGCGGTTGGGGCATGCGCCTCGACCACGATCAACAGGACGCCCAGCAGCAGGGCAACGACACCGATCGTCGTCATCACTCGTCTCCACGCTCGCGAGGACGCGGTCACGTCGCGTAGCCATTGTGCGATCGCGCCCTCGACTTCAACGGTAATCACGTTCGGCCGGATCTGCCACAAGCGCTTCACGCCAGTTCAGAGAAGCACTTCACCGATCTGTCGCGCAGTCACCTTGGCAAGGTCGGCGAGGAACGGAATCCGTTCGTCGATCATCAGCTCGACCGGACCACGAAGCCCGAGAGCGTAACGCACAGTGCCGGATCCATCGATGATCGGAATTCCGATCGTTCGGTAATCCGGGGTCAACTCCTCGTCGTTGAATCCGTATCCTCGCTCACGAGTCAGTTCCAATTCCCGGCGGATACCGGCAACATCGGTGATCGCACGCTGAGTGGTCGCTTCACGTGGCAGCGCAGCGAGCTCGGAATCGTCGACATCGGACCAAGCCAGAAAGGCTTTCCCCAGTGCGCTCGCATGCAAGGGAAGGCGGACACCCTGGAGCACGTGCCCGTCGGCCTCGCGCCATCGGCTGAATCCGAGCAACACCACCTCACTTCCGCTTCGCACTGCCAGGGAGGCGGATGCTCCTGTCGTCGCGGCCAATTGCTCCAAATAGGGCTCGGACAGATAGATCCGATGCTGCCGGTAGGAGACCTGTCCGTATGCCGCCAGCGCCGCGCCGATGCGATACCGACTGGTTGCGTCGTCCTTCTCGAGGAACCCCGCATCGACGAGCGACTGCAGCAATCGATGCGTGGTGCTGACCGCAAGCTCTTGTCGCCGCGCAACTTCCGAGACTCCCAGTTCTTCGCCACTGCGAAAACATGTGAGCATGGCCAGGGCACGGGTTACCGTCTGAACTCCCGCGCCGCGTGCGTCCGTCACGAACGATCCTTTCGCTGTGGCCTGATCGACCTGAGAATCGGACGCTAACACGGACCCAGCAGTCCGGCCATCCTTTCCATCAGGTGGAAAGGAACCAGACGCGGACCCACAAAAGCCCAGATGAACAGACTTCCGATGTTGTCAAGATTTCCAATCTCCAGAAAACAAACGGGGGCAAAACAGACACGCACCCAATAGCGTCATCGTCGTCAGTTCTGACGAATCAACGCCTGAAGGAGCCACATACATGTCCCGCTTCCGCCGACTGCCACGAGCTGCCGCTGCGCTCGCCATGATCCCGCTGGCCGGGTTGGCGGTGGCGTGTGGGTCTTCCGATTCCGACAGCGCCGCAGGCAATTCCAGCGCCGACTTCACGCTCAAAGTCTTCGATCCCGGAAACTCCGGTGCCATCGCCGTCGGCAAGCGTGACGGAACCTACGACGAGGCGCTGGCACCGCTGGGCGCAAAGATCGAATGGGTCAAGACCACACCGGGATTCAGCTCCAACCTCAAACTGTTCAACAGCGGAGAACTCGACATCCAAACCGGCGCATACAGTCCCGTCGTCGGCGCACTGTCGAAGGACGTGGGTGTCCGCATCTTCGCCACGTCCGACCCGTACAACAAGGACCAGGCCGGCATCATCGCCACTCCGGAATCCGGAATCAAGACCGTCGCAGATCTGGCCGGCAAGCGCATCGCCGTCAACCCTGCAGGTAAGGGCGAGTACATCACGCTCAAGGCCCTGACGCAGGCCGGAGTGCCGATCGATTCCGTCGAACGTGTTCCGCTGCAACAGGCTGACGCGGCGTCTGCGTTCTCCACCGGGCAGGTCGACGCGTGGGCATCGTTCCTGATTCCGTATCAGGAGGCCAAGGCCAAGGGCGCGGTCGAGATCGCAACCGAGGCGAGCATCGACTCCGTGGACAGCACCATCATCGCCGGCCGCACCGCAGTACTCGAAGCACATCCCGAGGTGGTCCAGAAGTTCCTCGAGGTCACCCAGGAACTCACCGCGAAGCAGCAGGCCGACCCAGCAGCCTTCGAGAACGTCTTCGAACAGACCGGTCCGCGTGCACTCTCCGGACAGCGGCTCGACGACGCGATCACCCTGGGCGGCCAGATCACCAACTTCCGCTATCCGACCGCAGCGGATGCCACCGACCTCGAATCGATCTCCACACTGTTCGCCGAGAACAAGGTGATCCAGCAGCCGCTCAAGGGCAGCGATGTGATCTTCGACCTCCAGGGTGCTGTGGCAGGTTCGGCAGCGGCAGCGCCCACCACCGAGGGGAAGTGACCCGATGGTGACGCTGACCCGCCCCGCACGAACGGCGTCGCAGTCAGTGGAACATCCGCAACTCGAAACGCCCCGCTACCGGCGCAATCGCAGCAGGCCCAAGTGGGTCTCGATCCCCCTCCGCTTCCTCGTGCCCGCGCTGCTGGTTGCCGGATGGTGGATCGGATCCGCTACCGGACTGATCCGCGAAGAGATCCTGGCCGGACCTCCGGCGGTGTGGACGGCATTCGCCGAGCTTTACCAGTCGGGTCAGTTGGTCGACTTCGGTCTCGCGTCGCTTCAACGTGCTGCACTCGGTGTTTCGGTCGGTGTGATCGTCGGATTGGTGCTCGGGGTTCTGTCCGGTCTCTCCTCGCTCGGTGAAGAACTGATCGACTCGACCATGCAGATCAATCGCGCGGTCCCGTTCCTCGCGCTCGTTCCGCTGTTCATCGCCTGGTTCGGTATCGACGAAACTTTCAAGGTGGTCCTGATCGCGGTCGCGACCGTCGCCCCCATGTACGCGTACACCTACCTGGGAGTGCGCGGGGTCGATCGCAAGATGGTCGAAGCGGCACAGGGTTTCGGACTGACAGGTTGGCGACTGGTGTTCGGAGCGATTCTTCCGACCGCCCTCCCCGGTGTTCTGATGGGGCTTCGAATCTGCCTGTCGCTCAGCATCACCGGATTGATCGCCGCCGAGCAGGTCGGCACACGTGAGGGGATCGGATACCTGGTCACTCTGGCGCAGGAATACAACCGCACCGATTACATGGTTCTGTGCATCGTCATGTACGCGGCGCTGGGTCTCATCTTCGACGCCGTCGTCAGGCTGATCGAGCGGTACTCCATGCCGTGGCGGAGATTGTCGGTGGCGCGATGACGAACACGACCGTCGGCTCGCTGCCGACCACCGAAGCACCTCTACCACCGTTGGCAACGCGTGAGCGGACCGGTACCACCGCGGCCGAACGACGAGCCGGATCACCAGTGGCAGTCTCACTCACCGGAGTGCGGAAGTCGTTCGGTGACAAGACTGTTCTGGGCGGTATCGACCTCGAGATCACACGCGGAGAGTTCGTCGTTCTCCTCGGCCCCAGCGGCACCGGCAAGACGACCCTGTTGCGAGTGCTCTCCGGTTTGGAAGCACCGGACAGCGGCGAGGTGCTGGTTCCGCGCGACCGCACGGTTGTCTACCAGGAACCGCGATTGATCCCGTCGAAGCGAGTTCTGGCCAATGTCACAGTCGGACAGAAGCGGTCACGTCAGGTGACCGACAATGCACGCAACGCACTCTCCGAGGTCAACCTCGCGGACAAGCACCGTGCCTGGCCGGCCACCCTCTCCGGCGGTGAGGCCCAACGCGTCGCATTGGCTCGCGCTCTCGTTCGCGAACCTGAACTATTGCTGCTCGACGAACCGTTCGCGGCCCTCGACGCTTTGACCAGGCTCCAAATGCAAGACTTGGTAGGCGATCTGGTCGCCCGCCACCGTCCGGCTGTACTACTCGTCACGCACGACGTCGACGAAGCCGTACGACTTGCCGACCGCGTGCTCATCCTCGACAAGGGCGGGTTTGCCGTGGACGTCGATATCGACCTGCCACGCCCCCGCGATCGGAACGATCCCGAATCTTTGCGCTACCGAGCGAGTTTCCTGAAGGAACTCGGCGTCGGCCGCACCTTCCCCGACGGACAGGACAGTCATGACATTGATCGCTGATTCCGCAATCGACACACTCTGGTACACCCGCTGCCCCGTTCCCACCGCCAGCGGTCTCGCCAACAGTCTCGGTTGGCTCGACCGGACGGCAAACGAATCCGGAGTGCGTTTCGGCGTACTGCAAGATGCCGGACCGGAATTGGCAGTGCGCCATTTCGATCACCATCTCTCCGGACTCATTCGCGAAGGCGGCAACGTCCCCGCACTGGCTGCGCGTGCCAGTGGTTCTCCGACGCGGCTCATCGGGCTCACCTGGATCGACGAGGCCCAGGCGATCCTGGTGCGCGGAGACTCCGACATCCGCGAAGCAGGTCTTCTGGCCGGCGCTCGGATCGGTATCCCGGCCTGGGCGGCGGATCAGGCCAGGAGTTTTCCTCGCGCCATGGCCCTGCACGGCTTCGCCTCGGCACTTCGACTGGGCGAGTTGAGTTTTGCCGACGTCACCCTCGTCGAGGTTGCGACGACCGCAGCCCCCGAGGTCCGCACCGCCTCGTCCACCCGCAACACGACGTGGGGTGTCGAATCCCTGCTCCGCGGCGACGTCGACGCCATCTACGTCAAGGGCGCCCGCGCCCAGGAAGTTGCCCGCGAACACGGCCTCGCCGTTGCCGTCGATCTCGATTCCACTGCATCCCTACGTGATCGCGTCAACAACGGCACCCCACGACCGATCACGGTTCATGCCGACCTACTCGAACAGCGCCCGGACATCGTCGTCGGTTTCCTCGCCGAGAGCCTGAGAGCAGCGGACTGGGCCGCAGCCAACATCGACGAGGTCCGAGCCGTGCTGCAGAACGAAACACAGTCCGGGCCCGAAGGTGTGGTGGCAGCCTACGGCGAGAACTTCCACACCGGACTGCATTTGAGCCTGTCGGACGAGCGTGTGGACCTGCTCGGCGTGCAGAAACAATTCCTGTATGCGCACGGCTTCCTTGCCGCCGACTTCGACCTGCAGTCCTGGGTGGCGCACGAACCACTGGAACAGGCACGCGCACTTGTCGCCGCGCAGAAGGGCACAGAAGAATGACGGACGTCTACTGGGAGCTGCCCTCGCGCGGTGACGGACGCCGGGCCGTGGCCGCGCTGAACAGTCGCGGCGGCTTCGGGCCACAGCGACCGACTACCGTCGCGACCGATGTTCGCCCCGGAAACTTCGGGCCCTTCGACGAATTGGCACAGATCGTTCTCGCAGCCGAACTGTCGGGCGTCGACGGCGTTGTCGCACCGTACGATCCGAATGGCGAAGAATCCTGGATCGTTGCTGCCGCCGCCCTACGTCAGACGCGTCATTCGCGAGTGGTCGTGGAGTTTCACCCCACTTTCGGCACCCCCGTCTACGCCGCCAAAATGTCGGCGACACTTCAGCGCCTGTCGGCAGGTCGTCTCGAATGGCGAGTGAAGGTAGAGACGGACCCCGAAGACGCCGCTGCTCGCGGAGACGTGGTTCGAGGAGCCGACCGCTACGCGCGCGCCGCGGAGTTCCTGACCGTCGCACGCGGTGTGTGGAACGAGGAACAGATTCTCCCCGGCGGATTCGGCGGCACGGGTTACGACTTCGACGGCGAGTACTACGACGTACTCGGCGGCGGATTCCGAGGCATCTTGTCGGGACTCCGTTTTCCCCGAGTACATCTGACCGGAGACTCACCGGAAGCTCTGGAACTCTCGGCCCACCATGCCGATGTCCATCAGTTCACCCTTGCCGGTGACGAGTTGTCGACACGGATCACCACCCTCGACGACCGAGCATCCGAACTCGGCAGGACCGTCGAGAAGGTCCTGCGCATCCCGATCATCGCGAGGGAGACAGCCGACGAAGCCTGGGCTCGCGTCGAACGGCAACTGAGAGAAGCCGATTCCGCTGCACTCGAGATCGATCGGGGCGGCATCCTGTGGTCCGGATTCGACCGCATCGGCTACGAGCACAGTATCGGCCTCGTCGGAAGCTACGAGGAAGTGGCACAGCGATTGTCGTCGTATCGCGATCTCGGCGTGGACGGTTTCGTCTTGTCAGGTCGGCCACACATCGAAGAGCTGCACCGGGCGGGCGAGCATCTCCTGCACCTGGTCGATCCCGAGGGTCGGATCCGCAAGGAAGAGAAGGCCACCACAGAAGAGAAGGCCACCGCATGAGCATCGATTTCTATTGGCGGATCGGGATGGAAGGCGACCACGCGTCGCTGCGTACTCCGCGTCGCTACAACCGCGGCGATGCCGGTGGATACGGGCCGGGCAACATCGCTCCCGCGATCCGCGGCGGCGAGTTGGACGGATACAGCTACATCGACCACATGGCCGCGGTGGCAAAGGCTTCCGAGTCTGCCGGCTTCCTCGGCGGACTGCTGCCGTCCTTCCCGATGACCGAGGATCCGTGGGCGACCGCAGCAGCGTTGGCCGCCGAGACCACCACGTACCGTTTCATGGTCGCGTTCCAACCGGGTTTCCTTCACCCGGTACAGGCCGCGCGGATGTCGGCCAGTCTGCAGCGAGCAACTGGCGGACGTCTGGTTTACAACATCATCAGTGGCGGAGGCGGAGCGCCTCAGCTGTGGTGGGGCGACAAGGTCGACCATGACGATCGCTACACCAGGACGTCCGAGTTCCTCGATGTCCTCAAGGGTGTGTGGGACGGCGAACCTTTCGACTTCGACGGTCGCTTCTTCCAAACCCACGGTGCCGCACTTCCACCCGGGCTTGCCGGCCAGCCGTTTCCCGAGGTGTACTTCTCCGGATCTTCGGCAGCAGCCGTCGCCGCCGCCGGACTGCACTCCGATTACTACCTTTCCTGGCTGGAGCCGTACGCCGATCTGAGAGCCAAGATCGACGGCGTGCGGGAGAATTCGGCCAAGCTGGGACGCACCCCGAAGTTCGCCGTACGCATCGACGTCGTTGCCCGGCACACCGAAGAAGCCGCGTGGGCCGAGATCGAGAAAGGCTGGGCTTTCGTCGACAAGGGGGCCGCCGACCGTGCAGCGCAGGGTGACTCGGTGGGCGCCGCCCGCATCAAGGGGTGGGTGCCCGAACACATCACCGGTTACCGAGATCTGGAAGTGCAGCCCAACGTGTGGTGTGGCTTCAGCCTCATCCGCGGCGGACCAGCGTTCGGACTGGTCGGCAGCTACGAGCAGGTAGCCGAGCGCCTCGACGAGCTGCGCGAGCTGGGCGTCGACGCCTTCATCCTCGCGGGTAACCCGCATCTCGAAGAGGCATACCGCGTCGGCGAAGAAGTTCTTCCCCTCCTGCAGCGCACCCCGATCACACCTTCTGGACTGGAGACTCGATGACCACCACCGAAACTCGACTCGACGCCGATACCGCAGCATTTGTCGAAGCAGCGCGCAAAGCAGCAGACAAGGCATTCGACGTCTTCCGCAAGACCGGAACGGTTGCAGCCAACGGGACCGTGAACTTCGTCGAACGCGTACCCGGCACCGAAATCGCGGTCGCCCTGA
The DNA here is from genome assembly GCF_002076325.1 of Rhodococcus sp. 66b. Lineage (NCBI taxonomy): Bacteria > Bacillati > Actinomycetota > Actinomycetes > Mycobacteriales > Nocardiaceae > Rhodococcus > Rhodococcus sp. 66b. The sequence continues at coordinate 117,689 of NZ_MUZB01000016.1, forward strand.
ACGACCCGGGACCGTGGGCGGACGATCCGTCGGTGTCACCAGTTGTCGCTACGTTCGATGGAGAGGTGCTGTCCGGCAACGGATCGGCTGGTTTTGTCACCGGCTACGCGTCAGTGTTCCGTGAGCATCCGGAAATCACCAGCGTCGTCCACATCCACACTCCGTGGCTCGGCGGTTGGGCACAGACACACCGGACGCTACCCATCCGCTATGCGGCTTCGCAGAGGCTGACGCTCTCCCGAGAGATTCCGCCGCACATCGATCGATCCCGGTCTGCGGGCGAGTTCATTCTCGAGCGTCTCGAACACGATCCCGATCTGGTGGCGATCTTCGAAGCCAACGGCGGGGTCAACGTCATCGGCCGCAGCGGGTTGCTCGACCTCGCGAAGTTCGTCGTCCTCCTCGAGGAAGGCGCCCAGTTCCAGGCGATCGCCGAAACCCTCGGCGGTTCGGTCGAATTCGATCCGTCCAACCTCGCCGTCCAGTGGGGCCGTAGCGGACTCGCCGACGAGGCGCGTCGACGCGGCCTCATCTAGCCACCCCCATCACTGATTCAGAACAGGAAACCGTAGATCTCATGACCGTTCGCGTCGGATACTTCCCACACAACAATTCGCTGTTCGTACTGCGCCACACCGGAATCCTCGAGCGCCGTCTCCCCGATGTCGAGTGGGTGGACCTGCGTGAGCTTCCCGCCAAGCCTGCAGCGAACCCGGAGAACGCCTTGCCGACCCTGCACTCGGACTGGCTGTTCGAGGAGGGCGGATACGACGTGATCGGAACCGGCTTCACGCCGCCCGTCACCGGATTGGCTCAGGGCCGCGATCTCGTCTACATCGGAATCTCCGGCCCCCGCGTGGAGAACGGGCGCCTGGTAGTCAAGGCAGAGTCCGAGATCAACACGGTAGAGGACCTGCGCGGCAAGCGCGTCGGCATCGCGCACGGATCGTGGCAGACCACACTTTTATTGTTCGCCTTGGATCAGGCGGGGCTGACCTGGTCCGACATCGTCCCTGTCGACACCGACGTGCGCGGTGGTGGAGCGGACCTCGTCGACGGCACCATCGATGCCTGGGTAGGGGCGTACCCGGGGCTGACCGACATCGAAGCGAACCACGAACTGCGCACGCTGATCGCCACCGACGGACTCTTCAGCCACCCCTCACTGTGGTTCACCCGGCGCGATTTCGCGGATACCAACCCGGAGGCCCTCCAGGCGATCATCGAGGCCCTGCAGGAATCCGACGCCTGGATCGAAGCCAACCCTCGCGAAGCCGCGCAGATCTTCGTCGACGACATCGAGAAGCGTGGCGGGTCCGCGAGCATCGATGCCTGGGAAGCTGCACTGCGCGGACGTCCTTTCGGTGTCAACCCGGTCACCGACGAGTTCCTCGACGAGCAGCAGCGCGCGGCCGATCTCCTGCTGAGCAACGGACTACTGCCGCAGGCGGTCACCGTCCGCGAAGCAGTCGTGCCGTGGATCAGCGAGTTCGTCGGTTCGGATCGTTCGTCGATCTGAGGGCCCACACCTGACAGATCCGCTTCACACGTGACAGATACCGAACGGTCTGCCATTGTGAAGAGATGCGGCGGCGCGTGGGTGAGAGTTGGTCCACGCGACCAGTCTCAGGGGTAACCCCTGGGTCGGCCAGAAGAATTGGATACTGCGTCCACCGGCGTTCGGCACGCTCCGCGTGCTTGCCGCCGCACCGGACAAAGGATTTGGTCACCCCGCCCCGTCGCATCCCGGAGTCGAATCATGCGTGACTTCGAGCTCGATCCCGAGTTGGCGCGTCGTCTGGCCGTTGCGGCTGCTGACGCTCCGTGGACCCTCAGCGGCCTCGAGGAGGCATTCGGAACCGTCTTCGGTGTTTCCCCGACGCTCCTGGCCGTGCGCGTTCTCGACCTCATGCCCGCCCCACCGTTCGAACCGCAAACGCTGTACCGATTGCTTCGCGAACTACCTCGCCTGCGGCCTGTTCCTCTCTCACTGGACACCAATGAATCTTCGGTGTGGCGGTTCGACGTTCCCCGCTACAACACCAGTGTGGACCTGGCTCGTTCACTGGATCTGACGATCTCCGAACTCGAGTGGTTTGCCGACCGAGGGGAATGGCTCCGCACGAAACCCCTACCGCTACGCCACTACCGGCCCATGCAGATCAGCAAGAAGACCGGCGCTCGCCTCCTCGAGGTACCGAAACCTCGATTGCGCGAAATTCAGCGCAAGATTCTGCGCCGCATACTCGACCTGGTGCCCCCACACGACGCGGCACACGGATTCGTCCGTGGTCGAAGCCCTCTGACTTTTGCAGCGCCGCACGCACAGTCGGAAATCGTGATCGGTGTGGACCTCGCGCAGTTCTTCCCCTCGATCACCGGCAGCCGCGTTCACGCCGTCTTCACAGCCCTCGGCTATCCACCCGCAGTGGCGGGAGTTCTCACCGGATTGTGCACTGTTGCAACACCTGCCGATACCCTGCGCGGCCTACCGTATGCACAGGCATCACAGCTACGCACCGCGCATCTTCCGCAAGGCGCGCCAACTTCGCCTGCACTGGCGAATCTCGTCGCGCGCAAACTCGATATCCGCTTGAGTGGACTCGCACAAGCAAACTGGCTCACCTACACCCGATACGCCGACGACCTCGCCTTCTCCGGAATCGAAGTTGCCGACGTCGGAACCCTCCTCTGGAGCGTCGAGCAGATCGCCAGGGACGAAGGGTTTGCCATCCATCCACGAAAGACCAAGGTGATGCGCCCTCATCGACGCCAACACCTCACCGGGCTGGTGATCAACGACCAACCGTCGTATCCGCGTGACGACTACGATCGCTTGCGTGCCCTGCTGCACAATGCCGCCAGTACTTCTGCGCAGGAACAGAATCGGGACGGAATCGAGAACTTCCGCGCCCACATCTACGGCCGGATCGCGCACATCGGCGAAACCAGCACTACGCGCCGACGCACATTGCTGCGCCTGGCTGAACGTGTGGATTGGGACGGCTAGTGCCCGCGAGCAGTCAGACCCGCGGTGTGTACGCCATGCATTCGACCTCCATGTGCGCACCCAGCGCCAGTCCGTCTGTTCCGAACGCACTGCGGGCCGGCAGTCTCGACGCCGGGAAGTACTCGAGGTAGACCTTGTTGAACTCCTGCCAACGAGACATGTCGTCAAGCATGACAGTGCATTTGAAGATTGCTTCGACGCCGGAACCGTAAGCGATCAGCGAAGCCACGATGTTCTCCATGGTCTGTCGAGCCTGCGCTTCGAAGCCGTCGGCCAAAGTCCCGTCCGGGAGCATGCCGATCTGACCCGACAGATACAGAACGTCTCCGACGCGCACTCCGGTGGAGAACGGCGTATCGAAAGCGGGTGGGATGAACTCGACGGTCTGAGATGAATCCATTAGATCTCCTCGGAGTTGGAATATGCGTGACGAGTTGGTGTTTCAGCGCACAGGGCGGGCACGAACATCGGCCAGGAAGTGCGCCACCAACTCGTTCCACGCGTGTGGGTCCTCGAAGTAGGGGGAGTGGCCGCGGTCGGCAAGTTCGACCACTTCGGCGTGGGGCAGGAACTCGGCGGCGCTGCGAATCCGCTCGGGTGTCATCAAATCGTCCAGCTCACCCGCGATCAGCAGAACCGGCGCCGTCACCGCGGCAAGATCGCTCGGCGAGTAGTTGTGGGCCTTGAGAATTCGGAAGAACTCGGTGTCAGGTGGGCGATGACCGAAGGTGCCGAGAGCTTGGTACAGGTATGCCCTCGCCATGTCCAAGCTCGGCAACCGTCCGCCCACAGCGGGGTGTTCCCCCAGTGGCCGCGCCGTGACGGGCGCCGCGGTGAGGGGAGGTGCGCCGTCCGGACCGAATCCGACGGGAATGCCGCCGGTCGTGCAGGCCAGGACTACCGACTCCACCCGCTCCGGAACAGCGATCGCGGTCCCCAATGCGGCCCAACCGCCCATCGACTGGCCGACCACGTGCGCTCGATCGACCTCCAACAGGTTCATGATTTCGATCAGATCCGAGACTGCCGCTACCGGGCCGTGGTTGCCCTTTTCGTTGGTGGACCGGCCGAATCCTCGCTGATCCCAGCTGATTACCCGATAATGCTGAGCGAAGTACGGTACCTGTTGGTACCAGACCGCGGCGTTGCCGCCGAGACCGTGCGTGAGAATCAGATCCGGGCCTTCGCCGGCAGTCTCGTACCAGACCCGTTCGCCGTCTGCGACGGTGATGAAGCCCTCGGTCCGTGAAATCATCCTTCTTCTCCTGTGTCGGACGGGCGCTTGCCCGAAGTGTGGTCAGTGAGGAGTTGCTGCACTTCATCGGTGGCCCGAAGCAGGTGTTCTTCGACCATTCGCGTCGTTTTCGCATCGAAGTCGGTATCGAACCCGATCACCGTCAACGCGCAGAGCGGAGATCCCTTGCGGGAAGACACTGCACGCGAGACCGAACCGATGATGTCCTGAGATCGTTTGTGTACAACGGCGAATCCGGTTTTCTGCGTCTCGGCTATGTCGGCGAGAAAGCCGGTGGGGCCTTCCAGTGGATAGCCGCTCTTCTCCACCATCGCCAGGTAGGGCGCCCGGGTGTTGTCCTCGAGTGCCGCGACCAACGCGAGCGGACCCGCGAACCGGTGCGGCGGAAGCAGATCCCCGAGCATCCGAGTGATCATCTTGAGTCTCTCGGGACGCAGCGCCGCGATGATCCGCGTTCCGCCGCTCTCGAGAACCTGCAGATTCACCATCATGTCGGTGCTCTCGGACAGCACCCGCATGGTCGGATCGCACAAGGCCGCCAACGAGTGCGCTGCCGCTTCGTGGGAAACCTGCAGTGCAGCCGGGCCGGGGAGATAGCGACCGTCGTAGCGGAAGACCCAACCACGGTTCGCGAGTTCTCCGAGCACTCGGTGCGCAGTCGGGCGGAGCATCCCGACTTCTTCTGCCAGTTCGCTGAGCTTCATCGGCGTGGTCGAGCGCGCGATGGCCTCGAGTAGATCCAGCGCTTTGTCGACGGCGGACGCAGAACCCTTCGTCATCCGATCCCCTCCCGGTGCCGTGGATGTACCCGGCGATCCGAAATCTCGTGTTCTTGGAAAACCCTTGGCATTCGTCTTGGAAATTACTATAGTCACAACAATCGTTCCGGCGTACGGAATTCTTTGAGCGTCTTCACCTTCCCACCGGATTACCGGCAAGGAAGTCATATCTTTCCCAGCGAGAGGCTTTCGGACATGACGGTTGGACATACCCTTCGGTCGACACCACGGTTCAGAGTTGTTGCCCTAGCTGCGGTCGCGACCGCAGCATTGGCACTGACCGGCTGCTCGAGCGACGCCACGGCCTCCGACGACGGGGGCACCCAGACCACCACGATTCGAATCGCACCTCAGCCGATCGCAGACTTCGCACCGATCTGGCTCGGAATGGAGCAGGGATACTTCACCGACGAAGGACTCGACATCCAGCTCGTCGAGGGCGGCGCCAGTTCCTCGGCTCAAATTCCGTTGCTGCTCAGCGGAAATGCAGATATGGCAGCCACGACCGCCGCCGCCGCAATTCAGGCACGCAGCCAGAACATGCCCGTCACCATCGTCGGAGGGCTCACGAATTTTGCCGCGAGTGACGGCGTCGACCAGTCCGGCCTCGTTGTCGCCAAAGACAGTTCCATCAGCGGCTTCCGTGACCTCGAAGGCAAAACCGTTGCGATCAGCGGATTGAAGTCCGTCAGCGAGGCAGTCATCTCTGCTGCGGTGGAGAAGTCCGGTGGAGCAGCGGACAAGATCTCGTTCATTCAGGCGCCCATGCCCAACCTCGGTGACCTTGTTTCCACTGGCGGAGCCGATGCGGCATTCCTCATCGATCCGTTCCTGAGCAAAGCAACCGACTCGGGGCTGAAGATCCTCGGCCACCCCTTCCCCTTGGCCGCGCCCGGTGTGCCAGGGACCTCGCTGGTCGCTTCGGAATCGTTTGTCGACGCGAACCCGGACTCACTCGCCAAATTCCGTACGGCGCTTGCCAAATCCGTCGACTACGCCAATCAGAATCCGGGCGCCGTCAAGGCTGCACTCTCGACACAAGCCAAGATTCCGCTCGAAATGCTGGCCAACAGCAAGAATCCTCAGTTCGTCGCAGTAGTGGAACCGGGTGCTCTCGGCACGGAGATCGAACTGCTGGTCAAGTACGGGGTACTGACGGATTCGGTCGAGGCCGATTCCTTGCTGACCCCGGCCAACTGAGTTGTCCGCCTTGACAACCCTGCAGACTCGCCGCAGGCAGGTTCTGCTCGGTCGGCTGCTGACGCTCTTCGCGTTGGCAGCCGCCTGGCAGATCTTCGGAATGCTCGGCGACGAGGACGTCAAAGGTATTCCGAAGTTCAGCGACGTGGCAGTGGCACTTGTGAACGAACTCGGCACGTCCTCGTTGTGGACATCACTGGGACAAACGGTGACCACCACAGCGATCGGATTGGCGCTGTGCCTGGTCATCGGGATCCCGGCAGGACTGCTGCTCGCCGCGCACCCGTTCCTGACGGTCTCCTCCCGTTTCGTCATCGACTTCTGCCGAACCGTTCCGCCGCTCGCAATCATTCCGCTCTTTCTGCTGATCATGGGCCCGACGCAACGGATGGCGGTGGCACTGATCGTGGCAGTAAGTGTGTGGCCGATTCTGCTCCAGACGATTCACGGTGTGCGCAACGTCGACCCGGAACTGCTGGCGACCGCACGCTCCTTCCGACTTCCGCTGTGGCGCAGACTCGCTCTCGTCGTCGCACCGGCGTCGATGCCCTACATCTTCACCGGGATTCGCATCTCGGCAACACTGAGCTTGCTGCTGACCATCGGTGCAGAATTGATCGCGGGCGTGCCGGGACTCGGTAAGGAGATCTTGCTGAGCCAATCCGTCCCCGATCGAATGTTCGCACTGATCATCGTCGCCGGACTACTCGGAATGCTGCTCGCCTTCGCCGTGATGGCGATCGAGAATCGTTTACTTGCTTGGCATTACATCCCGAGGAGGATGACGACGTGAAGATGATGTCAGGACTTCGACTCCTCGCGTGGGAGTTGTGGCTGCCGATCTTGATCGTCGTCGTATGGTACTTCGGTTCGGAGTCGAGCAAGTCACCCTACTTCCCGCCACTGTCGCGTATCTGGAAAGCGTTTGTGGACAACTGGTTCGGTCCGGGATTCGCCCACGACGTCGTACCGAGCTTGACCAACCTTGCCTTCGGTCTTGCCGTGGCACTGGTGGTCGGCATCGGCGCCGGTCTCCTGCTGGCACTGTTCCCGCTGACTGCCGATATTGCCGATCCGTTTCTCCAGTTCTTCCGCGCCATTCCGGCGCTGGCCGTATTGCCCGCCCTCTTCATCGTTTTCGGAACCGGTTCGACGGGTAACGTTGCCGCCATCGCCTTCGGTGCGGTCTGGCCGATACTCCTCAACACCCTCGACGGCATTCGCTCCATCGACCCGAGTATCCGATTGGTGGCGCGCAGCTACCGGATCCGTACACCCCTCCTGGTGACGCAGGTACTCCTCCCCGGAGCGATGCCACAGATAACGGTCGGTATCCGTACCAGTCTCGCGATCGGTGTCGTCATCATGGTCGGCAGCGAAATGTATGTCTCCACTGCAGGAATCGGCCACTTCGTGATCGTCGCGCAACAGACATTCGCCATCGCGGACATGTGGTCCGGAATTCTCCTGTTGGGAATCATCGGATACGTGCTCAACCTCGGATACGGCGTGATCGAACGATGGTTGCTCAGATGGCAGCCGCGGACCCACGACGCTCTCGCAGTGAAAGGAAACTGATGTCATCCACAGAATCTGCGGCATCGATACCCGCAGTCGAACTGAGCGGCCTCGGGGTGACCTACGGCGGCCCCACCGGCCGCGAAGTGCTCCGCGGGATCGACCTTACGGTCGCACCGGGAGAAATCGTCTGCATCGTCGGCCATTCCGGCATCGGCAAAAGCACGCTGATTCGTTGCATCGCCGGTCTGCAGAAGCCGACCACCGGTGAGGTCCGCATCGCCGGGATCGCGATTGATGCACCGCCGGCCACTCTGGCTCTCGTGTCACAGGACTACGGCCGCACACTGATGCCGTGGCTTCGAGTGGGCGAGAACGTTCGCCTGCCGCTGCGGGGCAACGGTCTGGCGCGGAAGGTTCAGAACGAAAGGGTTACCGATGCACTCGCCGTTGTCGGTCTAGGCGGTGCTGCGCGTTCCTACCCCTGGCAGTTGTCCGGCGGAATGCAGCAGAGGGTAGCGATAGCTCGCGCTCTCGCCTATCGGCCGCAGGTACTCCTCATGGATGAACCCTTCGCGTCGGTCGATGCGCAGACCCGCGCGGAACTCGAAGACCTGCTGCTGACGCTTCAACGTGATCTTGGTATCACCGTCCTCCTGGTCACCCACGACGTCGACGAATCGGTGTACCTGTCCGATCGAGTGGTCGTACTCGGCGGAACGCCGGCATTGATGCAGGACATCGTCGACGTCCCGTTGACCGGAGCTCGAGATCAACTGACCACCAAGGCGGACCCACTGTTCATCGAGTGCCGTACCAGGGTGCTGTCCGCAATCCAGCAGTCCAAAACGGTGGCGCCCGTGTAGTGGGCACCTCGCCTAGTCTGGCTCCGTGATCCTTCTCCTCATCGGCCTCGCGCTGCTCGGATTCTGCGGCTACCGGTTCAGGCAGGATCGGCGGAGGCTGAGCAACGGCGTCTATCTACTTCTCGGAGTGATCTTCACCGGTCTGTGGATGCTGCAGTCGGGTGCACCGGGGACCGAGATCCCGTCGTTCGTCATCGCGACGATCGCTCTGCTCTCGCCGTTGCTGGTGCTCCTGCTTGCAGGATTCCTGATCGTCAACGGGGTCACGATGCTGCGGCGCGAGGGATTCAGCGTGGCGAACCTGCTCTCCCTCGTCGCCGGACTCGGACTGCTCGTTCCCTACGTACTGCTCGCATCAGCGTTGCTGACGCAGAGATATTGGCTCGCAGTCGTTCTCGGATCGTTCAGCCTGGTCGCGTCGTACCTGGGGTTTCTGTTCACGAGCTTTCTGCTCTACTCCTACGTGTACGGACGCCAGAAGTACCAGCCCGGGATGGACGCGATAGTGGTGCACGGCGCCGGGCTTTCGGGTGCCGACGTGACGCCCCTGCTGGCCAGCCGTCTGGACAAGGCCGCGGACATCTTCCGCGCCGAGGTCCGCGAAGGACGTTCACCGCTGTTGGTCGTCAGCGGCGGGAAGGGATCGGACGAGGTGGTCAGCGAGGCTGAGGCAATGTGCGTCTACCTCGTCGATCACGGGATCCCGCGCGAGAACGTGATGCTAGAGGACCGTTCGACCACCACGCTCGAGAATCTCGAGTACACCAGGGACCTTCTCCGAGCCGACACCACGAAGCCTCGAATGGTTCTGGTCACCAGCAACTTCCACATACTCCGAACCGCAACGTTTGCCCGAAGCCTCGATCTGGACGCAGAAGTCATCGGTTCCCACACCGCCCGGTACTACCTGCCGAGCGCTATTCTGCGCGAGTTCGCCGCCGTCACGGTGGAACACAAGTGGCTCAACGGAACGGTCTGCCTGATACTCGCCGCCCTGCCCCCACTGGTTGTCTGGGCGGCAGGAGGCATTGCGTAGCAAGCCTCACCGAATCAGGCTCTCGACGCCCATCGGTCGGCGACCCAGAAGCAGTTCCACGGCAGCACTGCCTGCAAGGAAGTCGTGGTGGTTGTAGAACTCGAACATCGCCGCCAATCGTGAGCTGGCGTTGACGTCCAGGCCGCTGCCGATCTGTTCACGCCATTGATCCACGCTGATCTGTTCTATCGCGACGGTACGTGACGTCTGCTTCTCCACCATCTGTGCCACCTCCATGACGCTCAGAGCTTGCGGGCCGCCCACCTCGTACGTCGCTCCGTGATGCTCGCCCGGGCCCTCGCTCAGGACGACCGCGGCAACAGCTGCCACGTCCGCCAAACTCACGAACGAGAACCTCGTGTCCGCGCTGTACGGCACGACGATGGTCTCTGACCGACCCGTGAGTACTGCTTCGAAATTCTGCGCGTATGCACATGGCTGCAGCACAGTCCATTTCAAAGGCGAACGATGCAGTTCGTCCTCACACCTGGCTTTGTCCAGGTGATGCGGCATTGACGGGCTGAACGGCCACGCCACGGAGTGATAGACAAAGTGCTCCACCCCCGCCGAAGCCGCTGCCGTCAGCGCATTGCGAAGCAGCGCCGGCTCGTCGGGATGGACGTTCGGGGCAATGAAGTACACCCCTCGGCACCCGGCGAGCGCCTTGCGCAGCCCTCTTCCCGTTTCGAGTTCTACCTCGAAGTCCCCGTCGACACGCGCCTTTCGCACCAGTCGCCGAGCTGTCACGCTCTGCGGCAGTGCAGCGACGACTGCCTCACCGGTCTTACCCGCGGCGCCGATCACCGCGATGTCGGCGCCGCGAGCAATTCCGTTCTCCATGAGAGTTTTCCGTCCTAGACGTAGTCGTAGACCGCTGAGGTGGCGCCACCGGAAAGCTGCGCGTAGCCCGGACCCCGATCGAAGAAGGGTTCGTTCTCACCGCGCTCCGAGCGCAACTGATCCCGTAGCTCCGTGGTAGCAGCCTCGTCGACCGACGGCTCGTCACCCTCGATCACGACAACACCGTAGTCGTCGCGTGCGCCCTCCACGGAAACCTTGCGCCACTGAATGTCTCGCAAGACCTCTTCGATCGGGCGCTCCAGTGGATCTCCCCAACCGCCACCACCGGTGGTGCGAATCCGTACGACCTCGCCGGCCTTGATCGGCTCGGCATCGGTCAGAGCGTCGAACTCACGCTCGTTCGGTCCACCCGGATCCAGGACCACGGAGAACGGCCGACCGGCCTTGCCGCCCTTGACTCCCCAGCAGGCGAGGATCGAACGATCCGCAATGGACATGAAGTGCGCATCCTTGAGCATCCGGATGTGCTTCTCGTATCCCAGGCCGCCGCGGTAGCGTCCGGCTCCGCCGGAATCCATGGCCAGACCGAGCTTCTCGACGATGAAGGGGAAACGGCTCTCGGTGAATTCGGTCGGCAGGTTCCGTGAATCGGGAACGACGTGAATCGTGTCCTCACCGTCGGCGTAATAGCGTCCGCCCGAACCGCCGCCGAGCACCTCACGCATGAGGTACGAGTGACCCTCGAAGTCCTCACCGTAAACACCGGTGTACCTGATGGTCTCCTGGTCGGCGGGCATGTTGCCGTCCACAGCCTTGGCGACGACGCCGGCCAGCACTCCGAGCAGACGGAGGATGACAAAGGTGCGAGCGTTGGTGGGGGCAGGGAAGATCGGGGTGATCAATGTTCCCTTTTCGGGGAACTTCATCTCGATCAGCGGTACGACGCCCTCGTTGACATCCAGTTCGGCCATGCGCTCCGGGGTGTCCGCGAGGTTACGCAGAATCGGGGCCAACCACTTGATGAGGAAGTTTCCGTCCGCGTAGTCACCGCAGTGGTTGATCGGGCCCTTTGCCTGCGGTCCGGTTCCGTTGAAGTCCAGGATGAGTCGCTCGCCGCCCTCGTCCTCCGGCCGCGTCTTCGTGAGCGTGATCCGCTGGATGTGGAGCATCGGCTCGTCGACGCCGTCGTGCTCGGCGTAGTCCTCCCACGTGTACTCACCGACCGGGATCTTGCTGAGGATCTCGCGGCGGTACGTCTCGGTGGTCGCGTCCATCATCGCGTCGAAGCACGACTCGACGGTGTCGACGCCGTAGCGCTCGAACAATTCGGTGAGTCGACGCGCCCCCATCAGGCACGCCGAGCACTCGGCGTCGAGGTCAGCTGCGAGAGCGTCCGGCATGCGGGAGTTACGCGTCATGATGCGCAGCGCCGCCTCGTTGGGAACTCCCTGGTCCCACAGTTTGATCGGCGGAACCATCAAACCCTCTTCGTACACCGTGGTGGCGCCGGACGGCATGGAGCCGGGGCAGCAACCGCCGATGTCGTCGTGGTGACCGAATGCCTGAACGAACGCAACAACCTTCGGCTCGGCATCGGGAGTGACGCGGGCGAAGACAGGCACCGTGACGCAGAGGTCGGGGAGATGGCCGATGCCACCTTCGGACAGGTAGACGTCGTTGTGGAAGTACACGTCTCCCGGCTTCATCGTCTCGAGTGGGAAGTCCCGGGCGATCGGATGAACCAGGGCGGAATACGAACGGCCCGTGAGCTTGCGGAGGTTCCGGTCGTGAATACCCGCGCGGAAGTCGTGAGCGTCACGGATCATCGGCGAACGCGAGGTGCGCGAAATGGAGGTCTCGACTTCCATTTCCACGCTGGCGAGGTAACCGGCGACGATCTCGACCAAAATCGGATCAGGTGACGCACCGTCGGTAGCGGTGAGTCGGTACGGCTTGGCCGCGGTGGCAGCAGCAGCATCGAGAATGGCGGTCATCACTTCACTCCGTTCGAGTCGGAAGACTTCGAGATACGAATGTTCCCGAAGGTGTCGATACGTGCCGAGAATCCGGGGTGGATCGGGACAGTCGAGCTGAACTCCTCGATCACGGCCGGTCCTTCGATGACGTCACCCGCACCGAGCAGCGTGCGGTCGTAGGTAGCAGTTTCGACCCAGCTGTCGAAATACGATTGCCGCGAACCGGTTCGGGCGGTGTCGGCGCCAGTGCCGGCGGGGATCTCCTTGAGCGTCGGACGCTTGATCGGGCCGATGCCGCTCACGCGCAGGTTGACCCATTCCACGTGCTGTGACGGGTCTCCCCGGAAGTCGTAGCCGTACAGTTCGCGGTGCGCCTGGTGGAACGCCTCGGCCGCGTCGTCCATGATCTGCGCCGTGACGGTACCTTCCGCCACCGGGACGCGTACCTCGAAGGCCTGACCGAGGTAACGCAGATCCGCAGTACGGGAGTACTTGCGCTGCGTCTCGTCGAATCCTTCTTCGGCAAGCGCGATTTCGGCCTCGCCGGCCAACGCGTCGAACTGGCTCTGCAGGTCTTCAGCCTTCAACCGGTCGTGACGACTGACATGCGTCTGGACGTAGTCGTTGCGGACATCGACCGTCAGCAGACCGAACGCGGAGACGTTACCCGGATTGAGCGGGACAAGAACGTCTTTCAGACCCAGGATGTCGACGAGACGGCAGGCGAGCAGGGAGCCGGAACCGCCGAACGTCACGAGGGTGAAGTCGCGAACGTCGAGGCCACGCTTGACGGTGATCTGACGCAGGGCGTTGGCCTGGTTCCACGCCGAAACCTCGAGGACGCCGACCGCGCACTCCTCGAAGCCCAGACTGAGCTGTGTTGCAAGCTCTTCGAGGCCCTTGCGTGCCAATTCCGTGTCGAGAGGAATCTCGCCACCGAGCAGGTGAGGTGGGATGCGGCCGAGCAGGACGTGCGCGTCGGTGATGGTCGGTTCGCTGCCGCCCTTGCCGTAGCACAACGGTCCGGGATCGGCGCCCGCCGACTGAGGGCCGACGCGGAGGGTGCGTTCCGGCGTCATCCACGCGATCGAGCCACCTCCGGCGCCGACGGTCACGACGTCGATCATCGGGATCTTCGACGGGTAGTTGCCCACTCGCCCTTCGGTGGTCAGCGCGGGCTCGCCGCGAACCACGACGGTGACGTCCGTCGATGTTCCGCCGCCGTCACAGGTCAACACCTGCTCGACGCCGGCCGCATCGGCGATCAGCGCAGCACCGAGAGCTCCGGCAGCCGGCCCCGACAGAACTGTCGTAATAGGCTGGTGAACAACCTCTTTGGCTGAAAGGACACCGCCGTTGGACTTCATGACGTAGAACGGGATGTCGCGGGGTTCGCCGTCGGTGGTCGAGAACTCACGCAGACGATTCGCGATGTTGTTCACGTAGTTTCGGATGTTCGGCTTGACCGCGGCGTCGACGAGAGTGGTGATGGACCGCTCGTATTCGCGGTACTCACGAAGCACCTGGCTCGAGATGCTCACCGTCGCATCGGGGAAGACCTCGAAGAGGATGTCGCGAACGCGCTCCTCGTGCGTCGGATCGGCGTACGAGTGCATGAGGCAGACGCCGATGGTCCGGATGCCGCGGTCCTTGAAGAACTGCGCTGCGCTGCGAACGCTCTCTTCGTCGAGCGGACGAATCTCGCTGCCGTCGAAGGAAAGCCGTCCACCGACGGTGCGTACACGATCGGCGGGAACGATGCGTTCGGGCTTGACCCAGAAGTACGAGTTGCCGTAGCCGTCCGGCACCGACTGACGAGCGATTTCGAGAACGTGCTCGTAGCCTTCGGTGGTGATGAAGCCGAGGTTCTCGACCTTGCCTTCGAGCAGCTTGTTGGTCGCAACGGTCGTGCCGTGGCTGACCGCACCGATCGAGTCGCCGCTCTCGCCGAGCTTGGCGAGCACTTTCTCGATACCGGCGAGAAAGCCCTCGGCGGGATCCGCCGGGGTGGACGGGGTCTTGGTGGTGACGATGGCGCCGGTTTCGTCGTCCACTGCCACGATGTCGGTGAACGTTCCGCCGGTATCGATACCGACCCGAATCTTCCTGGGTTCCACGCTTCCTCCTGAGATCTTTGGCTCGTCTCGTCTGGTACCGATCGACGGTTGCGGCCTAGCCGGTGAGTGGCTCGTACCTGACGTGTAGTGCTATTCCACAGGTTCGGAAGGGCGGATTCTTTGTCACAATTCGCCGAATCGGGGGGCCAAGGTTCGGCGCACGATCACGAGCGGATCTTCGCCGGCGCCCCCGTGGGTTACGCGGACGTGAAAAACGCCCCGAACCTGGTCGGTTCGGGGCGTTTCCCTCATCGTGAATCAGCTGTTGACACCTGAGTGAACTACTCGCGACAACCAGAACGCGCCAGGAATCCGCCTATAGCAACACCTGACAAAGCAATGGCTGCGCCGACGACGGCGCTGACCATCACCGTGCGAGCATCTGTGCCGCCCGCTGTCGGTGCAGCGGCCGGAAGAACCGCCGGTGCCGCGACAGCTCCGGAGACTACCGGCGCGCCTTCGACCGCCACTGCCGGTATTGCCGCCGCCACGGCGGCAGTGACCTTCTCGGGGATGCCGTTGGCAATGACGCCGTCGATGCTCTTGAAGAACACCCCGGCCATCTTCTTGGCTACACCGGTGATCATGCGCTGCCCGACGCCGCCGACCATCCCGCCGACCACGGCATCGGCGTCATACGAAAGCAGCGTGCCACCCTCGTTCTCCGTCAAGGTGACCGTGACGTCCGCCTTCACCGTGCCGGGAGCACCAGCCCCCGAAGCCGTCATGACAAACGAATTGGGCCGATTCTGTTGCGACAGAACAACCTCGCCGTCGTAGACGCCCTTGATCGACGCAACTCCGGCCATGATGGAGAGCTTGTAATGATTGTCTGTGAGCTGCTCGAGCGACTGCACACCGGGAATGGTCGCGGCCAGTACACGACCGTCCTGGAGCTTGTCGTAGACCTCTTCGCGAGGTGCCGTCAGCTGCGCGGTGCCGGCGATTCTCATGCATTCTCCTCTGATGACGAACCCGCATGTGCGAGTCGAAGTTCGAACAGTTCGGACGGTGAAATGGGCATGGACGTGATCGAGATTCCTTCGGCGTCCTCGATGGCGGCCGCGATGACGGCGCTGGTGGGGATCACACCGGCCTCACCGGCACCCTTCATTCCGAGTGGGTTGAGCCCTGACGGCGTGACGGTGTGATCCATCTCGAGCGAATCCGGCATCTCGGTGACGAACGGCATCAAGAAGTCCATGTACGACGCGTTGAGCATCTGCCCGTGCTCGTCGTAGACGATCCGCTCGTAGAGTGCGCCGCCGATACCTTGCGCGACGGCGCCCATGACCTGGCCTTCGACGATGCGGGGGTTGATCACGTTTCCGCAGTCGTGGATGACAACGTAACGACGGACCGTGATCTCGGCTGTCACGGGATCGGTTTCGACGATCGCCGCGTGCACTCCCGAAGCGAAGGTGGAACTGGGCGGCGAGTAGTAGCCGGTTGCTTCCAGACCAGGCTGCTCACCCTCGGGAATCGGCGGCTTCGACATGTCCGTGTCGGTCTTGGCGAAACCGGTGGCCAGCTTCGACTCACGGTCGAACGCATATCGTAGCGGGTTCGACAGCACGGCAACAACACTCAGCGGTACGGACGTACCTTCCACTCCGGCTTCGGTGCCGATCTTGCACACGTGGCCTTCCCGGAGTTCCAGTTCGGTTTCCGGCAGATCCAAGATTCCGGAGGCGATCTTCTTCGCCTTCTCCGCGACCATCTGCGCCGCGACATGGAAGGCCGAACCCGACATGACCGCACCACGCGAGGCGAAAGTGCCGACGGCATAACCGAACCGGCGGGTATCACCCGTGACGATCTCGACGTCGGAGACCTTGACTCCGAGATCGTCCGCGACGATCTGGGCGAAGGCGGTCTGATGTCCTTGGCCTTGCGTCGTCAAGCCTGTTGCCGCCTTGACCTTTCCGGACGTCTCGACCACGACGTGTGCACCCTCGTAAGGCCCCGGGCCGGTTCCCTCGACGTACGCACCGATACCGATGCCGACCGACCGCCCTTCGGCGCGAGCCTTCCTCTGGTACTCGGGAAATCCGTCCCAGTCGATGAGCTTCTTGAGCTTGTCGATGCCTGCCTGGTAGTCGCCCGTGTCGTAGATCAACGGGCGTCCGTCCTGGAACATCAGGCCGAAGTCGTACGGCATGTCCTCGGGGCGAATGAAGTTCGCCTCCCGCACCGCGATCTTGTCCTTGTTCAGGTACTTGGCGATGGCGTCCATGGATCGCTCCATAGCGAACACGGCCTGCGGACGTCCGGCGCCGCGGTACGGGGTCACTATGACCGTGTTGGTGTACAGCGAATAGGCGTTGACCCGGAACGACTTCGGCTTGTACGGCCCGAGAACCTGCGTCGCGGTGTTGATCATGACGATGATCCCGTACGGCAGGTAGGCACCGTTGTCGTGCCAGAACGTGAAGTCGAACGCCAACAGACGACCCTCGTCGTCGAATCCGATGTCGACCTTCTGGATCTGCCCACGCTCGTGCGCGCTCGAGATGAAGTGCTCACGGCGATCCTCGACCCACTTCACCTCACAGGAGATGCCGGCCTGGCCGAGGCGTCGAGCGGCCCACGTGATCATCACTTCTTCGGGCCACGGGTGAACGATCTTGACGCCGAATCCACCGCCGACGTCAGGAGCGATGCAGTGAACCTTGTTCAGCGCCATCCCCAATCGCGCGGCGATTGCGGCGCGGGCGGACGTGGAGGTCTGGGTGGAGGTCCAGAACGTGAGGGTGTTCTCGTCGCCGTCCCAGCGCGCGTAGACACCCTTGCCCTCCATCGGCATGGAAGCCGAACGCTCGATTTCGAGATCCAGCGTCAGTCGGTGCGGCGCGGCGGCCAGTTCGGCATCCAGATCTCCGAACCCGTGCTGCAGGTGAGCGGCGACGTTGTCCGGAACGTCGGCGTGGACGGCGTTGGCGGCGGTGCGAGCGACGTCGATCCCCACTACAGGCTTCAGCGCCTCGTAGGTGACGTCGATCTTCGCGCAAGCGTCCTCGGCGATGTACCGGTTGTCGGCGACCACCATGGCGATGGCTTCGCCGACATGCTTCACCTCGTCCTTCGCGAGGGGATACCCGTTGCGCGGAGCGATGATTCCCGGATGCGGAATGAGCAGTGGCAGGTTCTCCGCCATTTCCGGCGTGTCGGCCAGGAGATCTTCGTAGGTGTAGATGGCATGCACACCAGGCACTTCCAGCGCCTGGTCGATGTCGATGTCGATGATTCGCGCATGAGCGTGCGGCGACCTGACGAATGCCGCGATCAGCGCGTTGTGGCCCAGATCGTCGAGGTATCGCCCCTGACCGCTGAGCAGACGCGTATCTTCCTCGCGCGGAATCGGTTTACCGAAGAACTTGCCGTCGTCGGCAACCGAATGATCGGCCGTCGAATGATCGGAAGCCGGGTGCTTCGCCCCGTTGCGCTTTGCTGGTTTGACCGGAGTACTCATGCCTTACCCGCCCGTCCTCCGACGGGATTCGTCGTTCCCCGCACCTTGCGATCCAACGCCTCCCGAGTGGACGCGTCGTCGATTCCGAGCGGGAACTGCCCGGCCCGTTCACGCTTGATCTCGGCTGCGCGCAGAACCGACGCCCTGATGTTCTGGTATCCCGTACAACGGCAGAGGTTTCCCGCGATCGCGTCGGTTGCTTCCTCACGTGTGGGATTGGGGTTCTCCTCGAGAAACGCCGCGATGGTCGTCACGAATCCCGGTGTGCAGAATCCGCACTGCAGACCGTGACAATCCTTGAACGCCTGCTGAACCGGATGCAAAGTACCGTCCGGCTCAACGAGGCCTTCGACGGTCGTGATCGATCGACCTTCGAGGCTGGCAGCGAGGACGAGGCAGGACCGAACCGGCTTTCCGTCGAGCAGCACGGTGCACGCACCACACACGCCGTGTTCACAACCGACGTGCGTGCCCGTCTTACGGAGGTGGTGACGAATGGCATCCGAAGCCAAGGTGCGGGAGGGAAGAACGACGGTGCTCGTCACCTCGTTGAGCGTGAACGTCACGGCCACATGGTGCTCACCGGTGTCTGCTGCCAACTCGGCAAGTTGATCATCGATGGAGCGATCGTTTTTGGACATTGTCACCACTTTCCTGCCAGTACTGCGTTCTCACTGAGAGCATCCGTTGCCGCCGCGAAGCCGACCCGCGCCGTGAGCGCGGACACCAACTGCGAGCGGTACGCCGCCGTCCCGTGAATGTCTGCCTCGGTATCTATCTGCGCGCGGGCGCATTCTCCGAGAGTGCGCCATCGCGGGTCTCGCTGATCCGTCGCGGACGCCCCCGCCAGCACGTCCGTGTAGTCCACGACCTGCCCCAGCTCTCCGGCGGACACGTACGTCATGTGCGCTTCGGCCACCAGACCGTCGACCACGCGAATCCGGGCGACGACGCCGACCAGTGCATAGTCACCGTGACGACGCGCGATCTCGTCGATGGCGGTCCCCACTCCGGGTTCGGCGCCGGGCACCGACACCGACACCGCGATCTCGTCCGATTCCAGGCTCGACTCGAGAGGACCGGCAAAGAGATCCGTCGACGCGATCTCGCGGGTGCCACGCACCGACTGGACGGTCACGCTGCCGCCGAGCAGTGTCAGGACTGCCGGCATCTCCGCCGACGGGTCGGCATGGACGATGGAACCGACGCTCGTCCCGCGGTTACGGATCGTGGGGTGCGCTACCAACTGCAGAGCACGGTTCAGTAGAGGCTGAACTCGACGAGCACCTTCGTCGGCCGCCAGCACCGAGTGCGTGGCCAGGGCCTGGAACCGCACTCCTTCGTCTTCGGACGAGGTCACCGAAGCGAGGTTCGGGATCGATCCGATGTCGACGATGTGGGCGGGCGCGGCGAGGCGCATGGACAGCAGCGGCACAAGCGATTGCCCACCGGCGAGCACCTTCCCCTCGTGAGAGACCTCGGAGAGGATTCGGCACGCGTCCTCGACCGAGGACGGTCGGTGATAAGTCAGCGGCGACGGTTTCATTACTCAATCCTGCCTCTATGAGTCACTTCACGTTTTGTGCAGATGTGACAACGGTCACGGGTCATACCTGGCATACATTCAACTTGGCATCACGTGAGCTGCGCCACGGGCTCTTCCCGTTCGTCATCTGACGTATCCGGACCCGTCGTGGAGCCCGGTCGCCTGCCGGGCTCCGGCCTGTTCAGTTCGGGGTTCCTGGACCCGACGAACTGGCAGAAGTGGTACATCACGATCAAGACGATGGTGCCGAGCGCGATGCCTCCGAGTGAGAACGTGTCACTGAACTTCAGAGCCGTGTCGCCGATACCGATGATCAGACCGGCGGCGATCGGCATCAGATTCAGCGGATTCCCGAAGTCGACACCGTTCTCTTTCCAGATCTTGGCGCCGAGCAGACCGATCATGCCGAACAGAACCACAAGAATTCCACCGAGAACGCCGCCGGGAGTCGCCGCCATGACCGCCCCGAACTTGGGGGAGAAGCCGAGCAGGATCGCGATGACACCCGCGATCACGTACGCGGCGGTCGAGTACACCCGAGTGGCCGCCATGACACCGATGTTCTCGGCGTGTGTCGTCGTGGGAGAGCCGCCTACTGCGCTGGCGATGGCGGTGGCAAAACCGTCACCGGCAATTGCGCGTCCGATGTACGGGTCGAGATCGTCGCCCGTGATCTCGGCGACGGCCTTGACGTGACCGGCGTTTTCCGCGACCAGTGCGATGACACCGGGAAGGACCAGAACGATGAACGTGAGGCTGAACGAGGGAGCGTGGATACCGACGATTCCGTTGGCTTCGTCCGAGAACGGCGGCAACCCGAACCATGACGCCGAGTGCACCGAATCCCAGTTGACACGAAAGTGCTCGGTGGGTGCTCCACTACCGCCGGCGGACGTGATCGGACCGGAGACCCGGTCGAGGACCCACGAGAAGATGTAGCCGAAAACCAGCGCGACGAGAATGGCGATACGTCCCAGGAAGCCGCGTAGCGCAACGCTCATCACGATCAGGGCAACCATCACGATCAGTGCCACCCATTGGTCCTGCGGCCAGTACAACCCCGCGACAACGGGCGCCAGGTTGAAACCGATCAGCATCACCACAGCGCCGGTGACCACCGGCGGTAGCGCTTTACTGATGACGCCACCGCCGAGAAAGTGGATGGCGATGCCGACGAATCCCAGAACCAACCCCGACACCAGAATCGCACCGGTCACTTCCGCCGTCGTTCCACCCTGAGCACGAATAGCGGCAACGCCGCCGACGAAGGCCGCCGACGTACCGAGGTAACTGGGGACGCGTCCTTTGACCACCAGGAGGAAAAAGAGCGTACAAAAGCCCGACATCATCACGGCAAGTTGAGGATTGAGCCCCATGATGATCGGGAAGACGAACGTCGCGCCGAACATCGACACGACATGCTGGCCACCCAACCCGATGGTTCTTCCCCAACTGAGTCGCTCGCCGGGAGCGACCACTTCACCGGGTCCGATGTTCTTTCCGTCTCCGTGCAACGTCCAGATCGGCATGACGAGACCTTTCGCGAAGGAGGAAGGTGTTCGAAATGCTTTGTGCCCCAGCTCACAAACACCGTGTCTGGAGTGAAACGCTAATGCAGCAATCAGATTTGGACGTGATGACAATCTGCCAGAACCCACTCGCCGAGATTGGCAACAATGGTGGCAGATGACGCGGGCAGGGGTCATCGTCAGTGCTGGAGACAGTTTCGACCGAAATGAGGACCGCGCCGCGAAGGGTCCAAACATTTTCTTCGGCTTAATGATTCCGTAACACGATGTCTGTCAACGGAAAACGAGGTACCTAGCCGAGGGCTGCGAGGATCCCTGCTGCCATCTCCGCGACCTGATCGTCGGTCATGACGAACGTCGGCGAAATCTGCATCGCACC
>NZ_MUZB01000017.1:0-130702 GCF_002076325.1 Rhodococcus sp. 66b
GACTTCCTCGGTCTGCGAAACCTCACGGTTATCGGCGACACGCTCGAGAACATCAAAGCCAACCGCGGCATCGACCTCGACCTCGACACTTTGCCGATGGACGATGCGGCAACATACGAACTGCTCGCCCGCGGCGACACTCTCG
Source organism: Rhodococcus sp. 66b (assembly GCF_002076325.1). Taxonomy (NCBI): domain Bacteria; kingdom Bacillati; phylum Actinomycetota; class Actinomycetes; order Mycobacteriales; family Nocardiaceae; genus Rhodococcus; species Rhodococcus sp. 66b. The sequence continues at coordinate 146 of NZ_MUZB01000017.1, forward strand.
GTGTGTTCCAGCTCGACGGCGGCGGCATGCGCGAGTTGCTGAAACTGATGCAGCCCACCGGATTCGGCGACATCGTCGCCGCATTGGCGCTGTATCGACCGGGACCGATGGGTGTGGACGCCCACATCTCGTACGCCAAGCGCAAGAACGCCTTGGAAGACGTCAAGCCGATTCACCCCGAGCTGGAGGAGCCGCTCGCGGAGATCCTCTCGGAGACATACGGCCTGATCATCTACCAGGAGCAGATCATGCAACTGGCGCAGAAGGTGGCCGGTTACACCCTGGGTCAGGCCGACTTGCTGCGTCGCGCCATGGGTAAGAAGAAGCTGTCCGAGCTGGAAAAGGCCTACGCCGGCTTCCGGCAGGGCATGTTGGACAACAACTTCAGCGAAGCCGCCATCAAGGCGCTGTGGGACACGGTCCTTCCCTTCGCCGGGTACGCGTTCAACAAGTCGCACTCCGCCGGCTACGGACTCGTGTCGTACTGGACTGCGTACCTCAAGGCGAACTACCCGGCCGAGTACATGGCAGGTCTGCTGACCTCCGTCGGTGACGACAAGGACAAGTCCGCGATCTACCTCGCAGACTGCCGCAAGTTGGGCATCACAGTTCTCCCACCGGACGTCAACGAGTCACGCGTCGACTTCGCGACGGTCGGCGACGACATCCGTTTCGGTATGGGGTCGGTGCGCAACGTCGGCGCCAACGTCGTTGCCTCGATCATCAAGGCGCGCACCGAGAAATCGAAGTTCACCGATTTCTCCGACTATCTCGGCAAGATCGACGCGATGGCTTGCAACAAGAAGGTCACCGAATCTCTCATCAAGGCCGGTGCCTTCGACTCGTTGGGTCACCCGCGCAAGGGCCTGATGTTGGTTCATGCCGACGCCATCGATTCCGTGATGAGCACCAAGAAGGCAGAGGCGATCGGACAGTTCGACCTCTTCGGCGGTGCCGAGGCGGACGAGTCGATCACCTCGGTGTTCGACGTCAAGATTCCTGACGAAGAGTGGGACTCCAAGCATCGCCTGGCACTCGAACGAGAAATGTTGGGGCTGTATGTCTCCGGCCATCCGCTCAACGGAGTCGAGCACATTCTTCGCCAGCAGTCCGACACGTCCATCGCTGCGATACTCGAAGGCGGCGTTCAGGACGGTGCCCAGGTAACTCTCGGCGGAATCATTGCCTCGGTGGACCGTCGGGTCAACAAGAACGGTCTGACCTGGTGCATCGTGCAGCTCGAAGACCTCGTGGGTGGAATCGAGGTGCTGTTCTTCCCGCAGGCCTACGCCGTGTACGGGATGGACATCGCCGAGGATGCCATCGTGTTGGTCAAGGCTCGCGTTTCGATCCGAGACGATCGGATGTCGCTGATCGGCAACGACCTTGCGGTGCCTGATATTTCGGCGATCGGGGTCGCGCGCCCCCTGTCGGTCTCGCTGCCGCTTCGGCAATGCACCAAGGACAAGCTCAGTGCTCTCAAGCAGGTGCTGACGAGGCACCCCGGAACATCCGACGTTCACGTTCGGCTGATCGGTGGAACCGAGATCAGCTTGTGGAAGGTCGACGACGTCCTTCGGGTCGAACCATCCTCGGCTTTGATGGGCGACCTGAAGGCATTACTCGGGCCGAGCTGTCTGACGGTCTGACCGCCGATCGAGCGGATCTGAACCGAACGAAGGGACCTTGCTGCATCAGCAGCAAGGTCCCTTCGTGGTTCGCGGGAGATCGGGGAGTGGGGTGATCAGGTGGTGCGTGAGTAGTACACGCGACGCGCCCACCAGGTGACCACGGCTGCTGTTGCGGCAGTCAGTACGGCTACCTGCATCGACTGGGTGACAGCTCCGGCGGCCACGAACAGCACAAAACCGACCGCGAGAGCTTCGATCTTGTACAGCGGCCACCGAGTCCCGGCCAGATCGACGAAATGGTCGGACGAGGGGCGTGATTCGCGAGTGGAGATATCTGCGGTAGTCATCTCGTCCCTTTCTCGGTGCAGTCTGTTCTCGCTGCGGCCTGGTTAGCGATACGGCTGTTCGAAGCTGTGGTTTCAGAGTAACCAGAGATGAGAGTTCGGGCAAGCGAACTTTATTGATCGGCAGCTCACTTAATCGATCAACCAGGGGAGTGTGCCGACGACGGACCTGGTCGGTGTGGTTCGGTGGCCAAGGTGCTCGAGTGGGTGTTCACTGGTACACATGCCAATCACAGGTGAGTACGAACCCAGTCCAGCGTCGTGGGCCGCCGATCAGGTCGCACGCATCGAGAACTCCGGTGGCACCGAGGGAAACGACATGAACGGCATGCCCGTCGTCGTTCTCACGACCGTCGGGGCAAAGTCCGGCAAGGTCAGGAAGACGCCGCTGATGCGCGTCGAGCACGACGGCTCGTATGCCGTTGTGGCTTCGCTTGGTGGCGCTCCGAAGAATCCGGTTTGGTACTACAACGTCAAAGCCGATCCGCACGTCACGCTGCGTGACGCGACGCAGGTCTTCGACCTGGTTGCTCGTGAAGTCACCGGAGACGAGAAGGCGATCTGGTGGGAGCGCGCTGTCGCTGCGTACCCCGACTACGCCGATTATCAGACGAAGACCGATCGTGAGATCCCGGTGTTCGTGCTCGAACCCAAGTAACGCACTGCAGTCCTCACGAAACGGCAGTCCACAAGAAGCACTGCATAAACCACAAGCAAATCGTCACTCGCGGGGGTCGGCGATCCCGACTCCCGTGAGTGTGTCATGGAGGTCTGATGAGTCCGAAAACCGTTGCAGATCAATTGGTTCAGCAGCTCGTTGACGCGGGTGTCAGTCGGATCTACGGAATTGTCGGTGACAGTCTCAATCCCATCGTCGATGCGGTACGTCGCACCGGTGGTTCCGAAAAGGGCGGAATCGACTGGATACACGTCCGTCATGAGGAAGCAGCTGCGTTTGCGGCCGCAGCGGATGCCCAGATCACCGGAAAACTCGCGGTGTGTGCCGGATCCTGCGGTCCCGGAAACCTTCACCTGATCAACGGCCTGTACGACGCTCATCGTTCGGGCGCCCCGGTCCTCGCGATCGCCTCACACATCCCCAGTGCCCAGATCGGAATGGGCTACTTTCAGGAAACGCATCCCGAGCGGATCTTCATCGAATGTTCGAGTTACACCGAACTCGTCAGCACGGCAGTCCAATCACCTCGCGTGGTGCAGTCGGCGATTCAGCATTCGGTGGCTCGAAACGGCGTCTCGGTGATCGTGCTTCCCGGGGACATCGCCGATTGTCCGGCAGAAGGCACCCCGCCGACGCTCGTCGAAACCCGAAGGCCGACAGTCGTTCCGGATGCCGGTGACGTCAAGGCGTTGGCAGATGTGATCAACGGCTCGCGTAAGGTTGCGATCTTCGCCGGCGCAGGCGTGCGAGACGCACGCGCCGAGGTGTTGGCGCTGGCCGAAACCGTCGGGGCTCCCATCGGGCATTCGCTGCGCGGCAAGGAATGGATCCAGTACGACAACCCGTACGACGTCGGGATGACGGGATTGCTCGGTTACGGTGCGGCGCACGACGGTATCCACGGCGCCGATCTCCTGCTCCTGATCGGTACGGATTTTCCTTACGACCAGTTCTTGCCCGATGACGTTCGTACCGCTCAGATCGACATCGCGGCCGAGCGGTTGGGGCGTCGAACCAGCCTGGACCTGGCGGTGCACGGTGACGTCGCGAGCACCTTGAGCGCACTGATTCCGCAACTCGATCGAAAGACCGACCGCGGGTTCCTGGAGGATACGCTCGCAAAGCACAACACTTTGATGACCAAAGTGGTTGGTGCGTACACGGATCCGGTCAAGCAGCGCACACCCATTCATCCCGAGTATGCGGCCTCGATCCTCGACGATCTGGCGGCCGACGACGCAATCTTCACCGCCGACACCGGGATGTGCAACGTGTGGACGGCGCGCTATCTCAATCCGAACGGATCGAGACGCTTCATCTCCTCGGCGCTGCACGGATCCATGTCCAATGCGCTCCCACATGCGATGGGTGCGGCATGGTCGAGTCCGGGGCGTCAGGTCATCTCGGTGTCGGGCGACGGTGGATTGTCGATGCTGCTCGGTGAGTTGGTCACCGTCGCGATGTACAAGTTGCCGGTCAAGATCGTGGTGTTCAACAACTCGACGCTCGGAATGGTCAAGCTCGAGATGCTGGTCGACGGCCTTCCGGATTTCGGGGTCGACGTGCCCGCGGTCGACTACGCGGCGGTTGCTGCTGCGCTCGGTATCTTCTCGCGCCGAATCGAGAATCCCGCGGACATCGAAGCGGGCCTACGCGCCGCGCTCGATCACGACGGTCCGGCCTTGGTTGATCTGGTGACCGATCCGCTGGCGTTGTCGTTGCCGCCCACCATCACCGGTGGTCAGATGAAGGGCTTCGCTTTGGCGATGTCGAAGATGGTGATGAACGGCGGCGTCGGCGAGGCTGTGCAGATGGCCAAGTCGAACCTGCGGAACGTGCCACGTCCCTCACAGTTGGATCCTCGCGGCTGACCTACCCGCCGCCCTGCCTCGCAGACCATGTGGGGCGGGGTGGTGGGAAGGTTGATCCCCGACGTGCGAAAATGGCGGAGTGTCTAACTCGCCCGATGTCGTAGTAACGAAGTCCACCGTCCCCGCGCTCGACGCGCAGGAGATCGACGCGGCCATCGAGCGAATTCAGCACGTCATTGCGGCGACACCCCTGCAGTACAGCGACCGTCTTTCGGCGTTGACCGGCGCGCACGTGTACCTCAAGCGCGAGGACCTCCAGGGCGTTCGTTCGTACAAGATTCGTGGCGCGTACAACCTGATCGCTCAGCTCAACGAGGCCGAGCGCGCGGCCGGCGTGGTGACCGCCAGTGCCGGTAACCATGCGCAGGGTGTTGCCTTCGCGTGCCGAACGATGCAGATCAAGGGTCGGATCTACGTTCCGGCAAATACCCCCAAGCAGAAGCGTGATCGCATCCGCGCCCACGGTGGAGCGTTTGTCGAACTGTTCATGATCGGTGAGACCTATGACGCCGCCGCTGCTGCGGCCGCGGAGGACGTAGCCGAAACCGGCGCAACCATGGTTCCCCCGTTCGACGACGTGCGCACCGCTGCGGGGCAAGGAACCATCGCAGCGGAGATTCTCACGCAACTGGACGCACCTCTCGACACGATCGTCGTGCCGGTCGGCGGCGGCGGTTGCATCGCGGGCATAGCCACCTATCTGCACGAGCGATCGCCCAAGACGTCGATCGTCGGGATCGAGCCGTCCGGCGCGGCGTCCATGACGGCCGCTCTCGTTGCCGGGGGCCCGGTGACTCTTCCCGACGTCGATCCATTTGTCGACGGGGCAGCGGTCAAGAGGATCGGCGATGTTCCCTACGAGGTCGTCTCACGTCTGGGTGCCGCCGTGGTGTCGCACGCTTCGTTGCCGCTCGTGGCTCGTCAACTTCAGACACGGTCCGGTTCGGGATCGTTTGTCGTCAATCAGATCGACGAGGGCGCTATCTGCACGGCGATGCTCGAGCTGTATCAGAGCGAGGGCATCATCGCCGAACCCGCGGGAGCGCTTTCCGTTGCGGCACTTCAGAATTTGACGTTCGAGCCGGGTTCGACCGTCGTGTGCCTGATTTCCGGTGGCAACAACGACGTCTCCCGCTACGGCGAAATCCTCGAGCGTTCGCTCGTTCACCTCGGGCTCAAGCACTACTTCCTGGTGGACTTTCCGCAGGAACCGGGAGCGCTCCGTCGCTTCCTCTCGGACGTGCTCGGGCCGGACGACGACATCGCGCTGTTCGAGTACGTCAAGCGAAACAATCGCGAGACGGGTGCCGCGTTGGTGGGTATCGAACTCGGTTCCGCCGACGGGTTGGCGGCGTTGCTCGAGCGGATGGAGCGCGCGCCGATGCAGTCCGAGAGGCTCGAGCCGGGAAGCCCGGCGTACCGCTATCTGACGTAAGGGACGCCCCCGGTCAGGGCCGCAGTCGCTCGACCACCTGTCGATGCAATTCGGGATCTGGCTGGGGGAGCCCGAGCATGGCCGCCAAGTACAGACCGTCGCCGACGAGTCGGATGATCTCGGCTTGTATGGGATCGGCGATCTCGGTCTGAAGGCCTTTGTCCCAGCTGCGCATCACGTGGGTAACGGCTTTCTGGATCTCGTCGTGTTGTCCGTCGACTGTTCTCAGTGCCGCGATGATCGACCGGAAGAGTGAGAGTTCTTCGCTTTCGTTCGCATCGGGGATCTGTAGATAGAACTCGGTGACCGTCGTACCGCCTGCTACGGCGTCTTCGAGTTGCTGATCCGAGCGTTCTCCGAGTCTGCGGACCATCGCCGCGAGGAGTGCTTCCTTGCTGGGGAAGTGATAGAGAAGTCCGCCCTTGGAAACCCCGGCTTCGGCGGCAACGCCTTCGAGCGTGACTTGGGCAACGCCGCTGACCAGCAGCAGCTTCTCCAGTGCGTCGAGAATTCGATCGCGAGTGTCGGCAGCCATGTGATGTGACCCTACCCGGAAATAACTTTACCGCTTGGACGGTTCACTGTTACCGTAGACCTACTGTACCGGCTGGACGGTTCAGTGAAATCTTTTCGAAAGAACTCAGAGAAAGTCGCAGGGGAGCAATGTCAGTGTCGGCAGATCAGACGTCTGCAATCAATCCCGACGAGGTTCGGGCGACAAAGCGTGACTGGGCGGGCTTGATAGTCCTTGCCTTTGCTGTGTTGCTCATCGCAGTCGACGGCACGGTGCTCGATCTTGCGCTTCCGTTCATCAGCGCCGACCTCGAGCCGAGCAGCACGCAGTTGCTGTGGATCATCGACGTCTATTCGTTCGTGCTCGCCGGTCTGCTCATCACCATGGGTACGCTCGGTGACCGGATCGGTAGGAGAAAACTGCTCCTGATCGGCGCAGTCGGCTTCGGTCTCGCCTCGATCATCGCCGCTCTCGCTGTCAGTCCCGAGATGCTCATTGCCGCCCGCGTGCTGCAGGGTATTTCCGGTGCAACGCTGATGCCGGCCACCCTCGGTCTGATCCGCACGATCTTCGTCAACCCGCGTCAGCGCACCGAGGCAATCGGTGTCTGGGGCGCGATGGCCGGTGGCGGTACAGCGGCAGGACCTTTGGTCGGTGGTTGGTTGCTCGAGCACTTCTGGTGGGGTTCGGTCTTCTTGATCAACATTCCGGTCATGATTGCGCTGGTTGTACTCGGCCCGATCCTGATCCCGGAGTCGAAAGACCCCAACCCGGGTCGATTCGACCTCATCAGCGCTGGTCTGTCGATGGCGACCATGTTGCCGTTGGTGTACGCGGTCAAGGAATCCGTGGTGCACGGCGTCAGCATCACGTTGCTGGTGATCGGCCTTGTGGGTCTCGCCGCCGGCTACGTGTTCGTGCGTCGTCAGCGGATGCTGAAGGATCCGATGTTGGATCTGAAACTGTTTGCCAATGCGTCGTTTTCCACCGCCGTCATCACCAACCTGCTCTCGATCTTCGCGCTGGCCGGTGTCCTGTTCTTCGGCTCGCAGTACCTGCAGTTGGTGCTGGGTAACTCGGCGCTCGACGCCGGCCTGCTGATGCTCCCGGGTATGTTGCTCAGCGCATTCACCGCGGTTGCGGCGGCCTGGTTGATTCGCCGGTGGTCGGTGTCTCACGTGCTCAGTGCAGGCCTCGCGGTTGCAGGTATCGGTGCTGCGATGCTGCTCGCCCTCGGGGTGGACAGCGGCCCGTTGATGTTCGTGATCGGCTTCGGTCTGGCCGGTGCAGGTGTCGGTGTCGCACTGACCCTGACGTCGGATCTTGTGGTCAGTTCGGTGGAACCCGAGCGTGCCGGCGCTGCGTCCGCGGTGTCGGAGACTGCGTACGAACTCGGTATCGCGCTCGGTGTGGCGATCCTGGGCAGCGTGGTGATGGCGATCTTCCGCAAGGGAATCGACACGTCCATGCTCGAAGCAGATCAGGCGCACGCTGCGCAGGGCACCCTCGGCGGTGCGCTGCAGGAAGCGACGTACCTACCTGGTGAACTCGGTTCGGTGCTTGCCGATTCCGCGAAGGCGGCGTTTGTCGACGGTATGCACGTTGCTGCCGGCGCAACCGCTTTGGTTCTGTTCGTCAGTGCCGCATTGGTATTGCGGATGCTGCGGAGTACACCAGAGAACGCGAAGCGGTAACGCGTGTAACGGTAGAACGCGAAGCGCTAGCTCCTGCAGAATCCGGGTAGTCAGCTTTCGAGTACGACGAACGAGTGCCCAGGCACGACTGTTGCGGACGCGGTCTCGTCCTGTGTCGGCGGATCCCACCAGAGGATGGGGGTTCCGCCGGCTGGGACCGAGGCCGCGTCCGTTCCCAGATTGCACACGATCTGTAATGCGCCGCGGCGCAGGGTGATCCACTGGTCGTCCTCGTCGTAGTCGACGTGCAGGTGCCCCAGCCAGGGGTCGGTGATCTCGATTCGCTTCTTGCGCAGGGCAAGGAGATCGCGATAGCACGCCAGGACGCGAGCGTGTGTCTGGTCGGTTCGCTCGTCCCAGTCCAGTTTGGACCGCAGAAATGTCTGTGGATCTTGCGGATCCGGAATGTCGTCGCTGTTCCAGCCGTGTGCCGCGAACTCCGCCTTACGGCCTTTGGCGGTCGCCTCGCCGAGTTCCCGTTCCGGATGCGAGGTGAAGAACTGGAACGGAGTGGTGGCTCCCCATTCTTCGCCCATGAACAGCATCGGCGTGTACGGCGAGAGCAGGACCAGTGCTGCCTTGATCGCCAATTGTCCTGGCGTCAGATAGGCGCTCGGGCGGTCGCCGATCGCTCGGTTACCGATCTGATCGTGGGTGCACGTGTATGCGAGCAGAGCGCTGGCGGGCTGGTGCGTGATGTCGATCGGCCGGCCGTGAACCCGCCCACGGAACGAGGAATACGTTCCGGCGTGGAAGAACCCGCGCCGCAATGTACTTGCAAGGGATTCCAAGGATCCGAAGTCGGCGTAATAACCCTGACGTTCGCCGGAGACGGCTGTGTGAATGGTGTGGTGGATGTCGTCGTCCCACTGCGCGTCCAAGCCGAACCCGCCCGCCGCTCGTGGCGTGATCAGAGTGGCGTCGTTGAGATCACTTTCGGCAATCAACGTGAGCGGTCGGCCCAGATGGGCCGACAGTGTTTCCGTTCGGACGGCGAGTTCCTCGAGGATGTGCGTTCCGGTGTGATCGACCAACGCGTGGACGGCGTCGAGGCGTAGGCCGTCGATGTGGAAATCACGCATCCATCGCAGGGCATTCCCGATGATGTATTCGCGAACCTCGCCCGACTGCGGGCCTCCGATGTTGATCGTTCGGCCCCAGGTGTTCGCGCCATCGGCAATGTAGGGGCCGAACTTTTCGAGGTAGTTGCCCGACGGGCCCAGGTGGTTGTAGACCACGTCCAGGATCACGCCGAGTCCACGTTCGTGGGCTGCATTCACCAAGCGCTGTAACCCGTCCGGGCCACCGTAGATCTCGTGGACCGTGTACCAGAGCACACCGTCGTAGCCCCAGTTGTGAGTTCCGTTGAAACCGTTGACCGGCATGATCTCGACGAACCCGACACCGAGGTCGACGAGCTGATCGAGACGCTCGATCGCGGCGTCGAAAGTTCCTTCGGGGGTGAACGTTCCGATGTGCAGTTCGTAGACCGACGATCCCGGGAGTTGCCGTCCGGTCCACTGAGAGTCGGTCCAGGAGGACTCGTCGAGTTGGTGCAGTTGGGAGCGGAGATGCACGCCTTCGGGCTGGCGTGGTGACCGCGGATCCGGGAGTATTTGACCGTCGACGACAAAGCCGTAGCGAGCTTCGTTGTCGCAGTCGACCTCGCCTCGCCACCACCCGTCGTCGGTCCGCTCCATGTCGTGCGTGATGCCATCGACTTCGACCCGGACCGATTCCGGCGTTGGCGCCCAGACCTCGAAAGTATGCACACGATCAGCATGCCTTGTTCGGTCGGATGTGGCAGCCCGGCGGGGTGGATCCGTCGTCATGGACTGTTTCTAGCCGCGGGTGTTGCCAGACGGAGCGGACAACGTGATCAGTTTCGGAGTGGGTGCGCCGCAGCATCCGCCCTCGGCTTCCCCGCCTTCGGCTTCCGCTGCGTCAGCTTCGTCGAAAACACCTGCACCGCCGCAGACTCCGGTCTCCGGAAGGATCAACTCGACCCGGGCTGCCGCTTCGTGATCGCCGGCGAGTTCGGCGGCGATGCTGCGAACCTGCTCGTAGCCGGTCATCGCCAGGAAGGTGGGTGCCCGGCCGTAGCTTTTCATTCCTGCCAAGTACACGCCTGGCTCCGGATGGCGAAGCTCCTTCGCGCCATGCGGGTACACCGTGCCGCACGAGTGGACGTTCGGGTCGATCAGTGGAGCCAACTCGACCGGTGCTTGTAAGACCGGGTCGAGGCCGAGTCGAATTTCCGAAAGCCAGGAAAGATCGGGGCGGAATCCGGTCAGCGTTATGACGTTGTCCACGTTCTCGATGCGATCACCGGCATCGGAGGCAAGTACGAGTTGTCCCGAAGGGGTTGTTGTCACCTCTGCGGTGCGGAAGCCGGTGACCACTCTCAGTAGTCCGTCCTCGACGGCCTTCTTTGCGCGCAATCCCAGGGCGCCGCGAGCGGGCAGTTCGTCAGCTTCGCCGCCACCGAACGCTGAGCCGACGTTTCCTCGGCGGACCGCCCAGATGATGCGGGTGCTCGGAGCCTGCTCCGCCAACCCCGACAGCGCAACGATCGCCGTCAGCGCAGAGTGGCCGCTCCCCGCGATGACCGTGTGTTTTCCGGCAAACTGTGCACGCACCGCCGGATCGTCGAGATCAGGAACCCGGTACCTGATCGCAGTGCCCACAGCGCCCTCGCCGAGGGCGGGAAGACCTTCACCGCCGAGCGGGTTGGGAGTACCCCAGGTGCCGGATGCGTCGACAACCGCCTGGGCGAACACGCGGTCCTCAGTTCCGTCACGGTGGCGCAGATGAATCGAGAGGGGTTCGGTATCGCGGCCGGCGTCGACGACGAGGTCACGTCCGCGTCGGGCTACGCCGATCACTTCGGTGTCGAACTGGATGGCGTCGCCGAGTGCTGAGGCGAGTGGCCCGAGGTAGAGGTCGCGCCATTGACGGCCGGTCGGGTACGTCTCAGCGTCGGGAGAGCGCCATCCATTCTGCTCGAGGAGTCGCCTCGCGGCGGGGGAGACGAGTTCTGACCACCGGGAGAACAGTCGAACGTGATTCCACTCGGAGATCGCAGCACCGGCTGTGCTTCCGCACTCGAAGACAAGGGGTGTAAGTCCGCGTTCGCGCAGTTCTGCTGCGGCCGCCAGGCCGATCGGGCCGGCCCCGATCACGACAACGGGTAGGGGGTTCATCTCGTACCTTTCATCGACGATTATCGATCTATATGGAACTGTATCGACAATCATCAATGTAGGCAACCATCGACAGCTGTCGATATAGTGGTTAGATGACATCGCTGCAGACTCCGACGGTGCGCGTCGGCGATTCGGACCCGGAACAGATTGGTTCTTCCGTCCTCGCGCAGGGCGATGCCGATACCTACGCGCAGTGGTTCGCCTGCCTTGCCGAGCCGATGCGCGTCCGATTGCTTCACCGGGTGGCGAGCGCGGTCAGTGGTATTACCGTCGGCGCGCTCGCCGCGGCGTTGGGGATCGGACAACCGACGGTGTCGCACCACCTGCGCAAGCTCGCCGATGTGGGTTTTGTGACCATGCGTAAGGAGGGGACGAGCACGGTCGTCGCGGTGAATCCGACGTGTTGCGTTGCCTTGCCGCAGGCGGCGGACGTGGTGATGGGAGTCCTTGCTCTGCGTCCTTGCTGCCCGAGTGATCTGCCCGACGATGTCTCTGTCCGGGCCATGATCGACGACGACTGGGATGCGGTTCGCCGTATTTACGGCGAGGGTATCGACACCCGAAATGCCACCTTTGCTACTGAGGTCCCCTCGCGTGAGCATCTCCACGAACGGTGGCTGTCGAAGCATCGGTGGGTCGCGACTATCGAGGGTGTTGTTGTCGGTTGGGCTGCGTTGAGTCCAGTTTCCGAGCGTGACTGCTACCGCGGGGTGGCGGAAAACTCCGTGTACGTCGCGGGCGGAATGCGTGGTCGGGGTGTCGGAAAGGCGTTGTTGCGCAAGCAAGTCATGGCCGCTGATGTCGACGACCTCTGGACACTGCAGACGTCGATATTTCCCGAGAATCGCGCCTCCATCTCGCTGCATCATTCGGCCGGGTTCAGAACTATCGGTCTCCGCGAGAGGATTGCCCAGCTTGACGGTGTGTGGCGTGACACCGTTCTGCTCGAACGACGTGCGGTGACCGCCGAGGGGTGAGTCCGGGATCCGGCCGACCGGGCACTCGATTGCGCGTTGATTCGATATCTGTCAATATCGAAGAATGTCGAATCAAGAGTCACCGGAGTCCGAGCCTTGCTGCACCCCGCTCGTCCGTGAACCGCTGACCGAGGATTGGGCCGGCGATTTGTCGCGGATGTTCAAAGCCCTCGGCGATCCGGTTCGTCTCCGCTTGCTGAGCTTGGTGGCAAGTCACGAGGGTGGTGAAGCCTGCGTCTGCGACATCTCCGACTCGTTCGATCTGTCTCAGCCGACGATCTCGCATCATCTCAAGGTGTTGCGCCAGGCCGGGCTGCTCGACTGTGAACGTCGCGGGACCTGGGTGTACTACTGGGTGATTCCTACTGCACTGCAACAGCTTTCCGCCGTTCTACTGGTTGAAGGTACGAGCGTGAGTGTCGCGGACGCGTGCGCAGAGGTCACCGCATGAGCAACACCGCTGCCACCACCGAACACCCCGAAGTCGTCGGAAAACTCTCCACCCTCGACCGCTATCTTGCGGTCTGGATCGGCGTGGCCATGGTCGTCGGCCTGCTGGTTGGACGCTGGATCCCCGGTGTGAACACTGCCCTGGACAAGGTGCAGATCGACGGCATCTCGTTGCCGATCGCCCTCGGCCTGCTGATCATGATGTACCCGGTCCTGGCGAAGGTCCGCTACGACCGCCTCGACACTGTCACCGGGGACAAGAAACTCCTCGCAGGCTCCCTGTTCCTGAACTGGGTTCTCGGCCCGGCGCTGATGTTCGCCCTCGCCTGGCTGTTTCTGCCTGACCTGCCGGAGTACCGAACCGGTTTGATCATCGTCGGTCTCGCTCGCTGCATCGCGATGGTGATCATCTGGAACGACCTGGCCTGCGGAGACCGCGAAGCCGCCGCGGTGCTGGTCGCCATCAATTCGGTGTTCCAGGTGATCATGTTCGCCGTGCTCGGTTGGTTCTACCTCTCGGTCCTGCCCGGGTGGCTCGGCCTCGAACAGACCACCATCGACACCTCGCCCTGGCAGATCGCGAAATCGGTCCTGATCTTCCTCGGTATCCCGCTGCTGGCAGGTTTTCTGTCCCGCTTCTTCGGTGAACGCGCCAAAGGCCGCGACTGGTACGACAACAAGTTCATCCCCAAGATCAGCCCCTGGGCGCTCTACGGTCTGCTGTTCACCATCGTCGTGCTCTTCTCGATGCAGGGCGAACAGATCACCTCCCAGCCTTGGGATGTCGTCCGGATCGCGCTGCCCTTGCTCGCGTACTTCGCGCTCATGTGGGGCGGAGGCTACATCCTCGGCGCCGCAATCGGATTGGGCTATGAACGCACGACGACCCTGGCGTTCACCGCCGCGGGCAACAACTTCGAACTCGCGATCGCGGTAGCCATCGCCACCTACGGCGCCACCTCGGGGCAAGCTCTTGCCGGTGTTGTCGGCCCGCTGATCGAGGTACCGGTGCTCGTCGGGCTGGTCTATGTCTCCCTTGCTCTACGCAAACGCTTTGCAGTCGAAGAGGTTTCATCCAGTCGAGAAAGAGCGAGGTCATGAGCAAACCATCGGTGTTGTTCGTCTGCGTCCACAATGCCGGCCGATCTCAGATGGCCGCGGGATTCCTGAGCCATCTCGCAGGCGACGCCATCGAGGTCCGTTCCGCCGGATCCGCACCCGCCGAGACCGTCAATTCGGCAGCGGTCGAGGCGATGGCAGAGCGCGGTATCGATATCTCAGCTCGGTCTCCGAAGATCCTCACCGTTGACGCCGTCCAGGATTCGGATGTCGTCATCACCATGGGCTGCGGCGACACGTGCCCGATCTTCCCCGGCAAGAGCTACCGAGACTGGGTTCTCGACGATCCGGCGGGACAGGGCCTCGAAGCGGTTCGCCCGATCCGTGACGAAATCGAGCGTCGCGTTCAAGCCTTGATCGCTGAACTCACCACTGCCGCGAAGTCTCCCTGACCGATCGGGGAATCGAGAGGATCATTCGCCCGCGGGCTCGATGTGTTCGGCACCGAGGACCGAGAGTCGGTATTCCTGTGCGTCCTGCTCGGTTTCGAAATCTTTCTCTTCGAGGAGGTTTCGATCTTCGTCGAGGTATCGGTAGGTAGTCATTCCTCCACCGTGCCACTGATGTCCGATTCGTGCTCGGATACCGGTTCGATTTCGTCGACGACTGTTTGAATCAGACTTCCGTAGCGCCGGATCAGGTCCTTCGACGACAACGAATCCTCACCGAGGAGTTCGAGCGTCCGCATGCCGGTGGCAAGTCCGAGCAACAGTGAGACGACGACCTGACTGCGAACCAAACCGGGCTCGGTGTCGCCGATGCGTCGCGCGATCCCGTGAACGTATCGTTCCTTGATCTCTGCCCGGGCGGCGTCCGGATCTGGCGCCTCGTGAACGTGTACTGCGAGCATTGCCCACGGATCGGTTTCGTCGGATTCTCTACGAGCGACAAGTTTCTCGACCAGTTGACAGCCGATGTTTCCGGTGGCGTCGGCATTCGGATCCTCGTCCATCGGAGGTGCGGACGGGATCGCAGCCGAATACAACCGAGCTTTGCTGCCGTAGATCTTCATGACCAGGGCAGGGGAGTAACCGGCCGCGACCGCGATGTCCTTGATGGTCGTCGATGCGTAACCTCGTTCCGCGAACAAGGCTTTTGCTGCTGTGAGGATGCTGGCTTCACCGCTGCTCATGCCGCTCGCCTCGGTACCCGATCGCCATGCGTTTGGTTGCTCATACTGTCGTCAACGGCTCGGCATCGACGGGTACGTCGAAGTCGACGACGGTGGACTGCGCGATGACCGCTATCTGACGAGCCAATGTGCCGTGTCCACTCTCGGTCAGCGCGGTCAGGATGTACCGGCCGGATGTCGGGAGTGCGATTCCGTAGTGCCCGGTTCCGTCGGTGACGGTGGATGCGACGAATTCGCCGGTCGGTTTCGTGAGTGTGACGACGGTTCCCGAGGTTGTTCGGCCGTCGACTCCGACCTTGCCGGAGATGGTGAGGCGGTCACCGAGTTCGACGGTGTGCGTCGATTGCGCGCTGTCGAAAGCGATCACCTGCGACCGAGGGGACCAGCCGTCGGCACTCGTCACTACCAAATACCGTCCGGGCCGGGGTAGTGCGAGGGAGAAGTTGCCCTCGTTGTCGGCGCGACTCCAGTCGATCGGTCGCCCCTCCATATCCATCACGGTGACAACAGCCTGCCGGATCGGTCGGCTGTCGGCTCGGACCACACGACCGGCAACCACAATTTCCGTTTCGGACACGGCGGCATCGGGAAGCTCGAACCCTTCCGGGGTCACCGGGCGAAGCGCCGTTTCCGGTTTTGCGCCGCGGCGAGGAATGAACGCAGCGGCAGCGGCAGCAGCCACGGCGGCGAGGGCGGCCAGCCAGAAGATGTTCTTGAAGGCGTCGATCGACGGAAGGCCCTCGCCCGGCCCGGACGGGATGACCATCGAGGTGAGCATGGCGGCAACCACTGCACTGGATGTGGACGTACCGACTGAGCGGAGCAGCGAATTGAGGCCGTTTGCCGACGCGGTTTCGGTGATCGGAACCGATCGCATGATCAGCATCGGCATCGCGGAGTAGGCGATTGCAGTTCCGATGCTGACCACCGCCGCGCTGATGATGATCAGTGCTATCGAGCCGGTCAGGAACACGCGCGCGATGTAGGCGAGCGCGAGCACAGTGCCGCCGACGATCAGGGTGATCTTGGCTCCGAATCGTTTCGTGATGTTCGCGGAGACGGGAGCGAAGAAGACCATCGCGAGGCCTGCCGGAATCATGCACAGTCCGGCCGCCATCACTCCCAGTTCGAAGCCGTAGCCGGAGATCTTCGGCATCTGGAGTTGTTGAGTGGTGGAGAGGTTGTTCGCATACATCGAGAAGCCGACGAGGATCGAGGCGACGTTGGTCAGGAGAACGGGCCGCTTGGCCGACGTTCGCAAGTCGACCATCGGCTGGGTGACGCGAAGTTCGTACGGGAACCACAGTGCGAGCGTCACGATTCCGATGACGAACATGAGCAATGTCAGTTCGCTCGTCCATCCCCAACGGGCGCCTTTGGAGATGGCGAGGAGGATCGCCGTGAGTGCTGTCGAGAGCATGACCGCGCCGAGGAAGTCGAATTTGCCGCGGGTGCGAACACTCGATTCCGGGACGACGGCGGCTACCGCGATGATCAGCAGGACGCCTACGATCGCCGAGAGCCAGAAGATGGCGGGCCAGCCTAGATGCTCGAAGATCAACCCGGACAGGGGGAGCCCGAGTGCGCTGCCGATTCCGAGAGTGGCACTCATCAACGCTGTTGCCGACGCCACCTTCTCCTTGGGCAGTTCGTCGCGCATGATGCTGATTCCGACGGGGATCATCGAGATCGCGAAGCCCTGGAGGCCACGTCCGATCAGCAGGGCGACAAAGTTGCCGCCGATCGCCGCGACCAGTGATCCGACCACGATCATCGTCATCGAGATCAGCATCATGCGTCGTTTTCCGAACATGTCCGCCAGGCGGGAGACGATCGGAGTGGCGACGGCGCTCGTGAGGAGTGTGACGGTGACGAGCCAGGAGGCGTCGTCCGCGCTGACACCGAGGATTTTCGGGAAATCTGGCAACAACGGAATGACCATCGTTTGCTGCAGCGCGACCACGGTGCCGGAAAGGCAGAGAATTGCGGTGATGAGCCGACTTGAACGGCGAGTGGTCGGAGACGAGTGCAATGCCAAGAGACGGTCCTTCACGCGGCGGTGGTGAACGGGAATTCACCCATGAGTGAACCACTGTTCACCCCTCGCTGTCACCTTCGGTGAATATGCGATTCCTCACGACGGCAAACCGCCCAGGGTTTCCAAGTCGGTATCGCGGGAACAACGTCAGTGGTTGGTCTGCGCCCGCGCGAGCGGGCAGCGAGGAGGAGTGATGCATGCCGAAGTGGGTGACCGTCTCCATGTCCAGGGACGCGTGGTTGGGCAGGCGGAGGTAACTGCCGAGGTCCTTGAAGTCCACGGGGAGGACGGAGGGCCGCCCTATCTGGTCAGGTACGACAACGGGCACGAGGCGTTGGTGTTTCCCGGTAGCGACGGCTGGATAGATCACCCCGGAAAAGGCTCCTGAACTGCACGATTCTTTCCCTGCATGGCCGTTGCATCGAATGCGGCTAAAGTGTGCGCAATGGAGGGCAGACGCCAGTACCACTCCCGCGTGCGTGAAGCTTCCGCACAGCGAACGCGTGAACTCATTCGTGATGCGGCGACGACCTTGTTTGTCCGAGACGGATACGTCAGTGCCACCGTCAAACAGATTGCCGACTCGGCCGGCGTCGCCAATCGGACGGTGTTCACAGCCTTCCCGGGCGGGAAGCTCGAGATCTTCGAAGCGGCCCTCGCCGCGGCGCTCGATGCCGACGAGGTTCCACTCGGCGCGCCGAACCTGGCCTCGGACCCCGATGACGTTCGCCGGATCGTCTCCCAGATCGTGGCACAGGGCATCGGACTGCTCGAACGTGCCGGCGCTCTGATGATGGTCGCGGTCGAATCGTCAGGTGCGGATGCCGACATGCGGCGACTGTCCGAGGAATCGTCGGATCAGTCGGCCGTCAATGCGATGTCGATAGCCGAGGGTCTGTCCGAGCACGGATTGTTGAGGCCCGAGATTTCGCTCGAGAAAGCCGCGGGCATACTTGCCGCTTTCGTCTCGCCTCAGCTTCATCAGCAATTGCGTCGGGTCAGTGGATGGGATGTCGATGCATACCGAGGATGGCTCGAGTTCAACATTCGCCAGAATCTAATGTACTAATCGGTCTGTTTTCGTTAGCATGGCGAGGGTTTTTTATTCTCGGGAGGAATCGCCAGCGTGCCCTATGCCTTGTTCGGCCTCATCACGATGTTGCTGTGGATTTTCTGCATCGTCGACGCCATCACGAGAGATGACGCCTACATCCAGTACCTACCCAAGGTCGTCTGGATTCTGATCATCATCTTCCTTCCCACCTTGGGGTCCGTTCTGTGGCTGGTGGTCGGGCGCGGACAGAACGCGCCCCGCGGTTACGTCGGCCCAACCGGTTACGGCGAATACGAGCGTCCGGGACGCGCCGTTGCGCAGGATCCGGCGGCGGACGAAGCATTCTTGCGTCAGTGCCGCGAGCGGGCGGAAGAGCAGCGTCGAATTGCCAAGCAGCAGCGCCGCGACGGCGACGCTGATCGGATTTGAGTTATCGGTAGGCCGTGAGACGGTCCAGCACGAGCCGAAGCGGCGGCCACGACGATCGGCCGCGACGCGTCACCGCATAGGCGGTGAGGATGACAGGCGGATCGGTCAGCGGCATGACGCGTACGCCTTCGCGGGTCTTGCGTTCGAGTGGCATCAGCCCCACGCCGTAACCACTGAGGATCAAGAGTTCGACCAAGTCGAGACTGTCGATCTGGTGAGTGATCCGAGGGGTGAATCCAGCCAGTGACGCGAGGGTTCGCACGGCCCGCTCGTCGGCTGTATTTCGCGAGTTCACTATCCATGGTGTGTCTGCGAAGGCACGGAGATCGATCCCGGATTTCGTGGACTCGTCGGGTGTGTGGGCGTTGTCGGGAACGCATAATCCCCACGGCGTCGACCAGAGCGGTAGTGCTTCGAGTAACGAGCTCGGGGATGCGGGGGCGAGGTTGTAGTCGTACGTCAGCGCGAGGTCCAGGTCGTCTCGTTCGAGTAGGGCAAAAGCCTCGGCCGGTTCGTACTCGCAGATCACCACGTCTACCTGTGGATGGCTGTGTTGCAGGCTCAGGGCGACGGGGAGCATCGCGGTTCTGACGGCAGTAGCGAATCCGCCGACTCTCAGTGTCCCCTCCGGTTCGGCGGTCGGATCGAGGTCCAGGCGAGCTGCATCCACGGCTGCCAGGATGGTGACGGCATGATCGGCGAGTCGTTGACCGGCAGGTGTGAGGCGAACGCGTCGGCCTTCCGGTTCGATCAATGCAGTACCGGTTTCCGCGGTCAAAGCCGCGAGCTGTTGGGACACTGTCGATGTCGTGAGGTTGTGAGCTTCGGCGACCGCGCGCATGGAACCCAAGCGGGAGAGTTCGAGGAGGAGATGGAGTCGACGGGTTTCCATCGTTCGATCATTCACTAATCGTGAACATAATGTAGGTCAAAATCGCGTGGACACGAACGGTTGGCGTCCCGTTCAATTCAGCTATGGATACGAAAGCGCGGGCCGGAGTGGGCCTGGCTGTTCTGGCGATGTTGTGCGTGCAGCTCGGGCTCGCCGTGTCGGTGGGTCTGATCGATCAGCTCGGAGCAGACGGAGCAGCGTGGATACGTCTCGCCTGGGCGGGCATCATTCTTCTGATCATCGTCAGGCCCCGTCCCTCCGCGTTCACTCGCAAAGCGTTTCTGGCCTGCGTGGTCCTGGGTGTGGTCACCGCCGGCATGACGCTGTTGTTCATGGCGGCCGTCGAGCGTCTTCCTCTGGGAACGGCAAGCGCGCTGGAGTTCTTGGGTCCGCTGACGGTTGCTTTGCTCCGGGGGCGTGGCCGCGTTCTGTGGCCGGTTCTGGCAGGCGTGGGCGTAGTCCTTCTCACTGAACCGTGGGCAGGGACAGTCGATCTGGTCGGTGTGGCGTACGCACTTGGCGCGGCGCTCTGCTGGGCGATGTACATACTGCTCACCCAGCGGGTCGGCGACGAGGTTGCCGGTATCAACGGGCTGGCGGTGTCGATGGCGGTTGCCGGGTTGGCCGCGACAATTGCCGTGGGCCACTCGGCCATTGGGCGGCTGACCCCGCACCTGGTTCTCGTGGGCCTCGGACTTGCGATCTTGCTGCCCGTCGTGCCGTTCGTTCTGGAGATGGTCTCACTGCGGCGGCTGTCGACGGCAGCATTCGGCACGCTGATGAGTCTCGAGCCCGCTTTCGCGCAGCTCATCGGTCTTGTTGTGCTGCAACAGGTTCCGAGTTTTCTGGCGGTGGCAGGTATCGCATGCGTCGTCGTCGCGGGGATCGGCGCGGCCCGCGGTGGCACTCGGGGTGGTGGCGGGAAGCCGGCAGGCCCACCGTCCGATTCCGAGCGAACGTACCTTTCGGCGCCTTCATGAGACCGAGAGTGCCGTTCGCTCAGGGTGTGTCGGCTCAGTGCACGGCTGCCGCAGCGATTGCTCCGGCGAACACGTCGGCGACCTCGCCGAGGGAATCGAGGATCGGTTGACCTGATCGTTCGACGCGAGCCCGCACCAGCGAACCCTCGAGTGCGGACACTGCCAGGACGGCAAGCCGTTCCGCTCGAGTGCGTGCGACACCGGACTCGATCAGTGAGTCGCGCAGTAGTGAAGTCCACTGTCGGTAGACCGCCTGCCCTGCGGCTGTCACGCTCTCCGAATCGGGGGCAAGTTCCAACAACACCGTCGTGATCGGCGAGCCTTCGTGGAAGTCCGAATCGCTCACCCATCCAGCGAGCAGCCGCGCATACTCGCGCAGCAGTGCTCCGGCGTCTGGGTGGTTGTCGGCGAGTTCGGTCAGAGTGTCGGTGACCAACTGCCCGCCGACGCGGACGACCTCTTCGCCGATCTGCTCTTTGCCGCCGGGAAAGTAGTGGTAGAGCGAACCTTTCGGGGCGCCACTCGACTTGAGGATCTCGTTGAGCCCCGTAGCCGCATACCCCTGGCGGCGAAACAGATCGGCTGCAGCTCGTACCAGTGCTTCGCGGTGTTTCGGGGGAGTCGCCACGAGTTGGAGCTTAAACACCCCAGCGATCCACCACAATCTATGTAGACTGGTCTACATGGAAAATTCGGAAATGCTGGAACAGTTGCGCGCAGTCAACGCCTCGGCGGCCTTCAACCGGTGGGCCGGATTCGAAGTGACGGAGGCCGAACCAGGCCGTGTCTGCCTGCGGCTCGAATGGCGTGAGGATCTCGGCCAGTACTCGGGACACTTGCACGCTGCGCTTGTGGCGGGACTTATCGACACTGCGTGCGGATTTGCTGCCTTTACACAGGTTGGTGTCGTGGCGGCGTCCAACTGCGCGGTCAATTTCGTGAGCCCGGGAGTAGGAACGGCATTCGTCGCCACGGCACGCTCGGTCAAGGCTGGGCGCAAGCAGGTGTTCGTCACTGCCGAGGTACATGCCGAACGCGAAGGCGAATCCGTGCTCGTCGCGTTCGGCACTACCCTCTTGGTTCCACTCGCCGTTCAGGCTTAGGGAACCTCAGGGAATGAGGATGAACTTCCCGGCGGGATGAGAACTCTGCAACTCGGTGTGAGCGAGTGCGACGTCTGCGAGCGGGAAGGTCTTGGCGATCTTCACGGTGAGGTGTCCGGACCCGGCTTGTTCGACCAGTTCGGAGCGAGCCTTCAAACGTGCTTCGGCACTTGCCGGATTGCCTCCGCCGACAGACTCGAAGCCGTCGGTCTGGGCGCGTCCGAACGCGACGATGGTGACGATACGGCTCTTGTCGGCGACCAATGTCAGAGATGTATCGACGGCTTCGTCAGTTCCGGCGGTGTCGAAAGCGGCGTCGACACCGTTCGGTGCGAGTTCACGAACGCGGGCTTCGAGGCCGTCGCCGTAGAGCACCGGCGTGGCGCCGAGCGAGCGCACGTAGTCCTGATTCGATGCTCCCGCAGTGCCGATCACGGTGGCACCGCGTGCTGCGGCGAGCTGAACCGCAATAGCGCCGACGCCACCGGACGCGCCGTGGATGAGGACGGTGTCCCCGGAGCCGACGCGAATGGTGTCGAGGGCGTCGACTGCAGTTCCGCCGACGAGAAGGAGTCCGGCCGCCTGTTCCCAGCTGATGCCGGCGGGCTTCGCGGTGATCGAGGAGACCGGAACGACTACCTGTTCGGCGTAAAGACCGTTGCCGGGGCTGACGATAACTTCGTCTCCGACTGCAACACCGGTAACGCCGTCGCCGACCGCCGAGACGACGCCCGCTGCCTCGCCGCCGAGGCGGATCGGAAGTTTCTCGGGATCAGTGCCGAAAGCACCGCTGTAGAGCTTGAAGTCGAAGGGATTGACGCCGATCGCCTTCACGTCGACCAGGACTTCGCCTGATTTCGGTGCCGGTAAATCGATGTCCACCAGCTCCAGGACCTCGGGCGTGCCGTACGTCTGCGCTACAACAGTTTTGGTCATGTCTCGCGCAACCGTCCTCGGGGAAGCGATATTCCCCGAGGACGGGAAAAACTCGAGAAGATTCGATCAGCGGATCAGGGTGCCCAGATCGAGCGGCATCGCGATGCCGGTGATGTGATGGGCCTCGTCGGAACCGAGGAACGCGACGGCTGCGGCGATGTCCTCCGGCTGGCTGACCGGGTCTGGCAAGGTCTGCATGAAGATCGGACCGAGGGTGTGAGCGTTGGCGTCGATGAGCGGCCGCATGTCCGTCATCTGCATTCCGGTTTCCACGCCGTGCGGGTGGATGGTGTTGACCCGAATGTTGTACTGCCCCAATTCCGAGGCCATCGTCTTGGCCAGACCGGTGATGCCGTGTTTGCTCGCGACGTAGTGGCCGAGGAAGGGGAGCCCACGCAGGCCGGCGACGGAGCTGGTGAAGATGATCGAGCCACCGGTGCCTTGCTTGATCAGGTGCGGGATCGCTGCCTTGGCGGTGTGAAAGACTCCGGTCAGGTTGACGTCGAGCGTTTCCTGCCACTGCTCGGGCGTGATTTCCCAGGACATGTTGGCAGAACAGATTCCGGCGTTCGCGACGACGACGTCGAGGCGCCCCAGTTCGTCGATGCCGGCATCGAGCGCCGCGGACAGCGCAGAGAAGTCGCGGACGTCGGTCTTGGTAGCGACAATTCGTCGGTCCAGAGCCTTGACCAGTTCGACTGTCTCGGCCAGGTCGTCTTCGGTGGCGCCGGCGTAAGACGTGGATTCGAATTGAACACACGCGTCGACGGCGATGATGTCTGCGCCCTCTTCTGCCAGCCGGACAGCTTCCGCCCGCCCCTGACCGCGGGCTGCTCCGGTGATGAAGGCAACTTTTCCGGTGTATCGATTGGCAGTCATGCTCAAACCTCCGAATAGTGGTGACGATCTGCTCTTCGGAAGTTAGCGCGACGAAGTTCTTTTCGGGGGTGAATGTCCAGTCAGCGGAAACCGCTCAGCACACCCTGGTCAACAGGGCACATGGTCCGTCGGCGAAGACATCGCGCGCATCTGCGGACGTGACGGGTTGTCCGCTCAGTGCGTCGAGCCATTCGCCTTCGGGAAGGTCGATTCGGGTGTCTCGCCAGCCGTGCGACGAGAGTCCGAGCGAATGTCGCGTCGCCAGAGCAACGACCATGGGCGGATCACCTGCCGGGCCGCGCGAGAAGCCGACCAGATGACCGGATCCGGAACCTGAAGCGAAGATGGGCCGGTACTCACCGTGATCGAACCACGAGGGGTTCTCCCGCCGCAGTGTCAGTGCCGTGCGAACGAGGTGCAACTTTGCGGTTCCTGTCGCGTCGATCGGCGCGGCGCCGGATTCGAGCAGTGATCGCCTCGTTCCGTAGTCGACAACGCGCCGGTTGTCCGGGTCGACCAGCGAGTCCTCCCACAGCTCCGTGCCCTGGTAGACGTCGGGAACGCCGGGCCCGAGGAGTTGGAGCAGCTTTTGGCCCAGAGAGTCCGCCCAGCCGTGACGCGCGATCCGGCCGACGAATTCGCTGACCGAATCAGCGACAGGTCCGTCGAACACCTCGTCGATCCAGCGGTGCACTGCCGACTCGAAGCCGACGTCCGGATCGTTCCAGGAAGTCCTGGCGCCGGACTCGCGGACGGCTTTCTCCGCATAGGCGTGTAAACGCTCGCGCAGCTCTGGAACCGAGGCTGCCGAGCGGCCGTCCGCCGGCCACACGCCGATGATGTTCTGCCACAAGAACAATCCGGTCAGCGGATCAGGGCTGGGGCAGACGTTTTCCCAGTCGCGAATCAGCCGGGACCACAGGGTCGGCACCTGAGACACAACACCGATCCGTGCCCGCACGTCCTCGCCGCGTTTGGTGTCGTGAGTGGACAGACTCGTCATCGCCCGCGGCCACCGCTTCGCTCGGTCCGCGTTGTGGAGATGGAATTCGGCGACGGAGACGGCAAGTGATGCCGGGTTGCCGCCGACTTCCTGACGTGAGACCAGTCGCGCCGTCCGATAGAAGAGTCGATCTTCGACGGACTTAGCCATGACGGCGCCGCACACCTGCTGGAAGCGAACCGCCGCTTCACCGCCGTTCACCAGGGATTGCGCCAGCACGTTGAACGCTGCTTCATGCCCAGGAGCCAGTTCGTGCATGTCGCCGACGATGTGAGCGGCCAAACCGGCGAGCGGACTGTAGTCGGATCGATAGACCGGCATCCGAGCGATCGCGACGACGACTGCGTCGTTCAGTTCGGTCTCACTGCAACGACTTCCGGTTTCGCGTCGGATTGCGCGCACGAGCCTGCGAACCTCGGGTGCAAGGTCACCGCGCCCGGTGTCGCGTTTGAACTGACGTTCGGTGTGATGCAACCACGTACTGTCCCCGTCGTCGCCGGTCAGATCTGCGGAGAGTTCGGTCAATTCGAGTTCGGCGGCGGGATCGACGAAAATGCCGCCCAGTTGATTGAGTGCGTCGTATCCGGTGGTGCCGTCGATCGGGAGCAGCGGATCGAGTGGTTCCGTATGGCCGAGGATCTTTTCGATCACGAGCCACTGATCTGGTCCAATCAGTTCCCGCAGGCGCCCCAGATACTCCGCCGGATCGGCGAGTCCGTCCGGGTGATCGATGCGAACGCCGTCGATCAGTCCTTCATCGACCCACGACTTCAATTGCCGATGGCAGAGTTCGAAGACTTTGGGGTCCTCTTGGCGCAGTGCAGCGAGTTCGTTGACGGCAAAGAACCGTCGGTAGTTGATGATTCCGGCGTTCCACGGTACGAGTCGGTACGACTGCCTGGAGTGGACCTCCTGTGGAGATCCGAATTCGGTGCCGGAGGCGACAGGGAAGCGGTGCTCGTAGAACGCGAGAAGTGTTTCCTCACCATCCTTCTCGACAGTCAGTGCGTCGAGATCGTCCTGGCTGCCCAGCACCGGGAGCGAGATTTTGCCGTTGGCCCCGTTGTCGTCTGCCCAGTCGATGTCGAAGAAGTCCGCGTACTCCGACGACTGCCCGTGCGTGAGAACGTCCCACCACCAAGCATTTTCGCGAGGTTTGGCGACACCGACATGGTTGGGGACCAGATCGACGATCAGGCCCATCCCACGTGATCGAACCGCGCGTGAGAGCTCCACCAAAGCCTCGCGGCCACCAAGTCCTTCGGACACGGTTGTCGGATCGGTGACGTCGTAGCCGTGCGTCGACCCGGACGTCGCAGTGAGGATGGGGGAGAGATAAAGATGTGAGACCCCCAATGCCTCGAAGTAGTCCACCTGTGCGGCCGCATCACGAAGAGTGAATGCATCCGGTCGCAATTGCAGTCGGTAGGTGCTGGTTATCGGGGCCATGTGCACGTCTCCCTCAGGCGGTTCTGCGAAGTACCGTCAATGCTCGCGCTTTTACATCCAATGTTGTTCCGGCCTTGATCACGGTATCGCTCTCACCAGTGGGGACCGAGGTGTCGAGTACGACGGTCCACTCCGACGCGTAGTCCGCGTTGGGGGTGGAGAATTCGAGATCTTCGTAGTGAGCGTTGAAACACAGGAGGAACGAATCTCCCGTGACACGCTCGCCGCGGTAGTTCGGTTCCGGGATCGCGTCGCCGTTGAGAAAGACGGCCAACGACTTACCGAAACCGCTGTCCCAGTCGGCCGGAGTCATCTCCTCGCCCGACGGCGTGAGCCACGCGATGTCTCGGCCCTGATCGCCACTTCGAATGGGTCGGCCCTCGAAGAATCGACGACGCCGGAAGACCGGGTTCTTGGCGCGCAAGGCAATTGCGCGCTTGGTGAACTCGACGAGGTCCGCATTGGTTTCTGCGAGAGCCCAATCCATCCATGACAGTTCCGAATCCTGGCAGTAAACGTTGTTGTTACCCTGCTGAGTTCGGCCCATCTCGTCGCCGTGGGCAAGCATCGGGGTGCCCTGGCTGAGCATCAGCGTAGCCAGGATGTTTCGGCTCTGACGTCCACGCAGTTCGAGGATTTCCGGGTCGTCTGTGGGGCCTTCGACGCCGCAGTTCCAGGATCGGTTGTGCGATTCGCCATCGTTGTTGTTCTCGCCGTTGGCTTCGTTGTGCTTCTCGTTGTACGAGACGAGGTCGTGCAGGGTGAAACCGTCGTGGGCGATGACAAAATTGATGCTCGCGCCGGGGCGACGTCCGGTCGCCTCGTAGAGATCAGAGGATCCGGTGAGGCGGGAAGCGAACTCGCCCAGCGTTGCCGGCTCACCACGCCAGTAGTCGCGGACGGTATCGCGGTACTTACCGTTCCATTCGGTCCACAGGCCTGGGAAGTTGCCGACCTGGTAACCGCCTTCGCCGACGTCCCACGGTTCGGCGATCAGTTTCACCTGACTGACGATCGGATCCTGTTGCACCAGATCGAAGAAGGCGGAAAGGCGGTCCACGTCGTGCAGTTCACGGGCGAGTGTGGAGGCCAGGTCGAAGCGGAAACCGTCGACATGCATTTCGGTGACCCAGTACCGCAGCGAGTCCATGATCAATTGCAGGGTGTGCGGATGACGGGCATTGAGGCTGTTGCCCGTTCCGGTGTAGTCCATGTAGTGCGCTTCGTCGCCGTCGACCAGTCGGTAGTAGGCGGCGTTGTCGATTCCGCGGAAGCTGATGGTCGGCCCCATGTGGTTGCCCTCGGCGGTGTGGTTGTAGACCACGTCGAGGATCACCTCGATACCCGCCTGGTGGAAACTGCGCACCATTGCCTTGAATTCCGCCACGGCCGCATCGGGTTTGGCGGCCGAGGAGTAGTCGGTATGTGGAGCAAGAAAGCCGAAGGTGTTGTAGCCCCAGTAGTTTCGCAGTCCCTGATCGAGCAGCACCTGGTCGTGCATGAACTGATGGACCGGCATCAGTTCGATCGCCGTGACACCCAGATTGGTGAGGTGCTCGATGATCACCGGATGCGCGAGTCCGGCGTAAGTGCCGCGCAATTCCTCCGGAACTCCGGGGTGCGTCGCGGTCATACCCTTGACGTGCGCTTCGTAGATGACCGTCTCGTGGTACGGACGCTTCGGCGAGCGGTCGGATGCCCAGTCGAAGAACGGATTGATGACGACGGTCGACATCGTGTGACCGAGCGAATCATGTTGGGGGAAAGGGATGGTAGCGGGTTCGTCGACGAGCGGTTCGGGATCGAAGGGTTCTGGGTCGAGGCTCTCGTCCGATTCCTGATCGTCCGTGGGTGACTCGTCTTCGAGGCCCACCTCGCCCGATTCGGCCTCCGAACTCGTTTCGTCGGTGGCTTCTTCCGGCTCCACGGCAGGAGTTTCGTCGTCTCCAGCAGGTTCGGGGTCCGCCGCCGACTCGACGTCGTACGAGAACAGTGAACGATCTCCGTCGAAGTCTCCGTCGAACGCTTTTCCGTACGGGTCCAGCAGGAGTTTGCTCGGATCGCAGCGCAGACCTGCAGCCGGATCGTACGGCCCGTGCACGCGGTAGCCGTATCGCTGGCCGGGGGACACGGACGGAAGGTACGCATGCCAGACGTAACCGTCGACCTCGTCCATCCGAATGCGGGTTTCGGTGCCGTCCTTGGCGATCAGGCACAGTTCGACGGCTTCGGCGACCTCGGAGAAGAGCGAGAAATTGGTCCCCGCGCCGTCGTAGGTGGCACCGAGTGGGTACGCACTGCCAGGCCATACCGGGATGGGAGTGGCTGAGGGCGCGCTCGGCGGTTGATCCATGAATCAGACCCTATCGGGTGCAGCCGATCGAATCTTGTCGACTGTCTACGCCGCTGATCACCGTTTCGCCTGGCTGCGGGCGGTTGCAAGCATTCCGGCTGTGATCTGTTCCACCTCCGCGTCCGAACACAGGTACGGAGGCATCGCGTACACGAGGTTGCGGAACGGTCGAAGCCAGACCCCGGCGTCGACGGCCGCATCGGTGGCGCTCTGCATCTCGACCGGCTGCTCGAGTTCGATCACCCCGATTCCGCCTTTGACTCGAACATCCACCACCCCGGGAATTGTGACGGCTTCGGCGAGGCCGCGAGTGAGGCCACGTTCGAGGGTTGCGACGTCACGCCGCCAGTCCATTGCGAGCAGAAGTTCGGTCGACGCGACCGCGACAGCGCACGCGAGTGGATTGCCCATGAAGGTGGGGCCGTGCATCAGTCCGCCGCCCTCGCCGGCAGTGATGGTCTCTGCGATCTCCGTGGTGCACAGCGTTGCCGCCAGACTCATGTACCCGCCGGTCAGTGCCTTGCCGATGCACATGACGTCGGGACTGACGCCGGCATGATCGGCGGCGAACAGTTCACCGGTGCGTCCGAATCCGGTCGCGATCTCGTCGAAGACCAGGAGGACTTGGTATTTGTCGCAGAGGTTACGTAGGTCGATCAGGTACGCGGGGTCGTGGAAACGCATTCCGCCGGCGCCTTGGACTACCGGTTCGACGATCACCGCGGCGAGGTCCTCGTGATGCTCGGCCAGCAGCGTTTCCAACTCCTGCACGTATTCGGGGAGATAGTCCGCCGGGGGAGTCTGCGCGAAGACCTGAGGGCGAAGGACGTCGGTCCAGAGAGAGTGCATGCCGCCGTCGGGGTCGCAGACGCTCATGGGGGTGAATGTGTCGCCGTGATATCCACCGCGCCAGGTCATCAAACGATTTTTCGACGGTTTTCCGAGGCTCCGCCAGTACTGCAGGCACATCTTGACTGCTACTTCGACGGCCACCGAACCGGAGTCGGAGAGGAACACCTTGTCGAGGTGAGGTGGTGTGATGTCGACGAGCAGTCGCCCAAGGCGAGCGGCGGGTTCGTGCGTCAGTCCGCCGAACATGACATGACTCATCTTGCCCAGCTGCCGTGCAGCAGCAGTGTCGAGCACGGGATTGCGGTATCCGTGAATGGCGGCCCACCACGAGCTCATTCCGTCGACCAGTCGGCGGCCGTCGGAGAGCGTGAGGGTAGCCCCCTGGGCAGAGTCGACGATCAGCGGACGAGTCGACGCGGGAAATGATCCGTACGGATGCCAGAGGACATCGGCATCGATGGCGGAGACGTCATGGGGATCAAGTCCGGTTGTGAGCACGGATGCACCCTAACCATTGAGTTGAACGGTGTTCAAGTATGGTCGGAAAAGTGAACACCTCGCTGAATTGGCTCACTGCCGTCGAAGCGGACCGTAGGGCCGCTGGACTGCGCCGCGAACTCCGTCCTCGCACGGTCGACTCCCCGTTGATCGACCTGGCGTCGAACGATTATCTCGGACTCGTGCGGCACCCCGACGTGATCGAGGGTGCAACGGCGGCTCTGCGCCGTTGGGGCGCGGGCGCCACGGGTTCGCGTCTGGTCACCGGCACCACCACCGAACACGAACTGCTCGAAGTCGAACTGGCCGAGTTCGTCGGGGCGGACTCCGGACTGGTCTTCTCTTCCGGCTACACAGCCAATCTCGGCGCGGTGACGGCGCTCTCGGGTCCCGGATCGTTGATCGTCTCCGATGCGGGATCGCATGCCTCACTCGTGGATGCCTGCCGCCTGTCACGTGCCCGGGTTGCGGTAGCTCCGCATTCGGACGTGAGCTTTCTCGCCGACACGTTGCGCAGCAGAGTGGAAGAGCGAGCGCTGGTCGTCACGGATTCGGTCTTCAGCGCCGACGGAGACCTCGCGCCGCTGCGGGAGATGCATCAGGTGTGCCGCGAGTACGGGGCGATCCTGCTGGTCGACGAGGCGCATGGCATCGGTGTGCGCGGTGCCGGTGGACGTGGACTCGTCCACGAGTCGGGCCTGGCGGGTGAACCTGACGTCGTCGTGACGGCAACGCTGTCCAAGTCGCTCGCCAGCCAGGGCGGAGTTGTACTCGGAGACAACAAGATTCGCGCGCATCTCATCGACGCGGCACGAACGTTCATCTTCGACACCGGTCTCGCTCCCGCCGCTGTCGGCGCGGCCAGAGCTGCACTCGCCGTACTCCAGCGCGAGCCGACGCGAGCGCTCGACGTCCTGGCCCGGGCATCCGAACTCGCCGACGTCACCGGTGCGCCGTCGCCTGAATCTGCTGTCGTCTCGGTCGTTCTCGGCGATCCGCAACGGGCGTTCGATGCCGCGTCGGCGTGCCGGGACCAGGGGTTGCATGTCGGTTGCTTCCGCCCGCCGTCGGTTCCGGAAGGAACGTCACGGCTGCGTCTGACCGCACGAGCGACGCTGTCCGCATCCGAGATGGAGCAGATCGCTCTCGTACTGCGCGGCGTCTTGGCCGGTGCCCGAGCATGAGCATTTTCCTGGTGACCGGAACGTCGACCGACGTCGGAAAAACAGTGGTGACAGCCGCATTGGCATCGGTGGCCTTGCAGTCGGGCAAGTCGGTTGCAGTGCTCAAACCGGCCCAGACCGGCGTCGACGTGGACGGTGCGGGTGATCTGGCCGAGATCGAGCGTCTGACCGGTGGCGGCATGACGCTGGTCGAGTTGGCGCGGTATCCCGAACCTTTGGCGCCGGATACTGCTGCACGTCGAAGTGGTCTCCCGTTGTTGGCGCTCGACGACGTAGTCCGAGTTGCTCGCGACCTGGACACTACCCACGACTTGACCCTGATCGAAGGTGCCGGCGGCTTGTTGGTTCGGTTGGGGGTGGACGGGTTCACCGCGCGCGATCTCGCCGCAGCTCTGGCAGCACCGGTAGTGCTGGTGGTTGCGTCCGGCCTGGGCACGCTAAATCACACCGCTCTGACCGTGGAAGCGCTGGGTGCATCCGGTGTGGAATGCGCCGGGTTGGTGATCGGTTCGTGGCCGCAGGAACCGGACCTCGCCGAGAGATGCAATCGCGAGGATCTTGTCTCGGTCAGTGGTGTTCCCCTTCTCGGGTTGATGCCTGCGGGAAGTGGCAGCGAGAGTGTCCAAGAGTTTGCTCAGACCGCTTCGGGCGCGCTCGGTAAGTCTCCTTTGGCCAACTGACGCCGTAACATCCGATTTGTCTGCATCGATAGCCAAGGCACAGTGGGGCGAATTGTGAGTAGGTCAGTCGAATGTAGGTGGTGAGCACGGTCGAAAAGTCGTTGTCGTCATCGGCCGTACGTCGCGCACTGCTTATCGGCGTAGTCGTCTTCGTCTCGTGCCTGGTCGGAATTCTGAGCCGCCTACCGGGCACGCTTGCTGTCTTCTGGCCGGCCAATGCGCTGCTTCTCGGGATTCTCTTTCGATCGCCGCGCTCGGCCACACCGCTCACCTGGATCTGCGCTGCAGCCGGCTACGTTGGAGCCGACCTCATCACGGGCGGGGCGTGGCAGTCCACGGTGTGGCTCAACGCGGCCAACATCGTCGGTGTTGCGAGTGGCTTTTACGCCTTCCGCTGGGTGGGCGGCGACGATCGTCGACTGACCAGTATTCAGTCCGTCGGCTATCTCGTGTCGATGACTGTCGTCGCCGCGTCGATGGCGGCGCTCGTGGGCGGAATCGCGAACCGCGTGCTGTTCGGCGGGCAGTGGTGGGACGGCTGGTTGCTCTGGTTCTCGAGTGAGTTCGTCAACTACATGACCATCGTCCCGTTGGTGCTGACTTTCCCTTCGCTTCGGCGGGTGGATCGAGACCCGAAAGCTGTTGCCACACTTCTGCGTCGATCAGTTGTTCCGACAGCGCTGCTGGCCATCTGCATCATCTTGGAGTGGGTGATCGGCGGCGCCGGAGCGATCGCGTTTGCCATGCCGGCGCTGGTGACTGCCGCTTTGCTCACCAATGTCTTTGTCACGTCGGTGCTCACCGCCGCATCAACTGCCTGGACGTTGGTACTGACGGCCGACGGGCATCTCGGATTGTCCAGCGAAGGCGTCTCGCCCGTCAGTGCGTCCGTCCAGATCGGATTGTCGTTGCTGGCGGTAGCGCCGATCGCGGTGGCGTGTGTGATCCTCGAGCGCCGCCGCGCGCTCGAGGCACTCACACAGGCCGTCACCCACGACGATCTCACCGGTGCGTTGCGCCGGGACGAGTTCTTGCGGCGAGGCGGCAGCGTGACGGGTGCGCCCGATCCGCGTCGCCACTCTGGTCGTCCGGTGAGCGTCCTGATGATGGATCTGGATCACTTCAAGATGGTGAACGACAACCTCGGTCATCGCGCCGGCGATACCGCGTTGGTGAGTTTTGCCGATCAGGTGCGGCGGAACCTCGATGACAAGCATCTCTTCGCCCGGTTGGGCGGTGAGGAGTTCGTCGTACTGATGGCCGGCGTCGATCTCGAGGGTGCGACCGAAACGGCCGAGATGATTCGACGCGCACAAGCGGAGAATTCGTCGGCGGTGTTGGGTGAACTCGGGCCGACGGTCAGCATCGGCGTCGCATGTTCACCCCACGGCGACGCAGACCTGACGCAATTGGTCGATTGCGCCGACGAGGCGTTGTACCGAGCGAAGAAGCTGGACCGGAATCGAACCGTGGCGCTCACGGTCGGTAGCTGAAGAAACACGTGCGGACCCGCATTCTTGCGGGTCCGCACGTGTTGGTGGAATCCAGCGAATCAGAACAGATTGATCAGGGCAGGAACACTGAACAGCGCCACGTAGTAACCCATGAACAGAACACCGCCGTGAATCTTGAACAGGCGCCCGAGAAGGCCACCGACCAGGCCGACCGTCACGGTGATCAGAAGCCCGAGGATGCCGCCCTCCCAGATACTGATGACCACAACCAGTCCCGTGAACACCGCGATCACAGCTTCGTGACTGATGTGCTTGACCACCGCTGACGCAGCGCGGTACGCGTAGTTCATGGCAAACGGGTACGCGATGACCGTTGCCGTGACCACTGCGAGCAGTCCGTAGAGCAGGAACTCCCACTGCGTCAGGTACGTGGAGAGATTGTTGATCACTCCGGTTTCCTGATTGGTCTCGAAGACCGGCGGAGCGTTGAACAGAGGGGCCGCGGGACCTGCTGCCAGCGGGCTGAGCGGAAGGCCGAAGGCCACGAGAGGGATGAGGGTTTCCGCGATGTAGGTGGATTCCGTCGTACCGTTCTTTGCCGAGACCATGGTGGTCAGTCGGTGATAGCCGTTCTTGATCCGCGCACCTACCAGCTCACCCATCAGAACTGTCATGGCGACAGGGCTGAAAACGAATGTTGCGCTCGACACCGTGGAAGCGGCTGCGGTGTAACCGATCTGCTTGCGATCGAGGACCTTCAGAGGATTGGGGAAGTATCCCTTCCATCCTTTGATGTCCGGGGCCAGTGCCACGGTCTTGGGTTCGCTGCGTTCCATGTCCTTGCGGCTCGACGGCCCCAGGGTCAGCGCGAGGTCGGCGATCAGCGGCCCGACCGCAATGGCCAGGAAGTAGCTGATGTTCAGCGACACATCGTAATTCGACGTCAACGCGCGGGCACCGAGGATCAAGATGACAAACGGAACGAGGGCGACCACCCCGGCCCAACGGCCTGGTGAGGCGTAGGCGATGCCGATGGCGGCGACCAGGAACAGCCACGGTGCGATCGACTGAACGGTGTCGGCGAACGGCGCGAGGATGGTCGCGAACAGAACGGCAACCGGCACGGCGACGAACGCCGAGATCACTGCTCCCGAGATCGCCTTGCGGAGTGCGATGTGCGGGATGCCGAGTGAGCGCATCATCTGCGCTTCCGGCAAGAGCGGAATCGCCATCGTGTCGCCGGGAATGCCCAGCAGCATCGTCGGCACCGCATGCGTCATGTGTTTGGCGATCGCACCGGAGAGGAAGAACGTGAAGACTGCCGCCGGGGGAGCGCCGAGCAGAATCACGAGCAGAGTCAGCGGTGCGATGGTGGCGGTCTCGTCCGTGCCGGAGATCAATCCGATGAACGTGAACGCGACAGCACCGATGATGCCGAAGAGAACGGCGATGAGAATTTCGTTGGTCAGAACCGAACTCATGCGCGCCCACCGTCCTTCGGCGGGTTCGAGGGCGATGTCTTCGAGGCCTGTGCGTGCTCGGCCTCGGCAGCGGCGAAGTGGTCGTACAGACCTAGTTCGCGAAGTTCCTGTCGGCTCTGCTCCGGAATGTCGGCGAGAGTGCCCAGACCCTGACGCTGCTCACTCATCGTCGTGATGACACCGTCGATCGACTCCGCGTCGGCGGCGGCCAAGGCGACTATCCGCTTCGGCTTGATGAAGATTCCGCAGACGACGCCGGCGAGCAGGCAGGCCGCGATCCCGACCAGCAGGCTGTACGCCTGGGCCAACGAGGGTTCGCTGACGACCCGTTCGAACAGCGACTGGGCCGCAAGCAGAGCCGAGGCGCCCACGACACTGCCGACTGCGACGGAGATCGCGAGGTGTCGACCGTTGACAGTGTCGCCCCAGACTTCGAGGTATGTCTGCTGATCGGTCGGCGCGGTTGTGGTGGTCGGCGTCGTTGCCGACTGCGGTGGTGACATCAGTCTTCTCCAGTGTCATGCATGGCAGGGGGTCGTACAGGGAGGGGCTTGCGTGCGAGTGTCAGGTACGTGCTGCGCGGAGGGCGGTGACGACTCGGGACGGACTCGAGTGTCCGATCTGTTCGGCCATCCAACTACTTGTGTCGGTAAGGGAATCCAGGTCGATGCCGGTGTCGATCCCGAGGCCGTGGAGCATCCACACCAGGTCCTCGGTGGCGAGATTCCCGGTCGCGCCCTTGGCGTACGGGCACCGTCCGAGACCACCTGCTGAACTGTCGAATTCGGATACTCCAGCGGTCAACGACGCATAGACGTTCGACAGCGCCTGGCCGTAGGTGTCGTGAAAGTGCATGGCGATCTGCGATGTGGGGATGCCACGTTCTCGGAGGGCGTCGAGTAAGGCGAGCACATGGCCAGGTGTGCCGACGCCGATGGTGTCGCCGAGTGAGAGTGACGTGACACCGCTGTCGACCAGGGTCTTCGCGATGTCGGCGACTCGTTCGACGGGCACAGTGCCTTCCCAAGGGTCGCCGAAGCACATCGAGATGTAGCCGCGGACGGGAAGTCCCAGAGCTCTTGCGGCGGCAGTGACCTCGGTGGCCGCGGCTATAGCGCCGTCTACCGTCGAGTTGAGGTTTCGTTTAGCGAATTCCTCTGTAGCGCTGACGAATACTGCAACTTCGCGCGCTCCGGCGGCAACGGCCCGCTCGAGACCCTTGCGGTTCGGGACAAGAACGACCGTACGTACCGAGTCCGGCAGGTGCAGCCGATCCATCAATTCTTCCGCGTCCGCGAGTTGCGGGATCCATCGAGGTGAGACGAAGCTCGTCAATTCGACAGTGCGGGAACCGGCCGCGACGAGGCGTTCGATGAACTGGGCTTTCGTCTCGGTCGGGATCACCGCCGTCTCTGCTTGAAGTCCGTCGCGTGGCCCGACTTCGTAGATCCGGACCGAGGTCGGTAGTCCCGGCGCCGGCACTCGATGAGGCGCCGGCTTCCACACTGGTGATCCTGCAACTGTTTCGGTCATTGTCGTCAGTTTCCGCCGCGGATCTCGGCGAGAACCTTCTCGGCATGTTCGACGCGAATGCTCTTGTCCGCGATCAGGCGTGCGACCACGGCGTCGATCTCGCTCTTCTGCGCTCCGGCGGTGGCAGCGATGTTGCGGGCGTGCAGTCCCATGTGTCCGCGTTGGACACCTTCACTGGCCAGAACGCGGACAGCGGCCAGGTTCTGCGCCAGACCGACTGCCAGGATGATGCCGGCGAGTTCCTCGGCGCTCTCGACGCCGAGCATCTTGATTGCGGCCTGCGCTACGGGGTGCACTTTGGTGGCCCCGCCGACGAGGCCGACCGGCATGGGCAGCTCGAGGGTGGCGACGATGTTTCCGTCGGCATTCTTCTCGAAATGCGAGAGCGAGGAGTAGATTCCGTCGGCGTTGACTGCATGGGAGTGGCATCCGGCTTCGACTGCGCGCGTGTCATTTCCGGTAGCCAGCACTACGGCGCTGATGCCGTTCATGATGCCCTTGTTGTGCGTCGCGGCGCGGTAGGGATCCAGCTCCGCCAAGCGCGCGGCATGGATCAGGTTGTCCACAACCTCTGGGCCGCCGATCAATTCGGCGTCGAACACGGCGCGCACGCGCGTCAGCCGCAGATCGGCCTTGTTGGTGAGAATGCGCAGGACGACGTGTCCGCCGCCGATCTCGGCGACTCGATCCGCGATTGCCTCGGCCATCGTGTTGACGGCGTTGGCGCCCATGGCATCTCGTACGTCGACATGAAGATGGAGGACCACGTAGGTGGCCTTGTCCGAAGGGACGATGCGAACCGAAATGTCCTTCACACCACCGCCGACGCTGACCAACTTCGGGTCCTGCTCGTTGGAGAGTGCAATGATTTCCTCGCGAGCCTCGAGGAGTCGGATTCGGGCGGCCGCCGGATCCACGACGTCGACGAGTTGTATCTGGGCCTGCATGATCGGCGGGGTGCTCGAGACGTGAAAGCCGCCGAGTCCGCGTGCGATGCGGGCAGCGTTACTCGCGGCTGCGACTACCGACGGCTCCTCGGTGGCGAGAGGGATCAGGTAGTCCGTGCCGTTGATCGTGAAGTTGGTGGCGACGCCGACCGGGATGCCGATGACACCGACTACGTTCTCGACCATGCGATCGGCCTGATCGATGGTGAGACCGTCGGCAGCGTCGTAGACCGCGATGTCTGCTTCGGTCAGGTCCGTCTGGCGGACGATCTCGGCGCGCCGTGCGGCGACATCGTAGGACCGGAAATTGGCGATACGGCTATTGATAGACCGGCTGTTGATTGACACGGGGGGTGGTCCTCCTGAAGTGATTCTGTGCTCCGCTTCACAGTAGGGAGGGTGATGGCTGCCAGGCCACGTGCTCAGGGCACATCGATCGGTCGAAATTGTAGTGTCATGCACCACCGTCTTTGTCGACGGTCTCACCCCCGGCCTCTTCGGCGCCCACTTGCCGAAGCTCGTCGAGCCTCGTCGCCATGGACACCCGAAAGAAGTTCTCGTCTTCACGCCACGAGTGACCGAGGAGCGTGCGGATGCGTTCGAGACGCTGAATGACGGTGTTCGGGTGATAGTTGAGGGCGCGGGCAGCCTTGGTCGGGCTTCCTTCGTTGCGCACGAGGGCGCGCACGGTCGCAGTGAGATCGGTGTCCTTGTCGCGGTCGTAGGCGAGTACCGGGCCGATCACGTCGTCGATGAACTGATGAAGTGATTCCGGATTTTCGCCGAACAGAACGGTGTACGGCAGATACGACGCCGTCGTGACCGCGCCGTCGGTCTTGCCCAACGCCGAGAGCAGGCGAGCAGTACGCAGGGCAGAGGTGAAGCGCGCCGGGAGGTCTTCGGGACGCTCCGCCGTTGCCGGCGCAATCACCACGGCGTGAGGTCCCACCGAACCGGTGATCTGGCGGTGGACGACGGTCGCCGCGGCTGCCGGGTTCCCCGAGCGTGAGACCACCGCGATCAATCCGGCGTGCTGCGACGCCAAAGCCCCGACCGGCAAACTCTGCCCGATTGCGCGGAGCGCAGCGGTGCGGAGTTCCGGAGCAACCGACACCACGAGGACGGTATCGAGTTCGCCGAGGGAGATGCCGAGGTTGCGGGTCCGACGTTCGAGATCGCGCCTGCGCTCGGGCGCAGTGCTCAACAGATCGGCGACCAGTTCGTCACGTGCGCGCCGATCCGCTGCTGCCGCCGCCGTGTGTTGCAACACGAGGATCGCAGTAACCTGAGCGGCCCGTTCCACGGTCCTGAGTTCGACAGGTCCGATCGGCGCGTCCGAACGATTCAGCAAGATGGCCCCGAGGAATGATTCGCCGGCGGTGATGGCGCTGACGAGTTGGATCACGGTTTCACTGTCATCGGCGACAAACGTGCATCGGCCGCTTCGGCGACTCTGGTCGATGGCCTCGGACACGGCGCGAGGTAGAGACAACGGCACCGTCGTGATCTGCTCGCCCGAGGATTTGACCAGAGGGCGTAGCTCACTGTCGACCACGACGGTGCCGCGCTCGAGTGCGCTGCTGAGGGTTCGTGCAACCTGGGCGTATCCGCCGCCACGGAGAACGGCGTGGATCAGATCCTGGTGGACGATGTTCGACTTGTCGCGCGCGGACACGTGCTCCCGCAGTTCGTCGAGTGCTCGCCCGGTCTCGGCGGCGGATTCCTCGGCGCGGTCGAGCGCCCGCGCGGTTTGCAGGACCACCGAGGCATGATCCGCCAGCGCCGAGAGCAGGGCTATCTGATCGGCAGTAAATCGTCGTTCCCGGCGGTCGGCGGCAAACAGGACTCCGAGGATCTGGCCGTCCGAGAGCATCGGCACGCCGAGAATCGCCACCAGACCTTCGGCGACTATCGCGGCGTCGACCACCTCGTCGTGACGCGACTGCGTGTAGTCGTTGTAGTTCTGAACCCATTGGGCTGCTCGAGATTCGGCAATCGCACTGACCAGTCCCGCGCCGGCGGGAACCTGCAAATGCTGTAGTTCCGGCGAGACGGCGCCTGCTGTCTTTCGAACATTCAGATCTCGGGTGACCACATCGAACTCGGAGAGGTACGTGACGTCGGTGCCCATGATGTCGTGTGCTCGGTTGACGAGTCGCTGGAGCAGAGTGTCCACGTCGCGAACTTGCGCGAGTTCACGCGCACTCGAGTAGAGGACCGCCAATTCGTTCTCGCGACGGCGCAGTCGGCGGAATTCCGACCGACTGGCCCGGATGCGGGCCGCGGTCTGCGTGATCTCCGTTGCGCCGAGGCCGAATTCGGAAAGTACCTGTTCGACATGTTCGTCACCGACGGAGTCGGACGTCACGTCGAACAGCGCGGCAATCTCGTTGGGTTCTGAGTCGGAGTCTGAATCAGGGGCGGTCACACCGAACAAACTACAGACCTGCGGACCTACCGAACTCGTCGAGCGGCGGGGGTGTGTGACTGTTGTTGACCTTTAATGCATTTCGATCCGTGCCCGTGCCTCCCAGTTCTTCGTGCAGTCTGTCCATGTCCTTCTCGAGCGCGCTGACCTTTGTCTCGAGGGCGAGAACTTTGCGGTTCAATGCTTGGATGCTCGCCATGCAGACGCCGTTTGCATCGACGGCCGAGATCCGACGGGTGTTGGATCCCAGGCCGAAGACTGCGGCAAAATCCTGTGCCATCGGTCCGAGATGACGGATCGACTTGTGGTCGAAACCGTAACTCCACGTGCTGATTCGGAGAGCCGTCAACCGGTCGAGCACGTCCTGGGCGCTGGTGGGAACGGCTGCGTCTGTGTCCACGCCGCGGCGACGTGTGGCGTGCGAGAGCACCCACTGCGCGGGGTGGCGCATCGCCGCGTTGACCCGAGTGCTGACCCGAGTGTCCAAATAGTCAGTGCGCTCGCCCTCGTCAGGCGGTGAGGTCACGTCGCGCAGTTTTGACGGTCTTGTCGCTCAGCAGAATTCCCGCTCCCGCGCCCAGTAGTCCGAGGCCGATTCCGACAGCAGCGCTGCCGAGGCCCAAAGCAATTCCCAACATGATTCCTCCAAAAATTGTGCGGTGAATTGAGGGGCCAGGTGTCCGACGAAAGTGCTGCCGACCTGCTCCGCGCTCATCTTTCACATTGCTCCGCCGTGCGGGCGATGACAACCCGTCTGGACCGAATTTCTCGTGGAAAACACAGGCGTGCAACACTGGGTCAAGAACTGCTGGGTCATCGGCGCCTTGTCGGCGCCGTACGGGCGGCAGTAATCAAGTAGCCATCGACCGATCTCTAACGCAGGTTTATCTGCGCGCGGCAACGATGACCAGGCAAAAGGGTGGCATGTGAACGAATCGAGCAATGGCTTGTTTTCCGACCTCAGCGCGTCGGAGCCCGTTGTCGACGCAAAAAGCGCCGAGCAACTGGCGGCCGAGCGTGAAACTGCGGCAGCAGAACGCTCGAACACCGACACCGCTGAACAGCGGCAGTCACAGCTGTTCAGCGGTTAAGCGCGTCAGGACTCCTTGATTACCGACAGAACATTGCCGGCTGGATCGGTGAACCACGCGATGTCGGGGCCGTTGCCACGCATGATGCCTCGCGCATCCTGGGGGAATCCGTCGTATTTCAGAAACTCCACGCCACGTGCGGTCAGTTGATCGACGGTTGTATCGATGTCGTCGACGACGAAGTTGAGAATCGTGTACGTCGCCGCTTCGTGATTCGGTTTGGGATAGACGAGGACTTCGGTTCCGCCGGCAAGATGTAGCCGAATCAGCCCCATGTCTTCATCGGTCACTTTCAGCCCGAGTATTTCGCCGTAGAACTTCTTTGCAGCATCGATGTCTGTCACCGAAAATCCGCTGAATGCTTTGGTGTCCGCAAGCATGACTGTCTCCGTTCTTAGCTGGTGTCGGACTAGGTGGGTTGGGAATCCGTCATTCCGGATTCCATGTCGGCCCTGGCTTCCTCGCTGAACTCGATGATCTGAACGTAGTTTCCGTCGGGGTCGATCGCGGTGGCGAACAAACTGCCCCCGCGGACTTCGAGCGGAGCGTGCCAGTTTCCGCCGAGTGCGTCGATGCGCTGTGCGATCGACCGGGCGTCGTCGGTCTCGACGTTGAGGAACATGCGACCCGGCTGGGGGTTGGTCTCACCGACGTCGTCGCGTCTGTCGAGCATTACGTAGAAACCGTTGAAGTCGAGGACGTCGTAGCCAGGGTCACCGGGAGTCCGGTCGACCTTCGGGGCGAACGCCTCGGCGTACCAGTCGCGCAAGCGTTCGGGGTTGGTGCTCGAGAGCAAAATGCTGCTGATGCTGGATCCGGACATGGGTCCTCCTGCTGTCGGTCGTTACTGTCGTCGGCAATCGAGGCTCTGGCCACATCACCTCCCAGATACAGACTTCCCGCAGCGGCGAAACTCATCGCGGCTCAGATGTGTTCCGACACCATGATCGCCGTCGTCCCTGGTTCGAGCGCCCGAAAGATGTGCTCCTCGTCGCCGGGATAAGCGAGATAGTCGCCCGGTCCGAGCTCGATCGGATCTGCAGTGGGCCCGACCTCCGCTCGCCCGGTGCCGATCACAACGTGTTCGGTGGTGCCGCGCGCATGCGGAGTCGAAATACGCGGCTCGCCCGGTTCGGCGACTATCCGATACAGATCGCGTCGTGCGTTCGGTGGGCTCGGCGCCAAGAGCGTCGCGATGTACGACGCGTTTGCCGAAGCAATTGCGGGACCTTCTCCGGCTCGAATCAATTGAACGGTCTGTGCCTGCGAGTCGACGAGTTGTGAGAACGGCACACCCAACGCGTTGCCGAGTGCCCACAGTGTTTCGAGGCTCGGGTTCCCGAGGCCGGATTCGAGTTGGGAGAGTGTGGATTTGGCGATGTCGGCGCGCCGCGCCACCTCCGAGAGGCTCAAGCCTGCTCGGGCACGTTCGCGTTTGAGTGCGACGGCGACCAGTTTCTGAGGAGTCTCCGCTGTATCCGTTTCATTACTGGTCATCGTTCGATTCTCCGATCGGTCGTTCTACTTGACGAACGGTGTCACTTCGTTCAACATAGAATACATGCGTTCTTTATGGCGAACAGTTGATCGAGACACGGTTCGGGTGAGCGTGCTGATCTGGCTCTCCGTGGCCATCGTCGG
This sequence comes from Rhodococcus sp. 66b, assembly GCF_002076325.1. Lineage (NCBI taxonomy): Bacteria > Bacillati > Actinomycetota > Actinomycetes > Mycobacteriales > Nocardiaceae > Rhodococcus > Rhodococcus sp. 66b. The sequence continues at coordinate 42,103 of NZ_MUZB01000017.1, forward strand.
TGTGTCCTACGGTGTGACGGCAGGATCGGCTGGATTCTCGTTGTGGCAGCTTTCGGCATTGGCTGTACTCGTTCTGGGAGCGTCGTCGGAGTTCTTGTTCATCGGAATCATCGCAGCCGGAGGCAGTGCCACCGCTGCTGTTGTGGCGGGCTTGTTGATCAACTCACGTAACTTCGCCTACGGGATGTCGGCAGGATCATTTCTCGGCAGGGGTCGCTACAAAGATTCAGGCTGGCGCAGTATGGTCGGCGCGCACCTGGTCAACGACGAAAGCGTCGCGGTCGCCATGGCGCAGGGATCGGTGGAGCGCAAGCGTGCGGCTTTTTGGTTCTGTGGAATCGGGATCGCGGTGTCGTGGCCGATCGGAGCGCTGCTGGGCGGGTTGCTCGGCAGCGTCGTCCGAGACCCCGGCGCGTTGGGATTGGATGCCGCGTTTCCCGCTGTCATTCTGGCCCTTGTCTTGCCTGCGCTGAAGGAAAAGGTGACGCTGCTTGCCGCCCTGATCGGTGCAGCAGTCGCGGTGGCCACGTCGCCGTTCCTGCCGCCCGGTACCGCGCCGCTCGTAGCGCTGCTGAGTATCGCGGTGACGATACCGTTCCGGGAGAAGGTTCGATGAATGCCGCGTCGGTCTGGATCGGTATTGTCGTGTTCGCTTGCGGCTCTTACGCTTTGCGGGCAAGTGGCGTTCTGCTCCGCTCTCGGGTGAAGCTTTCGAGCTTTGCCGAGAAAACCCTCGATCGTGCTGTCGTGGTGCTGCTGCTTGCAGTGGTTGCGACATCGACGATCTTCACCGGGCATGACGTTGCGGGGCCGGCGCGGATGCTTGGCGTGGTGGCCGGAGGCATCTGCGCCTGGTTCAAGGCGCCATTGGTACTAGTGGTGATTGTCGCGGCCGGCACTACTGCACTACTACGGCTGTCAGGAGTGTCGTAGAGCCGATTCTGTGCGCGTTGAATGTGTGGTCGAATTCAGGCGAGTGCGGATGCCGTCGATGAACAGGTCCAGGCCGAACTGGAAGCGCACTGTCGGATCGCCGTCGAGGAGGTCCTCGTCGGAACCGCCGCCGATCACCTCGGGGGAGTCGGGGGAAATGGGTGCTCGGGTAAGTGCCCCCATTTCTTCCATCTGCGCTCGGGACTGCTCGTCGACGGTGTGGCCGAGCACGTAGTACAGCAGGGCGTACGCCGCGAGTTGGGCATGCTCGCGTGATAGCCCGGATTCTTCGCCGGCGTGTACGAAGTGCTCGCGCACCTTGCTGCTTGTCATCCGCGAAGCGAAGGTGGCACTGACCAACTCGGCGCCGTCGCGGTGCGCCAGCAGGGCAGACCGAAGTCTGTGTGCCAGTTCGGAATACGCGTCTTGCCATGTCTCTGCGTCTACGGGAGTGTCGAGGTCTTCGAGGATCTTGTCGACGACCGCACCGAGCAAGGTCTGCTTGTTCGGGAAGTGCCAGTACAGGGCGCCGGGTTGGACACCCAGTGACGTTGCGAGCCTGCGCATCGTGAGGTCGGCAAGTCCGAACTCGTCGAGTATCGCCATGGCGCCGTCCAGCACGTCGCCGCGTCGCAACTGCACTTGTTGTTCCCCTCGTTTCGTCCCGCTGTGGGGCGCTCGCGATCGAATGTCGATCGGACCCGCCTTTGACAGTATTCCACCACGTCTCTAACGTGAACACCGTTCAACTTGTACGGTGTTCAATTTTGCTGGTTTCGAAGGAGACGTCTGTGACCCCGCCCCCGATTAGCACGGCCCCTGCGACGGTCGACATCCTCGACCAGGCGCGCGAGCAAGTTCTCGAAAGAGGAGTTGGCCTGACCGAAAGCCAGGTGCTCGACGTACTCCGACTCGACGACGACAGGCTCGAAGACCTGCTGGCTCTCGCCCACGATGTGCGTATGAAATGGTGTGGACCGGAGGTCGAGGTCGAGGGCATCATCAGCCTCAAGACGGGCGGTTGCCCCGAGGACTGCCATTTCTGCTCGCAGTCCGGACTCTTCCAGTCGCCGGTTCGCGCGGCCTGGTTGGACATCCCGAGCCTGGTGGAAGCTGCCAAGCAGACTGCGAAGTCGGGCGCTACCGAGTTCTGCATCGTGGCCGCCGTCCGCGGACCTGACGCCCGGTTGCTCGCTCAGGTAGCCGCAGGTATCGAGGCGATCCGCAATGAGGTCGACATCCAGATCGCCTGCTCGCTCGGCATGCTGACCCAGGAACAGGTCGACCAACTGGCCGCCATGGGTGTGCACCGGTACAACCACAACTTGGAGACCTCGAAGTCGCATTTCCCGAACGTCGTGACCACACACTCGTGGGAAGAGCGGTGGAACACGCTTCGGATGGTTCGCGAAGCAGGCATGGAAGTGTGCTGCGGCGGAATCCTCGGTATGGGTGAATCATTGGAGCAGCGCGCAGAATTTGCCGCGAACTTGGCTGAACTCGAGCCGGACGAGGTCCCGCTCAACTTCCTCAACCCGCGTCCCGGCACACCCTTCGGGGATCTGGATGTGCTGCCCGCCAGCGAGGCGCTCAAGTCCGTGGCGGCATTCCGTCTCGCGCTGCCCCGCACGATCCTGCGCTTCGCGGGTGGACGCGAGATCACTCTCGGCGATCTGGGCGCCAAGCAGGGCATCCTCGGCGGAATCAACGCCGTCATCGTCGGCAACTACCTGACCACCCTCGGGCGTCCCGCCGAGAAGGATCTGGATTTGTTGGTGGATCTGCAGATGCCGATCAAAGCACTGAACGACACTCTGTGAGCACTCCGGTGACCGAGGAGCGGTACAACCCGTTCACCGGGCGTCGGATCGTCGACGGTGTCGACGATCCGACGCCGACTGCGGCGTCGATGGGGCTAGAGCCGCCTCGCTTCTGCGAGCAGTGCGGGCGCCGCATGATCGTTCAGGTCAGCCCTGACGGATGGTGGGCGAAATGCTCCCGACACGGTGTCGTCGACTCGATCGACGCCGCCCGCAGGTAGCGTCACTCTGTGTGATCTCTCTTCGGCAGACTCGTCTGCGCACCGCGATCGTGATCGCCGCAACCACTGCGGGCGTGAGCGTGCTCGTCGGTGTGGTGTGGGCGTTCTTGGCTCCGGCCGAGCATCTGTTGGTGGTGTCCGAGGGGCGCGGCGTCGCGTTGACGGGTGAGAGCCTCCATCAGTTCGACGCGAGTGCTGTGTTCATCTGGCTGGCACTGATCGTCGGTGTGCTGTCGGCAGTAGCGGCGTGGTTGGCGCGTCTGAGTCGAGGCCCGTATGCCCTGGGCGGGTTGATAGTCGGCTCGGCGGCAGGTGCCGGACTGATGGCACTCGTGGGTTCGGGCGTGACAAAACTGCGTTTCCCCACCGCCGACAATCCGGCGGTCGGGGAGATCATCGCGCGCGCACCGAACATCGGCACGTTGCTTGTGCTTCTGTTTCAGCCGCTCGCGGCGTGCGTCGTGACTTTGGTTCTGGCAGTGCTCAATCCGTACGACGACCTCGGTGTGGGGGACCATCCGGAATCTGGGGATCCGGAATCCGGGGATCCGGCCACCGAGGCCGAACAGACCGACGACGAGGTCCAGCCGAAACTCCCGTAGCCGTTGCTTCTATACAGCCGTTGCTTCTATACAGCCGACGCTTCTCTATACCGCCGACGTCGACGGGCGGTTCGCTGCGGACTTCATTCGCACGTCACCCAACAGTCGACCCGAAATCAACGCTCCCAACCGGCGGGTTGCGAAGCGAGTGCTGATCGAGGACACCCAATTCGGCAAACCTGATACGACTGTCGGCGGTGCGTTGCGTCGATCCAGTGCCCGGAAAGCCGTATCCACCACCTGAGTTGCCGTCTGCATTCGCCCGACCGCAGCATCTTCGGAGCCGACGACGTCGAAGAACTCGGTTCGTGTCGGGCCGGGGCACACCGCCAATACGGTCAATCCGCTGCCGCGAGCTTCTGCCCAGAGTGCTTCGGTGAAGTTGAGCACAAAAGCCTTGGACGCGCCGTAGACGGCCATGCCAGGGGTCGGCTGGAACGACGCCGTGCTCGCGATGTTGACGAGCGCTCCACGTCCGCCCAGGAGATCGGGCAGGAAGGTGTGCGTCAGTTCGACCAGCGTGGCGATGTTGAGCTGAATTTCGGACGTGACGCGCTCGAGATCTTCGTCCACGAATGCTCCGTGTGTTCCGAATCCGGCGTTGTTGATCAGCGAGGTGACGGTGATGCCACGGTTTGTCAGCTCCTGGTGCAGTGTTGCGCCGACGCCGGGCGCCGCCAGGTCGGCAGGCAGAACTGTGACTGTGATGCCGTGGGCGACGCGGAGTTCGGTAGCGAGGGCTTCGAGGCGATCTGCCCGCCTGGCGACGAGAACCAGATTTGCACCGCGAGCGGCGAAGCGGTGAGCGAATTCCACTCCGAGCCCAGCGCTGGCTCCGGTGATGAGGACGGTGGTTCCGGTTACGTCGATGGCCATGGTGGCTCCTTCGGTTCGGGTGATCCCAAATGTAGGCACTGACACCATAGTTGTCAATGACAACATTTTGATATGGTGCCACTATGCCCGCCCACGAACAGCCGTACCACCACGGCAGCCTGCGACAGGAACTCCTGGCGTCAGCTGAAGCGACCCTCGAGCGTGATGGCGTCGACAAGTTGTCGCTGCGGCAGCTTGCGCGCGAGGCGGGCGTGAGTCACGCGGCCCCCGGCAAGCATTTTCGCGACCGTCAGGCTTTGCTCGACGCCTTGGCTGAAAGCGGATTCCATCGGATGACCGGTGCACTCGAGCGAGCAGTTTCGGAGGCGCCGCCGACCGCGAGAGCCCGGTTCTCCTCGCTCGCCAACGCCTATGTGGATTTTGCGTTGGAGCATCCGGGCCTGTTGTCTCTGATGTACAGCAACAAGCATGCACCCGGTGCGGCCGAGACTGTCGTGAACGCGGGGCACGCGACGATGGACCTGACCGTTCGGCTCGTATCGGAAGCGCAGGCTGCGGGTGACATTGCCGCCGGTGATCCGGAAAGTATTGCGCTGGTTGCCTTTGCGACGTTCCATGGCGTCGCGACGCTGGCCGCGGGCGGAATGTTGGGCGACGTGCCGGTCGGCGATGTGGTGAACGCGGCCTCGACGGTCTTCTGGGCGGGGCTGTCTCGATCTGCCTGATGTGTGGGGCGCGGAATCCCCAGAGTTCTCACAGAACCAACACAAGGGAGCCACAAGATTGCGGACTTACATGGGAGTCAAGAAGTTTGATTCCGAGTGGAGGTTTCGCAATGAGCGTTTCTGAGATCGCCCCGAACAGGGGAGTTGTACTTGTCACGGACATCGGATTCGAGCACGGTGCGCGTATCGCCACCGAGTTTCTCGACGCCGGTTGGAGCGTGGCGGCCACCGCGCGGACGGTGACAGAATTGGTGCGCGTCATGGCGGGAAAACCGACCCATCGCTTCTTTGCGATAGTCGCTGATCCGACGGATCGTTGGCAGGCCGATCGGATTCTCGATCGGGTGACGACGCGGTTCGGCGCAATCAATCGGGTCATCGATCCGGCCGGCGCGGTGAACTCGGCGTGGCTGCAACGCGGAAGTTTCGAAGCCGTTGCCTGAGAACCTGATCGACGTCAGCTCGGGGGACGCAGTGCAGCGAACTCGTCGGTGACTCGCAAGGTGGAGTCGGTGAAGCGGTACAGGGCCGGTGGGCGTCCGCCCGACTTGCCGGACGGTGCGGTGTTGCCGGTGGGAGTCAGTACGCCTCGGCGACCCAGTACGCGTTGCAAGTTGGTTGCGTCGACTTGGTAACCGAGCGCAGCGCAGTAGATTTCGCGCAGTGTCGACATCGCGAACTCTTCGGGAGCCAGCCCGAATGCGATGTTGGTGTAGGAGAGTTTTGCAGCCAGTCGATTACGCGCGTGCCGTACGACGGTTCCGTGGTCGAACGACATCTCCGGCAACTTCGAAACGGGGTGCCAGGCCGTGTCGGGTGGAAGTTGTGGGTCGGCGCTGAGGGGAACGAGTCCGAGGAAGGTCGACGCGATGCGGCGCGGGCCCGGCACTCGTTGTGGATCACTGAAGACGGAGAGTTGCTCGAGGTGGGCGACCTTTCGTAGGTCGACCTTCTCAGCGAGGAGTCGTCGAGCGGAGGTCGTCAGGTCCTCGTCGTCGCGCAAAGTGCCCCCGGGCAGTGACCATGTGCCTTTCTGCGGGTTGAGTGCGCGCTGCCACAGCAGCACGGCCAACTCTTCACGCCCTTGTGGGCAGTGATCGCCGTCACCTGCGGCGATGCTTGCGGGGAAGGTGCGAACTTGGAACACCGCTGCAAGCACTTCGTGGGTGGTGTTACTATTGGGCACGTTTTCGATCCTAAGTCGAAAACCTCGAATACGGAAATCCGGGCCAGCCCGTCCGGATTTGAACTGGGTGACGAGCCCGGGTTCACGGTGAAGGAGAACGCCATGACGACCACGACGTTATGGGAGGGATCGGCCTCGCAGATTCACGACGGCCCCGGCGGATACAACGGAGTCGAAGCGACCCCCGAGTGGGCCGCTGAGATCAAACGTCTGGCTCGCGAACGCGGCGCGACGATTCTTGCGCACAACTACCAGCTGCCTGCGATTCAGGACGTCGCCGATCATGTCGGCGACTCCCTGGCGCTTTCGCGAATCGCTGCCGAGGCGCCCGAGGACACGATTGTCTTCTGCGGTGTGCACTTCATGGCCGAGACCGCGAAGATCTTGTCGCCGTCCAAGACCGTGCTGATCCCGGACGAGCGAGCCGGCTGTTCTCTGGCCGACTCGATCAATGCCGAGCAGCTTCGTGAGTGGAAGGCCGACAACCCGAACGCCCTCGTCGTGTCCTATGTCAACACCACGGCCGAGGTCAAGGGTCTCACCGACATCTGCTGCACGTCGTCCAATGCCGTCGACGTGGTCAACTCGATTGATCCCGACCGGGAAGTTCTCTTCCTCCCGGACCAGTTCCTCGGAGCTCACGTCAAGCGCGTCACAGGCCGCACCAACATGCAGATCTGGGCCGGTGAATGCCACGTCCACGCGGGTATCAACGGTGACGAGTTGACGGCGAAGTCCAAGGCTCACCCCGATGCCGAGCTTTTTGTGCACCCTGAATGCGGTTGCGCTACTTCGGCTCTGTACCTCGCCGGTGAAGGCGCGGTCCCCGCGGACAAGGTCAAGATCCTCTCCACCGGCGGAATGCTCGACGCTGCCCGCGTCACCAAGAGCAAGCAGGTTCTGGTCGCCACCGAGATCGGGATGCTGCACCAGTTGCGCAAGGCAGCGCCCGACGTCGATTTCCAGGCCGTCAACGACCGCGCGTCGTGCCCGTACATGAAGATGATCACGCCTGCCGCGTTGCTTCGCTGCCTTCTCGAGGGCAAGGACGAGGTCCACGTCGATCTCGAGATGGCCAAGCGTGCACAGAAATCGGTGCAGCGCATGATCGAGATCGGTAATCCGGGCGGCGGCGAGTGACCAGCCCTGCCGGGCGTTTCGCCTGGGAGGCTCATGCCGACCTGGTCGTCGTGGGAGGCGGTGTCGCGGGCCTCACCGCTGCGCGCACCGCTTCTCTGCGGGGGCTGAAAGTACTCACGGTCAGCAAGGGTGGTCCGACGGACACCTCGACTCAGTACGCGCAGGGCGGCATCGCAGTCGTCGACGATCTGAATACGGATTCCGTCGAGTCGCACGTTGCGGATACGTGTGAGGCCGGCGTCGGCTTGTGCGACGAGGAAGCTGTCTATTCCATCGTCGAAGCTGGTCACGACGCAGTTGCGGCGCTGGCCGCGTTGGGCGCGGTCTTCGATCGCGGGCGAGACGGCGAGGTGTCGCGCACCCGCGAGGGTGGGCACAGCACGCGTCGGATCATCCATGCGGGCGGCGACGCCACGGGCGCGGAAGTGCAGCGGGCTCTCAACGCTGCCGGCCTCCCCGTTCTGTTCGGTGCAGCGGCAGTTCAGGTGGTGACCAACCGTCGCGGGGTATGTGGCCTCATCGTCTCCTCGCCGGAAGGGCTCGGAGTGATCCATGCGCCCGCGGTACTGCTCGCTACCGGTGGACTCGGTCAGCTGTATGCCTGCAGTACAAATCCGCCCGGTGCAACTGCCGACGGAATCGCGTTGGCGCTCGAAGCAGGTGCGGCAATTGCGGATCTGGAATTCGTTCAGTTCCATCCGACGGTGCTCTTCACTCCGGGTGGAGTGGGTCGCCGGCCCTTGATCAGTGAGGCGGTCCGCGGCGAAGGTGCGATTCTTGTCGACACCAACGGCGATTCGGTCACCGCAGGTGTTCATCCGCTGGGTGATCTCGCCCCGCGTGACGTGGTCTCGCGCGCAATCGCAGCACGCCTACGAGATCTCGGTACCGATCACGTCTACCTCGACGCCCGCAAGCTCGACGGCTTCGATTCGCGGTTCCCGACGATCACCGCATCCTGTCTCGAAGCGGGCATCGATCCACGCACCCAACTCATTCCGGTCGCTCCGGCCGCGCACTACTCGTGCGGTGGAGTCGCCACCGACGTCCATGGACGAACGGGAGTGCCTGGACTCTACGCAGCGGGCGAAGTGGCTCGCACGGGATTGCACGGCGCGAATCGTCTTGCGTCCAACAGCCTTCTCGAGGGTTTGGTGGTCGGGGAGCGTGCCGGAATCGCAGCTGCCGAGCGTCGCGAGGTTCATGCCGAAGTGGTCAACGTGGTGCGCAAGCCGATGCCGATCCTCCCACGAGAGACTGTGCAGTCCGTCATGACAGCACACGCGTCGGTGGTTCGCGACGGAGGCGGTCTCCTGACTGCGCGAGCCGCGCTTGCCGGCGCCGATCAGACAGTGGCGGTGGCTGCTGGGGACCTCGAAGACGCGGCGCTCACACTGACCGCGACAGCGTTGGTCGATGTAGCCGTGGCACGAACCGAGAGCCGAGGCTGTCACACCCGCACCGACTATCCTGAAACAGATCCGAATCAGCGTCGCAGCACTCGGATCAAGATGAGTGCCGATGGAGCGCTCGAAATACTAGACATGTTGTTGACAGGAGTTCATTGATGACCGAGCAGAAGATCCTGCCCGCGCCGCTCGACCGTGACGAACTGCTCACGTTGGTCAGGCTCGCTCTGGACGAGGATCTGCGCTATGGCCCTGATATCACTTCTACCGCAACGGTTCCCGCCGATGCGGTCGCGAAGGCTTCGGTCGTCTCACGCTCCTCGGGTACTGTCGCCGGCATCGACGTCGGACTGCTTGTTCTCGACGAGGTGATCGGCGCGGGTAACTACGAGGTCGTTGATCGGGTGGCCGATGGAACTCGGGTTGCGCCAGGTCAATCGGTGCTCACCGTCGTCGCGCCCACCCGCGGCCTTCTCACGGCAGAGCGGACGATGCTCAACCTCGTCTGCCATCTCTCGGGAATCGCCACGGCGACGTCGCAGTGGGTCGACGCCATCGCCGGCACTCATGCCAAAGTGCGGGACAGCCGAAAGACACTGCCCGGACTGCGTTCTCTGCAGAAATATGCAGTCCACGTGGGCGGAGGCGTCAACCACCGCATGGGATTGGGTGACGCGGCGTTGATCAAGGACAACCACGTTGCCGCTGCCGGTTCGGTGGTCGCAGCACTTCGTGCGGTCCGTGAGCTCGCGCCGGACATCGAGTGCGAAGTCGAGGTCGACAACCTCACTCAGCTCGACCAGGTGCTGGCGGAGAACGTGGAACTTGTTCTGCTGGACAACTTCCCGCTGTGGCAGACGCAGATCGCGGTCCAACGCCGAGACGCTGTTGCCCCCGAAACCAAGCTCGAGTCATCCGGTGGTCTCACCATCGACGTTGCCGCAGAGTACGCCCGAACCGGCGTCGACTACCTCGCTGTAGGTGCCTTGACGCACTCGGTGACAGTGCTCGACCTCGGGCTCGACATGTAGGTGCCGCTATTGCTCGGCGTCCAGCACTTGCGGGACGGCCGAGCGAAGCGCGCTTGTCACGGTTGCGACCGCCGGGTGAGCGTCGGAGCCGGCTCGGTGTGCGATCTTGGTCCTTCGTCGGATGGGCATCGGCGTCAGGCGCACTCCGAGTGGCGGATGGATGGCTCCGAGTTCCGGGACCAGTGAAACGCCCTGCCCTGCAGCGACGAGGGCGAGAACGGTGGCGAACTCGTCGATGTGGTGTCGCACTTTCGGGGTGAACCCGGCCGCTTGGCACGCGCGAATGGTCATTGCATGACAAGCAGTTCCGGGGATCGCAGTAATCCAGTGCTGCTCCACGCAGTCGGCCAGCGCGGTAATGGTGCTGTCGGGATCTGTAGCGGTGTCGTTCGACGCCAGATAGACCGATTCGCTGCACAGAGGCAACGCTGTCAGGCCCGGTTCGCTGGGACGAGGGACGAAGTCGTAGTCGTGAATCAACGCCAAGTCCAGATTCCCAGCTCGTAGGGCGTCGGCGACGTCCGCTGGGTCGATCTCCGAAACCATCGGTTCCAACCCGGGATGCTCGCGAGAGAGGGCGATCAATGCCGGCGGGAGGATCGCCCGTGCGGCGGTCGGGAGCGTTCCGATGCGCAGCGGCCCCGCCAGTCCACGACGCGCGTCGACCAATTCACCCGACGCCTGCTCCAGGCGTTGCAGGATGACTTCGGCATGACGTGCGAGGTTCTCACCGGCCGGCGTGAGGCGGACGCGACGGCCTGTTCGTTCCAGCAGCGGCACGCCGGCTTCACGTTCGAGGACGGCCAATTGCTGCGACACCGCGGAGGGACTGAACGACAGCGCCTCGGCAACGGCAACGATGGTTCCGCGCAGCGCTAGTTCGCGCAATAGCTTCAGTCGACGAACATCGAGCATCAGCTCAGCTTACGCTCGACGATGGAAATGCGAACTAGACCTACAAGGTCTGTTCGGTGAGGCTGAGTTCTATGACTACGACCCGAGTTGACCTGGCCGGAATCCATGTACCACTGATCACGCCCTTCGAGAGCGACGGTCGTATTGCAACCGACGCACTCGAACAGCTTGCGCACCAGGTCCTCTCCGAAGGTGCGGTCGGACTCGTTGCACTGGGGACTACAGCGGAAACCGCAACCCTCACCGAGCAAGAGAGAGTGACCGTTCTGGATATCTGTGCGAGCGTGTGCCGTGCGAGAGGTGCGACGTTGATCGTGGGCGCGGGCAGCAACGACACGGCGGGCAGTGCGCAGGCGCTCCGGAGGCTGACTCGGTGGCCTGACGTCTCGGCCGCGTTGGTGCCGGTTCCCTCCTTCACGAGGCCGTCGAAAGCCGGTGTGGTGGCGCATTTCGCGCATCTGCAGTCGTCGAGCCCCGTGCCGCTGATCGTCTATCACGTGCCGTACCGAACTGCGTGCGATCTGGACAGCGACACTTTGCGGGAGTTGGGTGCTTTGCCCGGGGTTGTTGGTGTGAAGTATGCCGCGGGCGGTATCGACGCAGCTGCCGTCGAACTCTTCGCGGATCTTCCGGACGACTTCGCCGTACTGGCGGGGGATGATCTGTTTCTCGCGCCGCTTCTGGCCTTGGGTGCGTCAGGTGGAATCTTGGCGTCCGCTCATCTGTCGACCGCCGAGTTCGTACGCCTGGTGAAGGCTTGGGACAGTGGAGATGTGGACAGTGTTCGCGATCTTGGACGACGGTTGTCGACGCTGTCAGGAGCTCTCTTTTCCGAATTGAACCCGACTGTCATCAAGGGCGTGTTGCATGCATTGGGGCAGATTCCGACTCCCCATGTGCGACTGCCGTTGCTGCCTGCGAGTGACGAATCGGTAGCGCGGGCGCTCGAGGTCTACCACTCTTGACTCGAACGAGTGTTCGAGTATTGTCTGGGGTGGGGATCGGGGGATTCAATGAGTGTTCTGTTGTCGGATGTGGTGTCTGGTTCTGCGGTGGGGTTGCGCGGACGTCTGTGGCGGTTGTCTGCTTCTGAGTTGCGTGCTGCTGCTATCGAGGCGAGTGCGGAGATTCTTCGCCTCGAGGCTGTTCGGGTGGCGGTGGTGGACGAGTTGTCGTTGCGTCCTGATGATCAGGTGATTGCGAGCCGCGGGGTGGGTTGCTGGTTGGCGGCCAACACGATGCTGCAGGTTCGGGACGGGAAGAAGATCGCCGACCTGGGTGCGGCGCTGCGGCCTTTTCCGGCGGTGGCGGCCCGGTTCGATGGCGGGGATTGCTCGTTCGAGCATGCCGTGTTGATCGTGGCGTTCTGCGAGTCACCGCCGAAGGGAATGCCGGACGAAGCGCTCCCTCGCTGTGTCGATTTGTTGTTGGCTGCTGCGTCGGGTGTGGAGGCGACGACCACGAAGGTGCGAAACGTCATCGCGACCTTGGAGCGAGTGTTCGAGTCCGATGAGATTCCGCCCGCCGAAGATGTCGATCGGAACGAGTTGCGGATCGCGTCGACGTTGAATGGTCGGGTGGTGGTGCGCGGCGATTTCGACGCTCTCACCGGCGAAATGCTGCTCTCCGCCCTGTCGAATCTGACGATGCCCAACCCGGCACCCGATGGAACCCCCGATACCCGGTCGGCAGCGAAGCGGACCGCGGACGGGTTCACCGAACTGATTCGGCGGTATCTGGATTGCGCGAAAACCGGTGTCGATGGTGGTCAGCGTCCGCACGTGAACGTGCACATCAACGCGCGTGATCTTGCGGAGCACCGGGACTGCGCAGCAACACCCGCTGCTCCTGATGGTGGAGCGGCTGTGTCGGATCTCGATGTCGGGCACATGCCCTGGCTGGGGCCACTGTCGGTGTCGCAGAGCAGACTCCTCGGGTGCGACTGTTTCCTGTCGACTGTTCTGCTCGATGATCACGGGGCGCCCTTGGATGCGAAACCCGGGAAACGGTTGGTCACCGCGGAGCAGCGAGTGGCGCTGATCGCCCGAGACAAAGGCTGCGCCTTCCCCGGCTGCACATGCGTGCCCGCCTGGACGGATGCGCACCATATCCGGCACTGGGCCAACGGCGGCCCGACGGTGATGAACAACCTTGTCCTACTGTGCCGTTCACATCATCGGCTGATGCACCGGCAATCCGGGTTCGTCGGGAAGTGGGAAATCCGCATCGGGGTCGACAACAAACCGTGGTTCATCCCGCCGCCCTCGATTGACCCGCAGCAGCACCCGCGACCGGCGAACACCACATTCAAAACCTGACTGAGTGGTGAGACCCGTTCAGATACACAACTTCACGTCGATAGGCTTCAACTCGGAGATACATCCGGGTTGGGGCCTGGAGGCCGTGGTGTTGTGAACGGCTGCAGATATGGGGGAGGTCATATGGTTGTGGACGTTGTGCAAGCGGTCGAGAGCGATGGGCCGGAGATTCTGGCGCTGCGGCACGCGGCAGAAGACTGGTTGGCAGAACGCGGAATCATCCAGTGGCGCCCGCGTGAAGTGTCTGTCGAGCAGGTCGGGGAGCAGATTTCGAGAGGGGAGTTCTTTGTTGCGCGAGACCGGGCGCAGTCAAGGATTGTCGGCGCCCTGCGGTTGATCTGGTCAGACCCCGTGGTCTGGCCCGATTCGAACGAGCTTGCCGGCTACGTGCACGGATTGGTTATCGATCGAGAATTCTCGGGCAACTCGTTGGGCGAACGCTTACTCGTCTGGGCCCATCGACGGTCCGCGGAGGAGGACGCGCAGTACTTGCGGCTCGATTGTGTCGAAACGAACGTGCGGTTGCGCCGCTATTACCGAGACGCGGGTTTCGCCGAAGTAGGGCGTCGTGACTTCGGAGATGTTGTCGACAACGGTTGGTTCAGCGTCGTGCTGTTCGAGCGTTCCCTGACCTGATTCATTCACAGCAACTTTCCAGCCGGCGCCCAGTGCAGCCGGGGTTGAAAGCGCGATCGTTGGCAGGACAGTAACTCGTGAAGGGACTTCCTGATGACCGCCGTTCTGCATCCGGCCCCGCCTCAGCGGCCGGCACCAACTGCCCATCGAGCCGAGCCCTCGCCGTCGTGGTTCCGCACTCGGCGTACAGGATTGGCGCTGACGATCCTGTTGGCAGCAACGGCGGTCTTGTATTTGTGGAATCTGACCGCGAGTGGCTACGCCAACACCTTCTACGCTGCGGCGGCGCAGGCCGGCTCCCAGAATTGGAAAGCGTGGTTCTTCGGCTCCCTCGATACCTCGAATTTCATCACTGTCGACAAACCGCCCGCTTCATTGTGGGTCATGGGTCTGTCCGGACGAATCTTCGGATTCTCGAGTGCCAGCCTTCTTGTTCCGCAGGCGTTGATGGGCGTCGGATCGGTTGCGCTCGTGTATGCGGCCGTCAAACGAGTGGCGACGCCGGCTGCGGGTCTTGTGGCGGGAGCTGTGTTGGCAGCTACGCCCGCTGCCGCCCTGATGTTCAAGTTCGACAATCCCGATGCATTGCTTGTTCTGCTCATGACTCTCGCCGGCTACTTCGTGATTCGCGCCATGAGCACGGCGGTGGGTCGACGAGCCGCAATGTGGGTGGCGCTCGCAGGAGTCGCGCTGGGCTTCGCTTTTCTCACCAAGATGTTGCAAGGGCTGATGGTGTTGCCTGCATTTGGTGCCGCGTATTTGATTGCCGGACAGGTGCGCTTGCGGACTCGCCTGGTCCACCTGGTGATCGGTGCTGCGTCCGTTGTCATATCGGCTGGGTGGTGGGTGTTGGCAGTGTGGCTGTGGCCCGCTGATTCTCGCCCGTACATCGGCGGATCGACCAACAACAGTGTCATGGACTTGGTACTGGGATACAACGGATTGGGTCGACTTTTCGGGAGCACCGGTGGCGGTGGCGGAATGGCTGGTGGCAGTGCAGGTTCCAGCTTTGGGGGAAGTGCCGGACTCGATCGGCTGTTCGGCAGCGAGATGGGTATCCAGATTTCCTGGCTGATTCCTGCGGCACTGATCGCATTGGTGTTCGGACTCCTCGCCCGTGGGCGTGCACCGCGCACAGATCTTCTCCGTGCGTCGTTGATCCTGTGGGGTGGTTGGTTTCTCGCTACCGGCCTGATCTTCAGCTACATGTCCGGAACGATCCACCCCTATTACACAGTTGCGCTGGCGCCTGCTGTTGCGGGGATGATCGGCGTCGGTGGATACGCCCTGTGGTTGGTGCGTGCCCGCTGGATCGGACGCTGCGGCTTGGCAGCGATGATGCTGGCCGCAGGAATTTGGAGCTGGGTGTTGTTGCACCGCAATGCCGAATGGCTGCCGATGCTGAAGTGGATTCTGTTGGCGGGCACTGTCGTCGGCGCGATCCTGGTTCTGGTGGGAGCCAAGGGTCGATTTCGCAAGCTCGCTGTCGCTGGATTGATCATCGGTTCGTTGGCAGGGATAACCGGTTCGGCGTCTTACGCGATTGCCACTGCCGCAACAGCGCATGGTGGGTCCATCCCGACAGCAGGACCAACCGGCGCCGTGTCAGACTCCGGAATGGGCGGGGGAGGAGGCATGGGTGGGGACCAAGGGCAGGGAGACGGTGGGGCTCTGCCGAACTCTGATGACGCGAGCAGTAATCCGACGGCGAGTGGGCCAGGAACAACGAGTGGGCCAGGAACAAGCAGTGGTAGCGAAAGTACTTCCGAGTTGACGGCAATGTTGGTCAATGCGGGCACCACGTGGTCGGCCGCGACCAACGGATCGCAAAGCGCAGCAACCTACGAGTTGGCCAGCGATACTGCGGTGATGGCGATCGGCGGTTGGAGTTCTGATCCCGCACCGACGCTGGACCAGTTCATCGAGTACGTGGCAGACGGCGAGATCCACTACTACATCGCCAGTGGCCAGGGCGGAAGCCCGAAAGACAGCCAAGGCGGGGACGGTACGTCGAGTGCTATTCAGGAATGGGTCGGAGCGAATTTCTCGTCGACAACGGTGGGAAATTCCACGATCTACGACCTCAGCGGGTATGTCGGATAGCGACGTAGTTGTTGTCGTAGGCAATGATCGAGAAATGTCTGGGCGCACTGCACACGAGTCGAACCGTCGCCGCGAGCAATGGACCTGGCGCGACGGGCTGGTGATCGTCTCGATCGTCGCATTGGGAACTGTTGTCGCAGCGGTGACGAACGAGGGCACGGGCACGTCGATTCCCGGCTGCGAGTCGGTGGAATCGCCAGGTCCGCCGGTGCGAATCAACTACGGTTTTACCGGTGAGCCCGGTTATGACGACCCGGACTATCCATGGTTCTCGGGACCGAAGGCCACCGCCATGAGCGACGCACTACTCGAATCGTTGCCTTCCGATGTCGACGTTGCATTTGCGAGTCCATCGAAATCGCTCGAGTTCGCGCCGATCCAGAATTACCGAGGCGTTTCGTTTCCCGACGGGGTCGACCCGATCGAGTTCAGCGGTTCGACGTCGGCGAAGGGAACCTTGACTCGCGTCGGGCGGACTGCGGATATCTCGGTTCAGGTTCGTGCATGGGATCAGCCGGTGCCACCGTGCCTGGAGGGGCTGGTGGATCGGCGGGAGTATCTCGCGAACGGAACGGTACTCGACATCGCAGATTTCGAGGACAGAGCAGATTTCGAAGACAAAGACGGTTCGGAAGTCGGGGGCGAGCGCGGTGTAGTCGCGTATCTCGGTGACGGATCCAGAGTTGTTGCGAGCATCGACACGTCGACCGGCACTTCGACGGATACTGGTCCGCTTTTGACGATGGACGAACTGATCGCGGTCGCGACAGCGCCCGGGCTCGCTGTGACTGAGCCGGTCCCAGACTCGACGCCGCCACCGATGGCATCCTGCTACACCGATTTCGTGAATGCCGGTCCACCTGCGACGCGCATGGAGATCGACCGGCTGAATCAGTTGCTCGATGCACGTTGGAAGGATCTCGGCGCGGAAGAGGTCACTTTGGAACGCCCGCTCGGTTCGCTGGTTCCGGATGACTACGGACGGGGAGGGGCGTGCGAACGAATCGTCGTCTCGACATCGGACGGCCGCGGTGATGTCGAAATATCGATTGGTACGGCTGTCCCGGAACCAGGCGCGATCCTGACGTTGCCCAACGCCACCACGGTGACTCGCCTGGTCGATCCCGATGGCTCGGGCGATGACACGGTCCGGGTTGTTCACCCCTCCGGCGAAACAGTAGTGGTGACCCAGTTCGTGAAATCGGCTGGCTCCACATCGGCGTCGCCTTTGACGATCGAACAGCTCGAGTTCATCGCAACGACTCCAGGATTGTTGATTTCGCGGTAGTAGTGGACGCGTCTCGGTTACCGTGTCGCGAATGGCAGGGGAAATTGGTCGGTGGCGTCTGTTGATTTGCGTAGTAGGCATGGCTTCCTCGATCGGACTCGTGGGATGCACAGTCGATCTGGAGCAATCGTCACCCTCGCGGGCGACACCATCCGGTGGTCTTTCTGCAGGTTCAGAGTGCCCAGGAGCCCCCATTGTGGAGGCGGCATTGGCTGACGCACTGCGCTCACGAGCATCCGAGTTACCTACTGGATTGACAGTCGGCGGCGGGTCGTTCGATAGTGAATCGCGAAATGTCCGCCTCGATCTGTGCGTCGTGGATACCGACCCGCGCGACTCGGCTTCGTTGACCGCCCGGGCCATTCAGGCTTCGCCTCTTGGTGATTCGGTGAGCTCGATGGTCGTCCAAGTCCGCGAGCCGAATGGGTCGGCGACGACGGTGACGTGTGCCGACTTCACAGCGCACGACTTCTCGGGCGACCCTGCGGCGACGCGGAATGCGTGGGTGTAGGCATCAGCTGGCAGAATCGGAAGTCAATGTTCTTGTTGTCGAGTGACGTCGGAGGCTCAACGAATGGGCGATGCCAGCCCTGCTCGCGGTGACGACTTCTCCACGTGGTTCATTGACCAGTTCTCCGTGTACTGGCAGTCCGGTGGTGGAGCTCGCATCGAGGGACGCATTGCGGGCTATTTGTTGATCAGCGAGTCGCCAGGGGTCAGTGCCGAAGAGTTGGCGCAGGCACTGGGCGCCAGTCGCGGATCGGTGTCCACTTACATTCGCCGGTTGATCGACCGGGGGTTCGTCAAGCTCACGCGCAAGCCTCGGGATCGGACTCACTACTACGTCATGGATTCCGACGTGTGGGGCGGATTCCTCGAAACAGAGCACGTGTATCTCGAGAATCAACGCAAACTCGCGACTGAAGCACTGCAGTACGCAAATCCCAACGGCCCCGCCTACATTCGTGTCCTCAACATGCGCGATTACATGGGGTGGATCATCGACAATCGAATGTTGAGTAGCGAGTGGATGCGATTCAAAGCCCAACGCGACGGCAAGAAGCCCGCATCCGAATAGGACGCGGGCTTCTCGATCGCGCGATGCTGATCTACATCACTTGTTCAGCTTTGCGATTGACTCGTCGATCATCGGCACGTAGCGCTCGAGCGACCAGGGCACGGTCAGCGGGTTGATCATCGAGGAACCGGTGACGAAGGGCTGCTCGGTCGGAGCGATGACAGTTCCCCGAGTCACAGCGGGGATGGCCTGGTAGGCCGGCTGCGCTTCGATCTCGGCCCGATTGGCCGGGTCCGAGTAGAAGGTGAAGAGCAGGTCGGACTTGTCGAGGAGGTTTGCGTTCTCGAGGCCGATGACGGCGGAGTCTGTTCCTTCAGATTCCGTCAAGGTGTAGACGACGGGATCCACCTGCAAGCCGAGTGCGCGGACCATGGCCACGCGCTGCTCTTCGGCGAAGAAGACGCCGAGGGTTCCTGGACCCGTGTTGTAGATGAAGGAGAAGCTGACGTCGGCGTAGTTCGGATGTGCTGCAGTCGATTCCGCGAACTGCGACTTGATCTTGTCGATTTCGGCCGTCGCCTTCTCGGATTCGCCCATGGCTTTGCCGATGACGTTGATTTGCTCTTCCCACGTGATGGTCCACGGGCTTTCGGCGTAGGCGACGGTCGGCGCGAACGCGTTCAGAGAGTCGAACTGCTGCTGGGTGATGCCGGACCAGGGGGCGAGGATCAGGTCGGGCTCGAGAGCGATGATCGCTTCGATGTTGAGGTCGGTGCCGCCGGTGAACTGCTCTGGCAGTTCGCCACCCTGCTTCGTGACCGCTTCGTGCACCCACGGCAGATATCCGGTGTCGTCGCTGCCCCATGCGTACTTTTCGACGCCGACGGGAATTGTGCCGAGCGCGATCACGGTCTCCGCCGACCCCATGCCGAGGGTCACGATTCGCTCGGGCTTTTCGGTGATGACGGCGTTTCCGAGCGCACTTTCGATGGTGACGGTTTCGAAGTCGCTGCTGCTCGATTCGGTTGCGGTGTCGTTGTTACTGCATCCGCCGATTACAAGGGCGGCAATGACCAATCCGCTCAGGGCCACAGTTCGGCGAAGTGAGCGCACACGGGCGTATCGCATGGGGAACCTTCCGTTGTCGATGCGCCGAGGAGTGAGACTCCGACGGATCGCAGCCGACGGCCGGTTCCAGGCGCGTCAGGAAGCATAGGCTAGCCTTTGCCGAAGTTTCAAATCTGTTGAAAGTTCGCGCGGCGGCAAACGTCGACACGACAGGGGGATCCGTCGACGTTTGCCGGTCAGGCTCAGCAGGTAGGCACGTCGACCGTGATCTTCGGCTCGTCGACCAGCGGCTGGACAGGGACACGGGCTTCGCCCTCGGCTGTTGGCTCGGTCAGATCGAACTTCAGCTCAACGGTCTGCCCTCGCGGAATGACGGCCCTTGTCATGAATGCCGGGTGGCCCTGTTCGGTTCCGTTGACGGCAAACGAAATCTGCCCGCCCACGGAGACTGCGTCGAGTTTGGCGCCGGTCGTTGCCAGTAGTGTGACTGCAGCCACGTTGGTGCCCTTGGGTAGTCGTCCGGGGTTGTCGACGATCCCGCTGACATATTCAGTCAGGTCGGCGTCGGGCGCGTTGTTTGTCAGTCGAACGGTGACCGTTGTCTTTCGGGTGTCGCCGGTGCACGTCTGGGCTGTGTAGTCGATTTCTCGTGTGAGGTAGTAGTCGAGCTTGTTGCCGGCTTGGTTGTTGATCACCACACCGGCGTACGGAGCGGCATCATCGGGAATGGTGTGCCCGAGGACGGTGTCGGCGAGAACCGACTGTTCGTCGGGGTGAGAGCTCCACACGGCGATTCTGCCCTCGCTGACGCCCTTGCCCAGAGCTTCCAGCAGTGCGCTCGGCGACTTGATGTTCCCGGTCATCTTCTCCACGACACGAGCTGCGATTGTCTGCAGATACTGCTTTCGTGCCTTGTTGTCGGAAGGGAAGCGAGCGTACGCAGTCGACTCGGTCAGTTCCACGACGTTGTCGGCGGTGACCGACTCTCCGTCGGGCATCTTGATCGGTCCCACCGCTGCGAGGATGTAACTCAGGGCGATCGGATCGGTCGCTATCGCACCGTCGACCATCTCACCCCCGGACTCCTGTGACCACAGGGACTGCCAGATCTGCGCTGCGTAGGGAAAGTGCGAGCTGAGGTTGCTGTTGCGAGAATCGGTGGTCGGGCGACTGGTTCCGTACAGCTGGTTGAAGTCAGGACCAAGGTCTATCGGTTGATTGTCCAGTGTTAGTTCGGAGTTGGGGGAGAGCGTGTCCACCCGAGCGGCGCCGTTGTCGACTCGGACGATGCCGTATCCACCCAACAGGCCGCCGGTTCCTCGGGCTTCGGCATTGGTCTGGAAACCGATGAAGTAATTGCGCGGTCCGTCGGTGCCGAGCATCGCCGGCGCGATGCGCGCCGCGGTGGCGGTGTTCGTCAGGAGGGTAGCCAGTTCGCTTGTCTGCGACTGCAATTCTGCTCTGGCATCGTTAACTCGGCCCAGGTACTTCGATTCGCGAACTTCCTGTGCCTGCGACGACAGCAATTCCGCGGCGATAGCTGTTTCGGCCAATTTCGGTTCCGCTTCGCGTAACGGTGCGAGTGCCAAGCGTCCACCAGGCTGGACCAATTCCGTTGGTGCGAGTGAAGTTCCGACAGTGACAGCGGGACCGAGAACGTCACGCGTGAGTCCCTGAACGACCTCGGTCATCTGACGCGTCGTGTCGAAGGGCGACCCGATGACCGGAATTGCGGCGGCGATGTTCCAGGGGAGTGAATGGGTGTTGTCGTACGCTGCGGATGCATTTCGATCGGCTTCCGCCGCGGCGGACTCTGCGACCCCGGTATCCCCGGCCAGAAGTGCACTCTTCGCCGATTGTGCATGGTCGCGAGCTGCTTCAAGGTTGTCTTTCGCCTCGTATGCCGTGTACCCGAGCCAGGCCACGAAACCGCCCACGACCAGTGCCGTTCCCGTGATTGCGAGTGCAGTTCGACGGCCTCCCGGCAGTGTGACCGTCCTCTTCGGTTCGCGCTCCGGGCCCCTCGGCGGGATGGTGTTGGAGCCGCTCGGTTCAGCCCCGGAATCGTCGTCGGACTTTGGTCCCACCGTGTCGTTGTTCATCCGATGAAGCTCCTGACGTTTGAGTGCGTGAAAGCTGCGTCGACATGTCTAGCAGTGTTGGCCCAGTGGTGAAAACTTAGACGAGACAGTAGGGTTCGGTTCGGCCGTTCGTGGTGTTCGCTCCCATGGATTCACGTGATCAGCCATCGAATGTTCGTGAAAAACAAGGCTGGTGAAATGTGAGGTGACGGGTTGAGTGCTTTTCCGTTGTCTCGGGCTCAGCTCGCGCTGTGGTTTGCGCAGCAACTGAGTCCGTCAACTCCGTTCGTGGTGGCTCAGTACGTGGAGCTACGAGGACCGGTTGACGTCGACGCTCTGATCGCGGCAACGAACACGGCATGTCATGAATTGGAGTCGCCGTTCGTTCGCCTCGTCGCCACTGATGCCGAGCCGGCGCAGATTGTCGATCACTCGATCGTCGACGATCTCGCATACCTCGACTTACGCAGCGACGACGACCCGGTTCAGCGCGCGAACGAGTGGATGACAGCGGAATACTCACGGCCACTTGACGTGATGTCTGACCGCCTGATCTCGGCGACTTTGCTTCATCTGGCAGACGATCACTATTTCTGGTACTCGCACGCCCATCATCTTGTGCTCGACGGACACGCGGCGATGACACTCACCGCGCGGGTGGCCGAGCGCTATTCGCATCTGGTTCATGGCAAGACGCTGACTCCATTCGGTGGTGTCGGGGTACGTGCACTGCATGACCTCGACGTCGACTACCGATCCTCGTCGCGGTATCGATCGGACAAGCAGTACTGGACGGAGATGTCCGAAGGCCTGCCCCGCCCGGTTCGCCTCACCGACGGCGCCGGCCTGACGTCCATGCCGCAGCACATGATGGTGCGGACACTGAATCCAACTCTTGCAAAACAGCTTTCGAATGTAGCGACCGAGTGGACTACGTCCGAGGTGGCGGTCCTCGTCGGTGCATTCGCGTCCTATCTCGGCCGCATGACTGATTCCGATGACGTAGTCCTCAGCTTGCCGGTGTCCGGCCGCACCACGGCGACGTCGAAACGTTCAGGTGGGATGCTGTCCAACATCGTGCCTGTTCGTGCGCAACTCGAACGGGATCTGTCGCCACAGGAACTGGTGCGTCAGATCTCGGTTCAGATGACCGGTGCACTACGCCACCAGCGATTCCGCTACGAGGACATGGGCTTCCAGGAGGGTCAGGGCAGATCCCGTGAGGCGGCGGGCCCGGCCGTGAACGTCATGATGTTTCACGAAGCCATTCGGCTCGGCGACGTCGTCGGCGAATTTCACGTCCTCACATCCGGACCCACCGAAGATCTGTTCTTCAGCATTTATCCGTCGATCGCGGGGGAGAACGTTCGCCTGTCCTTCGAAGCCAATCCACGCCTCTACAGCGAACGTGACCTGGCGATGCATCATCGTCAGTTCGTTCGGTTTCTCGAGGGATTCCTCGACTCGGCTACCCGTGCGCTCGGTGACCTCCGCATCCTCTCGACGGACGAAGCGAAGGATCTGGTCCCCGCGTTAGGTCCGCGGACGGACGGATTCGCGACGCTCGATTCGGTCGTCAGAGGCGGCGCAGGGCAGGGGAGTGCCGTCGCGATCCGCGAGCAAGGTGTGGACATCACTTACGACCAGCTCGGCGCTCGCGCGGATGCACTGTGCGCCTTGCTCGTGGAGAACGGCGTCGGACGAGGTGACGTCGTCGGGATCCTCACCGAGCGCTCGACCGATTCCGTAGTTGCATTTCATGCAGTAGTGCGGGCTGGTGCTGTCCTTCTTTTCGTGGATCCTCAAACACCCTCCGAGCGTGTCGCTTTCATCCTCGACGACGCCGACGTGTCCGTTGTGGTCGGTGGCGAACTCGTGAACGTGCCGGCTTGGGTCTGCGTCGTCGACCCCAGGGAAGACGAGACCGTCGATGGGCCGATCGATCGAGGCGCGGGGACCGGTTCGTCTTCAGGCGACGTGTCCCTGGACGACACCGCCTACGTGGTCTACACGTCGGGGTCGACCGGACGACCGAAGGGCGTCGCGGTCACGCACCGAGGCATTGTGCCGTTGCTGCGTTCTCACGCCAGGCGACTGAACATCGATAGTTCCTCCCGCGTCGCGCTCCTGGCAGCTACCTCGTTCGACGTGGCGATCCTCGAGATTCTGCTTGCTCACGGCTGCGGCGCGACCGCCGTGATCGTTCCTCCCGGATTGATCGGCGGAGTGGACCTCGAAGACTATCTGCGGCTCGAGGGTGTCACGCACCTGATCTCGACACCATCGGTTCCGCTGACGATGGATCCTCGGAAACTGCCGGATCTTCGAGTGTTGAACGTCGGCGGCGAGCGACCGCCGGTGGCGCTCGTGGATGTGTGGTCGAGTCATGTCGACATCGTGAATTCGTACGGACCCAGTGAAGCGACCGTCGCGGCATTCATGAGCGAGCCACTCGAGCCTGGCGGTGATACTCCGATCGGGCGTCCGATCGACGGCGTTGCCGCTGTGGTGTTGGATTCGTGGTTGCGTCCGACTCCGGTCGGCGCCGTGGGTGAGCTGTACGTGATGGGACCAGGACTGGCGCGCGGGTACCTTTCCCCGACGCTGACCTCGGAGCGTTTCGTAGCGGCGCCCTTTGGTGCCACTGGTGCCGGCGAGCGCATGTACCGCACCGGCGACGTCGTGCGATGGAACGATGCCGGTCAGCTCGAGTTCTTGGGCCGCTCTGATCAACAAGTCAAGATCCGTGGAGTACGCGTCGAACTGGGCGAGATCGAGGCTGTGCTCCTGTCGACTCCCGGTGTTGCGCAAGCAGCGGTGGTCGAGCGATCCGGGTCGCTTGCGGCGTACGTGACTGCGGCCGAAGGTGAGGACGGCACTGCTCATCTATTGAGTCAGAAGGCGGTCCGCGAACATCTGGCTTCACTACTTCCACGTTCCATGCTTCCGGGTTCGGTGACGATTCTGGCAGCGTTGCCCGTCACGAGCCATGGAAAGACGGACCGTTCAGCGCTTCCTGAACCGACATGGTCCGCGGTCGCCGAGCAGCACTCGACCGTGCACCGTCCGATCGAGTACGACGAGGAATTGATTGCCTCGGTGATGGCCGAGGTCCTGGGCGTCGGAGTTCTCGGACCGCACTCCGACTTGTTCGCCTGGGGCGGTAGTTCCCTCGACGCCGTGTATGTTGCAGCGCGCGTGAGTTCTGCACTCGGTAGACGAGTTGGTGTCAGGGACGTGTTCGGCGCCCCGACTCCGGCGCGTCTGGCCCAGAAGATTCGTGAGGACCGGGCGGAATGGGTGGTGGAGCCCGAGCGCATTTCGGACGAGGTCACCGTCGAAATCGCTCCGGCGCAACAACGTCTATGGCTACTCAACCGTCGCGATCCCCAGTCGTCGGCGTACAACATCGCGTTCGAGGTCGCGTTCAGTGGTGCACTGGATACAGAGGTGATGAGGGCGGCGGTAGCCGACCTGACCGATCGCCATCTCGTCTTGCGTACCGTGTTCTCGTTCGAACAGAATCACGACACGTGGCCGATCCAGGTTGCGACCGCGATTCCGGTGACTCTGATCGAGGTTCCGTCCGAGGATTACGAGGCTGCGTCAGCGGATTTGGTTGCGGCAGGTTTCGACCTGGAGACCGATGCGCCGCTTCGTTTGATCCTCACCTCCGGCAGCGATGCCGACCACCGCTTGACCGTGGTTGCGCATCACATAGCCTTGGACGGCCTTTCGTTCGCCACGATCGTTTCTGACCTGATCTCCGCGTACGACGCTCGCGCCGACGGACGGTCGCCGATCTGGCCTTTGCCCGCGCTCGACTACCGCGACTATTCCGCTTGGCACAGAACCATTCTCGGTGATCCTGCGGATCCACAGAGCTTGGCAGGTCGCCAGCTGGAATTCTGGTCCGACGCACTCGCCGGCGTTGATCCGACTCTTGCGCTTCCCGTGGACAGATCCCGCCGGCCGGACCAACCGTCGTCGGCTCGGGACGTGACTTTCGAATTGCCCTCGTTCGTCCACGCGGCGCTCAATGAGATCGCTCGAGCGCATCACTGCACAACCTTCATGGTGTTGCACGCCTGCCTTGCGATTGCGCTGAGCAAGATCACCGGTGCGTCCGACGTGGTCATCGGAACCCCGACGTCCGGCCGAACACACCCTTCGTTCGACGGCGCCGTCGGTATGTTCGTCGGGACCGTGGCGCTGCGAACGCTCCTTCGCGGCGGAGACACCTTCGGTGAGTTCTTGAGTCGGGTACGCGAGGCCGACGTGGCAGCTTTGTCCAATGCCGACGTCCCGTTCGACTGGGTGGTCGACCGCGCGGTCGGTGGGTCCGCTGGCGACAAGAATTCCTTCCTCAGAGTGGTTCTCGCGGTCGATCCGGTAGCACCGGATTCCGAGATCGCGGTGGGAACTTTGACGGCCCACGGCACTCCGCTACCTCCCGCGCACCCTCGCTTCGACCTCGAAGTGACTGTGCGCGAAGATCGTACGATTGACGGCGACGCAAGCGGTATTCGCGGCACTTTCCGATATGCCGCCGATCTGTTCGATGCGGGCACCGTGCAGAGCTGGGTCGAGCGACTGCGTCGAGTATGTGAATCGATTACCGAGAACTCGTCAATCATGCTGCGCGACATCGATGTTCTCAGCGTTACGGAGCGCGAAGAATTGCTGGCTTGGGTGCCGGGGCCTTCGATTGTCGCGCAGTCGCTGCCCGACCTCTTCGGGGCCGTCGCAGCCCGGCATCCGAATGCAATCGCGGTGTCGAGTGGCGATACTCGCGTCACCTATGAAGAGGTGCGAGTTCGTTCGGAGGGCCTTGCCGCCGTCTTGATCGATCGAGGAATTGGAGTCGGGGATCGCGTGGCGGTAGCCCTGCCTCGATCGGTCGACCTCGTCGTAGCCATCATCGCCGTCGTTCGCGCGGGCGCTGCGTACGTCCCGATCGACTTGCAGTATCCCGACGCTCGCATCCACTACGTACTTGCCGATGCAGGCCCGAAAGCGATTGTGTCGACGGACGAATCAGCTGGGCGGTTCGTTGGGTACGAGCAAGCTGTCATCCTCGTGAACGAGACGGCTGACGCGACGGGCGGTTGGCCTGTTCCGCAGTCGGAGGCCGCCGCCTACGTGATCTACACGTCCGGATCGACCGGAGCGCCCAAAGGTGTGGTGGTGACTCACGACAACGTGTTGGCTCTGCTGGCCTCGACTCGCGAGATCTTCGACTTCGGCGACGAAGACGTGTGGTCGATGTTTCATTCGCACGCATTCGACTTCTCGGTCTGGGAGATGTGGGGTGCGTTGACCACTGGCGGATCCCTGGTGATCGTAGACGGTGACGTCGCGCGCTCTCCCGAAAGATTCGCGGATCTGATTGTGCGGGAGAAAGTCACCGTTCTGAATCAGACCCCGGCCGCCTTCTATGCGTTGGCGGAAGTTGCGCCGGAAATGCTGCTTCCGCTCCGGACGATTGTTTTCGGCGGCGATCGCCTCGACGTCGGGCGCGTGCAGGGTTGGTTCGATCGGCACCCGGACGTGCGGGGTGTCAATATGTTCGGAATCACCGAAACCACGGTCCATGTAACCAATTTCGATCTCATCTCCGGTAACGAGACTGTCTCGCCGATCGGGTCCCCACTACCAGGGTTTCGCAGCTACGTGCTCGACGCGTCGTTGAAGCCCGTCCCGCCGGGATCTGTCGGCGAACTGTACGTTGCCGGTCCGCAGGTGGCCGAAGGCTACTTGGGTCAACCAGGGATGACGTCTTCCCGATTTGTGTCTGAACCCGGATTCGAAGGATCGCGGATGTACCGCAGTGGCGATCTGGTCCGTCGGCGAGCCGGTCGACTCGAATATGTTCGCCGCGCCGACGGTCAGATGGCCCTGCGCGGTTACCGCGTCGAACCGGGCGAGGTCGAATCCGCGCTGTTGGCTCACACGTCGGTGGAGCAGGCCACGGTGGTGGTGAGAGAACTCGACAGTGGGCCGACTTTGGTCGGTTACATCACCCCTGAGAACGGACACGACCTCGACGGTGTGTTGCGGACTGCTCGTTCGTTGTTGCCCGCACATATGGTCCCGTCGGCTTTGATGCCGCTTGCGTCATTGCCGGTCACGATCAACGGCAAGATCGACCGAGCATCACTGCCGGACCCGACGTCGCAAGTGCAGCCGTCTCGGCAGTCGCGAGACTTCTTCGCTCAGACGGTTGCAGCCATTCTGAGCGATTTGATGGAAGTTCCGCATATAGATCCGGTCCGGAATCTCTTCGATCAAGGGGCCAATTCCTTGATCGCCACCCGTCTCTCGTCGCGCCTGAACTCCGCTTTGGGCTGCAACCTCGACGTCCGCGATGTGTTCGAGCACCCATTCGTCGATCAGCTCGCCGGCATCGCTGCCGCCCGAATCGGCGCGGGGCAAGCGTCTCCGTTGTCTTTGGTACCTCGTCTGTCTTTGGTACCTCGCCCAGGCGCTGCGGAGGTGCAGCTTTCGGCTCCCCAACACCGAATGTGGATTCTGAATCAGTTGGATACAGAGTCCTCCGGCTACAACATTCCGATAGTGTTGCGCCTGACGGGTGAATTGGACGTAGCTGCAGCCGAACTGGCAATTCGCGACCTGATCGACCGTCATCGCACTTTGCGGACCGTATATCCGGTTGTCGGCGAGCGTCCGGTTCAGACGGTGCTCGACGCCGAGGATTCGCTTCCGCTGTTTCAGCTCGAGGCACTCGACGGCGACGACGGCGAGAATCGTGTTGCAGAACTGGTGGGTCCGGGCTTCGATGTCACCGTGGATCCGCCCGTACGTGCGGCACTTCTCCAGCTTTCGCCTGACGAGTACATCCTGGCTGTTGTTATCCATCACATTGCCGCCGATGCTCGATCGCTCGAATTGTTGGTACGTGACTTCACGGCGGCGTACATCGCTCGCTCGGCGCAGCAAGCTCCGACGTGGTCGCCGCTCGCGCTCGAATACTCCGATTACAGCGCATGGCAACGGGAATCGGGGATTCCCGAGACGGTATCCAGCTACTGGAAGCAGGCTCTCGAAGGCCTTCCCGAGCAGGTGACGCTACCCCTGGACCGTCCGCGTTCGACGTCCGCCCGCGCGACGAGCTGCCGGGCAGAGATCTCGGGTTCGGTACGGACGGGCCTTCAAGCACTCGCACGATCGAACAACGGAACCATGTTCATGGTTGTCCACGCTGCACTCGCGGCGCTGCTGGCGAGGTACAACGACAGCAATGACGTAGCTGTCGGCACTGTTGTGTCCGGACGCGTCACACCTGAACTCGACGAGCTGGTCGGCATGTTTGCCGGAACGATTGTTCTTCGGACCGAAGTCGATCCGTCGAAGTCGTTCGGCCGGTTGGTCGAGCAGGTTCGTCAGCGAGACGTAGCGGCGTTCGCGCACGCAGAGATGCCCTTCGAATCGCTGGTTGACCTGATCGACCCACCGCGATCGCGTTCGCGACATCCGTTGTTCCAGGTGGCGCTCTCGTTCCAGACAACTCATTCCGCCGCGTGGTCCATACCGGGGTTGTCCGTCACTCAGATCTCGCCCGATGTCAGGCAAGCAAATTTCGATCTGCAGCTCAATGTGACAGACGAGGGGATCGGGGGCGGTCTCGGTCTCGAATTCGTGTACAACGCTGATCTATTCGATGATCTGACGGTATCGAGCTTTGCGGGTCGGTTCGAGCACCTCCTGAATCAAGTGTCTGTCGACCCCAATGTCACGGTAGGGCGAATCGACCTGTTGACGAGTGCGGAGCGAGCTCTTCTCGTCCCCGCACACGGCGCGGTCGACCGGCCCGATGCATCTCGGTGTTCCGGCACGACGCTTGCCTCGATGCTGCGATACGGCGTCGAATTCGCTCCGGACGCCGTGGCGGTCGAAGCTGAGGGCAACACACTCACTTACCGAGACCTCGATGCACAGTCGGACGTCGCAGCCGACGAGTTGCGTTCCGGGGGAGTCGGAGTGGACCACGTCGTTGCCTGGACTGCCGATCGGACCATAGCGTCGATCGTGCGATTGTGGGCGATCGCGAAGGTCGGTGCAGCTCCGGCATTGGTGGACCCGGAACAGCCGCAGGCGCGAGTACGCGATGTCCTCGAAGCGCTGGGCGACGGCGCGGTCTGCGGCCTCGACGCCGGTGGTGAGCAGGACGCAGACTGGGCCCGACGTCATTCCGAGAACCTTGCGGCCTACGTAGTTTTCACGTCAGGAACGACTGGAACTCCGAAGGCCGTGGTGGTGACCAACGGCGGGCTCGGCGTGATCGCCGAAGACCTGCCCCGTCGATTCTCGGCTGGTCCGGGTTCGCGCGTATTCCATCGCGGAGCGCCAGGGTTCGACATGACGTTGCTCGAGGTGCTCATCGCGAGTGCGTCCGGGGCGACGCTCGTTCTGGCGAAGGACGACCAACTGTTCGGCTCGGGACTTGCATCAGCACTGAGGCGCGAGCGAATTACTCATCTGTGCGCCACACCTACTGTCGTCGCCTCGATCGGCGATCCGTCGCTGCCGGACCTTGCAACGGTGATGTTCGGGGGCGAGCGACTCGGCGGTGCGTTGGCGAAGCGCTGGCAAGCCGGACGCAGAGTGATCAACGGATACGGACCTGCCGAGTCCGCGATGTATTCGCTTGCTACCGAACCACTGTCGATCGAACATCTGTCAGCTGACACTCACGACGGATCCGTCGGGTATCCACTGGCCGGGGTCGACGCCGTCGTGCTCGATGATCGACTCGAACCGGTGCCGCCGGGAGTCGCCGGCGAACTGTATCTCTCCGGTCGAATGCTCGCGCGCGGTTACGCCGGCCAACCGGCCCGAACCGCGGAACGATTCGTGGCAACCAGTTCAGGAGCCCGGATGTACCGGACCGGCGATCTGGTGATGTGGAAGCCGGAAAGCCCCAAATCTGAAGGCAATATGTATCGCCTGCATTATCTCGGGCGAACCGACGTGCAGGTGAAGGTCAACGGTGTCCGGATCGAACCGGGTGAGATCGAGGCAGTCATTCAGTCTGTCGCGAACGTCGATTTCTGCGTCGCCGGGGTTCGGTCGGCCCAGGGTGGAAGTCCTCTGTTGGTCGCCTACGTGCGAAGCTCGGATGCCGAAAGAGTTGACACGGGTCAACTTCGCGCCGCTGTCGCAGAAGTCCTTCCGACGTACATGGTTCCGCATGTCATCGTCGAAATCGAGGGCGCGCTTCCGATGCGGAACGGCAAGGTCGACTTCGCCCGTCTCCCGGCGCCGACACTGGATGCTTCCCGTGCACAGGGGCCGGCCACCGCCACAGAACGCCTTGTTGCCGAAGCTTTTACTTCGGTGCTCGGCGGGAATGAGGACGACCGCGACGCAGACTTCTTCTCGCTCGGCGGCAACTCGCTGTCGGCCGCAGAGGTTACCTCGCTCTTGAGTAGTTCCCTTGGGCTGGTTGTTCCGCTCCGGACCGTATTCGAGCATCCAACAGTTGCGGCGTTGGCGGCCCGGATCGATTCGCTCGAGCAGAGTGGCCCGGCGACCGATGTTGTCCGACTGGAACCGCGGCGCGACCCCACGCCCGCACCTCTGTCACGGAACCAGCGTGCGATGTGGGTACTGAACCAGCGGAACACGTCGAGCGGTGCGTACAACCTGCCGATCTGCATCGAGATCGACGGTGAACTCGACGTGCCCGCGCTGCGTCACGCAGCGACGGATCTTGTCGGCCGTCATGACGTCCTCAGAACCCGATATCCGGGCACTCCACCGGTTCAGGTCGTGGATCCTCCGACCTCCCTGACAATGGAAACGCGACTGGTCGCCGACATCGAGGTCGAGGTGCTGCTGCGAGAGTTCGGCTCGCGCGGTTTCGATGTAGCGGCAGACCTGCCGGTGCGCTGGATGCTGCTCCAGGTGTCACCGGTCAGGCACGTTCTGGCAGTGAGCTTTCATCACATAGCAGTCGACGGGGTGTCGATGCGAACGGTGGTCGGCGACCTGCTGACCGCTTACGGCAAGCGACGAGCTGGACTGGATCCGCAATGGTCTCCGCTGCCGATCCAGTACGGGGATTTTGCCGCGTGGGAGACAGCACGTGACGTTTCCCCTGTCGTCGAGGAGTTCTGGCGCCGAACGCTCGACGGTGTGACATCTGTGTCGCCGCTGACGGTGGATCATTCTGATGGCGGGCCGGATTCCGTAGCGCAGCGAGTGAACTTCGTGATTCCAGCCGTCATCAACTTGTCACTGCAGGCGCGAGCCGATCGATTGAAGGTCTCGCTGTTTGCGGTGGTTCATGCGGCGTTGTCCGTGGTGCTTGCCAAGCTGAGTGGAAATCCCGATGTCGTGATCGCCACAGCTGTCGACGGACGGCGTACGCCTGAGCTCGACGGCGTGGTCGGCATGTTCGTGGATACGGTGCCTCTTCGCCTTCGGATCGACGGGGACGTGCCGATCGACCTTCTGTTGGGTGCAGCTTTCCATGCTGATGTGGCAGCATTCGAAAATAGCTCTGTTCCTGCCGAATTGGTTGGTGAGCTGCTCGGCGGACGAACTCCCCAGATTGCGCTGGGTCTGCAGAACTTCGCGATCCCTGCCGTGGAGGTGGCCGGTCTCACGATTGAGGCTCGCGAAATCGAGACCGCGACAACGAAGTTCCCCATGCACGTCTCGCTCGCACCCGCTGTCGACGGATCATTGACCGGAGCGCTCATCTATGCCGCGAGCGCGTTCGATCCTTCGAGCGCCGACGCGGTTGCTCGACAACTGTCGAGAGTGCTCACCTCGATGGCCGAGGATGTGCCAGTACTCGTTTCGGATCTCGCGGTGGGCGCGGCGCCCAGTTGGACTGCTGTCGAGGTCGATTCGTCCCGGACGCTGACCCAGATTTTCGCCGCCACAGCGGCGCGATTCCCTGACAACATTGCTCTCGACGACGGGCAGCGCACGGTGACGTATGCCGAACTCGACTCTGCCTCGGATGCCCAAGCCTGGGAACTGGTGGCTCGGGGCGCAGGACCGGGTGCCGTGTACGAGATTCCGGCGGTACGGACTATCGCGTACCTGGTCCGAATGTTGGCGATCTCGAAAACGGGCGCGGCATTCGTGCCGATCGACCCCGACCTGCCGCCGGCACGGCTGAAGCAACTGCGCACAGTGCTCTCCGACCGCAGCCCCGTTCCCGGTCGGCAGTATCCGGATTCAGTCGCGTACGTCGTTCACACGTCCGGGTCGACTGGTGAACCGAAAGGCGTTGCAGTCACCCACCGAGGGCTGGGCCTTCTTACCGACGACGCAATCCGGAAGTACGGCGTGACTTCGGACTCGGTTGTGCTGCACGGTTACAAACCGACGTTCGATGCGGCGATTCTCGAGATGATGTTGGCGATCGGCGCCGGGGCTACCTTGGCGGTCGCTCCTCGGGAGGCTTTCGGCGGAAGGGCACTCGAAGAATTCGTCGCAGAACGCGGCGTCACTCACATGTTGTCCACTCCGGCCGTACTCGACACCATGGCTCCGGAGCGGTTCGACTCATTGGAGGTGGTGGCAGTCGGTGGCGATGTGCTCTCACCTTCTACCGCGCGTGCATGGAGTCGCCGCGCGCGAATGCTCAACGCATACGGACCGACGGAATGCACGGTGGTCACGACCGTCGCCGAGGTGGATCATCGGGTCACCATCGGAGTTCCGCTCGCCGGAATCGGTGCAGAGGTACTGGATACGCGACTGCGTCCGGTGCCGTGGGCCGGGATCGGTGAGTTGTACGTCAGCGGGCCCGGGCTTGCGATGGGCTATGCCGGAGATCCCGCCGGCACCGCCAGCTCGTTCGTCGCAGCACCAGGTGGACGCCGCCGTTATCGGACCGGTGATCTGGTTCACCGCCGCACCGATGACACGCTCGGATTCGTCGGACGCTCCGACCGTCAGATGAGCGTGCGAGGAATCCGCGTCGAGCCCGCCGAAATCGAATCAGCTCTGCGGCGGTGCACGGGCGTCGAGGCTGCGGCGGTTGTCCTCGTCGACGAGATCGCCGTTGCGTGCGCGGTTGGCGATGGTGTGGAGGCGGATCAGCTGACAATCGAGTTGGCCGCGATGTTGCCTGCGTATCTGATGCCCGGCCGCGTGGTCGTGTTGGAGTCGATCCCGCTGACGACGAACGGAAAACTGGACGCAGATGCGTTGCGGCGCCATGTGTTCGAGAGCCAGGCGCCCGATGCAGCAGTGACGGTTTCGGAGGAACTCGTCACCGCTGTGATGTCGGAACACGTGTCCGGAAGTTTCGGCGCTCTGCACAACCTGTTCGAATCAGGTGGTGATTCGTTGGCCGCGGCAGCGGTGGCAGGTCGACTCGCCTCGATCTTCGCGCGGGATGTGCCTGTTCGCGCCGTCTTCGACAATCCGTCGCCGCGAGCGATGTCTCAGTGGCTGTCGGCGAGCGCGTCCGATGGCAAACGCCGCGAACTGACTCGACGTGATCCCGGCATGCCGGCCCCGCTGGCGCCCTCGCAACAACGACTTTGGCTGATCAATCAGCTTCAGCCGGAATCGACTGCGTACAACCTGACGTTTGCAGCGGTCCTGGCAGACGACATCGATCGTTCGGTTTTGAGCAGCGCCCTCGGTGACGTCGTCGATCACCATGCCGTGTTGCGAACTGTGTTTGTTCCGGGTGAACTCGGTCCACAACAGGTTGAAATAGACTCTGTTGCAGTCGATCTCACCGCTGAGTGCGTCGACGATATCCGTGCGAGCGCTTCGGCCTTCGCGACTGTGCCGTTCGATCTCGAACGAGATGTTCCGTTCCGTGTGCGTGTGTTCAGCGAAAATGCAGGAGCCGATTCTGCAGGATTGACTGTCCTGGTACTGGTTGTTCACCACATCGCAATCGACGGTGCGTCGATGGGCCCGATCCTTGCCGATTTCGCGGCAGCCTTCGAGGCGAGGGTGCTCGGAAGGGAATGGGATCGCTCCGCCGGCGGGATCAGCTACGGCGACTACAGTCTCTGGGCGAGAGAGAGCTTGGGCGATCCGGAGGATCTTCTGAGCGTGGCGCATCGGCAACTCGACTACTGGTCGAACGCACTTGGTGGCGTCGAGGATGTGTTGGCTCTACCCGTCGACAACCCCCGGAGTCCGGTGTCTTCACGATCCGACGAGATGGTGACGGAAGTCCTCGATGGTGCCACCTATGACGCGTTGTCGGCGTTGGCTCGTTCGCATGGCGTCACGGTGTTCATGGTTGTCCACAGCGTGATTGCCGTGCTGCTCGCTCGCGAGTGCGTCACGGACGACGTCGTGGTGGGAGCAGCTGTGAGTCTGCGGAACGATCCGGCGCTGCTGAGCGTGGCCGGCATGATGGTGGGTACTGTCGCATTGCGCACGAGGATCAACTCCTCCGACCGCTTCGCTGCTGTCCTGGACGAGGTTCGCCGTGTCGATCTGGAAGCAATGGCGAACGCGGACGTCTCGTTCGACGATGTAGTTGCGAAGGTCGATCCGCCGCGCAGGATGAACGAGCATCCCCTGTTCACGGTCATGCTGGCATATCGGCGAGCGCTCGACGTGCCGCAGATCGACGGCATCACCGTCTTCGACATCGACAAGGCAGGGTCGTCGACCGGTTACGACTTGACGTGGGACCTGGTCGACACCGGTGACAGTCTGACGATTCGATTGCTGTATGCCACAGACAGATTCCGCGCGTCGACGGCGGAACTGTTCATGCAGCGGGTGACACGTATCGCCGAAGCAGTGACAGGTGAACCCGAGATCGTGGTCGGGGAGATCGAATTGCTGTCCGGTCTCGAACGCTCGGCGCTGACGGCTGCGAATCCTCGACACGTCGAACCGCTGACGATTGCGGACATTTTCGAACGCGCGCTGCGGCAGGCACCCGACGGCATCGCGCTGGAAGAGAACGGCAGGCGCTGGACCTATCGCGACCTGCACGAGGAGTCGTCGCACTGGACTCGCGAGTTGGTGGTCCGAGGAATCGGACCCGATGACGTGGTGGCCGTTGCGCTCGGTCGCGGGCATCTGTGGATCGTTGCGCTGTGGGCGGTAGCGCGGGCAGGCGCAGCGTGGCTGTCGCTCGATCCAGCGCTGCCGACAGCGCGCCGGCAGACGATGGTCGAGGAGTGCGGTTCGGTTGTCGGTTTGACAGCGCGAGGTGCATCCGAGAGTTTGCCTGACTCCGTCGAGTGGGTGGCGATGGATGAATCCTGCACTGCTGGTGGGGCTGTCGAGGTATCGGCAACGCCGGCTCATCCCGACAACCTCGCCTACGTCATCTACACGTCGGGTTCCACGGGAAGACCCAAGGGTGTCGAGGTTTCACACCGCGGCATCATGAACGTCTACACCGCGCACGCCGAGATCGCCGAGCTCGATCGTGGCCCCCGAGTCCTGCAATTGGCGTCGTCGACCTTCGACGCGTCGGTGATCGAGATTCTTCTGGCGGCGGCAGGGTGTGGAACGTTGATTCTGGCTCCTGACTTCGTCTACGGGGGAGAGGAACTCACGAATCTGCTGATCGCTGCCGACGTCACACATCTGATCGTGACGCCAACGGTCCTGGCCACAGTCGATCCGGATGCAGTGCAACCGTTGATCGTCGAATCGATGGGGGAGCCGCTCTCTGCCCGCCTGGCGTCGGCGTGGTCACCCCGACATCGCATCGTCAACGGATACGGACCGACCGAATCAACGATCGCGGCATCGATTTCCGCGCGGATCACTGACGGGGACGTCACCGTCGGCACCCCGGTACCTGGCACGACGCCGTTTGTTCTCGATCAGAGGCTCCGACCGGTTCCGGATGGCGTTGCGGGAGAGCTATTCCTCGCCGGCGAGAATGTGGCACGGGGGTACGTCGCCTCTCCGGGTCTGACTTCCGAGCGTTTTGTTGCCAATCCTTATGCGGTGGGGACTCGGATGTATCGCACGGGTGACCTCGTGCGTCGTAGGCGTCACGACCGAGCGCTCGAGTACCTGGGGCGCAACGACGCACAGGTGAAGGTGCGGGGTGTCCGCGTGGAACCGGCGGAGGTCGACGTGGCTCTGTCAAGCCATGGAGCAGTGACCTTCTCGGTTACCGTCGTCTCTGACGACGGGCACGGATCCGCTGAACTCCGGTCGTACGTAACGCTGGCGGAAAACGGTTCGGTGACGGAATCGGAGCTTCGCGGGTTTGTCTCCGGCCTGCTGCCGAAGCACCTGCTGCCTTCGTCGGTGACGGTGGTGGGAGTGGTCCCGCTGCTCGCTTCGGGGAAGATAGACGTAGCGGCACTTCCTGCTCCTTCGCCGCAGGTAGGGTCGAGTGTGGATCGACCCGTCTCGGATACCGAACGTCAAGTGGCACAGGCATTCGAGGGCGTGACCGGCGCGAAATCGGTGGGCCGCTACGACGACTTCTTCGAGCTCGGCGGGACATCCATGGGTGCAGTTCGAGTGGCTTCGCGCTTGCGTGAGACCCTGAACAGGGATTTCCCGGTTCAATGGATTTTCACCGATCGAACTGTGGCGGAGCTTGCCTCTCGGATGGATCTCGTTCATGCCGACGTCGTGGAGGGTGATTCGTTCCATTCGGATCCGCTGGACACGATCGTCATGTTGGGCGGCAATCCTGATGACGTAAGGCCGCCGTTGTTCTGTGTGCATCCGGTCAGCGGAATTGCCTGGTGCTACGTCGGACTCGTCGGTCAGCTCGAAGGTCGACGGGTGTACGGCATCCAGGCAACGGGTGCAGGTGAGCTACCCGGCACGGTGGCGGAGTTGGCGTCGGGGTACGTCGATGCCGTACGGAATGTGCAGCCGTCGGGTGAATACCATCTACTGGGTTGGTCTGCCGGTGGAACGATCGCGCTCGAGATGGCGAGCCAGCTCGAAGAGACGGGCGATCTGGTCGGTTCGGTTGTCATGCTCGACGCGCTGTTGCCGGAGATGATGCCATCGGTACAAGCGGCTCCGAAACCTTCCGAACTGTTTGCGCAGATCGGACTAGCTGAGGTTGAAACTGAAACTGCAGCATTGACTTTCGTAGACGTTGCGGCAGAGATCCGAAGGCAGACCGGTATGGATTTCCTTTCCGATACGGTTCTCGAATCCGTAGTGGGGCGGGTTGAAAAACTGTCGCGAATCGTTCGGGACCACACGCCGCGGCGCTATTTCGGCTCAGTGGAATTGTTTGTGGCGCAGCATGATCTGCCTGAACATCGTCACCTGGTCGAAAAATGGTCCCAACTGGTGGGGTCGCTGCGGGCGTACCTGGTCGACTGCTCTCACGCGGAAATGTCGAGCATGGAGGCTTTGGCGAGTGTTGCGAAAGTCCTCGTCGACAATCCTGGAGGCGTCGAATCCGAAGCGGGGGAGAGCAATCATGCTGGGGTGCAGTAGATCTGCGGTGCCGGGACTTTGGTCCGGAGTTGTCACACCCGGGGTCCCCATGCTTCCGTTCCACAAGTAGAACCCGTAGCATTTTCCTTGTGGCAGTAAGCCATTCAGAAACTATCTCCGGAGGATCGTATGTTGGGTTCCCTTTTTTCCATCAGCTCTGAAATCGGTGTCCCGTCCGTTGATGCGCTCTTCGAGGCTGCTCGGACCATCATCGGCGCGATCTTCGGCCTGAGCTGACACGTCGCAGCGACCTTCCCCCGCGGTGAAGAAAGTCCCTGTTCTCCGACAAGGAGAACAGGGACTTTCGTGCAGCGTGCCGGTGAGTGGTTCCGTGGCGGCGAGTTAGTGTCCTACCGGCCGTTCTGTAGATACGCGATGGCTATCAGCGATCCGACTTCGTCGTTCACGTCCTCGGTGCTGGTGAGCCCGATCTTGTGAGTCGACTGCCCGGGAGCTTTGGCCGGCACCAGAAGTTCGGAACCGGGGGCCTCGACAAAACGTAGTCCGAGGTCGACTCGGGCTTTGGTGGCCGCTGCGATGGCAGCAAATTGGCGAGCGCGAACAAAGGGCGTGTATGTTCCGCGGCCTTCGACTCGAACATCGGTTCCGAGCTCTTCGATCAGACGTCGGGCTGCATCGAAGATGGGTCGCAGTGCTACCTTCGGGCCGCTGTACTGCTGGTCGATGTATTGCTCGACGGTCGGCTCCGCCCATCCGGACTGTTTTGCAGTCTCGAATGCAATTGCCCACTGCGAGTTCTGCGGTACACCGTGCTCTGCTTTCAGCCACTTGCGGACTTCGTTCTGATCGAGCGGGTCGACCCCCGACGTCCGCACAGCCTCTACCCATTCTTCGAGCGTGCGTCCGGTACGGTCGCGCATGGACGAGGTGACTGCGGCCATCATGTCGGAGGGTTCCATGTGTCTGTTCTACCGGCTGTCACGGTGCACGAGTAGCTCGCTCAGTCGATGCCCAGCATCGCCCTGAGCGCGTCTGCGCCGGTCACTTCGACGGGGTACGGCGGTGCGACAAAATCTTCGCGCCTGAGGGTGAAGAGTCGACGCACGGTCATTCGGCCGTCGGCAGCCAACTCCTCGACTGTGCCGTCGGCGCGGTACCCGACTTTGGTCGACACCGTGATCGAGGCGGGGTTGTCCGTGAACGCCGACGACACGACGCTGCGTGCGCCCAAAGAGTCGAATGCGAATGCGCAGATTGCCTGTCGGGCAAGAGTGCCGATGCCCCGGCCTTGGAACCCGCGCCCGATCCACGAGCCGGTTTCACCGGTACGACTTTTGGGAAAGTCCGTCGCGGCGAACGCCTGGCAGCCGACAATTTCTCCGTCGACGACAATGGCTGTTTCGAATTTCCAGTCGGTCGTGGTCATCGCTCCGCGGACCGACCAGTGGTATTGGATGAATCTTCGCGACACTTCGGTGGGAGTGCCCACCGTCCAGGGGACGAGAAACGGCATCTGTTCGGCAGGGTGAATGCCGGCTCGGACCAGCGCAGCGAGTTCGGGGAAATGGTCGTCGCGCACAGGGACCAAGGTGACGGGCCCACACGTGATCGTGACTCCGTACGGAGGCCAGATCTCTGTCAGTGGATCAACCATCGTCTTCAGGCTTTCGTTCGTGTACGAATCGGTTCACAGTCTGGCATGCCCGGCCCGTCCGAGTGAGCGACTTCTGGTCATCGAGATTCTTTTGCCCTCGCGGTACGGAGTCGTGACATTAGTGTGTGGACGGTGACTACAGACAAACCGGTACGTCTTCGTGAAGGTAGATCGCCTGACAGGCTTTCGCGCGGCGTGGTGGCCGGATACGCAGCGGGAAGTGTCGGCACGGGTGGATTCGGTGTGCTTCCAGGTCTGGTACTGGCGTACTACCTGACCGATACGCTCGGCGTGGCCGCGGCGCTCGCGTCGCTTGTGGTCATTGTCCCGAAAATCGCCGACGTCCTGATCGATCCGCTGATCGGGTCGATCAGCGATCGAAGCTCTCATCGAACTGGTACGCGAGTGCCACTCATGCTCGCAGGCGCTCTGGGACTGCCGTTGCTCTTCATTCTCACGTTCTCAGCCCCCGTGTCTGCGGGCCCCGGAGTCGGGGCGTTGTGGGTGCTCGTCTTCTTCCTGCTCGCGGCCAGTGCCTACAGCCTCTTTCAGGTTCCATATATCGCGTTGCCGACCGAGTTGACCGGCGATTACCACGAACGCACTCGTTTGGTATCGGTTCGAATTGCGGTGTTGGCCCTGACAATTCTGGTCATCGGCGCTGGTGGACCGGAAGTTCGCGACGCTGCCGGGGGTGGAGCACGCGGTTATCTGGTCATGGCGATCGGGGTGTCGGCGCTGATGTGTGGGGCAATGATCTGGGCAGTTCGCGGAGCGGCGCGCCACACGGTGACTCACGCGGACGCGCCGGTCGGCTCGTTGCTCTCGCAGTACCGGGACGGGTTCGACGCGATACGACGCACCCGCGCGTTCCGATTGCTGGTCATCGTCTTCGTGCTCCAAGCACTTGCCACCGCTGTGATGTTGGCGGGTGCGCAATATCTGGCGACCTATGTGATGGGCAGCGAAGGCGCGCTCACCGGTCTGTTCGTTGCACTCGTCGGACCAGCTCTCGTCGTCATGCCGCTGTGGTACCGGTTCTCGCATCGGTACGGAAAGCTTCGCGGCTACGTCGTGTCCTCGGTTCTGTTTGTCGTCGCGACGGCGTTGTTGACCCTTGCGGCTGTCAACGCCGGTTCGTGGATCTACGGTGCAGTCGCCCTTGCCGGCGTCGGATATGCCGGCATGCAGGTGTTCCCGTTGGCGATGCTTCCTGACGTCATCGAGGACGACGCGCGAATCGGTGGACGCCAACGTGGTGGTTCGCTCAGTGGTATCTGGACAGCCTCGGAAACCGCAGGCCTTGCTCTGGGGCCCGCGGTGTTCTTGGGTGTACTCGCGGTGACCGGCTTCGTTTCGAAAACTGCGGGCGAGACTGTCGTGCAACCGGAATCAGCGCTGACCGGGATAGCCCTTGGCTTCTCGGTCGTGCCGGCGATCCTGGTTGCGATCAGCCTGGTCGTATTGCGGAATTACCGCACTGAACAAGAATCCACTCACGAGAACGTAGGTGAACGATGAGTTCCACTCAGGCCGAGGAACTTCAGGGCAAGATCGTCGAGAGCACGAACCTCGAGAAGAGGGCGGCCGACATCTTGACTCGGCTGCGTTCGCTTCGTGAGCAGGACGCCCCGACGCACGGAGGCCGGGTTCTGTCGTACGTGTACGACAGCGGTCTCGCAGCCCTCGACGAGTTGGCAGCGGACGCAGCTCGATTGGTTCAGCCGGTCAACGGTCTCGACCCGACGGTGTTCCCGTCCACGGCGGTGATGGAGCGTGAGTTGGTTGCGTTCGCTCGCGAGTTCCTCCATGGAGCTTCAGACCCAGCCGCAGATACCGATACAGACACAGACACAGACACCGGAGGAGTAGTCGTCGGAAATGTCACCAGCGGCGGAACGGAGAGTTGTGTGTTGGCCGTCAAGGCAGCTCGCGACTTCCGCGGGCTCCCGCCGGGTGAGGGTTCGCTGGTTCTTCCGACCACCGCGCACGCCGCTTTCCACAAGGCAGCGCACCTACTCGGACTGGAACTCATCCTGGTACCCGTAGATCCCACGTCGGGGCGCGTGGGCGCACAAGATATTGCGACGGCAGTTCGGAAGGACACGGTTCTGATCGTCGTCTCGGCGCCCAATTACCCGTTCGCGGCGCTCGACCCGATCGCCGACGTCGCGGAAGTTGCTCGTGCACATTCGATTCCATTACATGTCGACGCCTGCATCGGTGGGCTTGCGTTGCCGTGGTGGGGTGATCTGCCGCCCTGGGATTTCCAGGTGCCCGGTGTCACCAGCATGTCGGTCGACTTCCACAAGTACGGATACTCACCCAAGGGCGTCTCGGTCTTGCTGCACCGCGGGCGTGACCTGCATCGCAAGCAGTATTTCGGGCTCACGGACTGGCCGGGGTATCCGGTGGTCAATCCCACGCTTCTCGGTTCCAAATCCGTTGCTGCTCTGGCCGGAGCGTGGGCGATTTCGCAAGTTCTCGGGCAATCGGGGTACGCCGAACTGGTGTCCCGGGCGCAGCGGGCCACCCGTGCGCTGATCGAGACGGTCCAGAGCATCGACGGGCTTCGCGTCGTGGGCTCGCCGGTGGGGCCGCTGTTCGCGGTCGCCACCGATGGTTCGGTGCCCCTCGAACGTCGAGTCGATCCGCATCGCTGGGTAAGCGCTGTCGGTGCCCGCGGCTTCGTCCTTCAAGGGCAGCCGGCGTCGACGCAACCTGACGGAACTGTATTGCCTCGAACAACCCACCTCACCGTCACCCCGGTGACCGAGTCGGTGCTCGGCGAGTTGACCAATGCGCTCGTCCTCGGTGCCGACGACGTTCGCGGCTTGGCGGCAGCCGAGGCGCCGCCGGCACTGGCAGAGTTGGCCGGAGCATTCGAACGTGGCGATGTCACCGTCGCCGATGTTCTTGCGTTGCCAAGTGACGCTGTCGCGGCAGCTTTGAGGTCGGCGGGGCTGGATCCTCGGGGTTCTGCTGATTCTCCCTTGGACATGGCGGCCGTCCTCGCGGCAGTGGAATCGCTGCCACGTGAGGTGACTAAGAGACTGCTGGTGGAATTCCTCGCCGGGCTGGTGGAGCCCTGACACCGCTATGAATACCGAAACCTCGATGAATACCGAAACTGCGGTGAACACTGCCCAAGACTCGGACAAATGGCGCGAAAGATTCGCGAATCGGGCGTAAGTTTTCTGTCATCGGCTAACCATCTTTGTCGGAGGGGTTGATCTGTGACTGGTGCCGCGACCAAGATTTTGACGGTTTTCGAGGAAGTGATCGGGGTTCCGCTTCCGGTTCGCGTGCGATGTTGGGACGGTTCGGAGGCAGGTCCGCCGGACGCCGCTGCGCGGGTACATTTCCGGAATCGGCGTGCCCTACGTCGAGTCCTGTACTCTCCCAACGAATTGGGGCTGGCGAGGGCATACGTGTCCGGCGATCTGGACGTAGACGGCGATATCTTTGCGCTCCTCGATGTCCCGGATCTGGTCACGCGGCTCGGTGAGAATCGTTTGTCGGCGTTGCCGTTGCGCTCACTGGTGCGCGCCGCCGGTACT
This sequence comes from Rhodococcus sp. 66b, assembly GCF_002076325.1. Lineage (NCBI taxonomy): Bacteria > Bacillati > Actinomycetota > Actinomycetes > Mycobacteriales > Nocardiaceae > Rhodococcus > Rhodococcus sp. 66b. The sequence goes on from NZ_MUZB01000017.1 coordinate 85,016, forward strand.
TTCGCCGGCTTGGGGGCGGTGGGTCCACCGCCATCGCCTCCGTCGATCGAGATGCGTCGTAAGCGAGGCAAGCGGCACAGTAAATCACGCGATTCGGCCACGGTCTCCCATCACTACGACGTCGGGAACCGCTTCTACGAAATGTTTCTCGGGCCGAGCATGGTCTATTCGTGCGGGTACTGGCCGGAAGGGGTCGAATCCCTCGAAGCTGCTCAGTACGCGAAGCTGGATCTGATTTGCCGCAAGCTCGATCTGAAGCCGGGAATGCGACTGCTCGACGTCGGTTGTGGCTGGGGATCGATGGCACTGCACGCTGCCCAGAACTACGGCGTCGACGTCGTCGGAGTGTCACTGAGCAACGAGCAGGTCGAGTACGCCAAGGGACGAGTTGCCGACGCGGGTTTGGCCGATCGTATCGAGATTCGGGTGCAGGACTATCGCGACGTCGACGACGGCCCGTACGACGCGATTTCGAGCATCGGCATGTCCGAGCATGTGGGCCTGGCCAATTTGCCGGTGTACACGGCAAAACTCTTCGACCTGCTCGCGCCACAGGGTCTTCTGCTCAATCACGCCATCGCGGCGGTGAAGTCTTTGTCGGACAACGTCGATGACGGACGCAGTTTCATCGACAGGTACATCTTCCCGGACGGTGAGATCCTTCCGCTGAGCAAAACCATTGATGCGCTCGAACTTTCAGGTTTCGAGACGCGTGACAGCGAGGCGTTGCGCGAGCATTACGCCTTGACGCTGCGCGCGTGGGTACAGAACCTTCGCGAGAACTGGGACGCATCGGTCCTACAGGTCGGTGCTCCCCGCGTGCGTACCTGGTTGCTGTATCTCGCTGCCAGTGCCCTGGGTTTCGAGGAGCCGCACAGGCTTACGATTCATCAGGTCCTGGCCGTGAAACCAGGGGATCGGGGGGCCAGTGGCATGGCCCGCTCGCGTAGCAGTTGGTATCGATCGATTGAAGTCCCGCAGATCGAAACCGGTCCGCGCGTCGACTGAGGCCTATACGTTGGATTTCCATGAGCACCCGGAAGGTTGTCCTCGCGGCACTGAAGATTTCGGCCGTTGCGGTATCGGCGCTGTTGTCGACCTCGCTACTGTTCACACCGATATCGAACGCCGAACCTGTGAACGATTTCTACGACGCGATTCCGGGCGACGTCGGTGATCCGGGCTCGGTGATTCGGACGGAACCGCTGCCGCTGGCCGGTGCCGTCGGCGGAGTGCCTGGTGTGGGGACCCGGATCCTGTATTCGAGTACCGACACCCACGGATCCAATGTTGCTGTGTCGGGCTCATACCTGGAGCCGGCTGCCCCGTGGTCAGGCGCGGGCCCGCGCCCGACGGTCGTGATCGGTCCGGGCACGCAGGGCCAAGGTGATCAGTGCGCGCCGTCGAGGATGTTCCCCACTGCCGGTCAACTCCGCCTGGCGGAACCCGGGAATCCGTCGAACTACGGTGCCGGTGTGGACAGTGTCGGTGTCAACTACGAGTCCGCATTTGCTTTCGCATTCCTAGCCCAGGGCGTTCGCGTGTTTGTCACCGACTACATCGGACTCGGAACACCCGGTATCCATACCTACGTCAATCGCGCCGAGGAAGCCCACGCGATGTTGGACGGTGCACGCGCTGCCCGAGCCTTGGCGAAGGCAGGAGAGGACGATCCGATAGCGCTGTGGGGCCATTCGCAGGGCGGCGGCGCCACTGCCGCTGCAACCGAACTGGCACCCGAATACGCGCCTGAGTTGAATCTGGTCGGGAGTTACGCGAGCGCGCCCCCGGCAGACCTGGCAAGCGTTCTGCGTCATATCGACGGTACCGGCCTGATGGCCGCGATCGGCTACACGATCAACGGCGTCCTCGACCGATATCCCGCCGCCCGAGAGCCGATCGAATCTCGACTCAACGACTACGGCCGGTCCGTGCTCGCCGACGTCGCCGGGCAATGCCTCATCGATTCCCGAACCAAGTACGGGAAGCAGTCGACGGCGTCGTGGACCACGGACGGCCGGCCACTTGCCGACGTGGTGGAATCGGTACCGGAGATCCAGCAGGTGATCGAGGAACAACGCATCGGGCGGCGAACCCCGGCCTCGCCGATTCTGGTCAACGGAGCGCTCAACGACGATTTCATCCCGTACGAGCAAACCCGGCGCCTGGTTCAGGACTGGTGCGCGCGCGGGGCCGAGGCGACGTTGTTCACCGACACCCTGCCTGCAGTGAATCCGGGGAGCGGTAACAATCACCTCGCGCCGGCCGTAGCGGACTTCGGTGTCGGATTGCAGTACGTGCTGGACAGATTCAACGGCAAGCCTTTGGTCGACACGTGCAACGCCTGACACGCCTGCTTCTCGATTACCTTGCGGCGTAACCACCGTCTCATTGCGAACGGTGGTTGACTGAGCCCGTGAACGATCGATCGCACGACCTTCCGATCAACCCGGTTCCGCGGAGTGAGCTGGGTGCCGGGCCAGCGCTGAGAGTGTCGACAGGTCTGGTGCTCGGTGTCGCTGCAGGCGTCGTCACGGCGTTGGTCGGCTACCCCCGGTTCGCTTTCCTGATCGGCTGGGATGTCGCGGCGATGGTGTTCACGGTGTGGACGTGGATTCTGGTCTGGCCCTTCGATGCGACGCTCACCGCGAGCCACGCAACGCGGGAAGAACCGGCTCGCAACGTCGCACACCTGCTGATTCTCGGCGCTGCCGTCGCGAGCCTGGTCGGTATCGCGTTCCTGCTCTTGGCGGCACCCGACGGACATCACTACCAAGTCGTGGCGGCATCGGTTGCAGTAGGCAGCGTCGTGATCTCGTGGCTGGCGGTCCACACGCTGTTCGCCCTCGGCTATGCGCGGCTGTACTACTCGGGCCCCGACGGCGGAATCGATTTCAATCAGGAAGAACCGCCGCGGTACAGCGATTTCGCCTACGTGGCGTACACGGTCGGGATGAGCTTCGCGATTTCCGACACCAACTTGAAGTCGTCGGACATGCGCGCGATGGCGCTCGGCCACGCATTGCTGTCGTATCTGTTCGGTTCGGTGATCGTGGCGTCCGTCGTCAACTTGATTGCAGGTCTGTGACCGATCAAGCCGTGTGACCGATCAAGCTGCTGCACGCCCGATGCTCGAGAGGAAGCCGGCGGCTCCGAAGAACAGGCCGGCGAACACTCGATTGGTGGTTCGCTGCTGTTTGGGGGATCGCATCAGGGTGAGCACTCGTGCGGCCAGCCCGGTGTATCCGGTCATCACGATCACGTCGACTGCGCACATCGTGGCGGCGATGATCAGATACTGCGGAAGCAGCGGTGCCGACGGGTCCAGGAACTGTGGGAGCACAGCGAGCATGAAAACGACGGCCTTCGGGTTGCTCGCGTTCACGAGAAAACCGCGAAGCATCATCATCGGGCCCGAACTGCTCGCGGTTGCCTCGTCGGTCTCCACCTCGGTGGGCGCCGATCGCCACTGCCTGATTCCCAGGTAGACGAGGTATGCCACACCGAACCACTTGATCAAGGAAAAAGCCACGGTCGAACTGGCGAGAATTGCACCGACCCCGGCCGCGACAATTCCGATCTGCAGCAGCAATCCCAACTGCAGCCCGAAGATGTTCCAGTATCCGCGCCGCAAGCCGTAGGCAAGCCCTGACGACATCGACGCAATGGCGCCGGCCCCCGGTGACAGGCTGATCACCCAACTTGCTCCGAAGAACGCCAACCAGACGTGCCAACTCATGTCGAAAGTCCTTTGATCGGGGAATACTCCCGACAACCAGCACGCACGGGATCAGAAAAGTGTAGACGGACTGTCCTGCTCACTGCTCGCGACAGTGCAATGATCGGGAGATGACGTCGTATCCCGTACTCGACCTGACACCCGACGAATTACTGACCACAACGCGGACGGTTCGAAAGCGTCTGGATCTGACCCGTCCCGTGCCGTTGGACCTGGTGAAGGAATGCCTCCAGATCGCCCTGCAGGCGCCCTCCGGTTCGAATCGCCAGGGGTGGCAGTGGATGGTGGTGACCGATCCGGCACTGCGTGCAGCAGTCGGGCAGATCTACAAGGAAGTCACCGACGAGTACCTTGCTTCTCACGGTTCGGCGGCAAAACTCTTCCCCGATGATCCCGATCGCGCGCCGATCCAACAGCGAGTAGGCACCAGCGTCGCGTGGCTCGGTGAGCACATGGGCGAGGTGCCGGTTCTTCTCATTCCGTGCATCAAGGCGGGTAAGACGTTGCCGGAGGGGAACCAGGCCGGTCTGTGGGGTTCTCTACTCCCGGCCGCGTGGAGTTACGCTCTGGCCGCACGGGCACGTGGACTCGGTACGGCGTGGACGACATTGCACCTGCAGCGTGAAGCGGAAGTTGCCGAGCTGCTGGGTATTCCGGCCGGATTCCATCAGGCGGCGCTTATCCCGACGGCGTACTTCACCGGCGAGACGTTCAAACCCGCCGCCCGTGAACCGGTCGACAACGTGCTGCACGTGGACCGATGGTGAGCCTGATCTACTCGGCGATCTGCTCGATCGACGGGTATGTGGCTGATGAGCAGGGGAACTTCGACTGGGCGGTTCCCGACGCGCAGGTCCATTCGTTCGTCAACGAGCTCGAGAGGGGAGTCGGCACGTACCTGCTCGGGCGCCGGATGTACGAGACGATGATTCCCTGGGAGACGATGATTCCCTGGGAGACAACGGCACACGAGGACCTTCAAGGTACTTCCGCATCGGTAGGTTCTTCGGTGCCGGACGAGTTTGCCGGAATCGAGGCGGCGACAGTCGAGTTCGCTCAGATCTGGGGTGGCATCGATAAAATCGTGTACTCCACGACGCTGAACGAGGTGTCGACGGCGCGCACAACGATTTCCCGGGACTTCGACGCCGACGCCGTTCGTGCGCTCGAGAGCGAAGCGGTACAAGATATCTCGATCGGCGGGCCGACGATCGCTGCAAGTGCATTCGCGGCGGGGCTGGTCGACGAATGCCGACTGTTCGTCTGCCCGGTCAGCGTAGGAGGCGGATTGCCTGCCCTTCCGCGCGGGCGACTGGACCTGCAGCTGCTCGAAGAGAAAACCTTCGACGGCGGCGTCATCTATCTGCGGTACGCCGTCCGCTAAGCCGCGATCATCACCGCCGTGACTACTGCGAGTAGAGCGATGTAGGCGGCGGCATGGATCCGGTCCGGGATGGCGCCGACAATTCGCCGGCTCAGTGCAATCGCAGGTAGAGAGCCGGCCAGTAACGCGCAAACGGCGAGAAGGTCGATTGCGCCGACTCTGCCCGCTGACAGATCCGAGGCGGTGCTGTGCCCTGATGAGGCCGCGTACACCGCAGTCGCGACGACGGCGACAGGCAAGCTCAACGGGTTGGCGCTCGCGGCGGCGTCGGCCATCGGAACTCCGCCGCGACGCATCATCGGAACCGTCATGACGCTCCCGCCGACTCCGAGGAAACTTGCGACGGCGCCGATGCCTATCCCGACAGCGCGGACGCCGTGACGGTCAAGATGTTCTCGAGGTTCAGGTGGTGTCAGAAACCCTTGTCGCAGAAGGCTGTCGAGGATTGTGACCACGAGGTAGAGGACGAACAGAATCCGAACGGCGCCGTCGTCGACGTGACCTGCCGCAACCGCTCCGAGGCCTGCTCCGGCTGCGACGGGGCCCATCAGTGGTCTGATGTACTCCGCCCGAAGCCGTCCTGATTTCCTGAATGCGATTGTGGCACTGAGTGAATTGACCACCATCACTGCCGCCGAGGATGCGACGGCGACATGCATCGGATCGGTGACGTCCGCCCGAAGTGTGGATGCAGCGTAAACGACTGGGACGGTGACAAACCCGCCACCGAATCCGAACAGAACGGTAGTGACTCCGGTCAAGGCGCCGAAAGCGAGAAGGATGAGGGCGTAGTGAAGCACTTGATGAACGGTAGCGATTTCTCCGCTGGCGCACATTCGAAGGTTCGCCACGTTCCATTGTCAATCAGACACGGACTCGGTAGGTTCCTCCGGTGCGCAACATCTCGATCAACGACGTCGATCACTCACCTCGCGGTGTTCTCGCAATCGGAACCGACTACCCACCAGGTCACGTGCTGGCCGCCCACGAACATCGACGAGCCCAGTTTCTCTTCGCTGTGAACGGTGCGATGAACGTCGAAACCGATGACGGTGAGTGGACGGTTCTGCCGTCCAATGCGGTCATGATTCCCGCCGGTGTCGCTCATGCAGTGACGATGGACGGCGTCAGCACGCGAAGCCTCTACATCGAACCGTCCGCAGCGCCGTGGTTCCCGGTCAGGTGCCGAGTCGTCGCAGTATCGTCGCTCCTGCGTGAGCTGCTCGTCGCTGCAGTCGACATGGATGTCGAGCTGAACGCGGAGGACGACTTCCCCGCACACGGACGCGGCGCCGCGGTATTTCAGCTGATCCTGCACGAACTTCGCGATCTTGCGCCCCTACCTGTGGAACTCCCGCTGCCTCGGCACCCGGGATTGCGGGCGTTGTGCACGCGGTATCTCGCCGGCCCGTCGATCCACGACTCGCCCACGCGGTGGGCCGAGCAACTCCACATCAGTGAACGAACACTGCACCGCTTGCTGATCTCGGAAACGGGGATGAGCGCGTCGTCGTGGATGCAGCGTGCCTGCATTCTTCACGCGCTGCCGAAACTCTCTGCCGGTGCCAGTGTGACAGCCGTTGCGTCTGAACTCGGATACTCGACGCCGGCTGCCTTCGCAGCGATGTGCACCCGAGTTTCGGGTGCACCGCCCAGTAGCTATCGGGCGCGCGTCAGGACACAGACACTGGGATGATGTGGGCGACGACGTCGTGGATGAGACCGTCACGGACTTCGAAGGTTTCACGAATCTCCACGGTCATGAGGCGAGTGCCACCGATTCCCGCGTCGAGCAGATAGGTGGTCGAGACGATGTCCCCGGCTTCCGACATCTCGAGGTCTCGTACGCCCTGGATAACGCGGTATTGGATACCGTTTTCGAGGTCGGCGGACATCTGTGGTCCGGAGAACCCCGTCTTGAGTCCGGCTTCGACGCGCGTCGCATCCGGGGCGAAATGAACATCGGAAACGTCATGGGAGACCAGGGCGTCGATGTAGGCGCGTGCCTGCGCCTCGCGGGGTGAATCGGCCGGGTTGGGGGCTGCTGTCGCAGCGCCTCCGGCAACCAGGATCAGGGCAGCCGTGGCAGCGGCAGTTCCGGCGATATTTCGCAGTGTTCGCATGGGACATCCTAACGACGAGGTGTGGAGGAATTTCGGAAAACGGCCGTCATCGAGTAGCCGTACAGCTGCGGGGAGGATCGACGAGCGAGCAGAAAGCCGGGGCCATGACGGGCACGTAGTCGGCCCCGACGCCGTTCTCGTGAATGATCCGGCGGTAGGCGTCGACGCCGTCGGTCGGGATTCGCGCCGCAGTGGGATCGCCGAGAACATCGACCGTGTAGAGGCCGAATCGAGGTCGGTACGAACCCCATTCGTAGTTGTCGGTGATGGACCAGTAGTTGTAGCCGATCACGTCGGCACCGTCTTCTCGGGCGCGTTCCATCCAATAGATGTGATCGCGTAAGTGATTCGCGCGTGTGTAACCGTCGGCGCGCGGCGCTCCATTGTCGGTGGGCATGCCGTTCTCGACGATGTAGAGGGGGAGCTCCGGATACTTGTACGAGTACCGCATCAATGCGTCGTAGAGGCCTTCGGGTTGTGGTGTGACGTTGTAGAACTCGTCGAGTGCGGCGTACGCGGCAGTCGGATTGTTCAGGGCCACACCGTAGTAGTAGTCGATCCCGAGAAAGTCGAGCTTGTCGCGCACCCGATCCGTGAATACCGAATCGATCGCCTCGGACACGCCGGGAATGAAGGAGAAATTACTGCTCGCGCGGGCACCGGGATCGAGAACATGGATGCGGTCGTAGATCGCCCGGTGGACTCGGACCAATGAATCGAACATCGACGGTGCCTGGGTGAGTGCGATTCCGCCGTAGGTCAATTCACGCTGAACATACACAGTCGGCTCGTTGATCGTGATCCACAGCGCTCCGATTCCGGAGTACCGCTCGACTACCTTCTCTGCGTTGACCAGCCAATCGGCTTCCGTCTTCGGATTTGTCCAGCCGCCTTGATCGACAACCCATCCCGGATACACCCAGTGGTCGAGCGTGATCATCGGAGTCATGCCCCGCGCGCGGATGTGAGCTACCACGTCGTCGTAGTACGCGAATTCGGCCTCGTTCCAGCTCCCGGCGGCGGGCTGAACTCGCGCCCACTCGACGCCGAATCGGAAAACCTTCGATCCCAGATCGGCCGCCCGGTCGATGTCCTCGGCGTAGCGATGCCGGAAGTCGACCGAATCACCGATCTTGTCGTGGGTTCGTCCGGAATCGGAGTATCGAGACCAGTTGCTGTCCGGCGACGAACCTTCCGATTGGAATCCGGAGGTGGCAACGCCCCAGAGGAAGTCATCCGGTACCTCCGCCGAGGCGCGAGTGGGAAAGGCGAGCGCCCCGAGCAGGCACGTCAGTGCCATGAGTGCAGGCGTAACAGACCGTGACAGGGCTCCCATGCCTGGGAGACTAAGTCATACAAGTGTCCAGTCGCAGGCGTTTCGTCCGATCCGCCCGCGACTGGACCGTGTCACTCAGTGACCCATCCGCTCAGAAATTCCGCTCAGAAAACCATGGTCATCGATCCCGGATTCCACGTCCCGGAGCGCTGAACGGTCGCTTCGTCGACCTGGGCGGGCACTGCACTCGGATCGATCGGTGTGTACTTCTCGATCGAACCCCAATCGCGAGCCCAGTCGTTGTCGAGATACGACGGAATGGTCTGAGCGGTCAGGAGCAGATCGATCCACCCCAACGGTCCACCGCCGTAGTGGTCCTGCCAGGCACTGGTCACGAGCGCGCCGGAATGGTCGGGAAGGATCCGATACTCGGGGACCTCGGCGATACCGACCCGATGATCGAAGGGGCGTTGGCACGGGAATGCCAGTCCGACAGCCCAATCCAGCATGACGGGCGCCTGTGAACCGACGACGTCGTTGAGCTTCTGGGTCTTCGGAACCCGCGGCGGGGTGACGGCCACCCATTGGTCGGGCTTGCTGTCGTAGTCGCTGACGACAAGTCGAATGCTGTTGGCTTCGACGGGAATCTGGTCCAGCGGCACACGCAGGTTCCGCCACGACGGTGCCGGACCGATGTCGAGGGGCGCGATCTTTCCGAGTGTTTCCACAGCGTCTGTTTCGGCATCGTCGACGCCACGCGCTGTTCCGTATTCGACCTCGACGTTCTGGCCGTAGGTGACGATTCCGTCCTTGTCGACCGACCGAACACGACCAGCGGTTGCAATCGAGATGATGTCTCCGCGTGTGGCGTTCTCGCCCACGTCGGGGAGTTGGTACCAGTCGCTGGTCAGAGTGCCGGGGGAGGGCTGACCGTAACTACCCATGACGGGTGTTGTCGCCGGGTCGAGACCGAACGGTAACGCGACCGAACTGCCGTTGACCCCGGTCTGTCCGGCGCCTCCGCCGGTTCCGGCCGAGTTACCGGCGGTGTCCTCGGAGGTGTCGACGGTGTTCGCGCCGCCGGTAGCCGTGGCTTCCTTGTCTGCTCGAAGGTCGGAGGCGACGCCATTCGGATCGAATCCTGTAGCCCCACCGGCGGAGAGTGCTGTGGCGACGCTGCCCGAGAGGGGCGTCAGCATCGAGGCGTTCGGATCGGTCTCGAGCAGAACGTCGTTGGCGAGTCCGCAGTGTTGGCCGAGAACGGCGTCGACGTTTGCACGGCCCACCGAATAGGCCGGGTACTGGGTGACCGCGCCCTTGGCCATGGACAGCACCTCGAAGAGGACCATGGCACCTGCGGCAATCGTCAGTGGCGAGATGGCAAGCAGTCGAGCGTGCTTCGCGGACGGTTCCTTCCCAGCGGTGTACGGCTCACGGAAGAAGTACCACGCGGCGACGCCGAGCATCAGCACCGTCAGCCCGAGGAGGACGGTGCTCGCGCCGAGTCCGCTGATCGACACCGGCTTGTCAAACCACGGAACGCTGTAGCTGGACACGTAGTAATAGCTGTTGCTGCCGGTGAATGCGACGGCCAGGAGAAACAGTACGGCTGCCGCGAAGAGGGCCCGATTGCGCGGCGAGCGCAGGAGTTTTGTACCCACGGCGACCGCCGTCATCATCGCCAGAACGGCGGTGAGTCCGGCAAAGATTCCGAAGTGGTGCGTCCACTTGGTCGGCGAGAACATCAGCAGTGGCAGTGCGCCGATCGTCAGCCCCACGACGCGGCGTGACGGACCGGCGGCCAAACCGGGAATCCGGCCGCCCTTGCGCAGCATCATCGCGGTGCAGACGCCAAGGCACAGAACCATGACGAACACACCGAATCTGCGAGTCAGAGAACCGTCGACGGAGATGTTGAAGAGGTATTGATAACGGAGGTACTCGTCGAACCAGGGCTGATTCGGCGAGATCGAGTGGACGCGTTGCATCTCGATGACGGCGGCGAGGCTCTGATCGCCGAACGCGGGGATGAGGATCGACAGTCCGGCAGCCAGCAATGGTCCGACAGCCGCGACGTAACCGGTGGTGCGGGCACGTTCGATGATGATGCGCATGATCGGGCGGATTCCGGCGATCAGTGCGGCGAAGCAGATGAGGCCGGAAGGCCCGGCGGTCAAGGTGAATCCGGCGATCAGTATCGCGACTGCGACCGGCAGAAGTCGTCTCGTCGCGACGGCCCGTTCGATCGAGCACCACGTCAGCAGGACGCCGAGAGCAACGATCGGTTCGGGACGCAGTCCGTTGTTGAACGGAAGCCAGAATGCAAGGAAGACAAGCGCGCCGGTCCAGAGGGCGAGTCGATTTCCGCGAATTGCGGCGCCCAGCCGAGGCGCAACCTCGCGGCTGATGACGAGCCAGGTGATGACGCCTGCCAACAGAGCAGGCAGACGGACCCAGGGGCTTGCAGTGCTGACGTGCGCCAGGAGTCCGAGGATGTTGTAGTACGGCGTTCCGAACGGGGTCTCGGGGACCGCGAACCACCGGAAATAGTTGGACATGTAGCCCGATTGCTCGGAGGCCCTGGCCATCGTGAACTGGTAGCCGTCATCGGTGGTGGTAGCGCCGATGAAGTGCCACAGCACCAGAGTTCCGACGACGACGCCGTCGAGGACGGTGAACTTCCACCATCGGGCGGGCAGAAATTTGCGTGTGCCCCGGCCGTCGCGGTTGTCGAGGCGGTGCAGCGCGAAGAGGGACACGACAGCCGTGAGTGCCCCGAGAATCATGGCGAGAGTCTTGATCACCGACGGACTCGACGTGAAGCGAGAGTCCGCCTCGATCGAGACGTTCAAACCGGCTGATGCCGAATCGAGGTCGCTGAAGACGCCGACTACCTGTGGTCGGCTGTCGCCCTCGATGACGCGCGGTTCGGAACCGGTGGCGCTGAAGGTGGTTCGGGTCGGCTCGGCGGCGAGCGTGAGTGCGCATCCAGTTTGCAGATCAGCAACGGGTGTCGAGAGCAGCACTTGATCGCGCAGGACAACGTCGACCCGAGCGGGAGCGTCGGCGGATTCGGGGGAGACAGTGGCAACAAATCCGTAGCGGCGCGCATCGGCGGCACCCGGGGGAGCCGTCGAGACGAGTGTTCCGCCGGTGGCGGCCAACTCGCTGATCGACGCGCACGGGATCGATGCCTCCATGCGCAGCGGTGTGTACGAGACCAATGGCGCCTCGACGCTTTTCGTCGACCCGGCCTGCGGCCAGTTGACGACGGCTGTGTCCTGCTCGATCGGCAGGAACGGCACTGATCCGCACAAAACTATGCCGAGGATCGATGCGACAATCGCAACGATCCGTGCTCGGTTCGGTCCGCTGGATCGCTGAGGGGTCGGCAAGGCCGGAGGTGCGGTCGTGGCCACGTCACTGTCTGTCACGACTTTGGACCCTAGCTGTGCGTGACGTGTTTGTTATAAAAGCGCGAGTAATGGGATGGTCGTGTTCCCGGTGCCGTTCCGCGGTGCGGGGGTTGTCGGCGATCGAGGCGGGGGTGCTGTGCACGAAGTTCACGAGTCCATTTCGTTGAGCCCACTTCTGCGGCGTTCGACGGCCGCATTGTGCGTCGTCCTCGGAATTGTCCTGGTGATTGTCTGCGGGTTCGCGGCGATCGTGGAACACGACCCGGCGGGCTACGTCGGCGCCGTGTTGTCCGCGGTCCTGTCCTTCGGGTTGGCCGCGTACATGTGGAAGGTGCGCGTGATCATCACCACAGACGTCGAACGAGTGTCGATCGCGCTGTCTCCGGGGCTGCGTCAGGTATTTCGGTGGGACGAAGTTGTGTCTGCAACTGCAGTACATATCGGGATGGGCTCCGGAATCGGTTATCGAATGACCGGCCCAGGTATGCGGGTAATTCTCGCGTCACCCGGCGCCGGGGTCCGCTTTCGTCTGCACGACGGACGCGAAATCTCGGTGGCGACCGACCGAAGGGACGAGCTGATCGAACTCGCCCGGCGGCGGGCGCCGGACCTGCAGTGAGCGTCGCAGGTGGACCGGTGAAAAATGGGGTGCGCCTATCCTGGATAATTGACATCAGTTCTGTGTTTCAGGCGCGTTGTTCAGGCCTGTAATGCCGGACCGGTTTGCTGCCGCTTGCACAGGCACCCCGTTTGCGTACGAGAGGAACTCTCATGCTTGCCCGCACCGACCTGCGTGGTCGTACCCCATCCACGGCCGAACTTCGCGCCGCGCTTCCCCGAGGTGGAGTGGATGTGGACGCGGTGCTGCATCAGGTTCGCCCGATGGTCGAAGCTGTTCGTGATCGCGGGGCAGAAGCCGCCCTCGAGTTCGGCGAGAAGTTCGACGGCGTTCGTCCGGCTTCGGTTCGTGTACCCGCAGCCGAGCTCGAGCGCGCACTTCGTGAACTCGACCCCGCAGTCAAGGAAGCCCTCGAGGTTGCGATCGAGCGCACCCGCAAGGTGCACGCCGATCAGCGTCGCAAGGACACCGTCACCGAGGTCGTTCCGGGTGGCACGGTCACCGAGCGTTGGGTGCCGGTCGAGCGCGTCGGGCTGTACGTACCCGGCGGCAATGCCGTGTACCCGTCGAGCGTTGTCATGAACGTCGTGCCGGCTCAGACGGCCGGCGTCGGGTCGCTTGTTGTCGCCTCGCCGCCCCAAGCCGACTTCGGCGGATTGCCGCACCCGACCATTCTCGCCGCCGCAGCCATGCTCGGCGTCGACGAGGTGTGGGCCGTCGGCGGCGGGCAGGGCGTCGCCCTCCTTACCTACGGCGGAACCGACACCGATGGAACCGAGCTTGTCCCGGTCGACCTCATCACCGGTCCCGGCAACATCTACGTCACTGCGGCCAAGCGTCTGTGCCGCGGACTGGTCGGCATCGACGCAGAAGCCGGTCCCACCGAGATCGCGATCCTCGCCGACCACACCGCTGACCCGGTCCACGTTGCCGCCGACCTCATCAGCCAGGCCGAGCACGACGTGATGGCCGCCAGCGTTCTTGTCACGACCAGCGTCGAATTGGCCGACGCCGTCGACAAGGCTCTGGCTGCGCAGCTCGAGATCACCAAGCACCGCGAACGCGTCACCACGGCACTGACCGGCAGCCAGTCGGGCACGGTGCTGGTTTCTGATGTTTCCGCTGGTCTGCGCGTCGTCAACGCTTATGCGGCCGAGCACCTCGAGATTCAGACCGAGGACGCAACCGGTGTCGCAGCTCAGGTCACCAGCGCTGGTGCCGTGTTCGTCGGCCCGTGGGCGCCGGTCAGCCTCGGCGACTACTGCGCCGGCTCCAACCACGTTCTGCCGACGGCCGGGTGTGCACGTCACTCCTCCGGTCTGAGCGTGCAGACCTTCTTGCGTGGGATCCACGTGATCGACTACTCCGAGTCGGCTCTGAAAGACGTTGCCGGACACGTCATCACGCTCGCCAACGCGGAGGACCTGCCCGCTCACGGCGAGGCTGTGCGTCTGCGATTCGAGGCTCTGCGATGAGTAGTGCTCCTGGAGAATCGATTACGGTCGACGCCCTTCCGATTCGCGAGAACCTGCGTGGAAAGTCGGCATACGGCGCACCGCAATTGACGGTGCCTGTTCAGCTCAACACGAACGAGAACCCGCATCCGCCGACGCAGGCGCTCATCGACGATGTCGCCGAATCCGTGCGCGAAGCCGCGAAGGAACTGCACCGCTACCCCGACCGTGACGCTGTCGCGTTGCGGACGGATCTGGCGGCGTACCTGTCGAAGCAGACGGGTGTACCGGTCACCGTCGACAATCTGTGGGCGGCAAACGGATCGAACGAGATTCTGCAGCAGCTGTTGCAGGCATTCGCAGGTCCGGGACGTAGCGCGATGGGTTTTGTTCCCTCGTATTCGATGCACCCGATCATCGCCGACGGTACCGATACCGAGTGGGTCGAGGTCTTCCGTCGGGACGACTTCGCACTCGACGTGGATGCTGCCGTCACAGTGATCGAGGAACGTCGACCGGACGTCGTGTTCGTGACCAGTCCCAACAACCCGACCGGACACAGCGTCGGTATTGCGGAACTACGACGCATCCTCGACGTGGCGCCGGGCATCGTGATCGTCGACGAGGCGTACGCGGAGTTCTCCGCTGCCCCCAGCGCGATGACGCTGATCGACGAGTTCCCGGCCAAGCTGGTTGTGACCCGCACCATGAGCAAGGCTTTCGCGTTTGCCGGTGGCCGACTCGGCTACCTCGCCGCCGCTCCTGCGTTCATCGACGCACTGTTGTTGGTGCGCTTGCCCTATCACCTCTCGGTGGTCACGCAAGCGGCGGCACGTGCCGCCCTGCGTCACGCCGACGAGACCCTCGGCAGTGTCCACGCGTTGTCCGCCGAGCGTGATCGGGTGTCGAAGGCGCTGGCGGACACCGGTTTCCGAGTGATTCCCAGTGACGCGAACTTCATCTTGTTCGGTCAGTTCACCGACAGCGCACAGGCGTGGAAGGAATACCTCGACCGCGGGGTTCTCATCCGCGACATCGGCATCCCCGGATATCTGCGGGCCACCGTGGGACTCGAAGCCGAGAACGACGCGTTCATCAAGGCCAGTGACGAAATCGCAGGCACCCAGCTGGTCGACACGAATTCAGGAGAGACGGCATGAGCGATCGCATCGCGCGGATCGAACGAACAACTCGGGAATCAAGCATCGTCGTCGAACTGAATCTGGACGGGACCGGCATCGTCGACGTCTCCACCGGCGTTCCGTTCTTCGACCACATGCTCAATGCCTTGGGTACGCACGCCAGCTTCGATCTGGACGTCAAGGCGAAGGGTGACGTCGAGATCGACGCTCACCACACCGTCGAGGACACCGCGATCGTTTTCGGCCAGGCGCTCGGCCAGGCTCTCGGTGACAAGAAGGGCATCCGTCGTTTCGGCGACGCTTTCATCCCGATGGACGAAACGCTGGCGCACGCGTCGGTCGACGTCTCCGGTCGCCCTTACTGCGTGCACACCGGTGAGCCCGACTACATGGTGCATTCCGTCATCGGCGGGTACCCGGGCGTTCCGTATCACGCGGTGATCAACCGCCACGTGTTCGAGTCGATCGCATTGAATGCACGTATCGCACTGCACGTTCGGGTTCTGTACGGCCGCGATCAGCATCACATCACCGAAGCCGAGTACAAGGCCGTTGCGCGCGCTCTGCGTGAGGCGGTCGAGCCGGATCCGCGCGTGAGTGGCGTGCCGTCGACGAAGGGCACACTGTGAGCGTCCTCTTCACCTACTTGCTGTTCATCGGCGCGGGTATTGCCGTGGGCGGCGCCTACTCGATGTTCAAGGTCAACAAGCTTGCGTCGGGAATCCTTCTGGCGTTGGCGGTTCTGGCGGCGGTAGCGGGCGCACTGCGTCTGTGACGCGAAAAGTGACTGCGTCTGTGACGCGAAAAGTGACTGTGTCTGAGACGCAAGATCCTGCTCCATCGCCGGGGTTGCTTCGCACTCCGGGCATGATCGGTGTCCTGATCATGGCGGCGGCAGCTTTCGGTGGCTGGTCGTTGCTGTTGCCGGTGGTGCCGTTGCTGGTTGCGCATTCCGGCGGATCGGATGCGCTCGCCGGATCGGTGACCGGTGTCTTCATGGCGGCCACAGTCGTGACGCAACTGCTCGTGCCTCGGTTGTTGCGGACGCAGGGCTACCGGCGCGTGCTGGCGGTCGGATGTCTGCTCCTCGGTCCACCGTCGTTGGTGCTGTTGATCTCGGCCGACGCCGGCCCCGTCCTGGCGGTTTCCGCGGTGCGAGGAATCGGTTTCGGCATGCTGACTGTTGCCGGCAGTGCGCTCGTGGCGGAGTTGGCGCCCAAACGAATTCTGGGCCGTGCCACCGGCGCTCAGGGAATCGCGATCGCAGCGTCACAAATGGCGGGGCTTCCGCTGGGGCTTGCGATCATGGAACGGTGGTCGGCAACACCGGTGTTCGTTCTCGGTGCGCTGATCCCGGCACTCGCGCTGGTGGCCATTGCCGGGTTGCCGAAGATCTTCGCCCAGCCCACCGGCGAATCCGCCCGGTTGAGTGTGTTCGTCGTCTTGGTCCCGGTGCTCGCTCTGGCGTGTGTGTCCGCGTCGTTCGGCGGGCTGTCGTCTCTACTGCCGATCGCAATCTCGGAGCGCGCGGCCGTTGCAGGTGTGGTGTTGGCGACCGCCAGTGGATCGATGTTGATCGGCCGGTACTCGGCGGGCCTGATCGCCGATCGTCTCGGCAGTGGTCGGACACTCGCGCCGGCATTGGCGTCGTCGACCATCGGATTGGTGCTGTTCGCGATCAACGTCGACGGCGGGTCGACGCCGGTCTTGTTCTGCGCGGCGGTCCTTTTCGGGCTCGGGTTCGGGGCGGTGCAGAACGAATCCTTGGTCATGGCGTTTCAGGCTGCCGGCCCGAGGCAACTCGGATCCGCCAGCGCGATCTGGAACATCGGCTACGACGCCGGCACCGGAATCGGTGCATTGGCGTTGGGATTCGTGGCCACGACTGCCGGCTATGCGTGGGTCTTCGCGGTCTCCGCGGTCGTTGTCGCTCTGCTCCCGGCACTGGCCGCGGGCGGCAAAGTGATTGGCAGCAGGGTTGCCCGATAGAGTTGGGGCATGAGCGCTTCCACGATTGCTGTACTCGATTACGGCTCCGGCAACCTGCATTCGGCTACTCGCGCACTGGCGCGCACCGGGGCGCAGGTGGAGGTGACCAACGATATGAAGGTTGCATTGGCGGCCGACGGTCTGGTGGTGCCCGGCGTCGGTGCGTTCGCGGCCTGCATGGAAGGTCTGCGCGCAGTCCAGGGTGACCGAATCATCGGTAGACGCTTGGCCGGTGGCCGACCGGTGCTGGGTATCTGCGTCGGCATGCAGATTCTGTTCGACAGGGGAGTCGAATTCGGTGTCGAGGCGGAGGGCTGCGGCGAATGGCCTGGCACCGTCGAGAGGCTGCAAGCAGAGGTTTTGCCGCACATGGGCTGGAACACCGTGGAGGCTCCGGAGTCGAGCACGCTGTTCAAGGGTATCGACGCCGACACCCGCTTCTACTTCGTTCACTCGTACGGTGTGCAGAGTTGGGAACTCGCGCCGTCCGAGCACATCGCACCTCCGAAGCTGACGTGGGCAGATCACGGCGGAAAGTTCCTCGCTGCCGTCGAGAACGGTGCGTTGTCGGCAACGCAGTTCCACCCCGAGAAATCCGGCGACGCAGGCGCCGAGTTGCTGAGCAACTGGGTGCAGAGTTTGTGACCGGGAGTTCCGGCCCGAACCGCGGCGACGACTTTTCCCTCGCTCGTCTGGCGTTGTTCTCGCTCGGCGCCGCTGTGGCTGCGTTGGCGGTCGCCACCGTCGTCATCGTCGTGCTCAAACCCTCGCCGGGTGTCGGTCTCGCGATCGGTCTCGTGGGGGTCGTTGCTGCGATCGCGGCAATGGGCGTCGTATCCAAGCGGATGACCCGAAAAGCGTTCGGTGACCCGGAAGACGGTTCGAGGTCCTGACCTACTAGGGTTACCGCACGTGAGCCTGGTCCTTTTGCCTGCTGTAGATGTTGTCAACGGTGAAGCTGTTCGCCTCGTGCAAGGAGAGGCGGGAAGTGAGACCGGTTACGGGTCGCCCCGCGACGCTGCTCTTGCGTGGCAGAACGACGGTGCCGAATGGGTGCATCTTGTCGACCTCGACGCCGCTTTCGGGCGTGGGTCCAACAGCGAACTGCTGGCAGGCGTCATCGGCGACCTGACGGTCAAGGTGGAACTCTCCGGAGGAATCCGCGACGACGCTTCCCTGGAAGCTGCACTGGCCACAGGCTGTGCCCGCGTCAATCTCGGAACCGCCGCTATCGAAGATCCCGAGTGGTGTGCCCGTGCATTGGCCAAGTACGGCGACAAGATCGCCGTCGGACTCGACGTTCGTCTGGTCGACGGCCAGTACCGCACCCGTGGGCGCGGCTGGGTCACCGACGGCGGCGATCTGTGGGAGACTCTGGCCCGTCTCGATCGCGACGGCTGCACCCGTTACGTCGTCACCGACGTCTCCAAAGACGGCACACTCACCGGTCCCAACCTCGAACTTCTCAGTCAGGTCTGCGCTGTCACCGACGCTCACGTCGTCGCCTCCGGTGGTGTGTCGACCATCGAGGATCTGCTCGCCATTTCCAGCCTGGTTGATCAGGGTGTCGAGGGCGCGATCGTGGGCAAGGCGCTGTATGCCGGTCGCTTCACTCTCCCCGAAGCGCTGGCAGCAGTTTCCGGATAGATTTTCCAGATGACTCCGACGCGTGACCTCGACGAACTTCTCGCGATTGCGGGTCGGCTTCTCGATGGCGTCCACGATCAGTTCGTCGCCGGTGTCGGCGCCCCGAGTGCGGTCCGCAAGGGCTGGGGTGATTTTGCCACCGAGGTCGATCTTGCGCTCGAGAAGCGGTTGACCGCGGAGTTGTTCGAGCAGACCGGCATCGAGGTGCACGGCGAGGAATTCGGCGGCCCAGACGTCGGTTCGGGGCTCGTCTGGGTTCTCGACCCCGTCGACGGTACTTTCAACTATTCGGCCGGATTGCCTACTGCCGGAACACTGTTGGCGCTTCTCGACGATGGTGTCCCGGTGCTCGGATTGACCTGGCTTCCGTTGATCGGTCACACGTACGCCACTCGTGCCGGCGGTCCGTTGTTGGTCAACGGAATCGCCGTACCGCCGCTGGAGCCAACCGATCTGGCGTCGTCGATCGTCGGATTGGGTGCCCTCAACGTCAACAGTCGCGGCCGGATCCCCGGCAGTTTCCGTCTCGACCTCCTCGCCGAGATCAGCAAGGTGTCCTCGCGGATCCGGATACACGGCTCCACCGGAGTCGATCTCGCTTTCACGGCGGCCGGCATCCTGGGCGGAGCGATCGTCTACGGCCGCAACGCGTGGGACAACGCGGCCGGGGTCGCTCTCGTTCGCGGTGCGGGTGGGGTGGTCACCGATCTGGCCGGCAACCCGTGGACCGTAGAATCGGAGTCGGTGCTCGCTGCCGCCCCGGGCATCCACGGTGAGATTCTCGATATCCTCAACGCGCTCGGTGATCCGCGCGCTTCGTCCTCAGGAGGACCACAGTCATGACCCTCGCAGTTCGTGTGATTCCGTGCCTCGACGTCGACGCCGGACGAGTGGTCAAGGGTGTCAACTTCGAGAATCTTCGCGACGCCGGAGATCCGGTGGAACTCGCGGCAGCGTACGACGCTCAGGGCGCCGACGAACTGACCTTCCTGGACGTCACCGCCTCCACGTCGGATCGTGGCACGATGCTCGACGTCGTAAGTCGTACTGCCGAGCAGGTTTTCATTCCTCTGACCGTCGGCGGTGGAGTGCGCACGGTCGCGGACGTCGATCGTCTGCTGCGTGCCGGTGCCGACAAGGTCAGCGTCAATACCGCGGCGATTGCGCGCCCGGAACTGCTCAAGGAACTGAGTGAGCGTTTCGGCTCGCAGTGCATCGTCCTCTCGGTCGACGCCCGCACCGTTCCCCAGGGGCAGCCGGACACACCGTCGGGGTGGGAGGTCACCACGCACGGGGGCAAGCGCGGCACGGGCATCGACGCTGTCGAGTGGGCCGAGCGTGGTGCCGAGTTGGGAGTGGGGGAGATCCTGCTCAACTCCATGGACGCCGACGGCACCAAAGCGGGCTTCGACCTTCTGATGATCCGCGCTGTCCGGGCAGCAGTCCACGTACCGGTGATCGCCAGTGGCGGTGCCGGCCTGGTCGAGCACTTTGCCCCGGCAGTCGAAGCGGGCGCAGACGCAGTTCTCGCAGCGAGTGTCTTCCACTTCGGCGATCTGAGCATCCCGGAGGTCAAGGATGCGATGCGTGCCGAGGGAATCGTCGTTCGCTAGGCGTTCTCGGCGCGGATTCCGTCGAACATGAGGCGGCTGATGGCTTGGTTCAGCGTGGTGCAGTCGACGGACGAATCGGCTCGCAATCCTTGAATCGCACTTGCCAGCATCATGCCGTTGACGGCCTGCGCAGTGTTGTCGACGTCGAGGTCGGCGCGTAGATAGCCGCATTCGACTCCGTGATGCAGGTACGCCGCGGTCAACGATGCCGACTGGTCGAGTAGATCGAGCATCCGGCCAGTGAGATCGGCGTCGACGCCTGTCGTCTCGAAGAGCAGAACCCGCGGAATGCGCGGGTCGTCGAAGAAGATGCGGGGGAGCGCTTCGGCGATGCGACCGACCTGGGCGCGGTACTCGTCCAACGTATTTGCTGCGTCAGGGGCATTTTCGACGGCGAGTGCGCTGATGATCTTTGCGATCAGATCGTCGATGACGTGGTCGATGATGTCGCGCTTGTTCTCGAAGTATCGGTAGAACGTGCCGTGACCGATTCCGAGAGTTGTTGCGATATCGGCAATTCCGGTCGCGTGGTAGCCGCGTTCCGCGAAGCACTCGAATGATGCGTCGATGATCTCGCGGCGCAATTCCGCTTTTTTTCGTTCCGCTCGGGTCATGGCCTTCGTCACGTCTGGAATGATACCGTTCTCAATAACGGAATGACGTGTCAGTTTCTGATGTGCAGTTCACGGGTGCGTGGTTCATGGGTGTGCAGTTCATGAGAGGGATTCTCCGATGGCAGTGCAGTACGACGCAGTAGTGGTGGGGGCGGGCTTCGGCGGAATGGGTGCGGCCATTCAACTCAAGCGGATGGGCCTGGACAACCTGGCGATCCTCGAGCGTGAGGACGATCTGGGTGGAACCTGGCACGTCAACCGCTATCCCGGTTTGGCTGTCGACATCGCGTCGGTCACCTACTCGTATTCGTTCGAGCCCAATCCGAACTGGTCCAGGCTCTTCGCACCGGGTGCCGAACTCAAGAAGTACGCCGATCATGTCGCGGACAAGTACGACCTGCGGAAGCACATGACGTTCGGTGCCGTGGTCAACGGAGCCCGCTGGGACGAAGATTCCTCGCACTGGGTCGTATCCGTGGAGGGGGCACCGGACATCACTGCCAAGTACCTCCTGACTGCGACGGGTTTCCTCTCGCAGCCTCATCGACCGGACATCTCCGGTATCGACGAATTTGCGGGCAAGATCATCCACACCACCGCCTGGGACGATTCCTACGACTTGTCGGGCACCAAGACTGCAATCATCGGAACCGGCGCCACCGCCGTGCAGTTGATCCCCGAGGTGGCGCGGCAGGCCGCAGAGTTGACCGTCTACCAACGCACCCCGATCTGGGTCGTTCCCAAGATCGACGTCCCCATTCCGAGCGCAGTGCAGAAGCTGTTCTCGCGCATTCCGCTCACCCAGCGAATCGCCCGCGCTGTCAGTTCGTCGATACTCGAAATGATCATGGTCAGCGCGGTCCTGCATTACAAGCAGGTCAAACTGTTGAACAAGGGCGCTGCAGCCGCATCACGAGCGTTTCTGCGGTCGCAGGTCCGTGACGCGCATCTCCGCAAGCAACTCACACCGGACTACGACTTCGGGTGCAAGCGACCCACGTTCTCGAACAGCTATTTCCGTACCTTCACCAAAGACAACGTGCACCTCGAAACCACGTCGATCGACCACATTGCTGCCGACGGAATCGTCACGGCCGACGGCCGCAAGACCGAGATCGACACGCTGGTGCTGGCAACGGGATTCAACCTCTGGGATGTGAACTTTCCGGCCATCGAGGTTATCGGCCGTGAGGGCCGAAACCTCGGTAAGTGGTGGCGCGACAACCGTTTCCAGGCCTATGAGGGGGTCGCGGTTCCCTACTTCCCCAATTTCCTCACGCTCGCCAGTCCGTACTCGTACAGCGGGTTGTCCTACTTCACGACTATCGAATCCCAGATGCAGCACATGGATCGACTGTTCGGCGAGGTGAAGCGGCGTGGCGCGGAGACGTTCGAGGTCACCGAAACCGCCAACGCCGAGTTCCTGGACCGGATGACGGCGAACCTGGCGGACTCCGTCTTCTACGGCGGCAGTTGCCAGACTTCGCGGAGCTACTACTTCAATCAGCACGGGGAGGCGGCGATCCTGCGGCCCACGTCTACACGCAATGCGTTTGTCGAAGCGAAACGCTTTCCGCTCGAGGATTATTCGATCAGCTAGGCGGGCATGCCCCGTGTTCGGCTATCTCGCCGATCTGACTCCGCTCGGAACCGATATCACGGGATAGCGGTTCTGCCGGTTCAGTCGGGAAGAGACCGAGCTGTGTATCAGTTGGCTCACCGCGGAGGCAGCGCCTTTTCGCGGTGAGCCGATCACGATGGTGAAGGCGTCGTACTTGTCCGCGGTCGCGAGGATGACACCGGCCGGGTCGCCGTAGGTGCAGTCGTATGTCCAGGTGTCCGTGTGCGAGGCAAGTGTCGAGGTTGTCTGTTCGCGTTGCGACACCATCTCGTCGTGCAGACGCGTTTCGAACTGTGGTGAGTCGGTTTCGACAGGCAAGTCCTCGGACGTGATGCAGTGAACGACGTGGAGTGCTGAATCCTCCTTGGCGGCAAGCGTCAATCCGTAGCTGACGACATTCTTGCCGCTCAGGCCTGTGCCGATCCCGACAACGATGTGGCGGGTCGGGACGCGATCGGTGCTCGCGTTCACGAGGTGGCAGGTGTACTCCGGGTGTGGGCCGTCATGACGTTGATGGTTCATGTCGGATCCTCTTCCAGAGCGAGAAGCGAAGAAACTTCCATTCTACGGCGACCAAGCAGGGGAATTCCACGGAAGTCACAGGTGGAAGGTATAAACGTCATATGAGTCTTGATCCCGCAATCGCGGCGAAGCTGAAGCGAAACGACGCCGGACTGTTCAGCGCGGTTGCGCAGGAGAAGTCGACCGGTGATGTGCTGATGGTCGCGTGGATGGACGACGAAGCGCTCGCGCGAACACTGGAAACCCGTAAGGGGACGTACTATTCGCGCTCGCGCCAGCAGTACTGGGTCAAGGGTGAGACGTCGGGGCACACCCAGTACGTCCACGAAGTGCGACTCGACTGTGACGGCGATTCGGTCTTGCTGATCGTCGATCAGGAGGGCGCCGCGTGCCACACCGGCACTCACACCTGTTTCGACACCGACGTCCTACTCGCTGCGGAACAGTGACACGAGATGGCCGCTGACAAGACTCCACAACCGCTCGATTACGCCTTCACCGCTCCCATCGAGAAAGACGGGGCGTTTGCGACATTTCTGACGGTGCCTGGTTCGGCGGAACTTCTGGGAACCAGGCGCGCTGTGAAGGTGGTCGGGACTATCGATGGTGAACATCCCTTCGAGGCGACGCTGATGCCGTCCGGTGACGGTCCACACTGGCTTCCGCTGCGCGTGGCGCTCTGCAAGGCGATCGGCAAGAGTGCCGCTGGAGAAGAAGTATCGGTACATCTACAGCAGCGACTGAGCTGAAGTTTTCCCGAACCAAGGAGCGTCGTGGTCGACAGAGCGGTTGATTCGTTGCAGGTGGTAGCGCGAGAGCTGAGCCCGTTCGGCGGTGACGAGTCGAAAACACGCACGTTGCGCATGTCGCGGACCCTCGCGGCGCCCATCGGCACGGTCTGGGCGGCGATCACCGAGTTCGACCGCATTCCCCAATGGTTCATGCCGGTCGGGGGAGAAGCCAGGATCGGCGGCCACTATCAGCTCGAGGGCAACGCCGGCGGCGAAATTTTGGCGTGCGATGCTCCTCGAACACTTCGCATCACCTGGGAATACGGCGGCGATGTGAGCTACGTGACCGTGAATCTCGCCGAAAAAGGCAGTGGTGCAACGCTGTTCGACTTCGAACACGCCGCGGACGTCGAGCCGGATCGGTGGGGCGAGTACGGTCCAGGTGCCGTCGGTGTCGGGTGGGACATGGGACTGCTCGGGCTGGCTCGACACGTGGAACTGGGGATCGCGACGCCACTCGAGACACCCGAGTGGTCGGCGAGCGACGAGGCCAAGGCATTCATCGCGGGAAGCAGTGAACTGTGGGCCGAAGCTGCGATCGCATCGGGCGACGACCCGGATGCGGCTGCAGCCGCCGCTGCTCGCACGACCGCTGCATACACCGGGTAGATCACCTCTACGAGGACTAACATCGGATTAGTCTGGTTGTTGCGGGACTTCCGCGCCACGAGCGGAGACGACGATGGTGTATCGGCTCATCGAAGTAGTGACGGTGTTCGTCCACTTCGCGTTTGTCCTCTATGTGGTGCTGGGTGGGTTCGTGGCGTGGAAGTGGCGTCGTACCATCGGTTTCCACCTTCTTGCAGTCGTCTGGGGAGCCGGTTCGATAGCGGTCGGATATGACTGCCCGCTGACCAATCTCGAGAACTGGGCCCGCCGAATGGCCGGTATCGCGGAGTTGCCGTCCACCGGATTCATCTCGCACTACATCACCGGCGTGTTCTATCCGGCGAGTATCGAAGGCCTGGTACAGGCGCTCGCGGCGACAGTGGTTGTCGGATCCTGGGTCGGATACGTGCTGCTCGGACGGCATTCGAAGGCTGAGGTCAAAGCGTCTTCAGTGTCGTGATTCCGTACAAACGATCCCTGCCGTTTCCGGATGGAAACGGCGGGGAGGCGCGATCAGGATTTACGCGCGAGTCAGTGCCACCACCGGAATTGTGCGGATCCCAGCTGTCTTCTCCGCGTATTCGGCAAATCCCGGGTATCGACTGGCCTGCTCGTCGTAGATGCGGTCACGCTTCTCGCCGGTTACTTCGCTGACGGAGACCGGGTATGTTTCGGTGCCGATCTCGACCTCTGCCTGGTCGGTGGCAACGAGGTTGTAGTACCAGTCGGGATTGGTCGGGGCACCGGCCTTGGATGCAAAAACGTAGATGGTCTTCGGATCCTGCTCGTCTGCCAGATACATCATGGGACTCACGAAATCGCGTCCGGATTTGCGTCCTGTGTGGTGGACCAACACCATGGGCGCACCTTCGAAGGGGCCACCTACCTTGCCCTCGTTCTCCCGAAACTCCGCAATGATTCCTGCGTTCCAATCGTCGGTACTCATCGTTGTCTCCCGGTCTGCGAGTGGCGAAGGGCTCTGCCGCCAAGCTTTGCACAACTGGTGAATCGACGAGAGGTCATCTTCGGCGTCCAGCATGATCTACTATCTACGTATGAACGCAGATAGTGGTGTTTGTCGCCGCAAGCTTCCCGATGATCAAGTCGACCTCGTAGTCGAGGTGTTCCGCATGCTGGCCGACGCAACCCGTGTGCAGGTTTTGTGGGCATTGGTAGACCGCGAGTGCTCGGTGAACGAACTGGCGGAACGCGTCGGCAAGCCGGCGCCCTCGGTGTCGCAGCACCTGGCGAAATTGCGCATGGCAAGGTTGGTACGAACGCGCCGCGATGGTACGACGGTGTTCTATCGTCTGGAGAACGACCATGTGCGCCAACTGGTTACGGATGCGGTCTTCAATGCCGAGCATGCCGGACCAGGATTGCCGGGGCATCACCGTAGTGAAGGTGAGCTTCGGGAGATACACCCGGAGCGCTCGGCGAAGGTCGATCGTAGCGATCAAGAAGAAGGTGCGTCATGACGCACGAACCAAAGACGTCCCACGGTCACGGCCACGGCCACGGACACGGCCACGGGCCGAAGGGATTTCGATCGGCAGTCCGCGAAGTGTTCTCCCCGCACAGTCACGACGCTGCCGACAGTGTTGACGACGCATTGGAATCGAGCGCAATCGGCATCCGGGCGGTCAAGATCAGTCTTGTCGCGCTCGGAGTCACCGCAGTTGCTCAGGTTGCGATCGTGGCGATCTCGGGTTCGGTGGCGCTGCTGGCGGACACCATTCACAACTTCTCCGACGCGCTCACGGCAGTCCCACTCTGGATTGCCTTTGCGCTCGGTCGGCGCGCTGCAACCAGGCGCTATACCTATGGTTTCGGGCGTGCGGAGGATTTGGCCGGACTGTTCGTGCTCGCCATGATCGCACTGTCGGCAGTGATCGCCGGTGTCGAGGCGGTGAGGCGATTGATCAACCCGGTCGAGATCGAGCACCTCGGTTGGGTAGCGGCGGCAGGTTTGATCGGTTTCATCGGAAACGAATTGGTGGCGTTGTATCGGATCAGGGTCGGCAGGCAAATCGGTTCAGCGGCCCTGGTGGCCGATGGATTGCATGCTCGGACAGACGGATTCACCTCGCTCGCAGTCCTTCTGGGGGCCGGGGGAGTTGCGCTGGGTTTCCCGTTGGCAGATCCGATCATCGGCCTTGTCATCACCGTGGCCATCGTGGCGGTGCTCAGGACTGCAGCGCGAGACGTCTTCCGGCGGTTGATGGACGGCGTCGAACCGGAGTTGGTGGACGGCGCCGAGCATGCATTGATGCACGAACCCGGAGTCCTCGGTGTTCGTGATCTGAAGATGCGGTGGATCGGACACCGACTGCATGCCGATGCAGAACTCGACATCGATCCCCGGGCAACGCTTGCCGAAGCTCACGCGATTGCACACAGCGCCGAGCATTCGCTCACTCACGCGGTACCCAAACTCGCTACCGCCTTGGTGCATGCGTACCCGGCGCATGACGCACCGAATATTGAGACCGCACTCGAATCCCAGGTCTGATCTGCAGAAACAGACCTGGCGGAATCCTTTATGTGATCGCATGGGAACTTGTTTTGCCATTTGACGAGATGGGAAGGTTATGCAACCCTATCTTTGATCAATCGGCGGACTGTGTCGAGTGGTAGTCGGCACGGTCGTCTCGCGCCGCAGGTCCACGGCAATCGATGCAGGCCGTCGGTACTTTTTTCGGCAGATGAGAGAACGACGCT
The DNA here is from genome assembly GCF_002076325.1 of Rhodococcus sp. 66b. Taxonomy (NCBI): domain Bacteria; kingdom Bacillati; phylum Actinomycetota; class Actinomycetes; order Mycobacteriales; family Nocardiaceae; genus Rhodococcus; species Rhodococcus sp. 66b. The sequence continues at coordinate 112,296 of NZ_MUZB01000017.1, forward strand.
GTGCATGCTGATCGACGTTTCGAGCCCTTTCCGCTGACCAGCGCGCAACGCGGAATCTGGTTTGCCCAGCTACTGCGCACTGATGTGCCGATCACGATCGCGCAGTATGTCGTAGTCGACGGGACTCTCGACGCGGCGGTGCTCGAAAGTGCCTGCGTCACAGCAGCGCATGAGTTCGGCTCCGGGATGCTGAAACTGCTCGAGATCGACGGCGAACCGTTTCAGCAGATCGATTCCGAGCTCAGTCAGAGCGTCGAAGTCGTCGATCTGAGCGGTGAGCGCGAGCCGGAGGCAGCCGCACTCGAGTGGATGCGGCAGGAGTACACCCGACCTTTTGATCTACTCGCCGATCGATTGGTGAAGTCAGCCGTCCTGAGCGTCGGCGCGAACCGCCAGTTCTGGTACTGCCGGATCCATCATCTAGTCCTCGACGGCTACGGCGCCATGAACTTCATGACACGCATCGCCGAGCTCTACTCAGCGGAGGTCGCCGGCCTTTCAGTCCCCGAATCGTCGGCAACCGATCTTCTGGCCGTGCACGACGCCGAGGCCGAGTATCGGCACTCGCCGCGATTCCGCCGAGATCAGGACTACTGGGCAGCCAAGACAGCAGAGCTTCCGGCCGTGGCAAGTCTGGCCGGGAAGCGGATGGACGTCACACCGGGTGCGGTCGTGGTCGGCCGAACACTCGACAGTGCGAACGCGACGGCGAAGGCGGACGAGTTCTCTTCGGCGGCGGCGGTGGCTGCCTTCGCGCTCTACTTCGCCCGGGTGACCGGCACCGAAGACGTAGTGCTGAGTTTGCCGGTGACCGCGCGAACGAACAGGGTTCTGCGTGGTTCGGGTGGCATGATCTCCAACGTCGTTCCGCTGCGCCTCGCGGTGACCGCTTCGACCACGGTTGCCGAATTGAGCGCGGCTGCCTCGCTCGAACTGACCGGCGCGCTCAGACATCAGCGGTACCGCACCGAGGACATGAGGCGCGATCGAGGCGTCGGTGCCGAGCGTGGGTTCTTCGGTCCCGCGATCAACATCATGAACTTTCACCCCGAAGTGGTCCTGGGGTCGGTGACTGGTCGATTCCACATCTTGTCGACAGGGCCGGTGGAAGACCTGTCGGTCAACATCTATCCGAGTGCCTCGGGAGAGGCGCCGCGAATCGATTTCGAAGCCAATCCCCATCTGTACACCGCAGATGTCCTGAGCGACCATGTCCGCCGATACGTCGAACTGCTGTCCCGGTACACGCAAGCGCTGCCGGACACTCGTGTTCACGATCTCGAGATCCTGAGCGAAGCCGAGCGGAAGTCGCTCGTTCCGGCACGCGGCCCTGACGCACTGGCACCGATGACCTTGCCCACGATTCTCGCCCACGGCGTCGCGGCGTCGTCTGAGGGGATCGCACTGAGCTGCGGTACCCAGCAGCTCAGCTACCGCGAACTCGATCGTCGCTCCAACGTACTCGCTCGAATGCTGATCCGGCGCGGAGTGGGTCCTGGCACCAGTGTCGTGATCGCGCTGCCTCGATCCATCGATGCCGTCATCGCGTGGTGGTCGGTTGCCAAAACCGGCGCTGCATCAGTTCCGGTCGATCCGACGTACCCGGTCGAACGAATCGGTCACATGGTCGGGGACAGTAATGCTGTTGTGGGAATTACTGATTCGACTGTCCATCAGATGCTGCCCGTCGATCTGGACTGCATCTCGATCGACGCCTTCAGCTTTGTCGGCGACGAGTCCGTCGTCGACGACTCTGACCGCACGGCGCCGTTGCGAAGCGATCACATCGCCTATCTGATCTACACGTCCGGTTCCACCGGTACACCGAAAGGTGTTGCCGTCACGCACAATGCGTTGGTCGATTTCACCGCGTGGGGTCGCCCCGAACTCGGCGTCGGTGCGCATTCGCGAGTTCTGCGATTCTCGTCCGCGAGTTTCGACGCCTCCGTCTTCGAAATGGTTCAGGCGTTCAGTGCCGGGGCGACGATGGTCATCGCTCCGGCAGATGTCTACGGCGGCGGCGAGCTCACAGAACTGCTGCGCAGCGAGCGCGTCACCCACATCATCAGTGCGCCGGCAATTCTGGGCACGGTGGACGCCACCGATCTTCCGGATCTCGAAGCTGTGGTTGTCGGAGGTGACGTGTGCCCGCCGGACCTGGTTCGACGCTTCGGCCCGATCTGCCGGTTCTACAACAGTTACGGCCCCACCGAGTCGACCATCGTCATCACCACGACACCCCCGCTGGCGTCGGACGAGGCCATCACGATCGGTTCTCCGATTCAGGGCGCGCATCTGATGGTTCTCGACCGCTGGTTGCGACCTGTGCCGGCCGGGGTGGCCGGTGAACTGTATCTCGGTGGCCCCGGATTGGCGCAGGGCTACCACTCACGTTCAGCTCTCACCGCTGCGAGTTTTGTCGCCGATCCTCTCGGCGGCGGAACTCGGTTGTACCGCACCGGAGACGTGGTCCGCTGGACTCGGACTCTCGAACTCGAGTACGTCGGCCGCTCCGATTTCCAGGTGCAGGTCAATGGACTTCGCATCGAACTCGGTGAGATCGACGCTGTGCTCGCACGCCATGAATCCGTCGATTTCGTGGTGACGCTTGCCGGCGGCACCGTGTACTCGTATGTGAAGATCAAGCCGGGACACGATCTCGACGAAGAAGCGTTGATCGCACACGCATCTCGATTCCTGCCCGCTCACATGGTGCCGTCCCAGCTGATACCGCTGGCCGAAGTGCCACTGACCCCGGCAGGCAAGCTCGATCGCCAGGCGCTACCCGAACCGGAATTTCGTTCGGCGGCTCAGAACTACCGGGCGCCGAGCGGTCCGGTCGAGCGCATCATCGCCGACGCCGCTGCGTCGGTACTCGGCGTCGAGCGAGTCGGCGTCGACGATTCCTTCTTCGCGCTGGGTGGAGACAGCATCGTCGCGATCTCGCTCGTCTCTCGAGCAAAAGCCGCCGGAGTTGTCTTCACTCCTCGCGACGTGTTCGAACGCAAGACGGTGGCGCGATTGGCCGAAATCGCACTCCCGGCAGATGAATCGGTCGTACTCGAAGAACTGCCGGGTAAGGGAGTGGGGTTTGTCCCGCTGACCCCGATCGCAGCCAAGATACTGGGCACGGCCGGCAGCATCGACACCTTCTATCAAGCCGTGTCGGTCAGTGTTCCTGTCGGACTTGATCTCTCGCGCCTCGCGGCAACTCTTCAAGTAGTTGTCGATCAACACGACGCTCTTCGCGCGCGTTTGCTGCCCGACCACTCCGGATTCGACATTGCCCCTGGCTGTGCTGTCGATACATGGGTTCGTCGGACCGTCACCGAAGCGCTACCCGGAACCCCCGAGTTCGAGGAAGCTCTCACCCAGGCGACCGCGGACGCCGCGTCGAGGCTCGATCCGTACCGCGGAGATACTGCTCAGATCGTCTGGCTCGACTCGACGCACGATTCGGGCCGATTGGTGGTCGTCATCCACCATCTGGTTGTCGACGGCGTCTCGTGGCGGATTCTCCTTCCGGACTTCGCTGTAGCCTGGCAACAGATCGTTCACGGTGGCACGCCGGTACTGATGCCCGTCGGAACGTCACTGCGGCGTTGGTCGCACGGACTCACCGAGCTGTCACCGTCGGCGGAACTCGAGTACTGGCGTGAGGTCGTCGACTCCGATGGTGCGCCGATCGGTTCGCGTCCTCTCGATGCGGAACGGGACCGAGGGTCGTCACTGCGTCGGGTCCGGGTCGACATCGACCGTGACACAACAGATCACCTGTTGCGCGCGGTACCGTCGCACTATCGGACCGGTGTCAACGACGGCTTGCTCAGTGCGCTTGCCCTGGCATTGCGCACCTGGAGCGGATCACAGCGGATGCTGGTCTCGCTCGAAAGTCACGGACGAGACGAAGCCGTGCTGCCCGGTGCCGACCTGTCCAGGACCGTCGGCTGGTTCACGGCGGTGTACCCGGTTCGGATCGATCTCACCGGACTCGGAGTGGACACGCCGGCGGTCGTGAAATCCGTCAAGGAACAGCTGAGAACCACGCCGGGGTCCGGTATCGGTTACGGGCTGCTCCGACGTGCAGGGATGCTGACCGGCCCGGAACCGCAGATCGGTTTCAACTACTTGGGCAAGATGTCCACCGCGGAGTTCGGTGACGAATTGCGGGCCGCGGGCTGGATTCCCGACGCCGGAATCGATCTCAACAACGGCAGCGGAAGCGATCTCGCGGTCAGTTATGCGATCGACATCAATGCCGCCGTCGTGGACGGTCCGGAAGGCGAGTTCCTTTCGGCGTCATTTGCTTTCCCCGAAGGTATCTTCGAACCCGCTGCAGTCGCGGAGCTCGCGACGGCGTGGCGCGTCGAACTGGAGAAGATTGCCGCCTCCGTCGGTGATCATGCCGGCCTCACACCGTCAGACGTTCCTCTGGTCTCGGCTTCGCAGGACGAAATAGAACTGTGGGAGAAGCAGTTCGGCCACCTGGAGGACATCTGGTCGCTCTCGCCGCTGCAAGCCGGATTCCAGTTTCACGCCGGCCTCACCGCCGATGCCGTCGACGTCTACACCGGCCAGATCGTTCTGTCCCTCGCCGGGATCGTCGACAGCGATCGACTACAGCGTTCGCTTTCGAGACTGTTCGAGCGCCACACCGCACTTCGGGCTGCTTTCGTGTACGACTCGAACGGCGTTGCAGCACAGCTCGTTCTCGATTCCGTGACAACTCCATGGCGGGAGGTGCTCGGGGATGATCCGCACGTCGTCGCGGAACTCGAGCGCACGGCACCGTTCGATCTGAGCGCGCCCCCACTGCTTCGTGCAGTCCTGGTACGCCAGGGTGCGGATTCGGCGCACCTGATCGTGACCAATCACCACATTCTCTTCGACGGTTGGTCCATGCCGTTGTTGGTGCGCGATCTTCTGTCGCTCTACGCCGCAGACGCGTCGCTGCCGGTTCCCGCTCGGTCGTATCGCACCTATCTGCACTGGCTCGCCGAACAAGACAACGGCGCGGCATTGGACAGGTGGATCGGCGCACTGTCTGGAGTAGATGAACCGACGCTGATCGCACCACACCGTACGGAGTCCTCCGTGCACGCAGTTCCCGTGGATGTCGAAGTCCCGCTGGAAGCCTCGTCGACCGAGGCCGTCGTCGCGTTGGCCAAGCGCACCGGGGTCACGGTCAACACCGTCGTCCAGACAGCATGGGGCCTGCTGCTGGGTGGAATGCTCGGGCGTGACGACGTCGTGTTCGGCGCCACCGTCTCCGGTCGACCCGCGTCGCTGACCGGGGTCGAAGACATTCTCGGCCTGTTCATCAACACCGTCCCCGTTCGGGTCCGCGTGGACCCGGACGGTTCGGTTTCCGAACTGCTCGAACAAGTTCAGTCCGAGCAGGTCCGGTTGCTCGACAGCCATCACGTCGGTCTTGCCGAGGTGCAGTCGGCGGTGGGCGCCGGCGCGGTGTTCGACACGTTGACGGTGTTCGAGTCGTATCCCGTGGATCGTTCGGCGCTCGAATCCGCGACGGACATCGCCGGGATGCGCGTCACGGGTATCGAGGTCGCAGACGCGACTCATTACCCGCTGGCGCTGGTCACCGTCCTCGAACCGAGCCTCCGTCTCACCATCGAGTACGCACCCGACGCAATGGACCACGACGCCACGGTGCGTCTGGGCGGACGTCTCGCATCGATACTCGCTGCGATGACCGACGAGAGTGTCCGCATCCGGGACATCGACTCTCTCGACGATGCCGAACGTCGGCTCGTGCTCGACGAGTGGAACAACACTTCCCACGTCATCGCTGACAAGACGCTGCTCGACCTACTCGGCGCCGACTCGGAAATCGCCGACTCGGAAATCGTCGACTCGGGTATCGCCGACTTGGCCGATGCTGCACTGACCTTCGCGGGCACGACGATCAGTCGCGGAGAATTCCGGTCCCAGGTCAACTCTCTCGCTCGTCACCTCGTAGAACGCGGCGTCGGGCCGGAGTCACTGGTCGCGATCGCTCTGCACCGGAGCGCGCAGTACGTGGTGGCAGTGCACGCCGTCATCGCAGCCGGCGGTGCGTATCTTCCGATCGATCCGCAGCATCCGGACGAGCGGATCCGGTACGTGCTCGACATCGGAGCACCGTCGGTCGTCCTGTCGGTCGCGGCCGACGCCACATCGCTGCCAGATGGGGTCAACCCCGTACTTCTCGACGAGATCGATCTTTCGGGGTACTCCACCGAGCGGTTCGCAGACGTCGAGCGTCTCGGTCGTGTATCGCCGGATCACGTTGCCTATGTGATCTTCACATCCGGGTCCACCGGAAAGCCCAAGGGCGTTGCAGTGTCGCATCGAGCGATAGTCAATCGCCTGCTGTGGATGCAACATGAATATCCGCTCGGCCGTCACGACGTCGTGCTGCACAAGACACCCGCCACCTTCGACGTCTCGGTGTGGGAGTTGTTCTGGCCATTCGTCGCCGGCTCGCGACTGGTAGTTGCAGAACCCGATGGACATCGCGATTCTCGGTACCTCTCCGAGCTGATCGCTCGCGAAGGTGTCACCACCTTGCACTTCGTCCCGTCGATGCTCGACGTCTTCCTCGTCGACGGCGATCTCGCACAACGTCGATCCGTTCGTCAGGTGTTCGCCAGCGGCGAGGCACTTCCGCGTGCGACGGTCGTTCGCTTCCACGAACGATTCGGTGCACGTCTGCACAATCTTTACGGTCCCACCGAAGCTGCCGTCGACGTCACTTTCCACCAGACGGATGCCGCCGCAACAGGTCCGGTGCCGATCGGCGCTCCGGTCTGGAACACGCAGACCTATGTGCTGGACCACCGCCTCGCGCCGAGCCCGATCGGAGTGGCGGGAGAACTCTATCTCGCGGGAGTCCAACTCGCCCGCGGCTACGTGCAACGCTCTGACTTGACAGCAGATCGTTTCGTAGCCAACCCCTTCGGTCCCGGCCGGATGTATCGGACCGGCGACCTCGTCATGTGGAACTCCACCGGTGAGATCGAGTATCTGGGTCGTACCGACTTCCAGGTGAAGCTTCGCGGGCAGCGCTTGGAACTCGGAGAAATCGATGGGGTCCTGTTGGAACTGTCGGGAGTTCTCTCGGCCGCCACCGTCGTACGTCAGGATCGTCTGATCGCCTACGTGACAGCTGATTCGGCAATCGACAGTGCCCTTCTCAGCGCGCACGCGCAGGCGAAGCTGCCTACCTACATGGTTCCCTCCGCATTCGTGTTCTTGACGTCGATGCCGCTGGGCCCCAACGGAAAACTCGACCGGCGTGCGCTGCCGGAACCGGATTCGGCGGCAGCTGAGTATGTCGCTCCCGTCACCGAACTCGAAAAGGCCGTTGCCGCGATCTTTGCCGAACTCCTCGGTGTGAGCGAAATCGGCCTCACCGCCGACTACTTCGCGCTCGGTGGCAACTCTCTGACGGCTGCGCGGGTGGTGGCACGGATCAACTCGGCACTGGGATCGACTCTGGGTGTCCGAGACCTGTTCGACGCTCCGACGGTTGGTGCGCTGGCCGGACTCGTCGCCGGCAGCGCGCCCTCCAGGTTCACCGAGCTCGGACTGCGCCCTCGACCGGACCGGATTCCGCTCTCACCGGCCCAGCAGCGTATGTGGTTCCTCAACCGATTCGATCCGGAATCCGGGGCGTACAACATTGCGGCAGCACTCTCGTTGTCCGGCGACCTGAACGTTCAGGTTTTGCGCCAGGCGATCAGCGATGTCATCGACCGGCACGAGGTGCTGCGCACACTCTATCCTGATTCGGATCAAGGTCCTTACCAGCGCATTCTCGACGACGCGCCAGTTGCTCTCGAACCTGCGGATGTCAGTGACCCCGTCGCGGCTATCGGCGAATTGGTCGGTGCCGGGTTCGACGTCACGACCGAGGTTCCGGTGCGGGCTTCGCTTCTCCGGACGTCTGGTCGGGAGCATATTCTTGTACTCGTCGTCCACCACATCAGTGGCGACGGTTGGTCGATGCAACCACTGGCCGCGGATGTGATGACGGCGTACGCGTCACGGCTCGCGGGAACCGCGCCACAGTGGTCGCCGTTGAGCGTTCACTACGCGGACTACACGCTCTGGAAGATCGATTCTCTCGGCAACGAGGACGATCCGGAATCGGAGGCAGCGCGTCAGATCGAATACTGGCGCGCTGCATTGGCACACGTCCCGACCCGCCTCGATTTCCCGACGGATCGGCCGCATCCCACCGTCGCGTCCTATCGAGGTGCGACGGTGTCGTCGACCCTCTCGGCGCAGACGCACCGCGCCGTCGAATCCCTGGCTCGCAGCACTCGGTCCACACCGTTCATGGTGCTGCACACGGCGTTGTCGGTACTGCTGTCTCGGATGGCGGGCGAGTCCGACATCGCGATCGGCACCCCGGTCAGCGGACGCGGCGATCAGGCCCTCGACAACCTCGTCGGCATGTTCGTCGGAACCGTGGTTCTCCGGACACAGGTGGATCCGACGGCTTCGTTCCGCGGATTGCTCGAATCGACCCGTAACGCCGACCTCTCGGCATTTGCCCACTCAGATATTCCGTTCGAGCGTCTCGTCGAGGTGCTCGACCCGCCTCGCTCGACGGCGCACCACCCCTTCTTCCAGGTGGTACTCGCGACCGGCGATATTCCGACCCCATCCGTGAAGCTTCCCGGCCTCGAAGTTTCTCAGGTCCCGTTGGATGCTCCGATCTCGAAATTCGATCTCCAACTGGATGTCTCGTCGCCGCGCCCGGACGGGTCGGTGACCACGACGTGGACCTATGCCCTCGACATCTTCGACGAATCGACTGTGCGCGAGCTCGCGGATCGGTTCGTCGCCATTCTCGACGCTGTTGTCGCCCAACCCGAATCAGTGGTCGGCGACCTCGATCTGCGGACGATGCCAGAGATCGAACGTCAGGGAACTGCCCAGTCGGTCGCCTTGACGGAGCTGACACTGCCGGAGATCCTCACGGCCGGGGTCATCAAATCCAACGGTGGTCCGGCCATACTGTGCGGCGACCTCGAACTCTCTTACGACGATGTAGACCGGCGTACCAATCGGTGGGCGCGGGCACTCGTAGCTCGAGGGATCGGCCCTGAATCGGTAGTGGCGATCGCCATTCCGCGGTCGGCATCTTCTGTACTCGCCACTTGGGCCGTTGCCAAGACCGGAGCGGCGTTCGTACCCGTCGACCCGAGCTACCCGGCCGAGCGAATCGAGCACATGCTCACTGATTCGGGCGCGATCCTGACGCTGACGGAAGAAGTAGTGGCGTCGCTTGATCGCGACGACGTCAGTGACACGCGAATCCTCGATTCCGAGCGCACGTCACCGATTCGCACGGACCACACCGCGTACGTCATCTACACGTCGGGATCGACCGGCACTCCGAAGGGCGTCGTCGTCTCCCATGCGGGTCTCGCGGCGCTGGTCGACGAGCAGGTTCGCCGATACGAACTCGACAACCTCAGTCGCACGATGCATTTCGCTTCACCCAGCTTCGACGCATCGGTGCTCGAACTGGCCATGGCTGTCGGTGCCGGTGCCGCGATGCATGTTGTTCCCACCGGCATCTACGGCGGAAGCGAACTCGCAGCCCTCATGCGGGCGTCGAAGATCAGTCACGCATTTGTGACCCCGGCTGCCCTGGCTACGATCGAACCGGCAGAGGTTCCGGATCTCGGTGCGGTGATCGTCGGCGGTGAAGCGTGCGACGCCGCGTTGGTCGCGCAGTGGGCATCGACGCGAAAGATGTTCAACGCATACGGTCCCACCGAGGCCACCGTCATGGCTACCCTCGCGGGGCCCATGTCGGCGACTGATCGGATCACCATCGGTAGTCCTGTTCGCGGCACCGTCGCACATGTTCTCGACTCTCGCCTCCGTCCAGTTCCGGACGGAGTGACAGGTGAGCTGTATCTGACCGGGCGTGGACTTGCCCGCGGTTACCACCATCGCGGCGACCTGACAGCGTCTCGATTTGTTGCCGACCCCTCACGTTCGGGGCTGCGGATGTACCGCACCGGAGACCTCGTGCGACGTCGTGGAACGGAACTCGAGTATCTCGGCCGCAGTGACTCGCAGGTCAAGATTCGCGGTTTCCGCATCGAACTCGGTGAGATCGACGCGGTGCTCGGTGCGCACTCCGGTGTACGAACTGCGGTGACGACAGCAGACGACACCGTCGGGCTGCACTCGTACGTGGTCGGTGGTCATCTGGATCCGGAAGAAGTGCGCACCTTCGTCTCCAGTCGACTGCCGGCACACATGGTTCCTTTCTCGGTGATCGTTCTCGAGGAAATTCCGTTGACGCCGGCCGGAAAGGTCGATTTCCGCGCGCTGCCTGCCCCGACGATGCGCCGGAATGCGTATGTCGCACCCGTCACGAAGACGGAGGAGTTGATCGGCCGGATCTTCGGTGACGTCCTGGCAGTCGACCAGGTCAGCATCACGGACGACTTCTTCGACATCGGTGGAAACTCTCTGAGTGCTACCCGAGTGATGGGACGGGTCGGCACCGAACTCTCAGTCACCCTCCCGGTTCGGGTTCTCTTCGATGCCAGGACAGTCGCGGCCCTCGCTGTGGCAGTCGATGCAGCGCAGAGCGGAACGCGGCCCGCTCTGGCAGCCGGGCCTCGGCCCGAGCGAATCCCGCTCTCGCCGGCGCAATCGCGAATGTGGATTCTCAATCGATACGATCCTGCCTCGCCCGCGTACAACATCCCGCTCGTCCTTCGCCTGCGCGGCCGGCTGGATTCAGTGGCTCTCCGAGAATCTCTGTCGGACATCGTTCTTCGCCACGAATCCTTGCGGACGATATTCCCTGACGATGCCGAAGGGCCTTTCCAGCGGATTCTCGACGAAGTCGACGTTCCTTTTCGTCACACGGTGGTTTCTCCCGAACAGGTTGCCGATCATATTGTCGGCGCTGTGGACGAGGGGTTCGACGTCACCAGAGCAATCCCGTTGCGGGTAAACCTGTTCGAGCTCTCCGCTGACGAACACATCCTGGTCGCCGTGATTCACCACATAGCCGCGGACGGTGCGTCAGTGGCGCCGCTCGCACGGGATCTCGTTCTGGCCTACTCGGCGCGCCGTTCGGGTACGGAGCCGTCACCGGCCCCGTTGGTTGTTCAGTATCCGGATTACAGCGTGTGGCAACACCAGGTCCTCGGTTCGGAAAGTGATCAGACCAGTCTTGCTTCGGCGCAGGCCGAGTATTGGAGTGGCCAGTTGGCCGGCGCGCCGGAGCTTCTCGAACTTCCGGCCGATTTCCCGCGGCCGGCGATTGCGTCGCTGCGCGGAGCGAACACCGAACTGGTGTTGGCGCCCGCGATGGTCACTGCACTCGGGCAGTTGGGCCGCACACAGGGCGCCACGACCTTCATGGTGCTCCAGGCGGCCCTCGCGGTGCTCCTGTCCAACCTCGGTGCGACCGACGACGTGGTGATCGGGACACCGATTTCCGGACGCGGCCAACAAGCGCTGGACGACGTGGTCGGAATGTTCGTCGGCACGGTGGCACTACGCAGCCGTCTCACCCCGGCGATGTCGTTCCTCGATCTGTTGGCGCAGGTGCGAGCCACTGACCTCACTGCGTTCGAGAATGCCGACCTACCATTCGAGCGGCTGATCGACATACTGCAACCCGCTCGCTCCCAGGCCCACGCGCCGATCTTCCAGGTGGCTCTGTCTCAGGAGCAAGAGGGAACCGCTGCGTTCACGCTGCCTGGTCTCGAGATCGAAGCCGTGGACAACGCAGTCGCGGCGGCAAAGTTCGACCTCCAGATCACGATGGTCCAGCACGCAGATTCGTTGAATCTCACCTGGACATACGCCACAGACCTCTTCACCGGCACGTCCGTGGACGGATTTGCTCAGCGGTTCCACCGGATTCTCGCGCAGATTGTCGAGACTCCGGAAGTGGCAATCGCGGATATCGCCGTTCTGGACGAGAACGAATACACCAGACTTACTTCGGCATTCGGTCCGTCAGCGCCAACGGTTCGCACCCTGGCAGATCTGTTGACCCTGCACTCGGAATCCGCGAATGTGGCAATCGTTTCCGAGTCGTACGGTGAGATGACGTACAGCGAGCTGGATGTGCGATCCTCACAGCTGGCTCGGCTCCTCATCGAACGTGGGATAGGCCCCGAAACAGCTGTTGCGGTGTCTCTTCCACGTTCGACGCAGTCCATCCTCGCACTGTGGGCTGTTGCCAAGTCCGGAGCAACGTACGTTCCGGTGGATCCGACGTATCCCGACGAGCGCATCGCACACATGCTGGCAGACTCTGCAGCGCTGGTCGTGATCACCGACTCCGAGACGGCGCCAACACTTCCGAACGGAATCGATACGATCGAGATCGACTATCTCGACCTCGATCGCTACCTCGCAGCGCAGGTCGACGATGCCGATCGGATCCGCCCATTGCACGCGGATCATGTTGCCTACCTGATCTACACGTCAGGCTCGACCGGTCTCCCCAAGGGCGTCGCTGTCACTCACCGGGGACTGTCCGTGTTCTCCGCTCGGACCCGCACTGATCTGGCGGTATCGCGCGGTTCTCGGGTACTGCGACTGTCCTCGGCCAGCTTCGACGCGTCCATGTTCGAGATGATCCTCGCGTTCACCGCCGGTGCCACGATGGTGATCACACCGCCGTCCGTCATTGCCGGCGAGGAACTCACCGACGTGATCCGGCGTCATCGCGTCACCCATGTGGTGACGGCTCCTGCTGCGATGACCACCGTCGACGCAGGAATTTTGTCGGATCTCGAAGTCGTCGTGCTCGGCGGCGACGTCTTCCCGGCGCAGCTACTCGACCGTTTTCCCAGCCAGACAAGACTCTTCAACAGCTACGGGCCGACCGAGAGCACCATCGTCATAACCAAAACCGGGGCTCTCCACGAGACTGCAGCTCTGGTCGGTGACGGCGAGCAACACCGTCACACGTCACTCTCGCCCGTCACGATCGGTATTCCGCTCGAAGGCGCACACGTTCTGGTCCTCGATTCCGCCCTCAATCCCGTCCCCGTGGGTGTCAGGGGCGAGCTGTATCTGTCGGGACCCGGCCTGGCACGTGGGTACAACCGGCGCGCGGCATTGACCGCAGAACGCTTCGTGGCGAACCCGTTCGGTGCATCGGGCGCGCGGATGTACCGGACCGGCGACGTCGTCGCCTGGACCGAGCAGGGCGAACTGGCGTACATCGGACGATCCGACGCCCAAGTTCAGCTTCGCGGGCTCCGCATCGAACTGGGGGAGATCGAATCAGCGCTCGCCTCCGTTCGCGGAGTGAGCGCTGCTGCCGCCACTGTTCACCGACATGACTCTCTCGGCGATCAACTCGTCGGTTACGTCACCACCACAGATGCGGTGTCGGCGGAGTCCGTCCTCGAAGCCGTATCCGCGGTGCTGCCACGTGCCTCGGTGCCCAGTGCCGTGATCCTGCTGGATCTGCTACCCCTGACTCCGGCCGGAAAGCTTGATCGCGCAGCACTTCCCGTTCCGGAGTTCATCGCCTCGGCGATGTTCCGGGTGCCGACCACACTCGCAGAGATTCGTGTCGCGAGCGCTTTTGTCGACGTTCTCGGTACCGATACCGTCGGCGCAGAAGACAGTTTCTTCGAGCTGGGTGGAAACTCGCTCAGCGCGACTCGGGCGATTGCCCGAGTCAACGCCACGTTCGGGATCAAACTCGGGGTTCGGGCGCTGTTCGAGGCGCCGACCGTCGCAGAACTCGCACTGGTGGCAGACTCGGCAGAACGTGATGATCAGCCCCGATTGGAAGCACGACCGCGACCTGAACGTATCCCGCTCTCACCGGCACAGAATCGGATGTGGTTCCTCAATCGATTCGACACCGCGGCTGCCACGGACAACCTGCCCCTGGCGCTGCGTCTGAGCGGAACCCTGGACGCGCCGGCGTTGGCTCTCGCACTTCGTGACGTGGTCCAACGCCACGAGTCATTGCGTACCTACTATCCGGATTCCCCGAACGGTCCTCGCCAGGAAATCCTGCCCGAGTCTTCGGTGGATCTCGATCTGGTTCCGCATGACGTCACCGAAGCCGAAGCGTCGCAGCGGCTCTTTGCTCTTGCCGGCACCGGATTCGACGTGACAACTGACGTACCACTGCGGACCGCTCTGTATCGAATCTCCGAGACCGAACATGTGCTCGCCGTCGTCATCCATCACATCGCATCGGACGGATCATCGCTCGGACCCCTGGCCGCCGACGTCATGGGCGCCTACGTTTCGCGGACTCGCAGCCTAGCTCCACAGTGGTCACCGTTGTCCGTGCAGTATGCGGATTACGCTCTCTGGCAACATGATCTGCTCGGCACGGACGCGAATCCCTCCGCCGATGCTCAGAGACAAATTCAGTTCTGGACCTCTGCGCTCGCCGGAATTCCGGACCTGTTGAAATTGCCGACGGACAGGCAACGTCCGCCCCGTCAGAGCTACCGCGGCAAGGAGATTCACTTCACGATCGGCTCGGACACCGCCGATCGACTGCGTGATCTTGCTGTCGGATCAGGCGCGAGCCTGTTCATGGTGGTCCACGCGGCATTCGCCGCACTGCTTGCCCGGTTGGGCAACAGTGCTGACATCACCATCGGCTCGCCTATCGCGGGACGAGGGCACGAGTCGCTCGATGCACTCGTGGGGATGTTCGTGAACACCTTGGCATTGCGAACCCAGGTGAACATGGCAGCACCGTTCACGGACCTGCTGAACCACACCCGCGATCAGGATCTCGCAGCCTTCGCGCACGCGGACCTACCGTTCGAGCGGCTCGTCGAGATCATCGATCCGGTCAGATCGACGGCCCGCCATCCGTTGTTCCAGGTGGCACTGTCCTTTCAGAACCTCACGCCGACAATGTTCGAGCTACCCGGACTGCAGATCGCGGCGGTTGGTGCCCCAGTCGAGACGGCGAAGTTCGACCTGCACCTGACCGTCACCCCTGGGGACTCGGGTTCGATGTCGGCGTCGTTCACCTATGCAACGGATCTGTTCGACCAATCCACAGTGGCGACATTCGCCAACCGTCTGCTGCGCGTTCTCGATTCGATCGGTCGAAACCCGGACGTCCCGGTAGGCGACGTCGCTCTGCTCGGCGACGAAGAGATCGCCGCCACCGTCAACACGTGGAACCGCACCGACACCGTCGTTCCAGAGACGACCCTCGCGGATCTGTTCGACGCCCAGGTACGCAGAACACCGCGCGCCGAAGCGCTGGTTCTCGGTGACCGTCGCCTGACCTACGCCGAGTTCGACGCCGAAAGCAACCGGCTGGCACGGTATCTGATCGGAATCGGTGTCGGCCCGGAAGTGACTGTCGCGCTCAATCTGCGGCGCTCCGTCGAACTGGTCGTTGCCATGTACGCAGTGGTGAAGGCAGGCGGGGCCTACGTTCCACTAGACCCGGATCAGCCGGCAGAACGCACGACTCACATCCTCGAATCCGCAGCGCCCGCAGTTGTTCTGAGCACTTCCCGCGATTCGCTCGACGGGCAGTTCCACGTCGTGGACATCGAAACTCTCGATCTGGACGGAAACGACGCAGCACCGATTCGGGACAGCGAACGCCTCGCCTGCCTGCGACCGGACAACATCGCGTACGCGATCTACACCTCGGGATCCACCGGAAAGCCCAAGGGCGTGGCGATTTCCCATCGAGCGATCACGAACCAACTCTTGTGGAAGCAGGATCAATTCCCGCTCGGCGCGCACGACCGCGTACTCGTCAAAACTGCAGCTACCTTCGACCTATCCGTTTGGGAATACTGGTGGGCGTTGCAAACCGGCGCCTGCATGATTCTCGCCGAGTCAGGGGCACAGCAGGACGGCGAGTACCTCACGCTGCTGATCGAGCGTGAGCACGTCACGACACTGCATGCCGTCCCCTCGATGTTGTCGCTGCTCAGTGTGTCCGAGCGCCGACTGCCGAATTCGCTCACCAGGATTCTGTGCATCGGCGAGACCCTCCCGATACAGACAGCCAAGCACATGCGAGAGCAGAGTTCGGCGCAGGTCTACAACCTGTACGGACCCACGGAAGCAGCGGTCAGCGTCACAGCGCACCGAACGAGCGATGCAGACGTTGCCGTAGTTCCGATCGGAACCCCCGCCTGGAACACGCGCCTGCATGTACTCGACGAGCGGCTTCACCCGGTTCCGGTCGGTGTCGCAGGTGAGCTCTATCTCGCTGGAGTTCAGCTGGCGCGCGGGTACATCGGGGATGCGGGGCAGAACTCGAGCCGTTTCGTCGCCGACCCGAATGGAACGGGAGAGCGTCTCTATCGAACCGGCGATCTGGTTCGGTGGAATGCCGCGGGCAGCCTCGAATACCTCGAGCGTGCAGATTTCCAGGTCAAGGTCCGAGGTTTCCGCATCGAACTCGGCGAGATCGAAACAGCGTTGCGCGCCGAACGACCGATCCGCGATGCGGTGGTCACGGTCACGACGTCGGCCACCGATGAGCAAAACCTGGTCGGCTACGTCACCGCGGCAGCTGGCTCGGACATCGAGAGCTCAGCGATTCTGGCACGACTGCGCGCCACCCTGCCCGGCTACATGGTTCCGACAACGCTGATGACGCTCGACTCCCTGCCGCTGGGGAGTACAGGCAAGGTAGATCGACATGCGCTACCGGAGCCAGTCTTCGAGGCACGTGGTTTCCGTGCACCGACGACACCGGCCGAACTGTCGGTGGCGACCGCTTTTGCCGAGGTTCTCGGCAGCGGAAGCACGGGGGAGGTGGGCATCGACGACGACTTCTTCGAACGCGGCGGCAATTCGCTCAGTGCAACTCGGGTGCTCGGGCGGATCAACGCCGCGGCGGGCACGGACTTGCCGGTGCGTGTGGTCTTCGAGTCGCCCACTGTCGCAGAGTTGGCTGCAGTGGTGGAAACTGCCGAGCTTTCGCGGCGGCCCGCGCTGGGTTCGCAGCCGAGGCCGGCGAGGATTCCGCTCTCCGCTGCGCAGACTCGTATGTGGTTCCTCAATCGCTTCGATCCCGATTCGTCGGCATACAACATCCCGGTGGTTCTGCGATTCACAGGTCCATTGGATGTCGAGGCGTTGCGCGCCAGTGTCGCCGACGTGATCGCTCGCCACGAGGTCCTGAGAACCGTGTACCCGGAGTACGACGGAACGGGTTACCAGGAGGTCGTCGAGGAACCTCGTGCTCTCGACATTCTTGACATTGTCACGGTGCAGCGGGATTCGCTCCACAGCGTGCTGACCGATGTTCTCGGCGTATCGTTCGACGTCACGTCCGAGATCCCCGTTCGAGCCTCGCTGTTGCAGGTTGACGAGTTCGAGTACGTCCTGGCGATGACGGTGCATCACATTGCGGGTGACGGTTTCTCGATGGGTCCGTTGACGCGTGACGTGATGGTGGCGTACGAGGCGCGGTCCCGAGCTATGGAGCCGTTGTGGGCGCCGCTCGAGGTGCAGTACGCGGATTACGCGCTGTGGCAGCTCGAGACGTTGGGTTCGGAAGAATCGTCGACCTCACTCGTCACACGACAGTTGGACTTCTGGCGGAACGCTCTCGAGGGAGCGCCCGCCGTCCTCGAACTCCCGTTGGATCGGCCCCGCCCGGCTGAGGCCTCCGGACGAGGATCGCTTCTGAGCGTGCATCTCGAACCTGCTCTGCAACAGGCAATTTCCGAACTGGCACGACGGCATCGCGCTACGCCGTTCATGGTGTTGCATGCTGCTCTGGCCGTCGTACTGTCACGGTTCAGCGGCAGTTACGACTTTGCCGTCGGGACGCCGACCGCCGGGCGCGGCGAACGCGTGCTCGACGATCTCGTCGGTATGTTCGTGGGGACCGTCGTGTTGCGCACCAGAGTCGATCCAGGTGAGGAGTTCACCGACCTGCTGTCCCGAGTCCGCGACGTCGATCTTCAGGCTTTTGCGCACGGCGACGTTCCGTTCGAGCGTCTGGTCGAGGTACTCGATCCCGTTCGTTCGCAGTCCTATTCACCGCTCTTCCAGGTCAGCCTCGCACTACAGAACCATCTCGATTCACGGTTGACTCTCAACGGGTTGCACATCGAGAGCATCGAACCTGCGGTGGTGAGCACTCAGTTCGACCTCGATTTTGTTGCGGCCGAACAATTCGACAACGACGGCCTACCGGCAGGGCTTGTCGTTCAGTTGACCTACGCCACTGATCTGTTCGAGGAATCCACCGCCTCACGCCTGATGTACGCCTTCGAATCGGTCTTGACTACTGCTGTCGCAGAACCGGATCGGCGAGTCGAGATGTTCGAGGTGGAGTCTGTGGTGGAGCGTGGGTTGGTGTTGGGGGGTGTGAATGAGACGGATCGTTGTGTTGACGGTGTGACGTTGGCGGATTTGGTGGC
>NZ_MUZB01000018.1:0-124373 GCF_002076325.1 Rhodococcus sp. 66b
GGTGCGATGCAGATTTCGCCGACGTTCGTCATGACCGACGATCAGGTCGCGGAGATGGCAGCAGGGATCCTCGCAGCTCTCGGATGAGTTCAGTTGCGGCGCCGGAAGAGTTTCTCGATTCGGCGCCGCACAGCGTTGGGTGCAGGTTCGAGTTCCAGAACCTCTTGTTCCGACTGCTTGGCGTAGGCCTGGGTGTACCGCTCGTGCAGTACCGAGCGAATTTCGTCCGGAGAGTAGGCCCGACGCTGGCGTTCGCCGCGCGCAACGAGAACCCCGGTGGCGGCAACGCCCATTGCACCGGCGAGGCCGACCAGTTTCCAAACGTGCGAGGCGCGCAGAGGAGTAGGGAGTTTCATCCCTCTACGCTAGAGGCATGGACCGACGATTGCTTTCGCAGGTGAGTCTCGAGGAGGCCGCCGCGGCGACCCGCACGGGCGACATCTGGATCTTCCGCGGAGAGTCGACGGCGGACCGGGCCATCCAGACGCTGACCAACAGCCCGGTCAACCACGTCGGAATGTCGGTCGTGATCGACGACCTTCCGCCGCTGATGTGGCATGCGGAACTCGGTCACTCGCTGCAGGACATGTGGACCGGACGCTTCCAGCGTGGTGTCCAACTGCACGATCTGCGATCGGCGGTTCAGGTCTGGGGCGCCAAGTACGGGCAGCGTGGATGGTTGCGCCAGCTCGACCACGAAGTCACCCGGGAGCAGGAAGACGCTCTGCTCAAGACGATCGCACGGCTGGACGGTACGCCGTTCCCGTCGACGGCGAAGCTTGCCTCACGCTGGTTCGGAGGCCGAATCCCGAAGCTGCGCAAGAAGTCCGACGTGTCCGCAGTGGCCGTCGAGAGCGCCTATTGCGCCGAAGTGGTTGCCAAGACCTATGAGGCGATGGGTCTGCTTGTCGGTAACCGTCGTATCAACTGGTTCGATCCGGGCAAGTTCTGGAGTGGAGATCAGTTGCCCCTCGCGCCGGGAGTTGCGCTCGGTGACGAGATCTCGGTGTCACTCAGCGCACGTGACCTCGAGGCCGGACGCAATCCCGCCGGGTACTCACAAGGTTCGTGACGGCTCGGCGACGACGCGGCCGCCGACTTCGAGCCACCCTTCCGGAGAGAAGGTGGTGTGAAGCACCGATCCGCGTCCCTGGGTGATGAGCAGTGATTTCCTCAATCGGTCCGTGATGCGCAGCGCTGCAGATCCGGTCGCCTCGTCCTCGGCGATTCCCATCACCGGTGCGAACATGCGTGCGCGGATGGCAGCTTCGAGCTTGTCCTGCCATGCCCACAGATACGAATGATCCGCCTCGTAGTCGGACGGATCTGCGTCGATGACGTCGTCGACCGTGTCCATCGGATAGATCGCGAATTCCGGTGCCCATTCGGCACGCGCGCGTACCCACGTCAAAGCGCCGGATTGGCGGACGTCGACACTGCCGGCAGGAACGTCGAGGGCGCTCACGCGACGGCCCTGTTCGCCCAGCCACCACGTGGCACCGACGGTCGGGTGTCCGGCGAAGGGGAGTTCTGCTGCCGGAGTGAAGATCTGGACCCGCGCACGCGAGGCGCCGTCATCCGGAACGTCGATGAAGATGGTCTCGCTGTAGTCGAGTTCCTTCGCGACGGCTTGTCGATCCGATTCTGCAACCGTGGACGCGTCGACGATTCCCAACGGATTCCCGTGCTTGCCGTTCTCGTCCGTGAAGACCCGGACCACACTCACCTCGATACCCATCGGTCCACCCTAGCGCGCGAAAAGCCCTCCCCACCTTCACGGTGGGGAGGGCTCGTCGAACTGCACTCAGGTCCGAGTGATCAGACCTGTGCGGCAGAGAGGATCTCGTTGGCTTCGACAGCCTGTGCGACGCCCGCGACGATGGAACCGGCGCGGATCGCTTCGAAGATGACCTCGCGGTCGACACCTTCCTGGCGGAGGGTGTTCTCGTGAGCTTCGAGGCAGTGGTTGCAGCCGTTGATCGCGGACACTGCAAGCGACCACAATTCGAAGTCGGCCTTGTCGACGCCCGGGTTGCCGATGATGTTCATCCGCAGGCCGGCACGAAGGTCGTCGTACTTACCGTCGAGGTAGCCCTTGGTGCGGTAGAAGACGTTGTTCATGCCCATGATCGACGCTGCGCCGAGAGCGGCGTTGTACGCCTCTGCCGACAGGTTGTCGGCAGCCTCGGAAGCAATCTCCTTGAGCGTGGACGCAGACTTGGTGGCTGCGGCCGTTGCGAGGAGCGTTCCCCACAACTGCTGCTCGTTCAGGACCGTCGTGCGCGCAATGGAACTCAGGTTGAGCTTGAGGTCCTTCGCGTACTCGGGAAGCGAGTTCTTGAGGTTCTCGACGCTCATACTCAGACGCTCGCAGTCAGGAGCTCGCCGGCGTTGATGGTCGGGTCGCCCTTCTTCCAGTTGCATGCGCACAGCTCGTCGCTCTGGAGAGCGTCGAGGACGCGGAGAACCTCGTCGACGTTACGGCCGACGGAACCAGCTGTGACGGAGACGAACTGGATCTCGTTGTTGGGGTCGACGATGAACGTCGCGCGGTCTGCAACGCCGTCGGCGTTGAGGACGCCGGTGGCCTCGGCAAGCTCGCGCTTGAGGTCCGAGAGCATCGGGAAGGGGAGGGTCTTGAGCTCTTCGTGCTGTGCACGCCACTGGAAGTGCACGAACTCGTTGTCGACGGAAGCGCCGAGAACCTGAGCGTCACGGTCTGCGAACTCTTCGTTGAGCTTGCCGAATGCAGCAATCTCGGTGGGGCACACGAAGGTGAAGTCCTTGGGCCAGAAGAAGACGATGCGCCACTTGCCTGCGTAGTCGTCACTGGTGACGGTGGTGAAGTAGTCATCGGGCTGCTGGGCATCGACCTTGGACAGGTCGCCGCCGATGACAGCCGTGAGGTTGTAAGCGGGGAACTGGTCGCCGATTGTGAGCAGAGCCATGTGTCTCATTCTCCTACGTGTCTCGTGAACAGGAATTTCTTGCGCACACGATCCGGCTGTTCGGACTGTGACGGCCGAACGTGCTGGATCGAGAGGGTTTGTCACCGTCAGCGGGTCGGACGGTTTCGACTGGAGTGTCGAGGTTGTGACCGGCGCTTTTTGGTATGAGTCCATTCTGCATCAAACCGTTCAAAAGGTAAAGGTGATGGGTGGCACTACACTGATAGGCATGTCTGATCAGACTTATCAACCTTCCTTGTCACAGCTGCGTGCCTTTGTGTCGGTGGCCGAGTACCGGCACTTCGGTACTGCCGCAGCACGTTCCGGTGTGAGCCAACCCACACTGTCGCAGGCGCTGGCGGCTCTCGAGGCGGGACTAGGGGTCAAACTGATCGAACGTAGTACGCGGCGCGTGCTCGTGACCGCGGACGGACAGCGCTTGCTCGGTCAGGCGAAGCAAATCCTCGAGGCTGCCGACGGTTTCGTCGCGAGCGCGGCCGGCTCCGGCGACTCTCTGACCGGACCGCTACGCATCGGGTTGATCCCGACCGTTGCGCCATACATTCTTCCGGGGTTGTTGCCGGAGCTGCGCGAGAAGCTACCGTCGTTGGCGCCGCAAATAGTCGAGGATCAAACGGCGCGCTTGCTTGATGCCCTCCGATCGGGAGCGCTCGACGTCGCGGTGTTGGCGCTTCCTGCCGGAACACCTGGCCTGGTGGAAGTTCCTGTGTACGAAGAGGACTTTGTGATGGTCGTGCCGAACGATCATTCCTTGGCCGGACGTGTCGATCTCACGGCGGACGTGCTCGACGCGCTGCCGTTGCTCTTGCTCGACGACGGCCACTGCCTGCGCGACCAGACGTTGGATCTGTGCCGTTCGGTAGACGCCCATCCGCTTGCCGGCGACACGCGGGCTACCTCTCTCGCGACAGTCGTGCAGTGTGTGGCCGGGGGACTCGGGGTGACTTTGGTCCCGGAATCGGCTGTTGCCGTGGAGGTTCGACGCGGGGATTTGTCGACGGCGCGTTTCGCGTCGCCGGTTCCAGGTCGCACGATCGGCGTCGTGTTCCGCTCGTCGAGTGGCCGAGCAGAAGGATTCCGTCAGCTGGCCGAGCTGGTCCGTTCGGTCAGCCCGACGGTTCCTCGATGACGTAACTCGTTCGACGTCGACGTGAAAGCTAGTCGAGAGAGCCTTCTTTCACGGCAATGACGGCTCCGGGATTGAGAATTCCCAGCGGGTCGAGCGCATCCTTGACCTTGCGATTGAGGGCCATGACGTCTTCGCCCAACTGTGACGGCAGCCAGTCGCGCTTGAGTCGACCCCATCGCGAGCACTGCCGGGAACACTGCCCGCCGTGCCGCCGCAAAAGCGTCACCTTCGGCCTGGTCATCGGTGGCGAATACTTCGGTGGCTCCGTTGTTTTCGCACGCCTGAACAATCGTCTCGATTTCCAGCACGCCGGCCGCGCCGGGTGCGTCGGACTGCGCGAGCAGCAGGGCGTGAGCCTTGCGGTTCAGACCCATG
This sequence comes from Rhodococcus sp. 66b, assembly GCF_002076325.1. Classification (NCBI taxonomy): domain Bacteria; kingdom Bacillati; phylum Actinomycetota; class Actinomycetes; order Mycobacteriales; family Nocardiaceae; genus Rhodococcus; species Rhodococcus sp. 66b. The sequence goes on from NZ_MUZB01000018.1 coordinate 4,474, forward strand.
CGTACCGAATCCTCGACGGCATTGATGCTGGCATGATCCATGAACTCGAGCATCGCCGGACGCATGTTGCTGGTGATCGCCAAGACCGCGTCCGCAGCTTCTTGTACCGAGTCGAACGACGCGACGACGGTTGATGCGGGCGGCTGCGCGGGAATCAAACGCAACGTGATTTCCGTGATGATGCCGAGAGTTCCCTCACTGCCCACGAACAGTTTGGTGAGGGAGAGTCCGGCGACGTCCTTGAGAAGGGGACCTCCGAGGCTGACCGCTGTCCCGTCTGCCAGCACGACCCGGAGTCCGAGAACGTAGTCGGTGGTAACTCCGTACTTGACGCAGCAGAGTCCGCCGGCGTTGGTGGCTGCATTGCCGCCGATGGAACAGATCTCGAAGGACGACGGGTCAGGTGGGTACCAGAGTCCGTGCTCTGCGGCGGCTTTCTTGACCTCCGCATTCATCAAGCCGGGCTGAGTAACCGCCACACGGGCGACCGGGTCGATCGTGATCTGTCGCATTCGCTCGGTGCTGACCACTATGCAACCGTCGACGGCGCTGGATCCACCGGAAAGGCCCGAGCCGGCACCTCTGGGAACCACCGGTACGCGGTTGGCGGTTGCCCAGCGCATCACTGTTTGGATGTCTTCGGTGCACGTTGTGCGAACCACGGCAGCGGGATGGCCGGCGGTCGGGTCGGCGGCCCAGTCCTGGCGGTAGCCCGCGGTCACATCCGGATCCAGCAGGACGGCTCCCTCGGGGAGTGCCGCTACCAGTTCGTCCAAGGCGTGTGAATTTTCGACCGTCATCACTCCATCATGCGTCCGGCAGCGCCGCTGAGGTCCTGACTTGGTCAGATTTGGGCGCGGCACCGTTGCCCTGGCCCCTACCGGGCCGCATCTTCTGGCCAGCCGGGGTAGTTGGGGAGGACGAGGGGTGGGGCGAAGTCGGTGCTCATCCGGAGTCGATTCCCGTCGTGACGCGATTTGAACCAGTCAGAGCAAGTCTCCTGTTGCACACGGTCACTGGTGGAGCTGGTGAATTTGTCGACGATCCAGCCGCCGAAGACGTCCCCTTCCGGTGCATTGCGGGGCCCTTCGAATCGAGGGTAGGGGGTAGCCGTAGAAGCGGTGTTGTGCATCCAGATCTCGTAACTACTGCTCGGGAGTCGCGACGAATCCGGTTTGCGGCCGTCGTAATCGGTATCGTAGGCGTCGGAGCAGGCGTAAGCGACGACGGTCGAATCGCCAGGGTATCCGGCGGGAATTGTTTGAATACGAAAGATCCGGTTGATGCTGGTACCTCGGTAGACGCGTGGTGGTGTGTCTGCGGGTTCTCCGTAGCGGCGATCGCTCGAGACCGTTCCACGAGTGTTCGCAGTGATTCTCGAGAACCCGTGGTAGGCGTCGCTGCGATCGCCACCACTGTCAACGATGTAGTCGGATTCTATGAATGCTCGGATTATGGTGGCCTCTTCGCTGAAGAGGTCGATGCCGGGGTCTGCGAGCCATTGGTTGTGATAGTCGGTCATGTAGCTCGGTAGTACATAGACGTTTGACGCGGCGGGCGTGGTTGTGGCGCTGACGTTTTCGGTTGAGTTGGGTGCCGCGCAACCCGCGATACATGATCCCATGCTGAATGCCAGTGCAAGAGCGGTTGCGGCGCGGTGGTTTCGCCTTGTAAACGCAGGAAATCTATCCGACATCGTCGAGTCCGTCTCTCATGTTGGTCATGAACGTATCGCGATTGAATCCCCGAAACGTCAAATAGTCCTGCAGCGTGCTGTCGAATTTGCCGTTTAGACCCAGGGTCTCCAGATCGACTGGTCTGAGGGATTCGCTCGGATCGCCATTGACTCGAAAACCGTTCAGTTGCTCGAAGTCTTTTCTTCCGTAGGCGTTGTCGAGTGCCTGAACCAATCGGTAGTCGAGAAGGGTCGTCGAAGCCGAACTCTGGTCTGTGAAGTTGAGTTGTGCCGGAGGAACTTCGACCGGGGAGCCCAGGACGTGATCTTTGAGCTCGACTCCCAGCATGCTGACTGCAACGCTGGTCGGTGGTCCGAAGCCTGGGATCATGGCGGCACCGCCGGAAATCAGCCAACCGAGTTCGTCGTATGTTTTCCCACGTCTGCTGATGATGTCCTGTTGCGCCGCCGCAGCGTCACCGGTTCGGTTGAAGGCTTCTTCCTCCAGAGCGCCGTCCATCAGTGCCTGGACGCGTCCCGCATATATTGCATATTGCGAAGAACCCGCGGCGATGTCTCCGCTCATGCTGGTTTCGACGAAGGTCCCTTGGAGTTGGCCCGCGGCTCCGAGTATGTTCGCATTGAAACTTGCGGCTGCGTGGGGGTCGCTGTCGATGGTCGCGATCACCGATTTTGCATTGGCGAATCTGTCGTCGTAGGCATCGAGATTTTCGAAACCGAGGGTACCGGTTTGATCGGGTTCCAATCCGACGAGATTCCCGATGTACGGGGTCACCACGGAACCAATGGATTGTGTCAACGCGGGATTCATTTCTCCGATGGATCTGTTGTCCAGGCCGGCGATGTCGAGGTAGGCACCTTTGTTGTCGGCGAGATTGTGGGCGAGCGCAAGGGCAGAGGCGCCGGCCCGTTCGGCAACAGCTGGGTTGGAGTTGGTGGCGTCGGGTCCGATCCAATCGGAGAGGCCGCTGACGGCTCGTCCGTCATCGTTCCATTCGCGGGTGAACGGATTCACCACGTCGTCCTGATGAGCAGGGGTGGTGAGGAAGTCGGCGTTCGAAGGTATGTCCCGAGTGGCAACGTCGAGGGCTTTGGTGAGGCTGGAGTCGAGCTCATCGTTGCTGACGGGCTGGCCGTCGTCGTCGAAGACCAATCGCATCGGGGCGCTCGATGAAGTTTGCGATTGGAGAGGGGCGAGATCTGCGCTGCGATCGAGCAGTGCAGAACTCAAAGCGCTGCCGGATTGTGTCGCCGGGTCTGCATTTCGAAGTATGTCCGTGAGTGCATTCGAATCGTCGAAATGGTTGACGTTCACGGTGGTGGAGTACCCACCGGGTTGGAGTTGCGAGCTGTACGCGGGGTCGCTGAAGATTCTGCGGACGTCTGGCGGAAGGTTGTCGAGGCTGCCCGCGTTGCCGTTGCCGTCGGTGACGTTGGGATTGGAGACGGTGAACATGCCCGAGGCGAGGGCGCTGGGGATTCGCGCGTCGGCGGGGACATTCGCATCGGGGAAGTTGACCGTGCGGAATCCTTCGGCTCCTGCACCGATATTCTTCAGCTCGTCGAGGTTGGTATCGGCGTAGAACTCACGTAGGTAGGCGAGTTGTTCCGGGTCGACGACCACGGGCCCGCCGGCAGCAAGTTGCGCTTGTTGTTCCGGAGTGAAAGTCGTCGCGGCGATCAACCGTTGCTTGGCCGCCTCGCTCTCGGGTGTTGCGCCCGGGGACTGCGCGAGAATGTCGGAGTCGTGGGCTCCCTGACCATCGAACCGAACGTGATGTGAAGGGGTGGTCGACGCTGCATCGGGGATCCCGAAATCGGCCTTGCGGTCGATGAGCGAGGTGCCTGCGGCGGTGATCTCCGTGAGGATTCTGGCGGCGCTCGCGTCAGTCTCGTCGACGTCCGTGAGTGCCGTGCCGATGCGCCACGAGTGATATTCGAGGCGGGCTTCTACCCCGCGCGGATCTGTGCTCGCCAGAGTTGCGGGCGTCGCGGTGACGGAACCGTCGTCAGAGACGGTGAAACCGTCGGCGCTCGCGTCGTCGACGCGGCTGACCAGTGTTTCGCGGGTGTACCGGAGGTTTGCCGATTGCGCTGCGACACAGCGCCCGGCGTCTCCGACTATCGCGACGGCGTCTCGCCCGAAGGCATGCTGCTGGGTTGCCGAATCCCATGCTGCGGTCGCCGCGCTGCCGCTCCAATCGCTGGTTGCGGTGTCCATGATGCGGTGCGCGATGTCGACGTTGCTGTCGAATACGTCATGTCCGCGGCCCAGGGAGCCGGCATAGTTGTCGAGGGCGTCCAGATTCCAGGATCGGATCTGCGAGATCGACAGTGTCATCGCACGTCTCCCGAATCCTCGATCCGTGCGCCGTTGGCGATGTCGACCCGGGCGAACACTCGTGCGGAGTTTTCCAGTTTCGTGCGGGTAGCAGTGATCCCCGCACCGATCGCGCGGCCGAGTTCGTCGACGGTGACGACGTTGTCGGCTATGGCTGCAGCGAACGCCGACCCGGCGGCTCCGGCCGATGCGGCGGTAGCGGCCTCCGAAGCCGAGAATCCACCGAGTTCCTCGGCAGATGCCGTCAGCCCCTCCGCAGCACTTGCCAATTCGGCTGGATCAGCTGAAAAAGTATCCACACCCATGAACGAATCCCCCCGAATTCATCTGCGAGATCACAGTGAATCGAGGATAGAGCATGCCAGATGACCCGACCTCGAGGGGTGCGTCATCGTCCTCGCGGTCGAGGGGGTTGTGTGAAAGCCCTAGCGGCCCTTCTGCTTTCCGGAGAACCGGCCACCCGAACTCTTGGTCCCACCGGACTTGCCGCTGCCCGATTTGCCGCCCGCCTTGGCCTTACCGGAACCGGCGTTGCGTCCGGATATGTTCTTTGCGGTGCCGGCGCCCTTAGCTTTCTGCCCGTTCTTGGCAGCTTCTGCGCGACGCTCGCGGGCCGCGATCTTGGCCTTGACGGAGCCCTTGATCTTCTCCGCCGGCTCACCGTTTCGGCCGCGGGAACTCTGCGCCGTTCGGCCCCGCACGATGCCGATAAGTTCCTCGACCAGATCTGTGGTCTTGGACTCCATCCATGCCAAAGCCACAGGAGCCTCGGGTGCACCGTCCACCGGACGGAAGGTCAGGTCCTTGCGATGGTGGAACCGCGCCAGCGAATGGGGAACCACGACAACTCCGACGCCGGCGGCCACCAACTCGATGGCGTCGGCGATGGTCGCGGGTCGCTCGGCGGCGGTCTTTCCGGGACGGGTCGGCCAGTCGAGTCTGTCGTCGAGCGGATCGAGCACTATCTCGTCGGCCAGATCGTCGACGGAAATCTGATCGACAGTAGTGAACACGTGATCTTTCGGTACCACCACCACCGGGGTTTCCGCATACAGCGAGATGGCGCTGATGCCGGTCCGGTCGATCGGCAGGCGAACCAACCCTGCATCTGCTTCACCTGCGCGAAGTGCAGCTTCGAGTTCGAGAACCGGGAACTGAGCAAGTTCCAGACGCACCTCGGGGAGCCGCTCGTGCCACACCCGGACCCACTTGGTGGGCGTCACCCCCGGGGCGTACGCGAGTCGAAAAATTGCCTGACTATCCGCGTCTGTCACCAGGCAAGGCTACCGCCTTGGTAAAAGCACCCGTATCGGCTGGTTACTCTTGTTGCATGACGTCGAACAAAACTCCCCAGACGATGAAGCCGACGACGGCTGCCAAGAAGCTGGGTGTGTACCTGGAAGCAACACCTGCGCAGTTCCAGGAAGGCGACGTGACTCGTGACGAGCTGACCGCTCTGCAGACCGATCCGCCGGAGTGGCTGCTGGAGCTGCGACGCACCGGACCGCACCCTCGCCCGGTCATCGCCGCCAAGCTGGGCGTATCGATCGCCGGCCTGGCCCGCGGCGGCGTCGAAGAAGCACTCACCACGGATCAGATCGCCGCACTCCTCGAAGAGAAGCCTGATTGGCTCGAAAAGGAACGCGCTGTTCAGGCCGACGTGCGGGCCGAAAACGTTCGCATCAAGGAAAAGCGCGCTGCGCGTCGTAACCAGCCGCGGAAGGCTCGAAGGGGCTGACGCCCCACTGTGCGCCTTTCCGGTAGCGATGACTACCGGAAAGGCGCACAGGCGCTAGCCTTCTACGACGCTCAGTTCGTCGAACACGATTTCACCCGCGGCATCCGATTCCGGGATGTCGACGACGGCAAGCAGCGCCCATCCGTGATCGCCCTCCGGATCCTCGAGCACCTGCCGCACCCGCCAGAACTCTCCGTCCTCAGTGACCTGGAAGAGCGCCGGACCGCGCGCCGACGGCCCGGTTCCGATGGTTGCGTACTCCTCGAAGTACGGCAGTAGTTGCTCTTCCCACTCGGCGGCCTCGATACCGTCCTCGAGGTTTTCCAGCTCGTTCCACTGTCGACGCGACGCGAGATCGATGCGTCGGAACATCGCATTGCGCACCATGACGCGGAATGCGCGCGGGTTCGCTGAGATGGGACGGGGAATGTCGGCGCCGAACGCAACCTCTTCCGTGTCTGCCTCGGCTCCGGGGTCGGTGAGTGACTCCCACTCGTCGAGCAGGCTCGAGTCGACCTGACGGATCAGCTCGCCCAACCACTCGATGATGTCTTCGAGTTCCTCGGTGCGCGCTTCGGTCGGGACGGTTTGCCTCAGCGCGCGGTAGGCGTCGGCGAGGTAGCGCAGGACGAGGCCCTCGGACCGGGTGAGGCCGTAATGGCTGATCAATTCGGCAAACGTCATGGCGCGTTCGATCATGTCGCGCACCACGGACTTGGGGGAGAGGGCGAACTCGGTGATCCACGGGTGGCCGCCCCGGTACATTTCGAAAGCCGGGAACAGCAAGTCCGACAACGGTTTCGGCCAGGTGACCTCTTCGAGAAGCTCCATGCGCTCCTCGTACTCGATGCCGTCCGCCTTCATCTGCGCCACCGCTTCGCCGCGTGCGAAGTGCTGCTGCGCCATCAGAACCTGACGCGGATCGTCGAGCGTCGACTCGATGATCGAGACGACATCGAGTGCGTAACTGTCGGATTCGACGTCGAGAAGTTCGAATGCCGCCAAGGCGAACGGTGAGAGTGGCTGGTTCAAGGCGAAGTCGCGTTGCAGGTCCATGGTCAACCGAGCCATGCGGCCGTACTCGTCGGGTTCGTCGAGGCGTTCCACGATGCCGGCGCTGAGCAATCCGCGATACAGCGAGATCGCTTTGAGGATGTGCTTGCGTTGCGCCGGACGCGATTCGTGGTTGTCCTCCAACAGATGCCGCATCGCGTCGAAGCAGTTGCCCGGGCGGGCAATGACATTGAGCAGCATCGAGTTGCTGACCGAGAATCGCGACACCAACGGTTCGGGCGATGCCGCGACCAAGCGGTCGAACGTCGCTTCGCTCCAGGACACAAACCCCTCGGGAGCCTTCTTGCGTTGAATCTTCTTGATCTTCTTCGGATCGTCGCCGGCCTTGGCGACTGCACGCAGATTCTCCACTTCGTGTTCCGGTGCCTGGACGACAACGGTGCCCATCGTGTCGTAGCCTGCACGACCCGCGCGGCCGGCGATCTGATGGAACTCGCGGGCCTTCAGATGCCGTGTGCGGACGCCGTCGTACTTGGCGAGACCGGTCAGCAGCACCGTGCGGATCGGGACGTTGATTCCGACGCCCAGAGTGTCGGTACCGCAGATCACCTTGAGAAGCCCGTCCTGCGCGAGAACTTCGATGAGCCGTCGGTACTTGGGCAACATGCCAGCATGGTGAACGCCGATGCCGTGCCGGACCAGGCGCGAGAGTGTCTTTCCGAACCCCGTGGTGAAGCGGAAACCGCCCAGCGCTTCGGCGATCGCTTCCTTCTCGGCCTTGGAACAGAAGTTGACGCTCGTCAGTGCCTGGGCGCGCTCGAGCGCGGCCGCCTGCGTGAAATGCACGATGTAGACGGGCGACTGGTTGGTGGTCACCAGATCTTCGATGGTTTCGCCGACCGGCGTGGTCGCGTACGAGAACATCAAAGGCACAGGGCGTTCCGTGCCGGAGACGACGGTGGTGGGCTTCCCGGTGCGACGCGTCAGATCCTCGGAGAAGAAGTCGACCTCACCGAGAGTTGCCGACATCAAGAGGAACTGCGCGTGCGGCAACTCGATGAGCGGAACCTGCCACGCCCAACCTCGATCGGGTTCGGAGTAGAAATGGAACTCGTCCATCACGACTTGGCCGATATCGGAGTTCGGGCCCTCTCGCAGTGCGAGATTTGCGACGATCTCTGCCGTCGCACAAATGATCGGCGCCGACGAGTTCACGGCGGCGTCGCCGGTCATCATGCCGACGTTCTCGGCACCGAAGACCTCACACAGCGCAAAGAACTTCTCGCTCACCAAGGCCTTGATCGGCGCTGTGTAGTAGGTGCGCTTGCCGAGCGACATCGCATAGAAATGCGCGCCGATCGCTACCATCGATTTGCCGGACCCGGTCGGCGTCGCAAGGATCACGTTTGCACCCGAGACCAACTCCATGACGGCCTCTTCCTGGGCAGGATAGAGCGTCAAACCTCGTTCGAGGGTCCACGAAGAGAAGGCGTCGAAAACGGAATCAGGATCCGCGTTGTCGGGGAGAAGTTCCGTCAGCAGCACTCGTACAGGCTAGCCGCAACCGCGGATCAGGTTGCGCTTCGCTCGTCCGAGCCCATGGCGTCGAGCACTGCCATGCGGGTGGACGACGTTCCGGTAATGGTGTTCTCGCCGACGCCGGAGATCAGCATGTGACGCCAGCGGGCCTCGTCGAAGACGAGTGGTGCGGTGCTGGAAAGAAAATCTTCGACGATCTGCAGGAAACGCATCGGATCGTCGCGGAACGGGAAGTGGCCCGAGCCGCGGAAGATTTCGAGACGTGAGTTCGGCATCGCCGCATGCGCGAGGTGAGCGTGGGAGACGGGAATGACGGAGTCGTCGTCGCCCCAGATCAGTTGAACCGGCAGATTCTCGGTCAGATAACAGCGGTCGAGCATCGTGACGACCTGCCCGCGCCAGTCCACGACTGCCCGCAGCGTACGAAGGTAAGCCTCGTAGGCAGTGGGGTCGGGGAGATCAGCGAGCACTCGAATCAGGTCCGGCGTGTCGTGCAGCATGGTGCCGGGGCGCAGATTCGAACCGTGGACGACACCGGCAAGGTTTCCGGCCATCCGGACGAGCGGCATCGCGCCAGGTATCCGGAGCAGTTTGACGACCTCGTTGACCACCGGAACGGACATGAGGCGCAGCAGTGGGTGGACGTCCTTGGTGACGCCACCGGCCGAGACCAGCACGAGGCGATCCACCATGTGTGGGAATTGGTAGGAGAACTGCATCGCGACGCCGCCGCCGAGCGAATGCCCGATGACGGTGACGTGCTCGATGCCGAGCGTCGACAGAAGATCACGCATGCCGTTGGCATACGCGGCTACCGAGTAATCTGCGCGCGGCTTGTCGGAGCGGCCGTGACCCAACAGGTCAGGTGCGATGACGGTGTACTTCTTGGCGAGGTGGGGAATGATCTCGGTCCACGTCGACGAGTTGTCGCCGATTCCGTGCAGGAGCAGTACTGCCGGACCCTCGCCGGCTATCCGAAATGCGCGTCGGTAGCCGTGAATCGTCCGGAACATCATCCGCGGTTCCTCGTCGGGGACCGGTCGGAGCTGACGGTTCCGTGGTCTGCTCATGTCGCCTCCTGGCTCGGCGTGTGACCACGTTGACTGTCTGCTCCAGTTGTTGAGCCGTCAACGAAAATCACACAGAGTTTGAGGCTATCCGACGGATGTGTCCTGAACAACAGCCCAGGTAACGGAGGGGTTGCGGAATGCGCACAATGTCGAATTATGCGCCCCGCCCGTCACATTTTCGTCAGTTGTCGCCTCGATCGAGGTCTCCAGCTGAGCCGAAGTCGTCATTTCCTGCCTGTTCGGCCAGGAACTTTTCGAACTCTGCGCCGATCTCGTCACCGCTGGGAAGGTCGGCCTCGCCGGCCAGAAGGGACGACTGTTGTTCCTGAGCGGCGACAAAAGTGTCGTATTGACGCTCCAAAGCGTGGACTACAGTCTGAACTTCTTCGTTCCCGGCTATGTGCTCGTTAACCTGTTCCCGAACGCGCGCCGCGGCCTCACCCAGTGCAACCAAGGGCAATTCCAGATCCGAAACCTCGGAAACGTTTTCGAGCAAAGTCTCTGCGGCGCCCGGGTAATCCGTTTGCGCGAGGTAGTGGGGGACATGCACCGAAAAGCCCATCGCCTCGTGCCCGTGCTGAGACATACGAAGCTCGAGGAGTGACGATGCGCTGCCGGGAACCTGCAGTTCACCTGACCAACGCTGATGGTCCTGGATCAGGTCCTTGTTGGTCGAATGTGCTGTCACACCCAGCGGTCGGGTGTGCGGGATTGCCATCGGAATCGCGTTGAGCCCGATGGTTCGACGCACTCCCAGCTGTTCGGACAACAGACGAACGGCTGTGGTGAACCGCTCCCACTTGAGGTCCGGTTCCATCCCTGCGAGCAGCAGGAACGGCGTGCCGGCCGTATCGCGCAGTGCGTACAGATTGAGCGCCGGAGCGTCGTAATCGGAGAAATGATCGGCCTTGAATGTCATCGTTGGTCGACGTGAGCGGTAGTCGATCAGCTCGTCGACAGCAAACGACGCGACAAGCTCGGTTTCCAGGCTTTCGCGCAGATGCGTCGTCGCCAACTTCACGGCGTGACCGGCGTCGGAGTAACCCTCGAGTCCGTGAATCAGGATCGGTCCCTGGCCGTCGGCAGCCGCCAACTGGGGCGCCGGAAATTCCAGCTCGTACATCCTCGACTGTTCGTCCATCGCAGTCCCCTTCGCTCTTCGGTCTTGATCTCAAGTGTCCACTATCGGCGCACGCTCGACAGCATCGGAGTCAGGTGCCCGACAGCACTGGATCAGACGTTCATCGGTAAGAACACCGAGTCGGTGACCGATCATTCCCGATCCGACGAGACGGACGTTCGCCGAGAGCGAAGCCGAGCGGTATCTTTCGACACTTGGCCTGGGCGTTCGCTAGATGTCGGGTGCGCGGCTTCGGACATGGCAGAGTGGAAGACAAGGTCGGCACGGCCGATTTGTCCGAAATGCATTGGTCGATTGTCGGGATCGGTCGAGGTCGAGTGCGGAGGCTTACATGCGGGTGTGTCCACGATCGTCCAGGCGAGTGGCCGCATGCTCCCTTGCTGCGGTGGCCGCCGTTGCACTACTCGCGGGCTGCTCCGGGTCGGTCCAAGGTGCACCCGTTCCGGACTCCGCGCCGGCGACTGCCGGTGCGACCGACAGCGGCTCAGCGGCACCGAGTACGACGGCTGCACCCAAATCCTCGACGCCGAAATCCACCTCTCCGAAAACGGCGGCACCGTTGTCCGAACTGCTGCTGACTCCCGAGGAATTTCCCGAGCCCTTCGGCGCCGTTGTGCTGCCCCCGCAGGCCGTTCCGATGGCAGCGCCGGATCTAGTCGGCGTCCCACGCGGTGCCACCGTCGATCCATCCGAATGTGAGCCACCGGAACAGGATTACGGTCCGAACGGGACCGTGATGGCGGTCGGGACCGACAATGCGACGAGGGCAACGATTTCGGTCGAACTCACGAAGGTCGACGCACCACTGGACGAGTTGGAAGCGCAAACTCGCCAGTGCCCGTCCATGACTGTCACTGCGAACGGCGTCACCACTACAGTGACGACGGAAATTCTTCCGCCGTCGCCGATCGATGCCGACAAGACGATGTCACTTCGCCGCACCGTCGTGTCCCCCAAAGCCGCAGCCGGCGATCAGACGATGCTGACATTGATCGCGCAGGTCGGCGACGTACGGGTAGCAACAACACTGATGACGTTCGGTTCTGCGACGCCCTCGACGGCACCTCTGGATCAAGCGTTCACCGCAGCCGTACAGAAGGTCAAAGCAGGCAAGTGATTTCGCAGCACACGGGTCCGACACAGAGCGGACCTTTTCGGTGCGGCGCGATCATTCGTCCCCAACTGACTCGATAATCCACAGACGAATTCGACGTCGCTGTTTTCCCTGGTCGAGCGGATGGCGGCATCGGGGCGATCGACGAGGGTCTGTGCATGACCACATCACCTCTTCCAGGAGAATTCGAATTCTCCGACGACGACCTGGCCCTTTTCGGACGCGTTGAACGTGTTTCCGATCCAGGCGAATTGATCGCGGCAATACCCGCCCTCCTGGGATTCCATCCGTCCAACTCCGTCGTTGCGCTGTCTCTGATGGGCGCTTCCGCCTCGACGCTCGGCCCGGTAATGCGACACGACTACTTTCCCAGCGTCAAGGGAAAGCCTGCGAGGCAGATGAGCGCGGCGCTGCGCCAGTTCGCCGCCGTGTGTGACGGGGAAGGGGCGCGTGCGGTCGTTCTCGTGGTGATCACCGATTGCTCGACAGCTGAAACTCTCATCGACGAAACGATCGAGCTGGCCGAGGTATTCGAAGACATGCTCGGCGGAACCTGCGTCGATCTGGCTGACGTATTGTGCACGGCCGCAATAGAATCTGGCCAGCCGTGGACGAGCGTCACGCGTTCGATTCACCGCGGCACCCTGCCAGACCCGGCATCTTCGTCGGTCGCGGCGGCGCAGGTGTTGGGCGGGAGGGTCATTCGCCGTTCGCGCGAGGAACTGGTCCGGTGGGTACACGGTGCCGCTCGCAATCACGATGCTATTGCCCGACTGATCGCGAGCCGCCGAGAATCGAGTGAGTACAGCGGGGGATCAGGCCGTGATGCCGCAGTTCAGCGCGGGGTCGATCTGGTGTTGGAACATGTCCGCCGTGTGGAGGCGGGCACTTACTACCCTGACCCGCAGGAATGCGCCGATCTGGTGGTCGCTTTGACGGACGTTCACGTGCGCGACGTGGTGTTGGGTCTGGCGATCACGTCGGTTGCCGCACATGCCGAGCAATTGTGGCTCGTACTTACCCATGAAGTGCCGTCTCCCGAACGAGCTTGGCCGGCAACACTTCTCGGGTTCTTTGCATACGTGCGCGGCGACGGGCCCCTGGCAGGTGTTGCGCTGTCGGCCGCTCTGTCGGCCGATTCGGAACATACCTTGGCCGGATTGCTGGATTTATCGCTGCAATCCGGTGTGCACCCCGATGGGATCCGTGACCTTGCGGCCGTCGGATTGTCCATCGGGGAATCGCTCGGAATTGCCGGCTTGCCGCCGGCGCTGCCGAGTGGAAGCTAGCGAGCAGCGTGTGAGCGGTCGCCCAGATCCTGGAGGAACTGCCATGCATCGGCGACTATGACGTCGAGATCGGTACGCGTGGGCGTCCAACCCAACTCGGCAATCGCCTTGTCGCTCGATGCGATCAGTACGGCCGGATCACCCAGCCGTCGTGAGGCGTCTTCGACGTTGATCGGCAGGCCGGTGACCCGCGCACAGGCAGCGATCACCTCGCGCACGCTGAAGCCGGCACCACTTCCGAGGTTGTAGATGCGGTGCTCGCCGGGAACCGAGGATTCGAGCGCCAGCAGATGCGCTTCGGCGAGGTCAAGCACGTGTATGTAGTCGCGTACCGCGGTGCCGTCCGGCGTGGGCCAGTCGGTTCCGAATACCGAGATCTTGTCTCGCTGCTCGAGTGCGACCTGAAGGACGAGCGGAATCAGGTGGGTTTCGATCACCCGGTTCTCGCCGGCGGACTTGTACGCACCCGCGACGTTGAAGTAGCGCAAGCTGGTAGCGCCGAGGCCGTGGGCGATCGAGTACGAGGTGATCGCATGATCGATCGCGAGCTTGGTCGCGCCGTACGGATTCGTAGGGCGGGTCGGAGCGGTTTCCACGATGGGGGACTGCTCCGGCTCGCCGTACGTCGCGGCGGTGGAAGAGAACACGAGCCGGGGAGTGCCGGAGACACGAATCGCCTCGAGCAGTTCGATGGTCGTGACGACGTTTCCGCGCCAGTACTTTTCGGGGTGCAGCACGGATTCGCCGACCAGCGACTGCGCAGCGAAGTGAAGTACGCCGTCGAAAACCGGTGAACCCGCACTGCCGAGGATGTCGGCGGCCAGCGCCCCCACATCCCCTTCGATGAACTCGGCACCGGCAGGCACCGCGTCGGCATTTCCGGTGGAGAGGTCGTCGATGACGACAACTTCGTGTCCACGCTCGAGCAACACAGTGCTGCACACACTGCCGACGTAACCGGCGCCGCCGGTGACCAGGAGTTTCATCTAGTTCCTCAGACCTGCTTGACCTGAACGGCGTGAGCCATTTCCTCGGACAGGTCGAACCCGCTGTGACCCGGCACGATGATGGTCACCGAGCCCGGACGGGTTTCGACCGTCACCCTGGCGTCGGGAACGACGCCGGCGTCACGCAGCTGCGCGATCACCTCGGGATCGGACTGCACGTGCTCGGCGAGTCGCCGAACGACCACAGCTGTCTGTGCGCCGTGCGGAATATCGGTCAGGCGCACCAACGTTTCGGTGGTGGCAACCGGGCCGTCGAGTCCCAACTGGTCCAAGCCCGGAATCGGGTTGCCGTATGGCGACGTCGTGGGGTTGTTCAGAACGACGACGAGTCGACGCTCGACCTCCTCGCTCATCACGTGCTCCCAACGGCATGCCTCGGCATGTACGTCTTCCCATTTGAGACCGATGACGTCCACCAGTAGGCGCTCTGCCAACCGGTGCTTACGCATGACAGAGATCGCGAGATCGCGACCCTTGTCGGTGAGTTCCAGATGTCGATCGCCGGCGACCATCAGCAAGCCGTCGCGCTCCATACGCGCAACTGTCTGGCTGACGGTGGGTCCGCTCTGTTCGAGCCGTTCGGCGATCCGCGCCCGGAGTGGGACTACGCCCTCTTCTTCCAAGTCGTAGATCGTCCGGAGATACATCTCCGTGGTGTCGACTAGATCCTTCACACTCAACCCCTTCGTCAGTTGATCATTCTACCGTTCAGTTCGTGGTTCCGGTGCCGCCTCCACTGCGGCGAGTCCAGCGCGTGTCCGAATTGGATTCGTGTCACTCGATCTCGGTCTCCGAAGCGGGCCGCGAGTGTGGTGTGCGGCACGAAACGAGAAGGAAGTAGCGTGATCCCATGACCGCGTCGATCAGATCTGACGGGGACCCCGCGGCGTCTCGAGCGAATCGAGTCGTGGTGTGGAGTCCGGAGTACCTGAGCTATCGGTGGAGCGCCGATCACCCGATGAATCCCACTCGCCTCGATCTCACGATGGCACTCTCGCGAAGCCTCGGACTTCTCGAGGGCATCGAATTTCTCGAACCGAGCGCCGCGTCCGATGCCGACCTCCTCAGAATCCACACACCGGCATATCTTGCAGCGGTCAAAGACGCGGGTAACTCTGCGAACAACGGTGTGAGCGGCCAGGATGTTCCCCACGGGCTCGGTACCGAGGACAACCCGGTCTTCCCGCACATGCACGAAGCAAGTGCGATCCTCGCCGGCGGCTCGCTGGCCGCAGCGCAGGAAATCGCTTCGGGACGTACGCGACGCGCGGTCAGCATCGGCGGCGGCATGCACCACGCGATGGCGGATTGGGCTTCGGGATTCTGCGTCTACAACGATGCGGCTGTGGCGATTTCGTGGCTGCTCGACAACGGCTACGACCGCATCGCCTACATCGACGTCGACGCTCATCACGGCGACGGAGTGCAACATGCGTTCCTCGGGGACCCCCGGGTGCTCACGGTCTCGCTGCATCAGCACCCGGCAACCTTGTGGCCGAACACCGGATGGTCGAGCGAGGTCGGCGACGGGGCCGCTGAAGGCACTGCAGTGAACATCCCGGTGCTTCCCGGGACCGTCGACGCGTTGTGGCTGCGCGCATTTCACGCCGTCGTCCCGGGAGCCATTGCAGCCTTCCGCCCGCAGATCATCATCAGCCAGTGCGGAGTCGACTCGCACCGCGAGGACCCGCTCGCGGACCTCGCTCTGACCGTCGACGGCCAGCGAGCAGCGTTCCTGACAATGCGCGATCTTGCCGACCGCTACTCCGAGGGCCGGTGGCTGGCAGTCGGCGGCGGCGGATACGGACTGGTTCGCGTCGTGCCGAGGGCATGGACTCACCTGATCGCTGCCGCGCTCGATCGCGAGGTCGACGTCGACACAGCTGTGCCTGACGAGTGGAAGGAATCGACGAAGCTGCGAGCGCCGAGCGTCGACCTCCCGCCGACCATGGGCGACGGCGGAGATGTCGCATACACCCCGTGGGACGGCCCGGGTGGTACACCGGAGACAGGTGTCGCGTCGGTGGACCGTGCACTCACCCGAATCGACTCGGCGATCATCGCCACACGCCGTGCTTCGTTCCCGCTACTCGGACTCGACCCGGAGGATCCCCGTGACTGAACAGTCCGATACCGATGCCGGCGGCGCGAGCGACCAGGCGCCGAAGACCGACCCGGCTCACACCTATCCCCATTCGTGGGTAGTCGACGTTCTCGCCTCCGACGGCGGCGCGGTGGCGTTGCGACCCATCGTTCCCGAGGACGCGGACAAGCTCGTCGAATTCCACGGCAAACTCTCCGAGCGCACTCGGTACCTGCGCTACTTCGGCCCGTACCCCACGATGTCGGCGCGCGACGTGAAGAATTTCACGACGGTCGACCACCACAACCGCGTCGCCTTCGTGATGATGCTCGGCGACGAGATCATCGCGGTGGGTCGCTACGAGCGACTCCTCGACGTCGGTGACGGAAAGTCTGCCGAGGTCGCCTTCGTCGTCGCCGACGCACACCAGGGGCGCGGCCTCGGCCCGATCCTGCTCGAATACCTGGCAGCAGCAGCGGCCGAGAACGGCCTGACGATGTTCGTCGCCGAGGTCCTGTCCGAGAACCGCAACATGGTGACGGTGTTCCGTGAGGCGGGGTATCAGGTGAGCCGCTCGTTCGACGGTGGCGTGCTGCGCCTCGAATTCGCGATCGACCCGACGGAAGCGCTTGTTTCAGTACGTAATTCGCGTGAGCGGGCAGCTGAGGCCCGCAGCATGGGAAACGTGCTGAGTCCACGATCGGTGGCAGTGATCGGCGCATCAGCGGACCCCGCCAAGGTGGGTAACGCGGTGTTGACCAACCTGCTGCGCGGCGGATTCACCGGACCGGTCTACCCCGTCAACGCGGAGCATCGTTCGGTTCACGGGGTGCGGGCGTACCCAACTGTTCGCGACATTCCTGACGACGTCGATCTCGCCGTCGTGGCTGTACCTGCGGAATCGATCAATTCGGTACTCGACGACTGCCTCGACAAGGGCGTCAAAGCGCTGGTGGTGGTCTCGTCGGGCTTCAGCGAGAGCGGTCCGGACGGACGCTCGTCCGAACGCAAACTGGTCCATGCAGCACGCGCTCACGGAATGCGCCTCATCGGTCCGAATGCACTGGGAGTGGCGAACAACGACCCCGCGATCTCGTTGAATGCGACTCTCGCGCCGGTCTTGCCGGTGGCAGGCAACGTGGGCTTCTTCTGTCAGTCCGGCGCGCTCGGTATCGCCATTCTCGACGAAGCTGCGCGCAGCCGAATCGGGTTGTCCGCCTTCGTTTCTGCCGGCAACCGTGCGGACGTCTCGGGCAACGACCTTCTGCAGTACTGGGATTCCGACCAGTCCACCGAAGTGGTCCTTCTCTACCTCGAAAGCTTCGGCAACCCACGAAAGTTCTCCCGGATCGCCCGCCGAGTTGCGCGGAAGAAGCCGATCGTCGCGGTCAAGAGCGGTCGGCACGCGGTTCCGCCGGTTCTCGCCGCCACCGGAGTGGAGATCGACGATTCCATCGTCCGTGCTCTCTTCGAACAGGCGGGCGTCATCCAGGTCGGCTCCATTTCACAATTGTTCGACTGCGCCTTGCTCTTCGGATACCAGCCGTTGCCGGCGGGTCCGCGGCTTGCTGTCATCGGCAACTCGACCGCGCTCGGTGTCCTTGCCGCGGACGCCGCCCGCAGTGAAGGTTTGCAGGTCAGCGACCCGGTCGACCTTGGCGCCCAGGCGAGTCCGGAACTGTTCGCCGCTGCCGTGCGCGACGCGTTGGCGTCGTTCGACGTCGATGCCGTCATCGCCGTCTTCGTTCCTCCGGTTGCCATTCCGGTCGAGCCGTTCGCGAAAGCACTCAAAGACGCCGTCGCCGGCTCGGACAAGCCGATTCTCACGACGTTCCTCGCAGCCGAGGGTGTGCCGGACGTCCTGGCGGTCCGCGACGAAGTCGGAAACCCGACCCGCGGTTCGGTGCCGTCCTACCCGGGGCCGGAGCGCGCCGCACTGGCGTTGGCGAGGGCCTGGCGTTACGCGGAGTGGCGCAGCAAGCCTGCGTCGAAGGTTGTTCGCCCCGCGGGAATCGACTCCGAACGAGCCCAGAAGATGGTGGCCGCCTGGCTTGAAAACTCGCCTGGCCGTTGGCTTTCGGACGTCGAAGCAGCAGCTCTTCTCGAGTGCTACGGGGTTGCAGTCGTCGAATTCCGTTCGGTCCTGAGCGAAGACGAAGCTGTAGAGGCAGCGGATGCTGTCGGCTACCCGGTCGCGGTCAAGGCAACCGGCGAAATGTGGCGCCACCGACCGGATCTGGGCGGCGTCAGGCTGGATCTGAGTGGACCTGAATCGGTGCGCCTCGCTTACCGAGATCTTGCGGCCGCGTCGGGTGAACCGCTGCTGCACGTGCAGAAAATGGCAACCAAGGGCATCGGGTGTGTGGTTGGTGTCCAAGACGACCCGTCGTTCGGTTCGCTGATCTCATTCGGTCTCGCCGGTGTGATCTCCGATCTCCTCGGGGACCGTGCCTATCGCGTACTGCCGCTCACGGAAGACGCTGCTACGGAGTTGATCGACGCACCCAAGGCAGCGCCGCTGCTCTCCGGATATCGAAATGCCGTTCCGGTCAACAAGGGTGCCTTGGTCGATCTGGTCCAGCGGATCTCGGCGCTGGCCGACGATATTCCGGAAGTCCGCGAACTGGCCTGTGAGCCGGTACTTGCTTCGGCTACCGGCGCGGAGATCACCGATTCGCGAGTACGCATCGGGCCAGAGCCGAGCGCAATCGACCTGGGGCCCAGGCGTCTGCGGTAGGTACAACGAACAACACCGGCCATCGCACATTCCCGAGGGGGAGGGAATAAGCGGTGGCCGGTGCTTTGTGCGGTGCGTCAGCGCGAGTGGTGTGGCGCGCTGACGCACGTGCTGTGTTGTTTGATCAGCTCGCGTAGGAACGCAGTTTCTCGGCGCGATCGCCGACGCGGAGCTTGCCCATGACCTCACGCTCGATCTGACGAACCCGCTCACGCGAGAGGCCGAAGAGCTTGCCGATCTGATCGAGTGTGCGAGGCTGGCCGTCGTCGAGACCGTAGCGAAGTCGGATGACCTGCTGCTCGCGCTCGTCGAGCGTCCCGAGCACGCTGCGCACATCGCTGTGCAGCAGACCGGCGATGACGGCGTTCTCCGCCGAAGTCGCCTCGGAATCTTCGATGAAGTCGCCCAAGGGAGCTTCTTCGTCGTTGCCGACTGGCATGTCCAGGCTTACCGGGTCGCGGCTGTGGTCGAGCAGGTCCGCGATCTTGTGGGCGGGAATGCCCGACTCTTCGGCCAACTCGTCGTCCGTCGCTTCGCGCCCGAGCTGCTGGTGCAGTTCACGCTTGATGCGGGCGAGCTTGTTGACCTGCTCCACGAGGTGGACTGGGAGCCGGATGGTGCGGCTCTGATCAGCCATTCCGCGGGTGATCGCCTGACGGATCCACCAGGTGGCGTACGTCGAGAACTTGAAGCCCTTGGCGTAGTCGAACTTCTCCATGGCACGGATGAGTCCGAGGTTGCCTTCTTGAATGAGATCGAGGAGCGGCATTCCGCGGCCGGTGTAGCGCTTGGCCAGCGACACGACGAGTCGCAGGTTCGCTTCCAGGAGGTGGCTACGCGCCGACTGTCCCTCGCGAACGATCGTTGCGAGATCCCTCTTCTTGGCGACTGTCAGGCGCTTTCCCGTGGCAAGGACGTGGCTGGCGTACAGCCCCGCTTCGATTCGCTTCGCCAGTTCGACCTCGTCTGCTGCTGTCAGCAGTGCAGTACGACCGATCCCGTTCAGGTAGACGCGGACCAGGTCTGCGGCCGGGCTCTGGGCGTCCAGATCTGCGGCGCTCGGACGAATGCGAGTAGTGGTGCTGGGGCTTGTCATGACTTGCCTCCCTATCGGCGGTCTCTCACACAGTTCAACGTGTGAGAGTTCCGGGAAAGTTCCCGCGCCGATTTCCGCTAAAACGCCGTGACCTGCAGTTATTTCCCAGTCGTCCTGAGAAGTTGCTGAGAACACAAAAATCTGCAACTCACCGGGAACTCAGTTCGTGACGGGAAGCACCAACCCGTGCCGGACAAGCGAGACCAGCAATGTGACGACGGCCTCACGTAGCTGGTCCGGGTCTTCGCCGTTCGCCGCGGCGAGAAGTTCGACCAGTTCGTCGACCACCAGTCCGTCCGCTCGGAGCCCGGCCAGCAGCGCAGCACCGAGCTCGTCGATCTCGTGCTGCCAGTGTGGTCCGTTGCCGCGGTGCACACGCGTGACCACTTGCTGCCATCCCTCGTCGCCGGGGAGGTAGACGCGTTCGAGAGCCGTGTCCGGATCCAGGACGAATCGCTCCTCGAGGACGTCGTGTTCACGCAACCAGGCAAGACGGTCGAAGTAAGCGAGCGCCTCGGCCCCGAGCGGGTCCGAGAAGCCGTGCATGAGGTCCTCGGCCATCAGGTCGGTGGGGGAGTCGGTGCGGCGAAGGAACACGAAACCGAAGCCGACGCCCTCGACATCGGCTTCTTCGAGGTGATCCAGCCAGGCGTTTGCTCGCGATGCCGATTCCGGATCTCGCGGATCCTGCCCGCCGTCCTTGAGCCACGTGCCGACGTACAGAGCTGGGTCCGCCACGTCGCGCTGCACCACCCAGGCGTCGACGCCGTGCGCCGGCAGCCACGACGCGATCCGCGAACGCCAGTCCTGTCCTTCGATGTGCACCCACGAGGCCAACAGCGCTGCCGTGCCGCCGGGGTTCAGATAGTCGATCGAGCGCGAGATCATCAATTCGCTCGCACCGTCGAGATCGAGGCCGGAATCGCGGTACGTGTGATGGACGCGTGCCTCGCCGACGACAAACGGGGGATTGGCGACCACCTGGTCGAAGGTTCGACCCTCGACGGGTTCGAACCAGGACCCCTGAAGCAGTTCGACGTCCAGTCCGTTGAGCGCCATGGTTGCGGCCGTGAGGTCGACGGCTCGTTGATTGATGTCGGTTGCGGTGACCGAATCCGCGTATGTGTTCGCGTGCAGGGCTTGGATGCCGCATCCCGTACCGAGGTCGAGCACGCTGCCGACCTTCGCGGTGGGCGTGGCCTGCAGCAAGGACAGTGACGCATGTCCGACGCCCAGCACGTGATCGGCCGTGGCCTTCTTGGGACGGATTCCGCCGTCGAGATCCGAGATCACCCAACGGTCGCCGTCGCCGACGTCGATGGGGCGAAGATCGACCGCGGCCCGCACGAGCGGATTCTCACTGTCGAAGTTTTCACCTTCGAGCAGGCCGGCGTCGACGCACTGCGCAATTGTCAGCGGAGTCAACGCCGCGGCGACGTCGCCTGCCGGGCAATCATCGGCGAGAAGGAACAGTCTGATGAGAACGCCCAGGTCCCCGAGTTCTCGGGTGGCGCGGCGCACGGGCACCGGCTCACTTCGGCCGAGAGCGGCGTGAACTTCGGGACCCAATGCCTCGAGCATGGTTCCCGTGTCGAATCGATTGCGAAGCAGAGCCTCACGCAGCGCAGGGGTGATGGACAGGAGCGTTTCGCTTCTCACCCCGTCATTCTCGCAGGCGGAACTTGTCAGCCTTCGATGGTGTGGTGCGTCGCGGATTCGATCTCGCCTGCGGTCTTCTTTCGTCCGTCGTATCGGCTCGGTTCGTCCTTGGTGCGCGGTGGTCGGTCGTTGGCGATCAGGACGGCGATCCAGGGAAGCGGAATGGATGCACCGATGATGAGCATCGAGATCCAGGCGTTGGCCCAGATGCCGTACGCGATCGCCGCGAGGATCAACGCCGGGAACCGGAAGGACATGATGATCATGTACTTGCGCACTCGGGCTTTGTGCTGTTCTTCGACGGACTTCTGCGCTTCGGTGATCAGTACGGGATTTTCGGGAGTCCCGGCCTCGTCGGACCTGCCGAACGCGCCATTTCGTGCCATGACTCCACTGTTCCACTCTCGGCCGACAATTGCACACGACCCGTGGGTCGCACCGCTGTGACGGAGACGGCATTATTGGAGGGGTGAGCACTCAAACCAAGGAACGTCCCGACGTCTCCACCGACGAAACGACCGACGACGACACCCCGAAGTTCTTCCACTACGTGAAGAAGAACAAGATCGCCGAGAGCGCCGTCATGGGAACCCATGTCGTCGCGCTGTGCGGCGAGGTGTTTCCCGTGACGAAGTCCGCCAAGCCGGGATCACCGGTGTGCCCGGACTGCAAGAAGATTTACGAAGGACTCCGTAAGGGCGACTGACCTCGGGTCACGCGAGCGGGAGTACTTCCGGAGCTCGGCGGATCGACAGCCTCGACGCAGTCGGCCGCCGGGCTCTTCGCGTCTGCCTGCGGTTCATCGCAGGGATCTTGGTCGGCGCACGAGTTCTGGCGCGACTCTGTTTGTCTGCTGCGGGGCCGCCCGTACGAGGGGACCGTGGCCGGATCCGCTTTGTCGCCCGAGATGCGGATCGGGCTGGTGGCCAGGTGCCAGGTCAGGTTGGTGACCGGACCGGTCTCGTCGTCGGTGTTCTGAGCCGCAAGCCACTCTCGCATCTGCTCCATCCGAGTGGCACGAGCCGGCCAGAACTCCTGAACCGTCGCGTTGAACTCGGCGCCGAGGACGACGGCGAAACCGAGGAAGAACGTGAAGAGCAGAAAGGCGATCGGCGTTGCCAGTGCGCCGTACGTGTAGCCGGTGCTGGTGACAAATCCCAGGTACCAGCGCAATCCGGTACTGGCGGCCATGAAGAACACACCGGCGACCAGCGCGCCCGCGAGCAGCCGATGCCACGGCAGCGACTTCGGTAGAGCGACTTTGTAGAGCGTCGTGAGGCCGATGATCACCAGCAGACCGACAGCGGGGTAGTAGAACGTGTCGACCAGATTCGAGCCGACCACGTACCAGGAGGCCGGCAGTGCTCGCCCGACGAGCGTCGGCCCGAGAGCTACCAGCGGCAGGATGAACACAGCCATCACCAGGAACATCACGTAGAGCAACAGGGCGAAGATGCGCTGCCAGATGGGATTGCGCGCATCCTGCTGACCGTGTGCTTCCACGATCGAGTCGACGAAGGTACTGATCGCCGATGATCCCGCCCACAGGGAGAGCAGGAAGCCCACCGAGATGATCTCCGGTCGTCCGCGCTGAAGGACGTCCGTCACCGTCGGGCGGATGATCTGGTCGACGACGCTTTCGCTGAAGATCGTTCCGCTGAACGTGACGATCTTGGATTCGATGATCTCGACGGTGTTGGGTCCGAACCACCCACCGATGTAGCCGATCATTCCGAGAAGGCCCAGCAGCAGGGGAGCCAGTGACAGCGTTTGCCAGAACGCGGCCGTAGCCGCCTTTCCGAAGATGGAATCGTCCCAGGCCTTGCTCAGGGTTCGACCGATCAACTGCCCGGTGCGGCGTAGCGGATGCCATCTGCGGTGGTGCAGATCACTTCCGCTCGACTTCTCGCCTCGCGCTTCACTCATGATGTCTCCAGCATCCCTGACGACACACCCGGTTGCCCAACCATGGCGCCGACGTGTCGCACATTTCTGAGACAATTCGCGTGCAGGTCGGCAGGATGCGAGAACAGCGAAACCTCGCCGGCCGGAGTGAGAACGGCCATGAGTACGCGCTTCGAGTGCGGCTTTCGTCGGTGGCGGCGGCTAGGCTCGTCGCCGGACATTGATGAAAATTCGAGGAGCGCGAGACAACAGTGCGATTCCAGTGGAGGCGCGGCCTATGACGTCTGAGACCGTGGCAGCCGAGTTCGGCAATTCGCCCGAACCCGCCGGAGCTCAATCCGCGGGAACCCAACCTGGCGCCCCTACCGGTTCCCTTCGTGCATGGCAGCGCCGTGCACTGACCAAGTACCTTTCCAGCAGTCCGCGTGACTTTCTGGCGGTCGCAACGCCGGGAGCAGGTAAGACCACCTTCGCTCTGCGGGTAGCTTCGGAATTGCTCCGTGACCGGACGGTCGACCAGATAACCGTCGTGGCGCCGACCGAGCACCTCAAGCACCAGTGGGCGGAGTCCGCTCAGCGATCCGGCCTGGCATTGGACTCGCGGTTCTCCAACTCGACCGGCCAGACCTCGAGTGACTATCACGGCGTCGTGCTGACCTACGCCCAGGTTGCCTCGCACCCGTCGAAGCACCGTGTGCGCACCGAGGGCCGCAAGACGCTGGTCATCCTCGACGAGATCCACCACGGCGGCGACGCCAAGAGCTGGGGCGACGCCATTCGTGAGGCGTTCGGCGACGCGACCAGGCGTCTCGCACTGACCGGAACTCCGTTCCGCAGTGACGACAGTGCCATTCCTTTTGTCGAGTACGAGCCGGACAAGGAAGGTCTGCTCCGCTCGAAAGCCGATCACTCCTACGGATACTCGGATGCCCTCAAGGACGGCGTGGTTCGCCCCGTCGTGTTTCTCGCCTACTCGGGCGAGGCGCGGTGGCGAAACAACGCCGGCGAGGAATTCACCGCTCGGCTCGGCGAGCCGCTGAGCGCCGAGCAGACGACTCGGGCATGGCGTACGGCCTTGGACCCTGCCGGCGACTGGATTCCTGCCGTGCTGCAAGCAGCAGACACCCGTTTGGCGCAGCTGCGCAGTACGGGTATGCCCGATGCCGGCGGACTTGTCATCGCGACGGACCAGACGGTGGCCCGCGAGTACGCGAAGGCGTTGACAGCGATCACCGGCGAACAGCCGGCCGTCGTGCTGTCCGACGACCCCACCGCGTCCAAGCGAATCGCCGAATTCGGTGCGAGCGACCAGAAATGGATGGTCGCGGTGCGCATGGTGTCCGAGGGCGTCGACGTTCCCCGTCTGGCGGTCGGTGTGTACGCGACCAGCGCGTCGACCCCGCTGTACTTCGCTCAGGCGATCGGGCGCTTCGTGCGTTCGCGTCGTAAGGGCGAAACTGCCAGCGTCTTCCTGCCGTCGGTGCCGGTGCTTCTCGACCTTGCTGCACAGCTCGAGGCTCAGCGTGACCACGTACTCGGCAAGCCGCATCGTGAGAAGGACGGCCTCGAAGACGACCTGCTCGCCGATGCGAACAAGCAGAAGGACGAGCTGGGCGAGGAGGAGAAGGCGTTCACGTCCCTGGGCGCCGATGCCGAACTCGACCAGGTGATCTACGACGGATCGTCCTTCGGTACCGCGACATTCGCCGGAAGTGACGAGGAAGCCGACTACCTCGGTCTGCCAGGCCTACTCGACGCCGATCAGATGCGGGCATTGCTGCGTCAACGCCAGCAGACACAGGTCGAGGCCAACTCGGCCAAGGCCGCCGCACCGCAACCCACGGCGGCAGTGGTATCCGATCGAGCGGCCACGGCAGATCAGCTCGGAGCGCTCCGCAAGGAGCTGAACGGGTTGGTGGCGATGAACGTTCACCGAACCGGCAAACCACACGGCATCATTCACGCGGAACTTCGCCGAGTGTGCGGAGGCCCGCCGACGGCCATCGCGACTGTCGATCAGCTGACCGAGCGCATCGCGATCCTACGCAGCTGGTAGCAGCCGATACCGGTCCCGCACGCTTCGCGTGCTTGCGGCCCCGGAACGGCAGAACGGGCGATCACAGTGAATGTGATCGCCCGTTCTGGCGTTCATGGCGCGCCTCGTGAAGAGGCCACCCCCGGCTGACAGGTCAGATTGCGGGTTCGCTTTCGGAGACGACGGCATTCATCTCGCGAAGTCGATCCGCGTGTTCGGTTGCGTGGTGTCCGCAGAAGAGAAGCTCGCCGCCGGTGGGAAGCACGGCGCGTACGCGTGCTCCGGCACCGCACCGGTCGCACCGGTCGGCAGCGGTCAACTGTGGGCTGGTCAGTGTTCCGGGCATGACTCCTCCGTACTGGCTTTGCGGCATTCGGGCCGCGTGCCTGGGGCCTGGTCCGCCGCGTCGGAATGGCGCGGTAGATCCACTCTTACAGACGTTTGGGGTTTACGGGTTGTTCCCGAAGGCGTTTCTTAGTGTTGTGTCTCACTGGAAATGCGCTGGACAGGCATTCTCGGGTGAAGATTGTTCGCTGACAGCTGATTCGAATCGCCGACCTCAGCCCGATATTCTGGGCGGATGAACCCGGGACGCGAACCACTTGTCGACGAGAGCGTCGAGTTGCTCCACATGTGCACGCGCGAGGAATGGGCGCGGGCACAACAGCACGGCGAACGTATCCCCGACGGATTCGAGGCGGAGGGATTTGTTCACATGTCGACTCCGACGCAAGTTCATCTCCCGGCGAATCGGATCTTCGCCGGCCGCGATGACATAGTCCTTCTCGCCATCGATCCGGCCCTGCTCGGTGGTCAGGTCAAGTACGAACCGGGCGTCCCTTCTGACCCGGAATCGATGCGATTCCCGCATCTGTACGCCCCGATTCCGGTCGCAGCCGTCACCGCTGTCGTCGAGTATCTTCCGGACGAGAACGGCGTGTTTTCGCCGGTTCGGTAGGTCGCCGGTTCGCTCGCCGCGAAGTGCTCCCGGCGGATTGTGGCCCTCACGCGATGCAGGTCGCCGATCGGCGCTACCGTTGGTATATGAACGTAGAAGTCACCCCACTACCGGGGATCGGGACGCGCAAGGATTTTGTTCTGTCTTCCGGTCGTCGCGTGGGTGTCGTCACCCATCGGGACGGTCATACCGACCTCATCGTGTCCAAGGCAGACGACCCTGACGCGTGTGCTGCCTCGCTGCCTCTGACCACCGAGGAAGCGGCAGCGCTCAGCAATCTCCTGGGTGCCCCACAGCTCGTTGCGCAGCTCGAAGAAGAGCACCGTGACCTTCCGGGCATTCGAACCAAACAGCTCTACATCAAGGACGGTTCGCGCTACGACGGGCAGACCCTCGGGGACACCGGCATGCGCACGCGTACCGGAGTCTCCATCGTCGCCGTCATGCGTGCCGGACAGGTCAGCCCGTCCCCGAACCCCGACTTCACCTTCACCGGGGGAGATCTTCTCGTAGCAGTCGGAACGCCGGACGGTTTGGCCGCAGCGGCAAAAATCTTGGCCAACGGCTGACTGGCGCGTGGACACAACCACCCTCGCACTGATCGAACTCGGCGCGGTCTTCTTCGCGCTCGGACTGCTCGGACGGCTCGCTGCTCGCGTGGGGATGTCGCCGATCCCGTTCTACCTGATCGGCGGCCTGTGCTTCGGACAGGGCGGTTTCATCCAACTCGGAGACATCGGCGAGTTCTCCCATCTGGCAAGTGAGATCGGGATCGTCCTGCTCTTGTTGCTGTTGGGGCTCGAATACACCGCGGCCGAGCTCGTGACCGGTCTCAAACGCTCACGCGTAGCGGGCATCGTCGACATCGTCCTCAACGCGACTCCCGGCGCGGTGGTCGGCTTGATTCTCGGCTGGGGCGTCGTGGGGGCGACGGTCATGGCCGGCGTCACCTACATCTCGTCTTCGGGAATCATCGCCAAGGTGCTCAGCGACCTGGGGCGCCTCGGTAACCGCGAAACACCGGTCGTGCTGTCGATTCTGGTGTTCGAAGACCTGGCGATGGCGCTGTATCTGCCGATTCTGACCGCGATGCTTGCGGGCGTCAGCTTCATGGGCGGGCTCGAAGCGGTCGGGATCTCGTTGTTGGTCATCACCGTGGTTCTTGTTGTGGCCCTGCGATACGGGCGGTACGTCTCCGCGCTCCTCGACAGTCCCGACAGTGAGACGCTCCTGCTCAAGCTGCTCGGTGCCGCACTGTTGGTTGCCGGCATCAGTTCGGCGATGCAGGTGTCGGCGGCTGTGGGCGCGTTCCTCCTCGGGATCGCGATCTCGGGGTCGACGGCGCACAATGCCAGTCGCGTGCTCGAGCCCCTTCGAGATCTGTTCGCTGCAATGTTCTTCGTGGTCTTCGGTCTCAACACCGATCCCAGTTCCATTCCGCCCGTCCTCGGGTGGGCTGCGATCCTGGCCGTCGTCACCGCGATCACGAAGCTGATCACCGGCGCCTGGGCGGCCAGACGTCAGGGTGTCGCGCGAATGGGTCAAGCGCGCGCCGGTGCCGCCCTGATCGCCCGCGGTGAGTTCTCCATCATCATCGCCGGGCTGGCGGTGTCCGCGGGTGCGGTCGACGCCGAACTGGCGGCATTGGCAACGGCTTACGTGCTCCTGATGGCGGTCATCGGTCCAGTGGCGGCAAGAGTTATCGAACCGGTTGCCTCGTTGTACATCAAGGTTCGTACGAAGTCCTGATTGCGGCCCTATTCTGTCCGGATGTCGAACAGAATCGCCCGTCCCGCCGCGACAGTCCTGTGCGCGGTGATCCTCTCGTGCGGTCCGGTGCCGGCGCTCGCCGGGGGAATACCCGCGCTCGAACAAGCCGGACCTGCAGCTGCGCAGGTTGCCGCAGACCGATCGCTGCATCTCGAGGGTGCGTCGAACGCGCGTGACATCGGCGGCTACGTCACCGAGGAGGGGCGGATCGTTCGGTGGGGGAAGGTGTTTCGCTCGAATGCCCTCGACAAGCTGACGCCGTCGGATCTCGCGTCGTTGAGCGAACGCGGAGTGGAATCGGTGGACGACTTCCGCACGGTCGTCGAACGGACGCTCTCGCAAGACCGCATTCCGAACGGGGCACGAACCAACTGGTTCGACGTCATCGGAACCAACCCCGCCAACCTCCCGGCCCTGGTGGACATGCCCACGATGTACGCGTTGATGGCGACCGATCCGGGGGCGAGCCGCGCATTCCACGATGCTCTGGTGAACGTCGCGAACACCGAGGGTGCAGTCCTCTACCACTGCTCGGCGGGCAAGGACCGTACCGGCTGGATGACTGCGGTTCTTCTGACCCTCCTCGGCGTGAGCCGCGCCGACGTGAACGCCGACTACATGCTCAGCAACCAGTACCTCACCGGACCTCGCACCGGGAGTGCGTTCATCGACGGCGTCGAACAGTCGTGGCTGGACACGTCTTTCGCCACGGTGGATCGGGTGTACGGCAACTTCGACAACTACGTCCGGGACGGCCTGCAGTTGAGCGACGGGGACATCGCACAACTCCGGGACACACTCTTGGCCTGAGGCGGCAAACGAAGAAGAGCCGCTCTCCGGAAATCCGGAGAGCGGCTCTTCTTCGCGTAGCTGGTGTGACTAGTCGAGGTAGTCGCGCAGAACCTGCGAACGCGACGGGTGGCGCAGCTTCGACATCGTCTTCGATTCGATCTGACGGATACGCTCACGCGTGACGCCGTAGACCTGTCCGATTTCGTCTAAAGTCCTCGGCTGGCCGTCGGTGAGGCCGAAGCGGAGGCGAACCACGCCGGCTTCGCGCTCGGACAGCGTCTCGAGTACCGACTGGAGCTGATCCTGCAGCAAGGTGAACGAGACGGCGTCGACTGCGACAACAGCTTCGGAATCCTCGATGAAGTCACCGAGCTGGCTGTCGCCCTCGTCGCCGATGGTCTGGTCGAGAGAGATCGGCTCACGCGCGTACTGCTGGATTTCCAGCACCTTCTCCGGCGTGATGTCCATTTCCTTGGCAAGCTCTTCCGGCGTGGGCTCACGGCCCAGGTCCTGGAGCAGCTCACGCTGGATACGGCCGAGCTTGTTGATGACCTCGACCATGTGCACCGGGATGCGGATGGTGCGAGCCTGGTCGGCCATTGCGCGGGTGATGGCCTGACGGATCCACCACGTGGCGTAGGTCGAGAACTTGTAACCCTTGGTGTAGTCGAACTTCTCGACTGCACGGATCAGACCGAGGTTGCCTTCCTGGATGAGGTCCAGGAACGCCATGCCGCGGCCCGTGTAGCGCTTGGCCAGCGAGACGACCAGGCGAAGGTTGGCCTCGAGGAGGTGGTTCTTGGCGCGGTTGCCGTCGCGGCAGATCCAGCTCATGTCGCGTCGCTGAGCTGCAGGCAACTTCTCGCCCTTGTCAGCAAGATCCTGCATGATCTGCACGGCGTAGAGGCCGGCCTCGATGCGCTTGGCCAGTTCGACTTCCTCTTCGGCGTTGAGGAGTGCGACCTTGCCGATCTGCTTGAGGTAAGCGCGAACCGAGTCGGCGGACGCCGTCAGTTCGGCGTCCTTGCGTGCCTGGCGAAGAGCCTCGGACTCTTCCTCGTCCCAGACGAAGTCGCCGGAAGCCTTGTCCTTCTCGGACGGCTCTGCAGCGGTCTCTTCGTCTTCGCCGACTGCTACGACCTCGACGACATCGGACTCGACCTCGGCAAGGTCGCCGTCCGTGATGTCGATGTCTTCCAACTCGACATCGCCGTCTTCGGCATCAGGATCGCCGGCCTTCTTGGGGCTGGCCTTCTTAGCTGCTGCCTTCTTGGCCGGAGCTTTCTTGGCCGGAGCCTTCTTTGCTGCTGCCTTCTTGGCGGGAGCCTTTTTCGCCGGAGCCTTCTTGGCTGCCGGAGCGGTGACGGTGGCCGCCTCCACGGCTGGAGATTGTGGCTCTGACTCTGATGGAGAATCAGCAGTCTGACGTGTATCGGTGGCTGCCACGTACGCCCTTTCGTGACGGTGTCGTGCGGCGTCACGCCAGAGTGGTGATCCGGCGGAGAGGTCAATGGTTGTTGGCCGGCGCGCAGCCGGACTTCACCATTGTAACGACTCTCAGGAAACTCTTACGTCACGGCGGGCCGTAACAGGTAGATTTTCCGCTTTTCACGTGCAGGTTTTCTCATCCGGCGACGGGGGCCGGCCTGGTCAGTCCGACCGACGCGAGCGCAGCTCCGGCGATTCCAGCGGTGTTGAGGAGGGTGGCGGGGACGACCTTCGTGCGGTTGGTCAGGTGCGGAATCCACTTCTCGTGCTTGCGGCTGATTCCGCCTCCGGCGATGAAGAGATCAGGCCACAGCAGGTTCTCGAAGGTGGTCAGAACTCGGGAGACCTCGACCGCCCACTCCTTGTAGCTCCAGTCCTTTTTTTCCTTCACCGACGACGCCGCTCGATGCTCGGCTTCCTTGCCGTCGACCTCGAGGTGGCCGAACTCGGTGTTGGGCAACAGAACTCCGTTGTGCAACACGGCAGATCCGATTCCGGTGCCGAAGGTCAAGAGGATCACGACGCCGGAGGTGTCCTTGCCCGCGCCGAACGAGTCCTCGGCAATTCCGGCGGCGTCGGCGTCGTTGAGGACGGTGACTTCGCGCCCGCCCAGGGCCTTGCCGAAGAGCGCGGCCGCGTCGGTGTCGATCCAGGACTTGTCGATGTTCGCGGCGCTGCGCGCGACGCCGCCGGTCACGACAGCGGGCAACGTGATGCCGACCGGCCCGGTCCACTTTGCTTGCTCGACGATCTCGGCCACAGTGCCCGCGATCGCATCGGGAGTGGACGGCTGCGGGGTCAGGATCTTGATGCGGTCACCGATCATTTCCCCGGTGCTCAGGTCGATCGTGCCGCCCTTGACGCCGCTGCCGCCGACGTCGATCCCGAAACCTGTGGTTGTCATCGTCCTGCGCTCCTGAGTGTCGAATTCGAGGTCACGATCTACCGTTGCAAACACTAACCCGAACAAGGACTCGGGCGCGTGCGACTCCAGGCGTTCGAGTGGTGCCCCTCGGTAGAGATGTGTTGCGATGGTCCGGTGCGCCCTTCAGAAAGAACGTTGCCCGACTTTTCCGCCGATTCTCTGGACCCCGCACAATTGCGGGCAGTTGCCGTAGCCGTCGCCGAACGCGCAGCCGAACACGTCCGCGTGCGTCGGCCCGAGGTATTCGGCCTGGTGGGTTCCGGTGCCTCCGAGGGTGGTTCGGTTGCTGCGAAGAGCACGCCGACCGATCCCGTCACGGTGGTCGATACCGAAACCGAACAGGTGATTCGCGACCTTCTGGCGCAATTGCGCCCTGCAGATTCGATCTTGGGTGAGGAAGGTGGCGGAGACACCGACGATTCCGCGGGAGTTCGATGGGTTGTCGATCCCATCGACGGCACGGTGAATTTTCTCTACGGAATCCCCGCGTTCGCCATTTCGGTGGCCGTACAGATCGACGGGATCTCAGTGGCCGGGGCTGTCGTCGACGTGTCGCTGGAAACAACGTATTCCGCGCACCGGGGCGGCGGCGCAACCATGGCCACGGCCGACGGCGTCGTCAGCGAACTGCACGCCAATGAGGTGACCGAACTGTCAATGGCTCTGTTGGCCACCGGTTTCGGCTACGGAGCGGATCGCCGAAAGGTGCAGGGCACCTTGATCGGGCAGATCCTGCCGCGGGTTCGCGACATCCGACGCATCGGTTCGGCTGCTTTGGATCTGTGCATGGTTGCCACCGGCCGGGTCGACGCTCACTTCGAGCACGGGCTGAGTCCGTGGGACTGGGCCGCGGGCTCCCTGATCGCTTCCGAAGCGGGCGCCGTGATCAACGTCCCGGCGCCCAATTCCACTTCGGCCGACGGAGATGTCGTCTATGCGGTGGCTCCGGCGATCGCCGAGCAGTTCGCGCACATGCTCAGTTCGATCGGCGCAGATCAGCCGATTCCGAGCTGAGGCCGAACCGGGTTTGTCAGCAGCGTGCCGTGCGCGCTGCTTTGAGCAGTGCGATGTCCATCGGAGCGACTTCGGCGTTTGCGGGCTGCTCGGCCAGAGCATGCAGGATCGCGGTGGCGTCGGTGTTGGGGGTCAGGGCGCCCTTGTTGTAGGTGCCGAGAGCCAGGTCGACGGTATCGTCGCCGCGGCCGTCCTGGACCAGTTCGGCGCAGGGGGCGACCAGCCAGACGGAACTGGCGGCGGCGAGGCCGTTCGCTCCGAAGCGGATCTGACCCTGGCACTCCATGTTCTGGTCGACGTAGACGGGGTCGTTTCCGACCTGGACGTCCGGCGCGCTGGAGAAGCCGAACTCGCTCAGTTGCGCTGCCACCTGGGCGGCCTGACCGTGTTCGCCGTTGGCGTTGAACACACGAACCTTGGTGGCCGCCAGGGGAGCGGGATCCACGTCGAGCAGCTTCGAACGGTCGACGACGGTTCCCAGCGGTAGTGGCGCCGCTGCCGAGGGATCGGAGGAAGGCTGCGGGAGGTTGCAGGCGACGGTGTCACTGACTTCTGCCTCGGCGCTCAGGATGCGGACCCACAAGACACTGCCGATCAATGCGAGTACCGCGAACACGGCGATCACCGGCCACGCGCGCCGACGGCGGAACGGACGTCCCTGGTCATCGGTAGAGCTGCCTTCGGTGATCAGAGAAACCACGGTATCCCTCGACTTTCTTGACGAAACTTCTACTTCGCCATCGGGCCGAGCGGCGCCGGCATGACGTTCGGTGCCTACCTTAGAGGGCTTGTGTGACGACACAGCCGAAGCGCGGCTCGACGCGTCGGGCCGCTGGCGATCGCCCAACGGTAGTTGGGCAACTAGCGGGCAGTTTCTACCCGGATCCGTTCTGAAAATGTCGCCGAAAGGTCACAGCTTGCTCTTGCCTTGGTGACAATTCGCAGTCATTTTTCGGAAATTTCCGATTCGGTTACTACTTTCGTGCTCACGTCGGCTACTGTCTGGCGGCCCAGGTCGTTCAACTGGGCATCGGCCGGACGCCGAAATGACAACCAAATGAGGCGCAGATCACGTTCTCGGAAGGAACTTCCGGGCACTAATTCCAGTCCTGCAGCGTTATGCAGCGACAGGGAATGATCTGGATGCCACGGCGGTTTCCATGCGCATCAAGGATCTACCGGATTCTCGGCGCACACGGGACCGGGATACACGAAGAGGATGGGGTAGACGAGATGGCAACTGACTACGACGCACCGAGGCGTACAGAGTCCGACGAGGTTTCGGAGGACTCTCTCGAGGAGCTGAAGGCGCGACGCAACGAAGCGCAGTCAGCCGTCGTCGACATCGACGAGACGGACACCGCGGAGTCCTTCGAGCTGCCGGGTGCCGACCTTTCCGGCGAGGAACTCTCGGTACGAGTTGTTCCGAAGCAGGCAGACGAGTTCACGTGTTCGAGCTGCTTCCTGGTTCATCACCGCAGCCGCCTGGCCAGTGATGCCAACGGACAGCTCGTATGCATGGACTGCGCTGCCTGATCTCCCTTCCCGGTGGTCGACCCGTCAGCTCGCGGGTCGACCAAGGGTCGGGAAGTACTGCTTTGCTGTGACCGCGCTGGTCAGCGATCCAGCGCAGCCAGCAGATCAGCGGGACGACGTGTGCTCACCAGCCAGTACGGCGTGGGATCCTCCGGGTCGTCGAGCACGATCAACACCATTGTCTTGACCCATGGGCGATGTTGGACGAACGCCGACGGATCGAGTTGGCGCCCCATCGCCGCACTCTTTGCGGAAGCCGGCACTGCTGCCGCCCGCGAAATCAGTTCGACCGGCAGGTGGGCTCGACCCACGTGCAGTTCTTTCACCCCTGCTGTCTCCACCACCTCGACGCGCATCCGGCTGAGCCAGAATGCCGCCCAGATCGGGATGGGGAGCAGCACGACGTACGCCAGGTACGAGAGAAGCCCCGGGCGGCCCATGTGGACCTCGGCCGCGAGGAGTCCGGCTACGGCCAGCCCGGCGATCCACCACCAGATCGGCACCCACAGGCGCTCGGAGAACAGCGTCGTGGACGGGGGCGTTGTGGTGGCGACGTCAGGTCGAGATGTTTCGGGCACCTGTCAAGGATAGTCCGTCGCTACGAGTAGTCTTGGCCCACGTGAGCGACCATCTCTCCATCGCCTTGAAGCGACTGGATCCAGACCTGCCCGTTCCACAGCGTGCGCATCCCGGAGATGCGGGTGTGGATCTGTGCTCCACCAGCGATGTCACCATCGAACCCGGCCACCGAACACTGGTCGGAACGGGGATCGCGATCGCTTTGCCGGTGGGCACCGTCGGGTTGATCCATCCGCGTTCCGGACTTGCCGCAAAATCGGGACTGTCGATCGTGAACGCGCCCGGAACCGTGGACGCGGGATACCGGGGCGAACTCAAGGTCTGCTTGATCAATCTCGATCCGGCCACAGCCATCGACATCCGCCGCGGTGACCGAATCGCTCAGCTCGTGGTTCAACGAGTCGAACTTCCGGTTTTCGAGGAAGTCGAGTCGCTGGACGACACGACCAGAGGAACCGGAGGCTACGGTTCCAGCGGCGGTCACGCGATACTCGATACCGATGCGCCTGGCGCGGTCGTCGGAGAGGGAGTCTGAATCATGTTCGGACGCAAGAAGAAGACAGACGTCGACGAGGAACCCACCAGCTTCTTCGGTGACGAGAACGACGAGTCGGTGGAGATCGACGAGGTCGAAGACGATCTCGACGTCGCCGGCGACGAGTTCGGTGACGAATCGGAAGGCCCCTACGACATCACGGAGATCGATTCCGACGATCCGACGGCAGGCCGTGACGGTCAGCGCCTGGATCTCGGTTCCGTTCTGGTGCCGATGCCGACCGGCGGACAGTTGCAGGTCGAGATGGCACCCAACGGTTCGCCGCAGGCCGTGCACCTGGTCACCGAACATGGCCGCATCACGGTTGCTGCATACGCCGCCCCGAAATCACCCGGTCAGTGGCGTGAGGTCGTTGCCGAGCTCGCGCAGTCGCTTCGCGACGACAATTCTGCGGTGAGCGTCGAGAACGGCCCTTGGGGCCGGGAACTGGCTGCCGTGACGGCCAACATGGACCTGCGGTTCATCGGCGTCGACGGTCCGCGGTGGATGGTGCGCTGCGTGGTAGCGGGTCCGAGCGGATCCACCGCCGCGAACACCCCTTTGGTGGCAATCGCACGCGACATCCTGCGCGACACCGTCGTCAACCGAGGATCAGAGCCGCATCCGGTGCGGACACCGCTGCCCGTCGTGCTCCCGCAGGTACTCGCCGAGCAGCTGGCGGCCGCACACGAGCAGCAGTTGGCAACAGCGCAGCAGCAACAAGTCGCCGCCCAGCAGCAACAGCAGTCAGCTCCGCCCGCTCCGCCGTCACCTCCAGCGCGACCGACCCCGCCGCCGCGTAGCGGCGAATCCGGTTCTGCCATGCAGCAATTGGGTCAGTAGCAGGTTTTCTTTCAGGCGCTCGCGGTGGTATCGGATTCGATCGCCGCGAGCGCTTTGATGCAGGTGGACCCGAGAACCGTGGGGTCGCGCCCGATCATGTCGAGCGTCGTCGTGGCGACTGCGCCGCGGGGGAGTGCATTCGCCCAGGCCTGCGCCACTGCCGCGGGATGAACCGGATCGTCCACCGCCGAAGCGATGCCGACCGGAATGCCCACCGCCTGTAACGCGCTCTCGCTGAGCGAGTGGTACGACGCCGCCTCGTCGAGCGCGGCCGGGAGATCGGGCCATTGAGAGCGCCAGGAGCGCTCGAGTTCGGCTCCGAGCCACGCCGGACTCGACGCGAGCATCGCTGCGATCACCGCCTCCAATCCTTCGGAGCGCAGTTGTGCTGCGGTGAACCTCGCGCTCGCTGCAGCGGGTGCGCCGTCCGCCGACCCGATCCAGGCCGGAAGCGCTGCCAACACACTAACGGTTCTATCGGGGTTCTCGGCGGCCCACTGGAGCGCCACGGCGGCCCCGATCGAGACGCCTCCGACGATGATTCGGCCGTGCGTGTCCGCGGCTCTGTCCATCGCGTCCAGATAGCCGTCCACGACACGCCGAGGGTCCGGTTCAATTGCGACGATGCGCACACCCAGAGCCGCTAGCGGCGCCCGGAATGCGCGGTCTGCGAAGTGGGCGTCAGAGCCTGTACCTGGGAGAACGACGGCAACGGTCGCCGATTCTGAGTTCTGCATCTTTTGATCTTGCCCGGTGCCCCCGAGACGCGGACTGACCGGTGTGGTTACACGCTCGTAATGGGTCTACAGTGGCGATCACACAGCCCTTCACGTGACGCGAAACCCTTGCGTCACACATGTTCGCAGGAGCGCGCAATGGCACCCGCCGCCGCAGGATATTTTCGTCGACTGACCCAGCGTCTGACCGAGGACGTCGACCAGTTGGACGCCCAGGAGATGGCCGAGTCCAACAAGGCTTCCGGAGGTCAGAAGGCCTGCGATTGTCGTCGCGGTGAAGAAGTCACGATGGTGGGCCGACTCCGCAGCGTCGACGCGTGTCCCAAGTCGGGAAATGCCAGCATCGAGGCCGAGTTCTTCGACGGCACCGAGGTGATCAATCTCGTCTGGATCGGGCGTCGCCGGATCCCGGGAATCGAGACCGGTAAGACCCTGCTGATCCGCGGTCGTGTGGGCGAGCGTGACGGTCGCAAGGCGATCTTCAACCCTTACTACGAACTGCGCGGCGAATAGGCGCGTTTCCCGCATTTACCGTGCAACTCGGTGACTGTGGCACCCTCGACAGGTGACTGAAACACAACAGCGATCGGTAATCGACCAACTCGGCGGGCTGAGTGGTCTGATCTATTCGTCTTTGCCGATTCTGATTTTTGTCCCGGTCAACAGCATCTGGAACCTCACCGCGGCAATCTGGGCCGCATTGGGCGTCGCTGTCGCTATCGCGGCCTGGCGCCTCTTCCGCAAGGATTCCCTCCAACCCGCAATTTCCGGGTTTCTCGGAGTCGGAGTTTCCGCGTTCATCGCCTATCGCACCGGCGATGCCAAAGGATATTTCCTCTTCGGTATCTACACGAGCCTCGCCTACGGTGCGGTCTTCCTGATTTCCATCCTCGTGCGCTGGCCCCTCGTCGGAATCATCTGGGGTTATCTCAACGGGCACGGCAATCTCTGGCGCAAGCACAGCTCCGCCGTCCGGCTCTACGACATCGCGACGGCGGCGTGGGCGCTGGTCTTCGGTGCACGGTATCTCGTTCAGTCACAGCTCTACGACACCGACCACACCGGATGGCTCGCAGTCGCGCGTATCGGCATGGGTTGGCCGTTGACCGGTTTGGTGCTGCTCGTGACGGTCTGGGCTGTGCGCAAGGCCGATCGCATCGTCGAGCCGGAACCGGTTGTCGAGCCCGAAAGCAGCGAGCCCACCGCAACGGACGCAGGGTCCGAAGAGGTGGGCTCGGTGAATCTGACGAAGCCGCGCGAAGACCGCGATCTCAGCTGATCAGGTCCTGGTACTCGGGGTGCTTGTCGAGAAACTTCACGACGTACGGGCAGACCGGGTGAACCTTGAGGCCACGGGCGCGTAGGTCGTCCAGAGCCTGGCGGACCAGAATCGCGGCCAGCCCGAAACCTTCGAAGGCCGGGTAGATCTCGGTGTGGTTGAACGAGACGACGTCACCGGACGTGGTGTAGTCCTCGATGCCGGCGAGGTCGCCGTCTGCATGGATCTCGTACCGGCTCTGGGCTGGATTGTCGGTGACTACGGTGTTTTCGGGTGCTTGTGCCATGTGATTCCCTTTCGTCGTCAGTGTGTTCGTCGGTCAGTTCTCCAGGCGGAGTGCAACGCGCAACTGATCCTCGGCGTCGACGGCCGCGACGAACAGGAGTTCGTCTCCACCTTCGATGGGATCGTCCATCTGCGGGACGATCACACGCCCGCCCCGCAGAATGGTGACCAGTGCGCAGTCCCGCGGAAGTTCGAGTTTCTTGACGGCTTTTCCGGCAAGAGGTGTGTTGTCGGGCAACGTGATCTCGACGAGATTGGCCTGCCCCTGCCGCAGTGTCATCAGTTTGACCAGGTCACCGACGGAGACGGCTTCTTCGACGAGCGAAGCGAGCATCCGCGGTGTCGAGACGGCGACGTCGACGCCCCACGACTCGTCGAAGAGCCATTCGTTGCG
Organism: Rhodococcus sp. 66b; assembly: GCF_002076325.1. Lineage (NCBI taxonomy): Bacteria > Bacillati > Actinomycetota > Actinomycetes > Mycobacteriales > Nocardiaceae > Rhodococcus > Rhodococcus sp. 66b. Next base: position 43,073 of record NZ_MUZB01000018.1, read on the forward strand.
GGGATCATTGACGCGGGCGACAACTCGGCGAACGCCGAACTCGGTTTTCGCGAGCAGACTGAGGACCAGGTTGGCCTTGTCGTCTCCGGTTGCGGCGATCACGACCTCGTAGGACTCCATCGACGCGTCCTCGAGGCGGCTGAGTTCGCACGCGTCCGCGTGTACCCACTTCGCCTCGGGCACCGACTCCGGTTCGATGTGATCGAGTTTGCGCTCGATCAGCATGACGTCGTGTGAGCTTCGAATCAGCTCTCGCGCAATGGAGCGGCCTACTGCGCCGGCTCCGGCGATGGCGACCTTCATCGAGAACTTCCAATCACGTTGTAGTGCAACACAGTCGCAGGCTTGTTGTGAGGGGCGGCGTTCGGATCAGTCATCTGCGGCCTCCGTCAGTCGTCACTCGGCGGCGGGTTGCCGGCCAGTGCGATCGCTTCGGCGACAGTTCCCGATACCGCGGCGATGTAGACCTGGTCGTCGGCCTGGATGACGGTCTTGCGATCGGGGAGCACTCCGGTTCCGAATCGGATGATGAAGGCGACTCTCGAACTGGTCGCGCTCTCGAGTAGTGCGATCGGCTTGCCGGCCCAATCCTCGTGCAGGGCAAGTTCGGTAATCGCAACAGTGCCCGAAGGATCGCGCCACTTCGCGGTCTGACTTTCCTTGGTCAGCGTGTGCAGGAAGCGATCCGTCGACCACGGCACGGTCGCGACGGTGGGGATGCCGAGGCGCTCGTAAACAGCGGCACGCTTGGCGTCGTAAATACGCGCGACGACGCGTTCGACGCCGAAAGTCTCGCGTGCGACTCGCGCCGCGATGATGTTGGAGTTGTCTCCCGAGGACACCGCAGCGAAGGCGTCGGCCCGCTCGATGCCCGCCCGGACCAGCACGTCACGGTCGAACCCCATTCCCAGAACCTTGGTTCCCGGGAAGTCGAGATCGAGACGCAGAAACGCACTCTGATCGCGGTCGATGACGGCGACCTCGTGTCCGATCCTGGTCAGAGACGCGGCGAGGGAAGAACCCACTCGACCGCACCCCATGATGACGACATACACGCCCTACTCCGTTCATGGACCCTCATGGCGCGATTGCACGCCGAATCGAACGGTACAGCCCCTCACGGGAAGAGCAAGTACAACGGTCGCCTGCGTGCCGGGTGTCACGACAAAAGGTGAAGTTGGGGCTCTGATGACTCCGAATCGGGCGAGACGGCTTACGCTTTGCACGTGTCTAAGCTCTCGACCGCTACCAAGCGGCTCCTGCTCGGTCGGCCGTTCCGAAGCGACAAACTCGGGCACACGCTGCTACCCAAGCGAATTGCACTACCGGTCTTCGCGTCCGACGCGATGTCGTCCGTCGCGTATGCCCCCGAAGAAATCTTCCTGGTTCTCTCCGTCGCGGGTATTTCCGCGTATGCGTACACACCCTGGATCGGATTGTCCGTCGCCATCGTCATGGCTGTGGTGGTGGCGAGCTACCGCCAGAACGTCCATGCATACCCGTCCGGTGGCGGCGACTACGAGGTTGCAACGGTCAACCTCGGCCCGACCGCCGGTCTGACCGTCGGTAGTGCGCTGATGGTCGACTACGTGCTGACGGTCGCCGTGTCGATCTCGTCGGCGGCGTCGAACATCGGCTCGGCTCTGCCGTTCGTCGCGCAGCACAAGGTGTTGTTCGCGGTTGCGGCGATCGTGTTGCTGACCGCGGTCAACCTTCGCGGTATCCGTGAATCCGGTACCGCGTTCGCAATTCCGACCTACGCATTCATCGTCGGCATGTTCCTGATGCTCGGGTGGGGATTCTTCCGGATCTACGTTCTTGGTGAAGACGTGCACGCGGAATCGTCGTCGTTCACACTCAACGCCGAGGATTCGCATCTGTACGGAATTGCCTTCGCGTTCCTGATCGCGCGTGCCTTCTCCTCGGGCTGTGCTGCATTGACCGGCGTCGAGGCCATCAGTAACGGCGTACCGGCGTTCCAGAAGCCGAAATCGCGCAACGCGGCCACGACCTTGCTGCTGCTCGGGTCGATCGCCATCGTCCTGTTGATGGGCATCATCATCCTGGCTCAGAAGATCGGCATCGTCTACGCACACAATCCGCAGGAACAGCTGGTCGGTGCGCCGGAGGGTTACCACCAGAAGACCTTGATCGCGCAGATCGCCGAAGCCGTGTTCAGTGGTTTCCCGATCGGATTCTTCTTCATGGCGATCGTCACGGCACTGATCTTGGTTCTGGCCGCGAACACCGCGTTCAACGGATTCCCGGTACTCGGATCGATCCTGGCGCAGGACCGGTACTTACCGCGTCAGCTGCACACGCGCGGCGACCGACTGGCATTCAGCAACGGAATCCTCTTCCTCTCCGGTGCTGCGATCGCATTCGTCGTGGTGTTCGGCGCCGAGGTCACCAAGCTCATCCAGCTCTACATCGTCGGCGTCTTCGTCTCGTTCGTGCTCAGCCAGACGGGCATGATCAAGCACTGGACTCGGCATCTGAAGTCCGAGACCGACAAGGCACAGCGGGCCCGGATGCAGCGCTCGCGAGTGATCAATTCGATCGGTCTCGCAATGACCGCCACCGTCCTGATCATCGTTCTGATCACCAAGTTCGCTGCCGGCGCCTGGATCGCCATCGTCGCGATGGTCGCGATCTTCATCGTGATGAAGATGATCCGCAAGCACTACGACAGCGTCGCAGCCGAGCTCGAGGAGCAGGAGTGGGACGGCGTACTTCCCAGCCGCACGCACTCGATCGTGCTCGTCTCGAAGTTGCACATGCCGACGATGCGAGCTCTCGCCTACGCGCGAGCCACGCGACCTGACACCCTCGAAGCCATCACGGTCAACGTCGACGAGCCCGACACCCGTGCACTCGTGCGTGAGTGGGAGAAGAGCGACGTGACGGTTCCGCTCAAGGTGATCGAGTCGCCGTACCGCGAAATCACCAAGCCGGTTCTCGATTACGTCAAGCGTGTACGACGCGATGCTCCGCGTGATGTCGTCACCGTCTTCATTCCCGAGTACGTCGTCGGACACTGGTGGGAGCAGATCCTGCACAATCAGAGCGCGCTTCGTCTGAAGAGTCGTCTGCTCTTCCAGCCCGGCGTGATGGTGACCAGCGTTCCGTGGCAGCTGAGTTCGTCGGCAAAGGCAAAGCCGCTGGACATCGAGAAGACCGCAGGCGCCACGCGTCGCGGTTACGACACCGGCGAGAAATGATCACCGGCGAAAAATGATCGGCAACATCGAAATGGCAGGCGTAGTTCGTTGAGTGAGAATTGGACCGGGCAGACCTTCGAGGTCGATCTGGGCAACCCCGGTCACGGCGGGTTCGTCGTCGCCCGGCACGAGGGACGGGTCGTGTTCGTCCGTCACGGTTTGCCGGGGGAGCGGGCGCTGGTCCGGGTGACGGAGGACAAGGGCGGATCGTTCTGCCGCGCCGACGCGATCACAGTTCTCGACGCATCTCCGCATCGCATCGATCCGACATGCCCGATCTCCGGCCCGGGCGGGGCGGGCTGCTGCGACTACTCGCATGCGGATCTGAGTGTCCAACGTGAGATGAAGACCTCGGTCGTGCGTGAGCAGCTTCTGCGACTCGCTCGTGTCGAATCGGACGTCGCGGTAGAGGAACTACCTGGAACCGGAGACGGAACGGGTTGGCGCACGCGAGTCCGGTTGGCGGTGGACGGGCACGGGGTCGCGGGATACCACGCGTACCGGAGCAACCGGATCGTCACGGACTTGCGCTGCACCCAGATCGATCAGAGCGCGTACGACGGTCTCGGCGGTGCGCAATGGGCGCCAGGGAGCGAGCTGCAGGTCGTTCTCGACGCTGCCGGTCAGCGGCACGTCGTGGAAATTGCCGCACCCGCGGTGTCCAAGACGGGACGGCGGACGCCGGGGCGTCGCGGCGCGATGGCACGCCGAGCGGCGAGCGGCGGCCCGCGAAAGACCCGAGTGGCCATCGGATCGGACACAGTGACCGAGCGCGTCGGCAATCGAGAATGGGCGCTGGCCGCGACCGGTTTCTGGCAGGCCCATCGCGGCGCTGCGAACGCGTACTCACAGGTGGTCGGGGAGTGGGCCGGAGCCGCTACCGCGGACACGGCGTGGGATCTCTACGGCGGAGTCGGGGTTTTCGCATCCGTGCTCGCCGACCTTGTCGGGCCGTCCGGCGTGGTGGAGTCCGTCGAATCTTCGGCGCGCGCAGTCGCGGACGGGCGGGCAGCTCTGTCCGATCTCGGTCAGGTGCGCTTCCACAGCGCCCGCGTCGAGAACGTCATCGCGGATCTGGAGCGTTCGCCTGCCGTCGTCGTGCTCGACCCGCCACGTGCGGGAGCCGGCCGTCCGGTCGTGGAAGCTCTCGCCGCAACGGGCGCTGAACGGATCGTGCACATCGGGTGCGACCCGGCGTCGTTCGGCCGCGATATCGGTCTCTACCTGGAGCAGGGCTTCAGAATCGGCGGCCTCCGGGCGTTCGACGCCTTCCCTCAGACACACCACATGGAGTGCATCGCGCTCCTCGAACGCTGACGCGTCCCGAAATCTTTCCCTGAAACGGTGTGACGCTTCTCGCGTTCAGAACAGTTGCTTGCATTACGCAACTAATCGTATAGTTTCGTTCTGCAAGTAGTTTTCCGTTTTCAAGTCACGGCTCGTTCGAGCCACTCGAATTCAGGGGTAGGCAATGTCGGTACAGCCGGAGACGGCCCAAGCGCTCGTCGACACGATCTTCATGTTCGGCAGATCGCTGCGAGCCGCGGTCACCACCGGTGCAGACAGCCTGCTGCCGCCTGCGCTGGTCAGTGTGTTGTTCATGCTGGCAGCGCGTGGGGAGTGCCGACAGAACGAATTGGCCGTCGATCTGTGTGTCAGTCAGTCGTCGCTCAGCCGGCAAATGTCGGATCTGGTCGACGCGGGGTATGTCGAGAGAAATCCCGATCCGGCTGACAAGCGGGCGTTCCGCATCCGAGTATCGGAAGAGGGACACGACGTTTTACGGAGAACCACGCAGCGGCGTGCGGCGCGTTTGCGCAACATGCTCGAAGACTGGAGCCAGGAAGAGGCCATGGCCGCAGTGACATCGCTGCAACGTCTCAACGAGACGTTCGGCGCATCGAATCGGCAGGCCTCACCGGCAGTTCCGCACACGGGCGTAGAAAGTATTGGGAGATAAGGCACATGGCAGCAACAGTAGGAGAAACCCGGGCAAGTACCGGAGGTGACGGATCGGCTCGCGAAGCGGGCGCGATGACTCACCGCGAAATTCTCGAAGCACTCACCGGACTCATCGCAGCGCTGTTCACCGCGCTGCTCAGCAGCACCATCGTTTCGACAGCGCTTCCCACGATCATCGGTGAACTGCACGGAACTCAGACGCAGTACGCGTGGATCATCACCACGGCACTGCTCGCCACTGCGGCATCGACGCCGATCTGGGGCAAACTGGCCGACCTTTACAACAAGAAGGTCCTGGTCCAGACCGCGATCGTCATCTTCGTGATCGGCTCGGTCATCGCCGGCGCGGCGCACAATGTTCCGTTGCTGCTCGGTGCACGTGTCATCCAGGGCATCGGCATGGGCGGCCTGACCGCTCTCGTCGTAGCCATCATCGGCACGATCATCCCGCCGCGAGATCGCGGTCGCTACTCCGGATACATGGGTGCGGCAATGGCCGTCTCGATGTCCGGTGGACCGATCCTCGGCGGCGTCCTCGTGGACACTGCCGGCTGGCGCTGGTGCTTCTACGTGTGTGTTCCGTTGGCAGTCATCGCACTGTTCCTGCTTCAGCGCACACTGCACGTCGAGACCGTGAAGAAGGACAACGTCTCCATCGACTGGATGGGCGCCACCTTGCTCACCGCCGGTGTCAGCGTCCTGCTGATCTGGGTTTCGTTTGCCGGTCAGGACGACTACTACGCCTGGTTCTCGAAGGAGTCGGCCTTCTTCGTCATCGGTGGTCTGGCCCTGCTCGGCCTGACGATGTTCGTCGAATCCAAGGTCAAGGATCCGATCCTGCCGATCAAGATCATCACCGAGCGCACAACTGCTCTCGCGATCATCGCCTCGATCGCAGTCGGTGTCGGCCTCTTCGGTGCGACGACCTTCCTGACGCAGTACTTCCAGACCGCACGCGGATTCGATCCCACCGAAGCCGGATTGCTCACCATTCCGATGGTCGCAGGCATGCTCGTCGCCTCCGTCGGCTCGGGACAGCTGATCACCAAGTTCGGTCAGTGGAAGCCCTTCATCGTCGCCGGCGCAGTACTGCTGCTGGTCGGTTTCGGGCTGCTGTCGACGATCGACCACGCCACCAGCCTGTGGACCATCGGAATCTTCATCGCCATCGTCGGTCTGGGTACCGGCATGTTGATGCAGAACATCGTGCTCGCGGTGCAGAACACGGTCAGCGTCGAGAACATCGGTGCGGCCAGCAGTATCGTGGCGTTCTTCCGCACGTTCGGCGGCGCGATCGGCGTGTCGGTGCTCGGTTCGATTCTTGCGACCCGCGTCAAGACACTGACAGTCGATTCGGTCTCCACCTTGCCGCCCGAGCAGCAGGCAGTAGCTGGAAAGAGCCTCCAGGATGGCCTCGACCTGAGCAATATGCCTGACTTCGTCTCGCAGATCGTTCGGTTCGCCTACGGCGACGCAACAGGACGGATCTTCCTGGTCGCAGCCGTCGTCGCTGTGGTCACGCTCGTGTCGGTCATCTTCATCCCGAACCGTCCGCTGCGCACCACGATCGACATCGCGACTCCTGACGCCGAGCAGAAGTACGAAGAAGAGCGCGAAGAGAAGAACGAAGAGAAGAACCTCACTCGCTGATCCGCATGCCCGGCTGGTCTACCGCCGGCCGCGTCTTCTGAACAGTTCTGTCACGCCATAGCCCATCGAACGCGGACAGAGATCGATTCTTCGATCTCTCCGCGTTCGACGGCTATCGGGGCCGAATCCGCTTTCATCGCCGCGACACGTCCGCGCATCGGCACGATCTGGTCGAAGTCCTCGAGCACCTCGAGAACTTCGACCAGATCTTTGTCTGCCAGGTCCGCGAACTGTCTGGCTTTCGATTCGGCTGCCGTCCATGCCAATTCGCGTGCTTTTGTCGCCAGATCGCTGCGGTCGTCGAGGTCGAACTCGAGCCCGTCGAGCCGAATCGCGTCGCCGCCCACCGATACACACGCCGCGATGACGGCGGCGGGGGAGTTCGCCGCTTCCGGCTCCAGCTCTCGCAGTACGACTCGGAAAGTTGTCGATGCGGTGAATCCTGTTGTCTCCTGGCGGCCTCCGTCACTCCAGTGAGTCTGCGGATGGACGCTCAGCCCGGCGGTGGTGAGGTCCGCTCCGCGCACACCGCGCGCGTGCAGGGTCTCGGTCAGAGCAGTGGACAGACGCGCGACGGCGTCGAATGCGTCGGAAACGGCCGTCTGTGTCACCGATACTCCGATCGTCAGCCGCACGATGTCGGGAACAGCTGTTGCAGTGGCAGTTCCGGTCACCGTGACAGTGGACGGTTCCGAGGTGAGGGCGGTGGTCGGCATGTGTACTTCCTATCCGATTCGTCCGGCGGATATGACACTCCGCAACATCAGGTCCAATTGCTCGTAGGCGCCCGCAGCCAGTCGTTCGAGAAGCGCAAGTTTCAACTCGGGTGCCTGTGCGGTCAGTTCTGCATATCGCTCCGGAGTCAGCACGGCCACGGTGACCGTGGAATCGGCGCGGATGTCGTTGAGGAACGGAGTGTCGAGGAACATCGTCATCTCGCCGAACGTCATTCCGGCGGAGAGCGTCGTGATGCGGTGCTCGACCCCGTGCGCGTCGGTGAACATGGTGCTGACCTGGCCACTGAGAATCAGGTAGAAGCCAGACGCCGATTCACCTCGGCGGGCGATCTTCTCGCCGCGGGCATAGGTACGAGTCTCCAACTCTGCCGAGAATCCCTCGATCTGTGCCGCGGACAGAGCATCGAGAACTGGGTGGTCCTCGATCGAGATCGTCGACGCCTGCCGTTCGGCCTCACAATGCACCGCAAGCAACGTGTCTTCGCACCACTGCATGGCGGAATCGAGATCCGCAAAAACCCGACCACTTCTTCTGGCGGGGTCGATGCTCGAACTTCGTTGTCCCAGCAGTCCTTGCGGATCGACGACGGCCACCGCACAAGCCTGCTCGGCCAGTTGAACCTGCAGCGCGGTGATCATGCGTACTGCGACGTCGCTGGCGTCGTCGACACGGCGGACGTCGATGACGACAACTTCGAGGCCCTCGTCCACCGAGCCGATTTCGCGGACCGCCGATTCGGCACCGGTGAAGAGGAGATCGCCGTGCAGTTCGTAGACCCGGCTGCGCTTGCCGACGTCGTCGAGCACAGCCTGTTCGGTCGGGGTGCGTCGTACTCGCGACGGTGCTTCGATGACGCTGTATCTGGCCCGGATCGACGAGCGTGACGCCCGCGTCACGTGGAGGAAGTGCAGTTCGAGTTCCTTCGACAGTGCCCGGGCAGACGCAACTCCGCGAACGCTGTTTCCGTGAACGTCGAGCCTGGGGGAGTACACCGCGATGCCGATCTGGCCGGGCAGAACCGCCAGGACTCCGCCGCCGACGCCGCTCTTGGCCGGCAATCCGACCTCCACCAGCCACTTTCCGGCGCCGTCGTACATGCCGCACGTCGCCATGACGCTGAGGACCTGTTCGACGCCCGCGGGGGCCAGCGCGCGCTCGTGGGTGAGCGGATTGACACCGTTGTTCGCCATCGTCGCAGCCATCAGACTCAGGTCGCGGCAGGTCACGTCGATCGAGCATTGACGGAAATACAGGTCGACGGCCTCGTCGGGATTGCCGGTGATGACGTCGAAGGATCGCAGCATGTGTCCGATCGCGCGGTTGCGGTGACCGGTGCGCGCCTCGGAGGTGTAGACCGACTCGTTGAATGCCAGTTCGCGGCCCGCGTACCTCGAGTACGCCGAGCGGATGCGCTCGAAGCGGGCCTCGGGATTCGGGCCGGCGACCAGTGATGCAGCGGTGATCGCCCCGGCATTGATCATGGGGTTTCGTGGCCGTTCGGTGAGCGGGTCGAGGCTGATTTCGTTGAACGGCTCGCCGGATGGTTCGACGTCGATTTTCGCGGCAACCGCCTCGCTTCCCCGATCGGCGAGAGCCAAGGCGAAGGTGAAGGGTTTCGAGATCGACTGAATGGTGAACGGGATTCGCGAGTCGCCGATCTCGTAGACGTAACCGTCGACGGTGGCGATGCAGATTCCGAACGAATCGGGGGCGACCGCCGCGAGTTCGGGGATGTAGTCGGCCAACTCGCCCTCGTCGAGTGATCGGACTTCGTCGAACACTCGCGTTATCAGGTCTTCGACCACAGTTCCCATATGTCGACCTTAAGCCGACATGGCGGTCGTTTTGTGGAACAAGAGTTGTCGAGTCGATTGCGACGGATCCCATTTGTCTGTGATTGCGATCACGAGCGATCCGTGGGATTTCGCTGTTACGCGAAGTCACACCGGATTCGGGCCGAGTCCGCGTGTCGGTTCGCCGGAACGCTCCGTAGACTGGCAGCACTGTCGCGAAGACAGCCGCGGCGCGCACCGGTGCAGCTGTGAAGCACGGAGGGAGCGATCTCGTTGGGTGTTCTTGCCCGCATTCAGGGTCCTGACGATCTACGTCAGTTGAGCCACGCCGAGATGACGGAGTTGGCCGACGAGATTCGTGAGTTCCTCGTGCTGAAGGTCGCTGCGACCGGTGGTCACCTCGGGCCCAACTTGGGCGTCGTGGAGTTGACCCTCGCACTGCACCGAATTTTCGACTCGCCGCAGGACGCGATCATCTTCGACACGGGCCATCAGGCCTACGTGCACAAGATCCTCACCGGTCGTCAGGATCAGTTCGACACTCTGCGTAAGCAGGGCGGACTGTCCGGGTATCCGTGCCGCGCCGAGAGCGAACACGACTGGGTCGAGTCCTCTCACGCTTCCGCCGCGTTGTCCTATGCCGACGGCCTCGCGAAGGCCTTCGCGCTCACGGGCCAGAATCGCCACGTTGTCGCCGTCGTCGGTGACGGCGCCCTGACCGGCGGAATGTGTTGGGAAGCCCTCAACAACATCGCAGCCGGAAAAGACCGTTCGGTGGTGATCGTCGTCAACGACAACGGCCGCTCGTACGCGCCGACCATCGGCGGCCTCGCCGACCATCTTTCGGCACTGCGCACCGCGCCGAGTTACGAGCGCGCCCTCGACAGTGGCCGACGCATGGTCAAGAGACTGCCCTGGGTGGGGCGCACCGCGTACTCCGTCCTGCACGGAATGAAGGCGGGTCTCAAGGACGCTGTCAGCCCTCAGGTCATGTTCACCGATCTGGGTATCAAGTACCTCGGACCGGTCGACGGTCACGACGAAGCCGCCATGGAATCGGCGTTGCGCCGGGCGAAGGCCTACGGCGGACCGGTCATCGTTCATGCCGTCACTCGTAAGGGCAACGGTTACGCACACGCCGAGAACGACGTGGCCGACCAGATGCATGCCACCGGCGTCATCGATCCCGTCACCGGTCGCGGCACCAAGTCGTCCGCGCCGGACTGGACGTCGGTCTTCTCGGCCGCATTGATCGAGCAGGCTTCGCGTCGTGAGGACATCGTCGCCATCACCGCGGCGATGGCCGGGCCCACCGGCCTCGCGGCCTTCGGGGAGAAGTTCCCCGATCGGATTTTCGACGTCGGTATCGCCGAGCAGCATGCGATGACCTCGGCCGCCGGTCTTGCACTTGGCGGACTTCACCCCGTCGTTGCTATCTACTCGACCTTCCTCAATCGGGCTTTCGACCAGTTGTTGATGGACGTCGCACTGCTCAAACAACCGGTGACAGTCGTGCTCGACCGCGCCGGGGTCACCGGAGTCGACGGCGCCAGCCACAACGGCGTCTGGGATCTTTCGCTGCTCGGAATCATCCCGGGGATTCGCGTCGCGGCACCGCGTGATGCAGACACACTGCGGGAAGAACTGGACGAGGCGCTTCTCGTCGACGACGGCCCAACGGTCGTACGGTTCCCGAAGGGTGCTGTACCCGAAGCGATTCCGGCAGTGAAGCGACTCGACGGAATGGTCGACGTTCTCAAGGCCAGCGAGGGTGAGCGCGGCGACGTGCTCCTCGTCGCGGTGGGCCCGTTTGCATCCTTGGCACTGGAGATTGCCGAGCGGCTCGACAAGCAGGGCATCTCGGTTGCCGTCGTTGATCCGCGATGGGTTCTGCCGGTCGCGGATTCGCTGGTGAAGATGGCGGACAAGTACGCCCTTGTGGTCACCATCGAAGACGGCGGTCTGCACGGCGGCATCGGTTCGACGGTCTCGGCCGCGATGCGTGCCGCCGGAGTGCACACGTCGTGCCGCGACATGGGCGTTCCCCAGCAGTTCCTCGATCACGCCAGCCGCGAAGCCATCCACAAGGAACTCGGACTCACGGCTCAGGACCTCTCCCGCAAGATCACCGGCTGGGTGGCGGGGATGGGCAGCGTCGGCGTCCACGTCCAGGAAGACGCGTCGTCGGCTTCGGCTCAGGGCGAAGTCGCGCAAGGCTGACGGCTCGTCTCACGATAATCTCGAAAAGCGGTGGCCCTCGGATCAATCCGAGGGCCACCGCTTTTCGGTGTGAAACCGTGAGATCTCGCTACTGGACGGATTCGAGTGTGCTGCCTCGCGTTTCCTTCACGAATCGCAGGACGACGAACAGTGACAACGCTGCCATGACGGCGTAGCCGGCGTAGGTGTACGACAGATTCCAATCGGCCAGTGCCGGGAACGTCCAGGAGACCAGGAAGTTCGCGACCCAGTTGGTGGCGGTCGCAATTCCTACTGCTGCAGCACGCACGCGATTGGGGAACATTTCGGAGATCAACACCCAGACCACCGGGCCCCAGGACAGAGCGAAGAAGAACACGAATGCGTTCGCACCGATAAGTGCGATAGTCGCGTTGGCTCCGGTCAGCGTGGCCACCGATTCGCCGATCTCGTTCTTGGTCACTGTTGCCGAATGGAAACAGAATGCCGCGGTGCCCAGTGAGATGGCCATACCGGCGGAACCGACCAACAACAGCGGTTTTCGACCGACCCGGTCGATGACGGCGATGGCGACAAACGTACCGACGATGTTGACCAAGGCGCTCACGACGCTGATCAGAAGGGAGCGGTCGGCGCCGAATCCCACTGCCTGCCACAGGGTGCTGGAGTAGTAGAAGATCACATTGATACCGACCAGCTGCTGCAGTGCGGCCAACGCGATACCGACCCACACGAGGTGGGAGACGCCGAGCCGCTTCGAGAAGAGTTGGCGGACCGTGGTTTTGGCCTGCTTCTCGCTGAGCGAGTCGCGGATCTCGTTCATCCGCTCGGTGACGGCGTCGTGATCGCCGCCTTCCAGGTCGGAGATGATCTTGCGAGCGCGATCGTCCTTGCCCTGCGCTACGAGGAATCGCGGCGACTCGGGAATCGTGGTCGTCATGATCAGATACAGAACTGCGGGAACGGCTTCGAGCATCAACATCCACTGCCAGGCCTCGAGGCCCGCGATCTGATTGCGATCGCCACCGGCCGCGGCCTGGAGTGCGTAGTTGACCAACTGCGACACGGCGATTCCGAGAACGATCGCCAATTGGTACATCGAACCGAGACGGCCGCGAATCGCAGCGGGAGAGATCTCCGCGATGTACGCCGGAGCGATGACCGATGCGAAACCGACGGCCAGGCCGCCGACCACGCGCCAGAACGTGAGGTCGTAGACGCTGAACGGAACTGCGGAACCGACGGCGCCGATTATGAACAACACCGCGGCTATTTGCATGACGCGGATGCGGCCGAGGCGATCTGCGAGTGTGCCTGCGATCCAGGCGCCGAGTGCTGCGCCGAGCAGAGTCAGTGAGACCGTGAGCCCGGTGCCCGAGGCGCCGATGTCGTACTTGTCTCGGATCGCACCGACTGCCCCGTTGATGACGGCGGTGTCGTATCCGAACAGAAAACCGCCGAGCGCGGCGGCGCCGGCGAAGAGCACTGCATGTCCGACGTCGGCGCGAGTAGCGCCGGATCCACCGCCGGAGGCGGTTCCGCTGAATGCCATTCCTGCCCCCTCAAAGGCCCTACGGTCGACACCCCGATGCGTCGATCCATCCGCGAGCACTCTGCACGCTACGCCCACCGGACGAGATTTGGCGGGGACTCACGCGCCGTTATCCAGCTGAGTCCATTCCCAGGTCGAAACAACCGGACGCAGAGACAAGGTATTGATTGCAGTCATTATGCAAACAATAATGTCGGTGCAGGTGAGGGCGGTTTACTTACCCGCGAGACTCTCGGCTTTTGCTGCGATGTCCTCGAGATCCTTTGCCATGAATTTCCGGGTCACCCGCGCGCCCAATCGACCGAATACCGCTGTGAAGATCTTCGAGATACGTGAAGTGGATTCGGATTCGCCGGAGAAGTACATCTCGAGGATCGTGCCTGTGGCGTCAGGCTTCAGAGTGAACCCGCTCGTGTAGTTCATGCCGTGGGAGTTGGCTTTGAGGGTGTCGTGAAAATCCCGTTTCTAGGCGGTCGCGCGCTTTGCGGCTTCACTCAACGTCGGTGTGATCTGGCCGAGGACCCAAGGCGTGCTCAGGACGTTGACGTTGCTCAGTCCGCCGATGACGCGGGTGTCGCTGAGGAATGCGGTGGATCCGCGTTTGACCGCGTCGAGTCCACCGACTGCGGGTATGCCGGACGGATCACCGGAGCCGTCGGTGAAGCCGACGATCACGTCGGCGTCGATGTCGGCGATGTTCTCGTAGGAGATCGTCTTGAAGAACGATCCACCTGCATTGTCCGCGGCGAGCTTCTCGACGCCCGGCGCGTTGACGAATCCGAGTTCCGTCAGCACCTGGACCCGCGGGTCGGTGGGCAGATAGACGTTGATGTTGCTCGAATCGGTGTCGAAGTTGACCACTGCCAATGTCTTTCCGGCGAACTCCGGGTGGGCTGCGGCGGTATCGGCGAGAGTCGCGTCGAGGCCGTCGACGAGCTTCTCGGCCTCTTCGCTCTTGCCGACTGCCTTGCCGACGATGCGGGTCTGGTCCTGCCAGGACGTCTGCCACGCTGCGCCGGGATAAGCGGCCGTCGGTGCGATCTTGCTCAGTTGGTTGTAGACGGATTCCTCGAAGCCCTCGTACGGCGCCAGGATGACGTCGGGGGTCAACGACGCGATGGACTCGATCGGCGGTTCTCCGCTGGCCGGCATGTCGAAGAGCGTTGTCTTGTCCGCGTCGAAGTAGTCCTGGGCCCAGGGCATGACGCCGTTGTCGTCCGCACCGTAGGTGTACTTGGGCTGTCCGACCGGAGTCAGATCGAGTGCGTACAGGATGTCCTGCGCGTTCCATCCGAGGGTGACGAGGCGCTCGGGCTTCGAGTCGATGGTCGTGGTGCCGAAGGTGTTCTCGATGCTGACGGGGAATCCGTCCGTACCTTGGGATGTCGTGGATGTGCCTGAATCCGAGGAGCACGAGACAAGTGCGGTGACCGCGATTGCAGCCGCACCGAGGGCAGTGAAGCCCCGAACAGATGTTTTCATGAAGGGCAGCCTAACCTACTGAATTTCGGCAGCCAAACGAAACCGATCGTGCCGTTTATGCAGGTGGGAGTCGGATCTCGACCGCGCTTCTCAGGGCGCCGTTTCGGTGGGCGATACTTTCCTCGTGCGATCACAGCAGAAGATTCTCGGCGCCGCCCTCGGGCTGATCGAAGGTGGCGGATTCGAGGCTGTGAACATTGCCGCAGTTGCCACCGCGGCCGGTGTCTCGCGCCAGACGGTGTACTCGATTTTCGGTACACGTGAAGAGGTCGTCTCCCAGGCGATGGGCGGTCTCGCTGTCGAGGTTCTCGGGGAGATCACGGCACAGGTGGAGTCGGTTGACACGGCGTGCGACTACGTCGTCGAATTCATCGTTGCCGCGCGAACTGCCGTGCGTGCTCACCCGGTGCTCGCGACTCTGCTCCTCGCCGAGCGGGGAAACCCTGTCTTCGATCTCGAAATGATGAGTCGAGCAATACCTTTCGCTGGTCAGATGCTCGCCCCTATGGTCGAACGTGGCCTCGCCACGGAGGCGGAGTTGGATGAGATAGTGGAAATTGCCGTGCGACTGGGGCTTTCGGTTGTTGCATTCGACAGTGACCTCGTCCATTCCGAAGACTCCTTGCGGGCCTTTCTCTCGAGGTGGCTCGGGCCCGCAATCCGGTCGACCTCGTAGTTCCTCGCCTGCTCCGCCAAAACCTTGACACTCGAGCGTCAGAGTGTCTAGTTTTGGCGTGCCCGGAATTCTCTGGCGACATTCTTCGAGGGAGCACCAGTCATGTCCGGAGTGAAACGTAGATCGTTCTTGGCCGGTACGGCCGCCGTGGGAGTCGCGATGATGGCGCCACGCACTGCCAAGGCTGCAACAGGGATTCCGCTGACACGTGAAGTGCACCGTGTCGTGGTTATCGGTTCGGGGTTCGGCGGAGGGGTGACGGCACTTCGCTTGGCCGAGGCCGGGGTTCCGGTCACCCTGCTGGAGAGAGGGATTCGGTGGCAGACCGGGCCGAATGCCGAAACTTTTCCGCATCCCGCCAGTCCGGACAAGCGTATCCTCTGGCATCAGTCCAACCCGACTCTGTTCGGCAGGCCGGCGATCTTCGAGCCATACGCGGGTTTGTTGGAGACGGTGACCGGTGAGAACATGACCGCGATCTGCGCAGCCGGGGTGGGCGGCGGATCGCTTGTGTACCAAGGGATGACGCTGCAACCGGAAGAAGCGGTCTTCAACACGCACTTTCCGGAGGAGCTCGATTACGCACGAATGGACCGCGTCCATTACCCGCGGGTGGCGCGGATGTTGCAAGTGGAAACTGCACCCGACGAACTGATTTCCAGCCCGAACTACGAGGCGGCACGTGTATTCGCGCGTAACGCAACGCGTTCCGGTCTACCCGTGTCGAAGATTCCGATGCCGATCGACTGGAACTACGCGTTGGCCGAACTGAGGGGTGAGATGAAGCCGTCGTACACCAACGGTGACGGCGCGCTCGGTGTCAACAACGGGGGCAAGCATTCGGTGGATGTCACCTACATTGCGGCAGCGGAAGCGACCGGATTGGTGAATGTGGAGACTCTGCACCAGGTCACCGATGTCGAGCGGGCGGCCGACGGACGGTGGCGTGTGTACGTGGACCGGACCGACATTTCCGGCAAGATTCTCGAGAACAAGATTTTGACGACGGATGCGCTCGTGATGGCTGCCGGCAGCATGAACACCACCAAACTCCTGGTCCGCGCCGCGGCAACGGGGCGGATCACGGATCTGCCCGACGAACTCGGCGCGGGGTGGGGGACCAATGCCGACCGGATCTACATCTGGTCGGATCTCGCGGAGAATTTCGGTGCGACGCAGGGCGGTCCGGTCGTCTACGGCAGCCGGAACTGGGACGACCCGCATAACGCGTTCACCGTCATTCAGGCGTCGTTCCCGCCGGTGGCGTTCGACGCTCACAGCACGGTGATGGTCGGATTCGGGGTCAGCAGCGACCGAGGTCGGTTCGTGTACGACTCAGCGCGAGGCGAGGCGGTGCTCCGTTGGCCGAGGGATGGCGACTCTGCGATCCAGCAAGGCCACATCGGACCTGCGGCCCAGCGGATCGCGGCAGGAGGACTGCTCACCGACACCAACGCGTTACTGCCCTCCACCTGGCATCCCCTCGGCGGTGCCTGCATGAACTCGGTGTGCGATCTTGATGGTCGGGTTCTGGGCCAGCGAGGGTTGTACGTGCTCGACGGCGCTCTGTTGCCGGGGAACTCCGCTGCGTGCAATCCGTCGATGACTATCGCCGCCGTCGCAGAGCGTGCGCTCGAGAACATCGTGAAAGACGATGTGGGAACCCTATTCTGAACCTGCGCAAACGCCACGGACGGCGCACCCGAAGGCGCGCCGTCCGTGACGGGTCGATCGACTGACTCAGACGCTGGCAACACCAGGCGCGAGGAAGCGCTTGCCGTTGACAGCCTCGGAGGTACCGGTCCGGTCAAGGTACGGCGTGATGCCGCCGTTCCAGAATCCGAACCCGCCGCCGAGCAGCAGGCAGAGGTCGATGTCCTCGGCTGCCGCTACGACGCCCTCGTCGAGCATGATCTGAATTTCCTCGGCAAACGCACGACGTGTGCGCTCGAGGACCTCTTCCGAAGTGGACACCTTGTCACCCTGCGGCCACAGTGCGGCGACCTCGGGATCGACGGCCTGACCGTTCTCGCCCCAGGTCCACACGCCGGGCTTGCGAGCCTCGACGAGTGCTTCGAGTCCAGGTGAGCTCTTGAACCGGTCCGGGTACGACTCCTGCAGAGTCTCACCGGTGTGCAGAGCCACTGCGGGTCCGACGAGGGCCAGCAAGGTGAACGGCGACATGGGCATGCCGAGTTCGGCGATGGCGTTGTCCGCGACGTCGAAGGGGGTGCCTTCGTCGACGGCGGACATGACCTCACCCAAGGTGCGGGTGACGAGGCGGTTGAAGACGAAGCCGGCCTTGTCGCCGCACAGGACAGCAGACTTCTTCAGTGACTTCGCGGTGGCGAAAGCCGTTGCGAGCGTAGCGTCGTCGGTCTTGCTGCCCTTGATGATCTCGAGGAGTGGGAGAACGGCAACCGGGTTGAAGAAGTGGAAGCCCACCACGCGCTCGGGATGCTTCAGCTCGGACGCCATCTCCGTGATGGAGAGCGACGAGGTGTTGGTCGCGAGGATGGTTTCGGGAGCGATGAACTGCTCGAGTTCCGCGAAGACCTTCTTCTTGACGTCCATGTTCTCGAAGACGGCTTCGATGACGAAGTCGGTCTTGGCAAACGCGGCCTTGTCGAGTGAGCCGGAGACGAGCGCCTTGAGGCGGTTCGCAGCGTCGGGGGACAGGCGTCCCTTGCCCTGGAGCTTCTCGATTTCGGTGTGGACGTAACCGACACCCTTGTCGATGCGCTCCTGGTCGATGTCGGTCAGGATGACCGGCACCTTGAGCTGGCGGACGAAGAGCAGCGCGAGCTGGCTGGCCATGAGACCGGCACCGACGATGCCGACGCCGCTGACCTTGCGGGCGAGCGAGCGGTCGGGTGCTCCGGCGGGGCGCTTGGCGCGCTTGTTCACCAGATCGAAGGCGTACAGACCTGCACGGAGTTCGTCGGTCAGGAGGAGATCTGCAAGAGCCTCGTCCTCGGCCGCGAAGCCCTTGTCGAGCGAAGCGGCATCGGTGATGTCGGTACTGCGAGCCAGTTCGAGCAGCTCGACGGCCTTGACGGCGCCGGGAGCGTTGCCCTTGGTCTTGCCGTCGACGATCGCCTTCGCACGAGCGATCGCGTCGTCCCAGCCCTGGCCACGATCGATCTCGGGGCGAGCGGGGGTCACTGTGCCGGCGAGGACCTGCGACGCCCAGGCGAGGGACTGCTCGATGAAGTCGGCAGAATCGAGAACGACGTCGACGACGCCGAGTTCGAGTGCCTTCTTGGGGGAGAGCACCTTGTTCTGGTTCAGCGAGTTCTCGATCACCACGGTGACAGCGTTCGACGGGCCGACGAGGTTGGGGAGCAACTGCGTTCCGCCCCAACCGGGGACCAGACCGAGGAATGCTTCCGGAAGACCCAGTGCGCCCGCATTGGCGGCAACCGTGCGGTAGTGGCTGTGCAGGCCGACCTCGAGGCCGCCGCCCAGAGCGACACCGTTGATGAAGGCGAACGTGGGAACGGACGACTCACGCAGGCGTCGGAACACCTTGTGACCCAAGCGGCCCAGCTCGAGTCCCTGCTCACGAGAGGTGATCGCGGGAACACCCTTGAGGTCCGCGCCGGCGGCGAAGATGAACGGCTTGCCGGTGACGGCGATGGCAACCGGGTTGGCTGCGAAGGCTTCGTCGAGGGCGGCGTCGAATGCTGCGAGTCCGCCGGGACCGAATGACGACGGCTTGGTGTGGTCGAAGCCGTTGTCGAGGGTGATCAGTGCAAACGGGCCCTCGATGCCGGGGACCGAGATGATCTTCGTGTAGGCGTTCGTCACGACCTCGTCGGCGAATGCTGTTGCAATATCAGACATTTAGTTAACCCCTGCCTGGTAGTCAGCGTGGTTCGGGTTCTCCCAGATGACGGTGCCGCCCATGCCGAGTCCGATGCACATGGTGGTCAAGCCGTAGCGCACGTCGGGACGCGTCGCGAACTGGCGGGAGAGCTGCGTCATCAGGCGAACGCCCGAGGAAGCGAGGGGGTGGCCACACGCGATGGCGCCGCCCCACTGGTTGACGCGCGGGTCGTCGTCGGCGATTCCGTAGTGCTCGAGGAACGCGAGGACCTGAACGGCGAACGCCTCGTTGATCTCGAAGAGTCCGATGTCCTCGATCTTCAGGCCGGTGCGTGCCAGGAGCTTCTCGGTGGCGGGAACCGGGCCGATGCCCATGACGGCGGGGTCGACGCCCTGGTAGGCGAAGCCCACCATGCGCATGCCGACCGGCAGGCCGAGCTCGGCTGCGGTGTCCTCACCGGCGAGCAGTGCTGCGGTGGCGCCGTCGTTGAGTCCGGCGGCGTTACCGGCGGTGATGCGTCCGGCCGGGCGGAACGGCGTCTTGAGCTTCGCGAGATCTTCGACGGTGGTTCCGGGGCGCGGCGGCTCGTCTTCGGTGGCCAGACCCCAGCCCGCGGAACTGCGGGTGGCGACGGGGACCAGGGTGTCGGCGATGAAGCCGGCCTTCTTGGCAGCGTCGTACTTGTTCTGGCTGTTGACGGCGTAGGCGTCCGTGCGGTCCTTGGTGATGGTCGGGAACCGGTCGTGCAGGTTCTCGGCGGTGTTACCCATCACGAGGGCGCTCGGGTCGACCAGGCGGTCGGCGAGGAAGCGCGGGTTGGGGTCTGCGCCCTCACCCATCGGGTGGTGGCCCATGTGCTCGACGCCACCGGCGATCACGACGTCGTACTGGCCGAAGCCGATGCCCGACGCGGTGGTGGTGACGGCGGTCATCGCGCCGGCACACATGCGGTCGATGGCGAATCCGGGAACGGTTTCGGGGAGACCGGCGAGGATCGCAGCGGTGCGGCCGATGGTCAGGCCCTGGTCACCGGTCTGCGTGGTGGCTGCGACAGCCACTTCGTCGATCCGTGCGGGATCGAGCTGCGGGTTACGGCGAAGCAGCTCACGAATCGCCTTGACGACGAGATCGTCTGCGCGCGTGTCGGCGTACATGCCTTTCGGGCCGGCCTTGCCGAACGGGGTGCGAATGCCGTCGACGAAGACGACGTTGCGTTGGTTGTTTGTGGATGGAGCCACGCGAATTCCTCCTGATGGAGCTGCCCACCACTCCGAAGTGCGGTGAGACGTTGGTTCGGCGATCACGGCCAGGCGTCCGGCCTCGTATCGAGCGTACTACTGCCCATTACTGACCGGTAACTTAACGTGCCGAATTGCTCCAACCTCACACCGGGGTCAGGTCAGGATTCAGGCTCTTCTACTTCGGGCTCGGCCGGGACCACGGAGTTCAGTGCCTCGGCGAGGACGGGAACCGTCAAAGTGCGTTGCCAGCCACGTGCGCCACCGGAAGTGAGCTTGGTCTCGATTGCGCTCTCGACTTCGGTGATGTCGGAGTCGGGTTCCAACTTCCAGTCCCAGCACAGGCGCCTGACCAGGTCGGGTTGGAGCAGATTCTCCACGGGCACCGACACTTCCTTGCTCAGGTCCGACAGTGCGGCCCGAGCCGCCGTCAGTCGATCGGCCGCCGCCGGGTCCTGGCGAGCCCACCGGCCGGCGGCAGGGGGTCCGACGATCGGCGGGGTCTTCGGCGGAAGCTCGCTGTCCGGGAGCCTGCGCGCAGCTTCCAGCGCGTCCATCCACACACGCGAATACCGGCGTTGACGTGGTCCGCCGAACACGGGAAGCGAACGGAGCGCATCCAGCGACTGAGGATCTTTGAGAGCGGCGTCGATGATGGCGGAGTCAGGGAGAACCCGGCTCGGCGACACGTCGCGCTTGCGCGCGAGATCCTCACGCGCCTGCCACAGCGCCCGTACTGCCGCCAACTGCCGAGTGGTCTTGAGCGAGGTGATGTGCGATGTACGACGCCAACGGTCGGGCTTGGGCTTGGGCGGGCCGGCCAGACGGATGTACTCGAACTCCTCCTTCGCCCACTCGAGCTTGCCCTGGGATTCGAGTTCAGCTTCCATGGCGTCGCGCAGTTCGAGAAGCACTTCGACGTCGAGGGCGGCGTAGTTCAACCAGGCGTCCGGCAGCGGACGTGTCGACCAGTCCGCGGCCCCGTGACCCTTGCGAAGTTCCACCCGCAGGGTTCGTTCCACTATCGCGGCGAGTCCGACTCGTTCGAACCCGGCCAGTCGACCGGCCAGTTCGGTGTCGAACAGCTCGGCCGGTGTCAGGCCCAGTTCGGCGAGACCGGGGAGATCCTGATCGGCCGAGTGCAGCACCCATTGCAACGGGTTGATCGCCTCGGCCAACGGCTGCAGGTCCTGCGCTGTCGGGATCGGGTCGAGCAGGAACGATCCCGCTCCTTCGCGTCGGAGCTGGATCAGGTACGCCCGTGCCGAATAACGGAATCCGGATGCCCGCTCGGCGTCCACGGCGAGCGGGCCGTGGCCGGAGGCCAGCGCGGCCGCGGCGTCGGCGACACCGGCGGCAGTGGTGATGACGTCCGGAACTCCGTCACGCGGAACGAGCAGCGGAACTACGTCGGAGGTGGGCTCGGTTGCATCATCGGTGACTTCGGACATGGTCACTGACTCTACGTCGCAGTCGGGGCCGGGGTTGTCACCTCAGCGTCGAACAGTTCGTCGAGTGCGGCTCCGAAACCTTGCGCGAGCTGGTCCAATTCGGGTGCCAGATCGGAGCAACTGACGATGCCGACGTCGAGTTTTCCGTCGAGTGACATCACCGTCACGTTGAGTCCTGCCCCGTGAAAGATCGGGCCGAGCGGGAACATTCCCTTGATCTGGGCGCCGAGGAAGTAGAGCGGGACCGGCGGCCCGGGCACGTTCGAGACGACCAGGTTGGACACGACGGGGTGACGCTCGGCGAGTTTGAGCGACGAGTACACCCGCATGGCGGCGCCGAACACCGCTGGTGATGCGAACTGGGACCAGTCCTGGAGCATGTTCGCACCCAGAGCCTCGTTGTGGTTCTTCGAGGTGGCGTTGTAATCGCTGATCGCGTGCAGACGCTCGACCGGATCGCCGATCTGGGTGCCCAACTGCGTGAACATGCCCGAGATCTGGTTTGTGCCCGGCCGATCGGATTTACCGTGGACCGATACGGGGACCATCGCGACGAGTGAGTCCTCCGGCAGCTCGTCGCGGTCCTCGAGGTAGGTCCGCAAAGCACCCGCGCACAGCGCGAGAACCACATCGTTGACCTTCACGCCGTGACGGTCTTTGACGGCTTTGACCTTCGCGAGATCGAGCTGGCTGAAGGCGACGTTGCGGTGACCGGTGATAGCGCCGTTGAACGAGGTCCGCGGCGCGGTGAAGGGAGCGGGCATCGCTTCACCCTTTCGTGCACGCGTCACCCACTTGGGGAGCATGGCGATTCCGCCGGGGACCAGACGGGCAATTCTTGCGGGCCGGGCGATGACGGCCATGAGTCCGCCGATGGCGATGTCCAGCGTTCCCGCGTCGCCCGCACCCTGTGCGGTGGGATCCACGAGCGCCGGTGAATCCGGTTCGAGACTGCACAGCTGAGCGAGGATGTTCGCGCCGGTGACGCCGTCGGCAGCGCTGTGATGGATCTTCGACATGACGGCGATCTGTCCGTCGGCAAGTCCCTCGATGACCCACATCTCCCATAGTGGGCGGGAACGATCCAGCGGTTGGCTCGCGATGTGTCCGGCGAGTTCTGCCAGTTCCGCGTGTGTGCCCGGAGCAGGTACCGCGGTCCGGTGGCAGTGCCGCTCGATGTCGAAATCGTGATCGTCGACCCATACCGGGTAGTCGAGATTGAGGCGGGAATCTTTGAGTTTGCGCCGGAAGGTCGGCATCGTGGCCATCCGCGAGTTCAACTCGCGAAGCAGCTTCCGGTAGTCGTAACCGCCCGGAATGGTCGAGGGGTCGAGCAGTACGAGTCCACAAACGTGCAATAGCTGGGTCGGTGTTTCCAAGTAGAGGAAGGTCGCGTCGAGTCCGCTGAGACGTTGCATGACTCATTTTAGAACAGGTTCTAGTATTTTTCCGGGGGAATGCGTAAACGAGTAGTGGAGTTAGTCGCCCTGCCGCGACAGCGTGGTTATCCCGGCAGGCGGAAGTCCTGCCGCGTACGCGAGAACTTCACAGAAAGCCTCGACGTGGTGAGCCAATTCCGATGACGTTGCAGTCCAGGATGCTCGTAACTCGAGTTGGTGGGCTCGCGGCGGGCCCGCGATGTCGCCGTATCGCACGGAAGTTGTGGCTGTGACCGTACCGCCCAGGGCCACAAAAGGTTCCGGTCCGGCTTCGAGTGCGTCCACCAGCCAACTCCAGGCTACTTCGGGAAGTAGTGGATCCGCGGCGACGGCTTCGTCGAGGTCGGCCTGTATGTAGGCCACCAACCGCATGGTGCCGTTCCACGCCTCGTCGCCGTCCGGATCGAACAACAGGATCAGGCGGCCGAAAGCGTCGCCTTCGGACTGCTCGGCCACGACGTCGGAGTCCGGGTGCAGAACCTCGGCTCCCACTGCGTGGCTGTACGGAGCGAGACGCTGCGGCGGACGGATGGGACCGACCTCTATCTCGGGCCGAACCCGCGCAGCGGTCATCGCCTCCACGGCGGCACGGAACTCGGCCGGGTCGGCTGTCGATCCGGATGTCGTCACAGGTCAGGACGTTAGTCGGGGATAAGGGCGGGTAGGTGGAGGCGCGCCGACCGAGTGTGGTTCGGGTGTGTGGCCGCTCACGAACCGCTCGGGTGTCCGATCCCGAGTGTGGGACATGGCAGCATTGAGTCGATCGAAGACACACGTTGGCGGAGAGCGCGAGGACTGATGA
Organism: Rhodococcus sp. 66b; assembly: GCF_002076325.1. NCBI lineage: Bacteria > Bacillati > Actinomycetota > Actinomycetes > Mycobacteriales > Nocardiaceae > Rhodococcus > Rhodococcus sp. 66b. The sequence continues at coordinate 67,105 of NZ_MUZB01000018.1, forward strand.
GCGGGTTGGACAACATGAATTCAGGCATGACCGGGTCGGCGGAATACAGCGCTCGGCGAGTTTTGCCCGACGCACCGTTGCTCGCCGCGGCGACCGGACGCACTCCGAGTCGACGGCCGGTGTGGTTCATGCGCCAGGCCGGACGTTCGTTGCCGGAGTATCGCGAGATCCGCGCGGGGATCGGCATGTTGGAGTCGTGTTTCGATCCGGCGCTGGTCTGTGAGATCACGATGCAGCCGGTGCGCCGTCACGATGTGGACGCGGCAATCCTGTTCTCGGACATCGTTGTTCCGCTCAAGGCTGCGGGAATCGATCTCGACATCGTTGCCGGCGTCGGACCGGTGGTTGCCAATCCGATTCGCTCCATCGCCGACGTCGCAGCCCTCCCGCGGTTGGTCCCCGAAGAGGTCGGGGCGATCGCGCAGGCCGTTCGACTTCTCACCACCGAGTTGGGCTCGACTCCGCTGATCGGCTTTGCCGGAGCGCCGTTCACCTTGGCGTCGTATCTGGTCGAGGGTGGTCCGAGCCGGAACCACGAGAAGACCAAGGCGCTCATGCACTCCGATCCGAAGACCTGGCACGCGTTGCTCGGAAGCCTGGCAGACACCACGATCTGCTTCCTGCAGACCCAGCTCAAGGCGGGTGTCGACGCGGTTCAGCTGTTCGACTCGTGGGCCGGCGCGCTCTCGCTGGCCGATTACCGGGAATTTGTTCTCCCGCATTCCGAACGGGTGTTTGCCGAGGTTGCCGCTGCCGGCGTTCCGCGTATCCACTTCGGTGTCGGAACCGGTGAACTTCTCGGCGCGATGGGGGAGGCAGGTGCCGACGTCGTGGGTGTCGACTGGCGGATTCCGCTCGACGTCGCGGCCGGTCGTGTCGGTCCGGGCAAGGCGCTGCAAGGCAATCTCGATCCCGCTGTACTGTTCGCGGGCCCCGAGGTGATCGATCGTGAGGTGCGCCGGATCGCCGCTGAAGGTGACCGCGCGATCGAAGCCGGTGCCATCGGCCACATCTTCAACCTCGGCCATGGAGTTCTTCCCGACACCGATCCCACGGCGATCACCTCGGCGGTGGAGCTGGTGCACTCGCTGTGACAACCACTCGGCCGTCGGTCGCGGTGATCGGAGGCGGAATCTCCGGTCTGGTTGCCGCGTACCGGCTTCGGCGCAGTCTGGGCTCCGTTGCCGACATCACGGTCGTCGACGACTCTCCGCGACTGGGCGGGAAGCTGCGAACGATTGATCTTGGCGGTGGCCCGATCGACATCGGCGCCGAGGCGTTCATCGCCCGTCGGCCCGAAGTCCCTGCGCTTCTCGCCGAGCTGGGACTGACCGATCAGATCGTTTACCCCGCGGGGTTGAGCCCGTTGATCTGGTCCCAGGGCTCACTGAATCGACTTCCTGCCGGAACCCTGATGGGAATCCCGGCATCGTCCGAGTCGGTGAGAGATCTAGTCGACGAGCAGACACTGTCGCGCATAGCTGCCGAACCAGGCGCTCCGTTCGAGTGGACCCGCGGTTCCGATTGCAGTGTTGCCGAACTGGTTTCACAGCGATTCGGCGATCAGGTGGTCAGCCGATCGGTGGATCCGCTTCTCGGCGGGGTGTACTCGGGCCTGGCGGAGACCATCGGAGTGCGTGCAGCTTTGCCGACACTCGCTGCGGCGCTCGATGCGGGCGCTCAGAGCCTCACGGATGCAGTTGCAGCCGCAGTGCCGACACCTACACCCGGACCAGTGTTCGGAGCGCTCAGGGACGGTTACGGCATCTTGCTCGATGCGCTGCGGCAGGCCGCCGACGCGACGTTCGTCCGCGGCGAGGCTTCCGGGTTACGCAGGGACGGGAAAGGTTGGAACGTCGATCCGCTCGGCAGCGTCGACGCGGTGATTCTGGCTGTTCCGGCGCCGCGCGCAGCGGTGCTGTTGGCCGGCGTCGATGCGGATATTGCGCGTATCGCGTCGCGGATCGAACTGGCGTCGTCCGCGGTGGTGGCGCTCCGCTTGCCCGGTCAGGTCGACCTTCCGCAGAATTCGGGGATCCTGGTTGCCACCGACGCCGACCTGACCGCCAAGGCGTTCACGCTGTCGAGCCGAAAGTGGACGCACCTCGCTGATCGCGGCGAGCATCTCGTTCGGGTGTCGTTCGGTCGATTCGGCGCATCGGAGATCGTTGACCGGCCGGATGGTGAACTGATCGAACTTGCGCGCGCCGATCTCGAGACCGTGACCGGAATCACCGAGGAGCCAGGAGCGAGCTTCGTACAGCGGTGGCACGGCGGTCTTCCCCAGTACTCCCCAGGTCACACGGAAATCGTGGCTGAAATCGAGTCCGGGATGACGCAGTTCGACGGCCTCGAAGTGGCCGGGTCGTGGCTGCACGGCGTCGGGGTTCCGGCGTGTGTCGCAGTCGGCACGACGGCGGCTACACGGATATTCGAGCGAGTGGCACGATAGACCCATGGCACGCCTTGATTTCGACAAACTGAACTCTGAAATCCGTTACCTCATGTTCTCCGTGTTCCAGGTGGAACCCGGTGTGCTGGGCGATGATCGGGAAGCTGCGGTCAAGGACGCCCGCTTGTTCTTCGAGGGTCTCGAAGACAAGGGCGTCGTGGTTCGCGGCATCTACGACGTCGCCGGCTTGCGCGCCGACGCGGACTTCATGATCTGGACCCACGCGGCCAGCATCGAGGAACTGCAGGCCGCGTACGCGGATTTCCGCCGCACCACCGTCCTCGGACAGGCCAGTGCTCCCATCTGGAGCAACTCGGCGGTGCACCGCCCCGCGGAGTTCAACAAGAGCCACGTGCCCTCGTTCATCGCGGGTGAGGATCCGGGCGACTACATCTGCGTTTACCCGTTCGTCCGCTCGTACGAGTGGTACCTGCTCCCCGACGAGGAGCGTCGCAAGATGCTCGCCGATCACGGTATGGCTGCTCGTTCGTACAAGGACGTTCGCGCCAACACGGTCCCGGCCTTCGCTCTGGGGGACTACGAGTGGATTCTCGCGTTCGAAGCGCCTGAGCTCATCCGTATCGTCGATCTGATGCGCGATCTGCGTGCCACCGAAGCTCGCTTGCACGTTCGCGAAGAGGTGCCGTTCTTCACCGGGCCGCGCGTGGACATCGAGAAGCTGGTCCTTTCCCTTCCCTGATCTACTTCGAAAGTAGTTTCTGTGACAACTGCACCGAACCGGCGTCGTCAACACATGTCCCATTGGGGAATGTTCACCGCCGAATCGGTCGCCGGCGAGGTGACCGCCGTGCATCCGTACGAGGGTGATTCGAATCCCTCGCCGATGCTCGGGAACCTCGCCGGTTCGGTGCGCAGTCGGGCTCGCGTTTCGGGCCCGGCGGTGCGCCGCGGTTGGCTCGAGAACGGGCCTGGTCCCAGCGACCGACGTGGAGCGGACGAGTTCGTCTCGGTCTCGTGGGACGAACTGACCGAACTCCTCTCCCGCGAGTTGCGTCGCGTGGTCGACACGCACGGGAACAAAGCGATCTTCGGCGGCTCGTACGGCTGGGCCAGCGCCGGTCGATTCCATCACGCGCAGAGCCAAGTTCACCGATTTCTGAATCAGCTGGGTGGATACACCAAGTCGGTCCACAGCTACTCGCTCGGTGCCACCGGTGTCATCATGCCGCGTGTGGTCGGAACACACTGGAAGTTGTTCGCGCGCTCCACGTCGTGGGACGTCATCGCCAAGCACTCCGATCTTCTCGTCTCGTTCGGGGGAGTACCGATCAAGAACACCGGCGTCAATGCCGGTGGTACGAGCGATCATCCGACGCGCGGGGCGCTCGACGCATTTCGTGCCCGCGGCGGAAAGATCGTCTCCTTCAGTCCGTTGCGCGACGACGTCGATGGCGACTGCGAGTGGATCGCACCCGTTCCGGGAACCGACGTGGCAATCATGCTTGCCCTGGCGTTTGTCCTGGCGTCGGAGGACCTGCACGATCGCGATTTCCTGAACCGCTTCTGCGTCGGCTACGAACGCTTCGAGGATTACCTGCTCGGACGTGCCGACGGTGTACCGAAGGATCCGCGCTGGGCGCAGAAGATCTCCGGGGTGCCGGCGGAGTTCATCACCGACCTGGCTCGGAGAATGGCGTCCGGCCGGACGCTGGTGACCGTCACGTGGTCGTTGCAACGCATCAAACACGGTGAACAGGCTCCGTGGATGGGCGTGACACTCGCCGCGATGCTCGGCCAATTCGGGCTTCCGGGTGGCGGTTTCGGCCACGGCTACGGTTCGATGAACGAGCCGGGTCTGGCTCCGGTGCCGTATCCGTTGCCGACCTTCTCACAAGGTGTGAATCCGGTGCCCGATTTCATTCCGGTGGCCGCGATCTCCGATCTCTTGCTCTCGCCCGGCGAGGAGTTCGACTACGACGGCAGGCGCCTGACCTATCCGGATATTCGGTTGGTCTACTGGGCTGGTGGCAATCCGTTTCATCACCACCAGGATCTCCCGAGGCTGCGACGGGCATTTGCGCGTCCGGACACGATCGTCGTTCACGATCCCTACTGGACGCCGATGGCTCGCAATGCCGACATCGTTGTCCCGTCGACAACGTCGCTCGAACGAAATGACCTGAGCTGCACACGAAATGATCCACTTCTGGTCGCGATGCAGCAAGTAGTTCCACCTTTCGCGAATTCGCGAGACGACTACGACACGTTTGCCGCTCTGGCTTCTGCGCTCGGATTCGGGGAGCAGTTCACCGAGGGGAGATCCTCACAGGAGTGGATCGAGCATCTCTACGGTCAATGGCGGCCGTTCGTCGATGCAGACGGCGGCAACACACCGACGTTCGAGGATTTCTGGTCGGACGGGCACTACCGGATGCGAACCGAAGACAACCTCGTGCTCTTCGGTGACTTCCGCGAGGACCCCGAGAAGTATCCGCTCTCGACTCCGAGTGGGAAGATCGAGATCTTCTCCGAGACCATCGAGTCTTTCGGCTACGACGACTGCGCCGGCCATCCGCGCTGGTACGAGCCCGACGAGTGGCTGGGTGGACCACGGGCCACGCAATTCCCGCTTCACTTGATCGCCAACCAGCCCAAGACGCGCCTGCACAGCCAACTCGATCACGGCGCTGCGAGCCAGGCATCGAAGATTCAGGGACGCGAGCCGATTCGTATGCACCCGGATGCAGCGGCCGCGCGCGGCGTGTCGGCTGGGGACGTGGTGCGCGTATTCAACGATCGCGGGGCGTGCCTGGCTGGTGTGATCGTCGATTCGGATTTGCGGAGCGACGTCGTCCAGTTGTCGACCGGGGCGTGGTACGACCCGCTCGATCCTGCCGATCCCGATTCGCTGTGTGTTCACGGAAATCCCAACGTTCTGACGCCAGACGTCGGCACGTCTTCGCTTTCGCACGGGTGCACCGGCCAGCACGTTCTGGTGCAGATCGAGAAATTCCAAGGGGTTCTGCCGCTGGTCAAGGCGTTCGATCCGCCCGTGCTTCGTTCGCGCTGACGGAACCGATCGGCGACCTCCCGCGTCGAACCTCGTGAGCGCCTGAATCAGGTGTCACGATCTATCGAAGGTGGGGGCCATCGTGAGTGGGGCGGATGTTGGTTCGATGAGGGGACAGGTCGAAGTTCTTCGGGCTCAGATCGATTCGATGCAGGTTGATCTGTTGGAGCGAACGCGATCGCTGGCGGATATGCAGGAGAAGATCGCACGAGCGACGGCGAGCGCGCGCTCGAGTGATGGCAGCGTGGAAGTCGTCGTAGACGCTTCGGGGGCGACCGTGGGAGTCACCCTCTCCGGGAGCGCTTACGGCAAGCATTCGCCGGTAGCGTTGGGAAATCTGATCCTGGCCACGGCCACATCTGCGGCGGAGGACATGCGCCGACAGGTTGCCGAGATGTCGAGGCCGTTCACCGAAGCGGCCAGGATCGATTTGCCTGACCTCGTTCCCGGTGTGCTCGGATTGCGTGAGATTCTCGCGCCTCGTCCGGCGTCGGTGCCGGTCGGCGGCGACGAGCACTGGGACCGCACCGTTCTGAGGAGCTCCGGCAATGTCTGAACTGGACGTGGACGTGGCCGCGATGGGAAGTGCTGCACCAGCATTCGAGGTGGTCGCTGCCGATCTCGACGAGGCACGGAGTGCTCTGGAAACAGTGGCCGGCGCCGAAGAGGGGCGCTGGGGCGCTGACCAGTTCGGAACCGCATTCTCGGACGCGTATGTTCCCGGTGCGGAGTCAGCAGTCGGTGGGATGACACTGGTCGCGGGCGCGCTCCGCGAATTGACCGCCACGCTGATCGAGATCACCGATCGTTTCGAATCGATCGACACCTCGCTTGCCGACGACATGGCGGGTGGGCTCTGATGGGACTCGAGATTCCGGGCTGGTTACAGGCGGTTGCGTCGGTCGCGGTGGGCAGTGACTGGCCGCAAGGAGACGAAACGGCACTGTGGAGGTTGGGTGATGCCTGGTCAGGCGCGGCTGATCGGATCGAGGCTTCGGCCGCTGCCGGTGGTTACGGATTGCAAACTGTACTGGCATCGATCGACGGTCGAGCCGGCGACTCGTTGTCTCGGTATTGGTCGGAGGCCGGGGGAGTTGCGGAGGTCTTCGAGCGGTTGTCCTCTGCCGCGGCCGAACTGGGTCAGTCATGCACCGATACCGGCACGGACATCGAGTACACCAAACTGTCGATCCTCGCGGCGCTGGGCGCACTGGCGCTCGAGATTGCCGCCATGCTGGCGGCCGCTGTCCCGACACTGGGTGCGAGTACCGCCGGAATCGTGGCGGCTGAGGTGGCAACAACACTCACGGTCCGAATGCTGTTGCAGCAATTGTTGATACGAGTGATCGAGGCTGCAGCAGTGGAAGCTGCCGCTGCCGTCTTCTCCGGCCTCGCCATTCAACTCGGGCAGATGACGATGGATCATCGCCAGTCGATCGACGGTGGCAAGGTCGTGACCGAGGGCCGCGACGGTTTCATCAAGGGACTTGCGAACGGAGGGTTGAAGACGACGCCGGATCGTGTCGGCCCTGACCCGAACCCGCTCCCGACCGGTTCGAGATTGCAGCAAATCGCGCGGGGGGCTTTCGACGATGCGGTATCGGGAGCGTCCGCTGCGATCGTGACGAAGGAAGTCACGGGCGGCGATGCCTCGTTGACGGACATCACTTCCGGCGCGATCGGTGGTGGGATCGGGTCAGTCAAGGACGGTCTTGTCGCTCGAAACGAGGACCTGAACGCGGCTGGTCTGAGCCCGACTGCGCTGAACTGGGACTTCTGAGTTGAAGTCTCGAATCGTGGGCTACCAGTGACACGGGGTAGCCCACGACCTGGCTACTGAGTGACACGGGGTAGCCCACGACCTGGCTACTGAGCGACACGGGGTAGCCCACGACCTGGCTACTGAGCGGGCTTGAGAACCAGTGAGATCGAGTTGATGCAGTACCGCTGATCGGTCGGCGTCGGGTATCCCTCGCCCTCGAAGACGTGACCGAGGTGGCTGTGGCACTTCTTGCAGATGACCTCGATACGGCGCATCCCGAGTGAGCTGTCTTCCTTCAGGATCACGGCATCCGAATCCGCCGGATCGAAGAAGGACGGCCACCCGCAGTGCGATTCGAACTTCTCGGTGCTGCGGAACAGTTCGGCTCCGCACGCACGGCAGGAGTAAACGCCTTCCGTGGTGGTGTCGGTGTACTCGCCGACGAAGGGGCGTTCGGTGCCGGCTTGGCGCAGGACGGCGAACTCCTCCGGAGTCAGCTTTTCGCGCCACTCGCTCTCGGTGTACGTGACCTCAGGTGTGCTGTCGATGCCATCGTGTGAAGAACTCATGCCTCCACGCTAATGCTTTGTCGCCGTTTCGGCTTCGTCGGCAGGTGAGACGGTATCGAGCGGGGGATCGAGGAGGTAGGCGGGATCGATTCCGCGATCCAAGCGGCCCTCGCGACGCGCGACCAGATACCGGTATCCGAGGACACAGAAGATCACGATCAGCAGAAGGCTCCAGCCGAGGGTGCTCTTGGTGTATTCGGCTGCCCGGCCGAAGGTCGGCCAGCGGTTCGACCACCAGCTGTCGAACGTCATGAAGCCGTAGACGGCGAGCCACGCCGGCCAGTTCCGCATGACCGAGTTCTTGAGCACCACGGACATCAACAGCGGCAACAGCATCATCGAGTAGTACATCTGGCCGAGCGATGGCAGCAGGAACGACGCGGTCATGATCACACCGGTCGCGGTGGTGAGGAAGAAGAGTTCGTCGTTGCGGTAATAGCGGTACAGAAGCCACAGAGAGACGACGACCATGGCGGCCAACACGACGCGCAACAGCAGGATCAACCATTCGGGCAGACCGAAGTAAGCGCCGTTTCCGACAATCGAACTGTTGAAGTAGTCACGAGATTCGAGCAGGTACGGCACGGTGCGGCGGACGAAGTCCATCGGATCCGACGCAAGCGGCCATGCCACGACCGTGAGAATGAACGGGATGCCCAGGGCGGTGACGAGCACCTTCCACTGACCGCGAACGAGCGGCAGCAGGAGCAGTGGCGCGAGAGTGGGTTTCACTGCGATGGTGAGACCGATCGCGGCGCCGGCCCACAGATCCTTCTTGCGCATCAGCAGCAGGAGGAAGGCAACTTCGCCGAGCAGTACGAGGCCGTTGATGTTGGTGAACACCAACGTGTTGGTGACCGTCTCCGACATGAAAGCACCGAGCACCAGAATCGGCGCCGCGATGGAACTGATCGTCAGGTCGAACAAGCGCAACAGCAGGTAGAGAGCCACGAGAATGGCGACGGCATTGACACCGATGAACAGCCACCGCGAGCGCTCGGGATCGAGGATCGCCAGGGGTGCCATCAACAAGGAACCCGATGGTGGGTACAGATAATGGGGGTCTACGGAGTTGAAATCTGCGGTGTAGACGTCGCGCCCGTTCCAGAACGCCAGCGCGGCGTTGTAGACCGGTCGGAAGTCATCGGTGATGGCGCCGTTGACTGCTGTGACGATGACACGATTGAGCACGGTCATCACGGCGATCGGCCACAAAACGAAGTTGACGACTTGTTGGGTTGTCCGCCCGGTACGCGGCTCGAGCTGTCGAAGGAACACTTCGGCACGGTACACCGGAGCAGGGTGTGATCGGGGGATGCACCCCTTTTCCGTCGTGGTGGACAAGCGCCCGAGTCAGGCCGGGCACACGCTTCCGTTGCTGGGCAGGGAGGCATCGGTGAGGTATGCCCTCATCGCCTGCTGCGCGCAGGTGGATTGTGCCGCGGGGTGACCTGCACCCTGCCAGTCCAGGGTTGCGAAGCGCGACCCCGCGTTGGTCACGACGCCGGTGACGGTCGAGAGTCCGGAGTTCCCGACGGCCGGGTCGCCCTGACCGCTCAGCACGAGGACGGCGGGCTTCAACTGATTCGGCAGGGGAGAGTTGGCGGTCGACGGCCAGCTGGCGCATGCGAGCAAACCGAGCGCGGCTTCTCGACCGAATACCGGATAGTTGGTGCCCCAGGTGTCCGCCAGTTCGCGGACGCGCCCGATCCCCGGCCACTGCATGCCGTCGGTGCATCGTCCGATGAACTGGCCGTCACCGTCCACCTCGTTCTCTGCCCGGGCGGCGCGCTCTCGAATCGGCGAAGCGTTGCCGGTGCCGAGCGCGGACAGAGCGTCTGAGAGCGAGCGGGTCTCTTGCTCACGGTTGGTTCCGGCAGTCCACAGGCTCGCCGAAATCGCGTTCGACACCGCAGCGGCGGACAGCGGCTGGAATTCATCGGCCCGAGCGCGCTCCATCAGGTCCGTGACCGCTTTCTTCGGATCAGGTCCGAGAGAGCACCCCAGCGCCACACATCGCTGAGCGAATGCGGTCAACGCCGCTTCCTCGCCCTGCACGCGGCTCTCCGCCTCGGTGGCAGCGTCGGTGGCCACCGGAGCGGGAGAATCGAGGATCAACCTCGCGAGGTTGTCGGGGTGGGCTGCCGCGTAGCTCAGCGCGATGTCAGAGCCGGACCCTGCCGACCACAGAGCGATGGTCTCGACGCCCCACCGCGTACGTAGAGCGTCGATGTCCTCGGCAGCGGAGTCCGCGCCGAACTTCAGTTCTTGAGGATCGAGATAGTCGGTACAGGCGATGGTTGCATCGTGACCGAGAGCGGCGACCGCGTCGGCGGCGTCGCCGGTGGAGTCTGCGTCGAACTGGCCCAGATCGTGAAGGCCGCGCCGAATCTCCGGCGTCATGCAGTCGATTGCGGTGGACCTGTCGATTCCGCGTCGATCCAGGGCAACGACGGGGTGGTCCGCGAGCACCGTCGTCAAGCCGGACGTAGCGAGCATGGCCAGAGAGTTTCCCGACGAACGGTCGGTGCCGGACGTGAACACGATCGGATACGCGTTGGCAGGCGTCGAGGATGTCCGAGCGCGGGTCAAGCCGGCAGTGAAGTTGCCGTCGATGGCGCCGGTCACGTCGATGGGGGCACTGAATTCCGCGCATTCGAGGATGACGCCGGCGCTCGACGCTGCGAGAGCCTGGTCGGCGAGTGACGTGCCGGTGCAGTCTCGCCACGGTATGTCGTCGGTCGGGACGCCGGGGTCAACCGGCGGCGCATCGGGTGACGGTACCTCGCTCTGGGCAGGGCTGCCGTCGGTGCGGCCTTCGACCGCGACGGCGGGCCGAAGCGACGGCCCGGCGCCGCACGCACAACACGTCGCGAGGACGACGGCCATCAAAGCAACTCTGCGCATGCCGACCAGAGTGCCAGGTTCACCGACGTGGCTGCTGACGAACCCATCGAGTGAGGATCGTGCCGTCCGAATCGCCGAGAATGTGAGCGGGACGCATCGACGTGGGCATTGCATTGGGGGAGAGCGAGATTCGGCCGACTTTGCTCCCCACCAGTTGAGGTGAAGTGGTGATGCAGAGTTCGTCGACGGCATTGTCCTCGATCAACTGCCCGAAAAGTGACGGCCCGCCCTCACACAGCACGCGACGGAGCTTGCGAGCCGACAAGGCCCTGTCGATGTCGCCGCTGCTGACATTCGGTGAGTCCGTCACCTCCACCTGCGCTCCGGCCGACCTCAGCGCTGAAATCGCTGCGCTGTCCGCGGCGCTACCGACAACAAGAATCGGCGGAATTTCGGTATCTCGTAGGAGCCGGCTTTCAGGGTCGATCGACGCGTGCGCCGAGACGACGAGGATCGGTGGGACCGGAGCGAGGCCGCCCGCCTTTCGTCGCGCCTGGGCTGCGTCCGAGATCTGCACACCCCCGTAGTTCTCGGCTCGCGCTGTGCCTGCGCCGACCACGACGACGTCACAAAGTTCGCGCAAGATCCCGAATACCGACTTGTCTGCAGGGGTGCCCAGTCCATGGCTCACTCCGTCGACGGAGACGCACCCGTCGATGCTGGAAACGAAGTTCACGCGCATCCAGGGTTGGGAGAGGTTCTCCGGATAGGCGTACAAGCCGCGGAGTTCGTCTTCGTGGCCTGGTGTGAAGTAGGTCGCAATATCCATACGGTGCACATGAGAGATCACATCACGTAGATACCCTTGACGGATGCATGAACGTCTTGTCGATCGCAGCCCGGTGGTACCCGCCGATCAATTGGTAGCTCAAATGGTGCCTCCCGCAATGTTCGACGAGGTGAGTTTTGCGTCCTACATTCCTGATCCGAAGGAACCGAGCCAGGCAGCTGCTGTCGCCAAGGCCGAGGAATTCTCCAAGCGCGTAACCAAGATCCGTAGTGGTGGACGCCGCGGACTGTTCGGCAAGAAGACCCAGGCGACCGGCGCCGGCCTGTACCTCGACGGCGGGTTCGGTGTCGGTAAGACTCACTTGCTGGCGTCGATCTTCCACAGCGTCCCGTCGCCGAAGGCTTTCGGAACCTTCGTCGAGCTGACACACGTCGTCGGCGCTCTCGGCTTCAACAAAGCGGTCGAAGCGCTCGCCGACCACAGCCTTCTCTGCATCGACGAGTTCGAGCTCGACGATCCGGGCGACACCATGCTCGTCTCTCGCCTCCTTTCGGAGCTTTCCGCGCGCGGCGTGTCCATCGTCGCGACGTCGAACACGCTTCCCGGCCAGCTCGGTGAGGGTCGCTTCGCGGCTCAGGACTTCCTGCGTGAGATCAAGAAGCTCGGCTCGATCTTCGAGACGATTCGCGTCGACGGCCCCGACTACCGTCACCGCGATCTCCCGCCCGCACCGGAGCCCATCTCCTCGGAGGAATTGGTCTCTCGGGCCGAGGCGATCGACGGCGCCACGCTCGACAACTTCGACGAGCTGTGCAAGCACCTCAGCACACTGCATCCGTCGCGCTACAACAAGTTGGTCGAGGGGGTGAAGGCGGTCTTCATCGACGGCGTTCACCCGGCCACGGATCAGTCTGTTGCACTGCGCATCGTGGTTCTCGCCGACCGCTTGTACGACGCGAGCATCCCGGTCACCGTTTCCGGCGCACGCCTCGACGAGATCTTCACTCCCGAGATGCTCGCCGGTGGGTACAAGAAGAAGTACCTGCGCGCGACCTCGCGTCTGCTCGCACTTTCTCGTTTCGAGGTCGCGGCCGGCTGATCAGCAGGCCTGTCAGCTGACGGGACGCTCCATCACGAAATCGTGGTGGAGTTGTGCCCCCACGAGAAAAGTCTTCGTGCCGACCTGGGTGAAGCCGTGTTTGGCGTAGAACTTCTGGGCGCGCAGATTTTCCTGATTGACACCCAGCCAGATCCCGGCACTTCCGCTGCGTCGTGCATGGTCGACAACCGCGTCCATCAGGGATGCTGCCGCGCCGGTTCCGTGGTTTCCCGGAAGCACGTACAACTTGCTCAGTTCCGTCGTCGGGCGAAGTGTCACAGCAGCTTTGACGTCCGGGTCGGCGGGCTCGTCGTCGACGAGCATCGCGTAGCCGACGATCGAGCCGTCGCGAATGACCTTGAGAACGGTTCGTGTCGGGTCCGTCAGGTACTCGGAGAACTTGTCGACCGAGAGAACGTTGTCGATGAAGGCACTGATGTCGTCGTCGGATGCGCCCGGCGGACAAGCCAGCGGAAACGTCACCGCTGCCACGTCGGCGATTGCTTCGGAATCCCAGATTCCGGCCCGGTCAACGGTGATCGTCACGTCAGTTTCTACCTCTCGCGCACATGATTCGGTTGATCAAGTACACCACCTTCGTCGAGCGTGATGCTCAAGCGGCGTTCTCGGCGACCGGCGTCGTGGCTCGTTTCGGTGCGAACGCGGGAGCAAGGACTATCAAGATCGCGCAGAACGCCAGCGGAATCAGGAACCCGATTCGAAGGTCACTGAAGGCAGCGACCGCGCCGACGATGCCGCCGCCGACCACCGTGCCGACGTAGTTGAAGAGGTTGATGCGTGCGATCACCGCGTCGACCTGATCCGGGGGAGCCATCCGTCCGGCGGCGCTGAAGCAGATCGGGGCGATTACCGGTACGCCGAGGCCGACGATCAGGAAGCCGGCGATGGCAACGGCGGGAGATTGCGCGAGGACAACGATCGTCATGCCGACCACGCCGATGAGAGAGCCGATCCGCACGACGGTGGTCTCACCGAACTTGCCGACCCAGTAGTCGCCGGTCAGTCGTGCGACCAATGCCGCGATTTGGTACGCCGCCACGGAAAGGGCGGCCGTCCCGGCGTCGGCGAGCAGTTCGTCCTTGACGTACAGCGTCGACCAGTTTCCGACGCTGAAGTCGACCGCATAGAACAATGCCATCGCGACGCCGAGCAGGACGAAGGCGCGGGTGGGTACGGTGAATTTCGCGGTGCTCGTGATGTTTGCATCGGCAACCGGAGACTCGGAGCGATCGAGCAGTTGCGGGCCGAAGGCCAGAAGCATCAGTCCGACAACAACTCCCGCGATCACCTGCGTTATGCGGATCGAGATGTCGAGGCTTGCGGTAGCAGAGATGAACAGAGCGCCGACAATCGCTCCGACGCTCCAGGAAGCATGGAACGAGGAGAGGATGAAGCGGCCCTTGGCGTGTTGGATCGAGACTGCCTGCATGTTGGCGGCGGCGTCGACCATGCCGAGTCCGATGCCGTAGATCGCCAGGAAGACGAAGAACATCGCCGCGTTGGGCGCGATTCCGGTTGCCCCGCCGAAGACTGCGATGACGGCGAGTCCGGTTCGCAGAGTCATCTTGCTCGACGTTCTCACGGCCAGAATCTCGGCGAGCACGCTGCCGAGCCCGGCGATGACGGACACGGTGACAACCGCAACCACAACCAGTGTCTCGCTCAGATCGAACAAATCCTTGTACTGCGGCAGCTGCGTCAGAATGGCGGCGAGCAGAAATCCTTGAAGTCCGAAGGCCACCGAAGTGGCGATCCGAGCCCTCGTCAGGGTGCGGGTGTTATCCGTCATCAAGCAGGGCCTTTGTCTCGTTCGTTCGGTTAGGCCGAACGGTACTGGATCTTGATACTGGTCGAGTGTCCAACAAAGCTGCGTGTTTTGCACGGTTCTTTGATTAACTGACCGACATGACTCGGCAGCCGACACCAGAATTTCCGTCTTCCTTCGTCTGGGGAACCGCCACCGCGGCTTACCAAATCGAAGGAGCTGTGGCCGAAGACGGTCGCGGACCGTCGATTTGGGACGAGTTCTGTGACCGCCCCGGTGTAGTCGTCGGGGGCGACACCGGAGCGGTTGCTGCCGATCATTATCACCGCTGGGAATCGGATATCGAGTTGATGAAAGACCTCGGGCTCGACGCTTATCGGCTGTCCCTGTCGTGGTCGCGAATTCTGCCCACCGGATCGGGGGCCGTGAATGCGAAAGGGCTCGACTTCTACGACCGCCTGATCGATCGACTGTGTTCGGTGGGAATTACTCCTGCCGTCACTCTCTTTCACTGGGATCTGCCCCTCGCACTGCAAGAGCAGGGCGGCTGGATGAACCGAGACACCTCGTACCGGCTGGGGGAGTACGCCCAGGTCGTCGGCGAACGGTTGTCCGATCGCGTCGGAATGTGGATGCCGCTCAACGAACCGGTAGTGCACACGCTCTACGGTCATGCCCTGGGAGTTCATGCCCCCGGCCTGGCCTTGGGGTTCGAGGCTTTCCAAGCCGCACATCACCAGCTGCTCGGGCACGGCCTCGCTGTCGAAGCGCTTCGGGCAACCGGATGCACGAACATCGGAATCGCCTCGAACCATGCACCGGTGCGGGCCGCTTCCGATTCCCCGGAAGACGTGATGGCTGCCGACATCTACGACCACGTCGTCAATTGGATGTTCGCCGACCCGATATTGGTCGGTAAGTACCCCGCCGACGAATTCGCTCAGCTGCTCAGCGGTCCCGTCGACGAGGACTTGAAAATCATCGGGGCGCCGCTGGACTGGTACGGGATCAACTACTACGAGCCGACGATGATTGCCGCTCCGGTGGAAGGCCAGGGGACCGAAGGTGTGCTCGAGGTCGACCTACCGCCGGGCCTGCCCTTTGCGCCTGTCGCGATTACCGGTTATCCCACAACCGATTTCGGATGGCCGATCGTTCCCGAAGGGCTGGGTGAGATCCTGCGGACGTTCCAGACTCGGTTCGGTGACGCACTGCCGCCGATCTACATCACGGAAAGCGGATGTTCATTCCACGACGCACCGGATGCCGCAGGCGTCGTCGAGGACGAAGCGCGAATCAACTACCACGACGCGCACCTTCGCGCCCTCCAATCGGCTATGGACGACGGTGTCGACGTCCGTGGCTATTTTGTGTGGTCACTCCTCGACAACTTCGAATGGGCTGCGGGATACAAAGAGCGATTCGGCCTGGTACACGTCGATTTCGACACCCAGAAGCGCACACCGAAGACCTCGTTCGAGTGGTATCGCGCCCTGATCGCCGAGCATAAATCGGCTCAGCTCTGACCTGTGCGGAGGCGGTCTGGGTTGCATTCTCGAACCGGGCCGCCTAGCCTCGTCTCTCATGAAGCGAATTCTCGTAGTAAGCCGCCGTAGCGGGGTCTGAATCGGACCGACCCCTCGCTGCGGGTCGTCTTGCTACCAGTTGGTCCTCCACTTCATTCCAGGAAGACCACGATCATGACTTACAACTTCGCCTTCGCTTCTGATTCTGCCTTCGGTTCTGATTATTCTTCTACCGCTGCTGATCCTTTCGCGGCGCGTCACGGAAAATCTCTGCCAGCCGGCCTGCGTGCCGAATGCTCAGCGATGTCTTGGACCGAGTTCGAGTCCACGTATGCGGCTATGAGCGGCCCGATCCGTTTGGGCGCGTGGTCCTCCGAGAAGGTTGCGCCGGGTCGTTGGACTTTCGAAGCGACTCTCGGTCTGGGGGAGCGCATCCAGAAGGCTTCCGCCACCTCGACTGGCGCGATCTCGGCCATGACGTCGATGCTGCACGACGCGGGAATCTCGCTCGAGATCCTGTCTTTCCATCAGCACCAGATCGGCCACCGCACGGCGACGTTCATCTTTACCGAGTGCGACGGCCGTCGGAGCTGGGCGATGGGGATTGCGGAGTCGTCGACTGAGTCCTCGCTGCGCGCGATGACTTCGGCAGCGAACCGCTTCTCTCACTGATCAGTTACAACAATCTGATCAGCTACATCAACCGCAGTCCTGACGTGGATTCCCGAGAGGGCTTGCGTCTGTACTGCGGTTGATATGTTCGGCGCTCGAACGCAAAAAGCCGGAACCTTGAGGTTCCGGCTTCTTACAATTTCAAATGGTGCGCGATACTGGGATTGAACCAGTGACCTCTTCCGTGTCAGGGAAGCGCTCTCCCGCTGAGCTAATCGCGCGGGTTCTGGAGAAAAATGGAGCGGACGACGGGATTCGAACCCGCGACCCCAACCTTGGCAAGGTTGTGCGCTACCAGCTGCGCCACGTCCGCATGAGCAATGAACTCCGTTACCGGAACTCAGTACTTTTCTAACTTATCAGACCTGCAAGCAGGTCTTGACCATCAGGCCCGAGGGCCTGACGTGGTGCGCGATACTGGGATTGAACCAGTGACCTCTTCCGTGTCAGGGAAGCGCTCTCCCGCTGAGCTAATCGCGCGAGGTGGAGACGGGAATCGAACCCGTGTGCACGGCTTTGCAGGCCGTTGCCTCACCACTCGGCCACTCCACCGTAAAAGGTTGAGTCACACCTCTCGAGCGGACGACGGGATTCGAACCCGCGACCCCAACCTTGGCAAGGTTGTGCGCTACCAGCTGCGCCACGTCCGCATCGCACCGTGTTGCTTGGGGAGCTGCTCGCTCTCCTCGGTGCGTTGGAAACATTAGCCGACCGTGTCGGATACACACAAATCACCAGCTCAGTGGCGTGTTCGGAGTCGAATCGGCCCGTCGCGCGCGTTGCAACTGTCCGTCTTGGCGATGAATACGGTCTGAAATCAGCTCGAATTCGTAGATTTCGGGGTCGCCTGGAGCAAAACGAATGCCAACCTGGTGATTCGTATTCATCGCGCAGCCGTGTTAATGTTCCAACTCGTTCGAGCGCATGCGTTCGAATGACTTACGGTCCCGTGGCTCAGTGGGAGAGCGTCCGCTTCACACGCGGAAGGTCGCTGGTTCGATCCCAGCCGGGACCACAGAAAAACACTGAAGGCGTTCCCGATCATCGGGGACGCCTTCAGTCGTTTGAGAGCACAGCTGTTTGAGAGCACAGCTGTTTGAGAGCACAGCTGTTCGAGGGCACGGTTGTTTCGGCATGCAGACCGTCGTCGCAGGTCGCCGGCCGACGATTTCGGTAGCCTGGTCGAAGAGACATTTCGCGACCGAAAAGGTGACCGACTTGAGTACCGAAAAGGTCGATTCTCCCGTCGACGATTCAGACCTGTCCGTCTTCCAAGACGCAGAGTCCCGCTGGGAGCGGTGGCGCGCTGGAATCGCCGCGCGGCCCACCCTCAATCTTGCGTACCGCATCGGCGTGGGAGTCGTGGGCACGATCGTGTTCGCCGCAGGCATCGTGGCTATTCCGTACCCCGGGCCCGGTTGGCTCATCGTCTTCGCCGGCCTCGGCATACTGGCGTCGGAGTTCGCGTGGGCACATCGACTCCTTCATTTCGCGAAGGCTCGATACGACAGGTTCATGGAATGGTTCGGCAAGCAGTCGCTGTTCGTCAAGGGGTTGGGCGTTCTGTTCACCACAGTGATCGTCCTGGCGACTTTGTGGGTGCTCGGCACCTTCGGCCTGATCGGGACATGGGTGGGCCTGGACTACTCGTGGCTCGAGTCGCCACTGTGAGCTGAACGCGGCCCGGTTTCCTTCACTCGGTTGTCTCACCATGTCGGTAGGGCCGATAACATGATCGTGCGCGTGCTCGCAGTGGGTACGACGCCTGTCTAACTTGTCGCAATACCTTTAGGAGCACATCGCCGTGACCAGTCCCGCGCCAGAGCACTCAGCCGCCCCACTTCGGGTGCCCGCGGGGACGACCGCCGGGACTGCAGTGCGCGAAGCCGGATACCCCACGAAGGGGCCCGACGTGATCGTCGTTGTCCGCGATGGCGAGGGAACGCTCAAGGATCTGTCGTGGACACCTGAGGTCGATGTCGACGTCGAGCCGGTGGCAGCATCCACCGAGGACGGCCGCAGCGTCATCCGGCACTCCGCGGCCCACGTCCTCGCGCAGGCGGTCCAGAAGGAATTCCCCGACGCGAAGCTCGGCATCGGTCCGCCGATCAAGGATGGCTTCTACTACGACTTCGCAGTGGATCGTCCGTTCACTCCGGAGGATCTGGCCAAGCTCGAAAAGCGTATGAAGCAGATCATCAAGGGATCGCAGCGTTTCTCGCGTCGGGTGATCGATTCGATCGAGGACGCTCGGGTCGAGTTGGCCGACGAGCCCTTCAAGCTCGAACTGATCGACGACAAGTCCGGTATCGACGATCCCGAGATCATGGAGGTGGGCGGCAACGAGCTGACCATCTACGACAATCTCGATCCGCGCACTGGCGACAAGATCTGGTCCGATCTGTGCCGCGGCCCGCATATTCCGACCACCAAGCACATTCCGGCATTCAAGTTGACCCGAAGCTCCGCCGCCTACTGGCGTGGCAACCAGGACAACGCCGATCTTCAGCGTGTCTACGGCACCGCGTGGGAGTCCACCGAGGCTCAGGACGAGTACCTCGAACTGCTCGCCGAGGCCGAGCGTCGTGATCACCGCAAGCTCGGTACCGAACTGGACCTCTTCAGCTTCCCCGACGAACTCGGTTCGGGTCTGCCGGTGTTCCATCCCAAGGGCGGCATCATCCGCACCGAGATGGAGAACTACTCGCGCAGCCGCCACATCGAGGCGGGCTACGAGTTCGTCAACACTCCGCACATCACCAAGGGACATCTGTACGAGGTTTCCGGTCACCTCGACTGGTACCGCGACGGAATGTTCCCGGCGATGCATGTCGACGAGGAACTGAACGAGGACGGCACCGTGCGTAAGCCGGGCCAGGACTACTACCTCAAGCCGATGAACTGCCCGATGCACAACCTGATCTTCCGTGCTCGCGGACGCTCGTACCGTGAATTGCCGTTGCGGCTCTTCGAATTCGGCTCGGTCTACCGCTACGAGAAGTCCGGCGTCATCCACGGCCTGACCCGCGTGCGCGGCATGACCCAGGACGACGCTCACATCTACTGCACCCGTGAGCAGATGCGCGACGAGCTGACCACCACCCTGCAGTTCGTTCTGAACCTGCTCAAGGACTACGGCCTCGACGACTTCTACCTCGAACTGTCCACCAAGAACCCGGACAAGTTCGTCGGTAGCGACGACGTCTGGGAAGAGGCGACCGCAACGCTCGCCGAGGTCGGCGAAGCTTCTGGCCTGACTCTGGTGCCGGATCCGGGTGGAGCCGCGTTCTACGGTCCCAAGATCTCCGTTCAGGTCAAGGACGCACTCGGCCGCACCTGGCAGATGTCGACCATCCAGCTCGACTTCAACCTGCCCGAGCGGTTCGAGCTCGAATACACCGGCAACGACGGCGTCAAGACTCGTCCGGTCATGATCCACCGCGCGCTGTTCGGCTCGATCGAGCGATTCTTCGGTGTCCTGACCGAGCACTACGCGGGCGCGTTCCCGGCGTGGCTGGCGCCGGTGCAGGTCGTCGGAATCCCGGTGGCCGAGGCCTTCGCCGATCACCTGTTCGACGTCACGAAGAAGCTCAAGGCAGCCGGTGTTCGCGCCGAGGTCGATTTCAGTGACGACCGGATGCAGAAGAAGATCCGTAACCACACCACGCAAAAGGTCCCGTTCATGCTCCTCGCGGGCGAGCGTGACGTGGAGGCAGGCGCGGTCAGCTTCCGTTTCCGTGACGGCACCCAGATCAACGGAATTCCCGTCGACGACGCCGTCCGGATCATCACCGAGTGGATCGGCCGCCGCGAGAATGCCTCGCCGACAGCCGAACTGGTGCAGCCAAGCGTGGCGCAGTGAGCGCCCCCGGTGACGATGGTCCGGGTTCGCTGATCGACCACGGCGTCGGCGATCCTGATCATTTGCAGCGTATTTGGTCGCCACATCGGATGTCGTACATCACCGAGGCGCCCAACACCCCGGGTACGACGGGTGAACCGTTCATCGACATTCCGAAAATGTCGGACGAGGAAGGGTTGATCGTCGCCCGCGGTGAACACGTCTACGCGGTCTTGAACCTGTACCCGTACAACCCGGGTCACCTGATGGTGGTGCCGTACCGCAAGGTCGCGGCCCTCGAAGACCTCACGCCGGAGGAGAGCGCCGAGTTGATGGCGTTCACCCAGCGTGCGTTGCAGGTGATCAAGAGCGTGTCGAATCCGCACGGATTCAACGTCGGTCTGAATCTCGGTGCTGCCGCGGGCGGTTCGCTGTCCGAGCACCTTCACCAACACGTAGTGCCACGTTGGGGCGGCGACGCCAACTTCATCACCGTGCTCGGTGGGGTCAAGGTGATGCCGCAATTGCTGCGGGAGACCAGGGGACTACTCGCCGGTGCCTGGCAACAATAGGTTGATGCATCCGGCTTCATGGCAGGATGCATTGCTGCAACGAGTTCCGAACCGGAACTCACGACGGGGAGGGTTCCTGCGGTGTTGAGCTTCTTCGGGCGCGCATCGGTGTCCAAGGTGACGGCACCTATGGGGAAGGCGCTGGTCAAGACCGGTCTGACGCCGGACTCGGTGACGGTGATCGGCACGGTGGCAAGCGTCGCCGGTGCGGTGACGCTGTTTCCGTCCGGACATCTGTTCTGGGGAACCTTGTTCATCTGGTTCTTCGTCATGTTCGACATGCTCGACGGCGCAATGGCTCGTGCTCGCGGCGGCGGAACGCGGTACGGGGCGGTACTGGACGCGACCTGCGACCGCGTGGCCGACGGCGCGATTTTTGCCGGCCTGGCCTGGTGGGCGGTCTACCACGAGAACAGCAAGTGGCTGCTCGTCGCGACTCTCATCTGCCTCGTCACCTCGCAGGTCATCTCGTACGCGAAGGCGCGCGCGGAGGCGAGCGGGCTGACTGCGGACGGCGGGTGGATCGAGCGCCCGGACCGACTGATCATCGTGTTGGTCGGATCTGGCCTGACAGGTATGGGTCTACCGTGGGCGATTCACATCGCGATGTGGGTACTTGCCGCCGGAAGTGTCGTGACGGTCTTCCAACGAGTGCTCGCGGTGCGCAATTCGCCTGGCGCCCGGGAACTTCTGCCGATCGCCCCGGCGGCATCGACGGTCGAAGGCGCGGCGGGCACCGAGGGCGATCCCAAGCCTGAAGGTGAGGCAGAGCAGTGAGTTTTTCCGAGCGCGCAACCGATCTGGGATATGCCGCGGGTTGGCGGTTGGTGAGAAGCCTGCCGGAATCGGTGGCGGTCAAGCTGTTCGACGCCGGAGCGGATTTCGCGGTACGCAAGGGCGGACCCGAACAACTCAGGAAGAACCTCGCGAGAGTTCTGGGCACGACGCCGGCGGAAGTTCCGGATCAGTTGATCAAGGATTCGATGCGCTCGTACGCCCGGTATTGGCGTGAGGCGTTCCGTCTTCCGTCGATGGATCTGGTCGCGACCGGTAAAGCGCTGCATGCGCTGGTCGAGGGCCAGGAACATCTGGAAAAAGCAATGGCAGCAGGTCATGGCGCGGTATTGGCGCTGCCCCACAGCGGTAATTGGGACATGGCCGGCGTGTGGTGTGTTCAGCAATGGGGTGGGTTGACCTCCGTTGCCGAGCGGCTCAAGCCCGAATCCCTGTACGAACGGTTCGTCGAATACCGCGAGAGTCTCGGTTTCGAGATCTTTCCGCTCAGCGGCGGGGAGCATCCACCGTTCGTCGAACTCTCCAAGCATCTGCGCGAGAACAAGATCGTGTGCCTGCTGGGGGAGCGCGATCTGGCGAAGAAGGGTGTGCCCGTCACATTCTTCGGAGAACCCACTCGCATGCCCGCCGGCCCGGCGAAGCTCGCGATCGATACCGGCGCGCCGCTACTTCCGGTCCACTGCTGGTTCACCTCCGATGGTTGGGGCTTCAAGATCGACCCGCCGATCGACGTATCCGGCGGAGTCGGCCCGGCCACGCAGGCGCTTGCCGACCGTTTCGCGGTCAACATCGCAGCGCACCCCGCTGACTGGCACATGCTTCAGCCGCTGTGGCGCTCCGACCTCTCCGAATCGCGGCTCGCCCGCATGGAGGGTGAATGAAAATCGGCATGATCTGCCCGTACTCCTTCGACGTCCCCGGCGGCGTGCAGGCGCACGTGGTGGATCTGGCCGAGGTGCTGATCGAACGTGGTCACAAAGTGAGTGTGCTTGCGCCGTCGTCCGACGACGACGAGTTGCCGGATTTTGTGGTTTCCGCAGGTAAAGCCGTCGCGATTCCCTACAACGGTTCTGTTGCGCGGTTGTCTTTCGGCCCGACGGCGAACAACCGCCTCCGCAAGTTCATCGCGGAAGGTGACTTCGACGTTCTACATATCCACGAACCCAATGCGCCGAGTCTGTCCATGCTCGCGTTGCGTATCGCGGAAGGCCCGATCGTCGCCACCTTCCACACGTCGACCACGAAGTCGTTGGTGCTGAGCACTTTTCAGGGTGTCTTGGCTCCGTATCTCGAGAAGATCAGTGGCCGGATCGCAGTCTCGGAGTTGGCGCGTCGTTGGCAGGTCGAGTCCCTCGGATCCGACGCGGTCGAAATTCCCAACGGCGTCGATGTCGCAGCGTTTGCCGAGGCCGATCTGTTGCCCGGCTACCCGCGCGAAGGTGGAACCATTCTGTTCCTCGGTCGCTACGACGAACCGCGCAAGGGGATGGCCGTCCTCCTCGGCGCACTGCCGGAGTTGGTCGAGCGTCACCCGGATCTCGAAGTGATCGTGGTCGGACGCGGCGACGAGGAGAAACTCCGCAAAGAGGCGGGCAAGTACTTCAAGCATCTCCGCCTGCTCGGGCAGGTCAGCGATGAGGAGAAAGCGTCGGCGCTTCGCAGTGCGGACGTCTACTGTGCGCCCAATCTCGGCGGTGAGAGCTTCGGGATCGTGCTGGTCGAGGCCATGGCGGCTGGCACTGCCGTCGTGGCCAGTGAGTTGGACGCTTTCCGCCGTGTTCTTCGCGACGGTCAGGCCGGCTTGCTGGTCCCCATCGGGAACTCCGATGCCTTGGCCGAGGCAATCGATTCCGTTCTCGGTGACCCGGATCGACGACGCGCGCTGGTCAACACCGCGACAAGTGTTGTTGCCGAATACGACTGGCCGGTGGTGGCCGAACAGATCCTGCGTGTCTACGAGACCGTCACGGTTGGCGGCACCGGCGTACGCGTGGTGGGTTCATGACCTTCTCCGCTCTGACGATCTTCATTCTCGGGCTCGTCGCTGCCGTCGTCCTGGTCGTCGGACTGTGGGCGTACGGGACGGCGAACCGACTCGATCGACTGCATGTGCGTTCGGATCAGTCGTGGTTGGCGCTCGATGCGGCTCTGTCCCGTCGTGCCGCGGTTGTCCGCGCGGCGGCTGTGGACATGAGCGCCGACGACGCCCGCAGATTCGTCACCTTGGCGGACGCCGCCGAACGGGCGGATCGTCAGGATCGCGAGCTTGCCGAGAACCGGCTGTCCAATGCTCTCGCTGCCTACGGCACGACGTCGCTGCGACCTCAACTGGTGGCCGAGTTGGCCGATGCCGAGGCGCGCGTGCTGATCGCCCGGCGGTTCCACAACGACGCGGTGCGAGACACTCTCGCGTTGCGTACCCGACGACTTGTTCGATGGCTACATCTCGGCGGAACGGCGCCACTGCCTCAATACTTCGAGATCTCTGAGCGCACGACCGCGGCGGCGGTGCCCGAGGGAATCACCGTGGATACGTCACGGACCTCTGCCCGCGTGGTGATGCTGGACGAGGAAGATCGGGTGCTGCTGTTGCGCGGGCACGATCCCAAGATCCCGAACACTTACTTCTGGTTCACCGTCGGCGGCGGGCTCGAACGCGGCGAACATCTGCGAGCGGCCGCGGTTCGTGAGATCGAGGAGGAAACGGGGTTCAAGGTAGCGCCGGAGAATCTGCGAGGTCCGCTTTGGCGTCGGGTGGCGATCTTCCCGTTCGACGGTGAGCTGATCCGTTCGGAAGAGCTGTTCTTCGCTACGCGCACTCACGGCTTCGAGCCGGTCTTCCAAGGCCACACGGAATTGGAACAGCGTGCCATCACCGGCCATCGCTGGTGCAGCGCCGACGAGATCCGCCGACTGGCCAAGTCCGGTGAGCCCGTCTACCCGTTGGATCTGGCAAACCTCCTGGTGGAGGCCGCGACGATTGCGGACGGTTCCGAGGATCCGGAAGTGCGTTCCATCCGCTGATCGTTCGGTCGTTCAGTGCTCGCGGCCGTTTAAGGCCAGCAATGGCAAATTGGATACGGAATCGAAGGCCGGTTCGTCCTAGAGTTCTGGCCAGAGGCCTCCGAGCGTATGAACTCGTGTGTTCGCCGTGCCTTGTTTCTTTCGTCACGCCACTACTGCAGGAGTTTGCTGTGAGCACCCCCGACTCTGCCCCCACCACCGCCATCGGCACCGCCCGCGTCAAGCGCGGCATGGCTGAAATGCTCAAGGGCGGTGTGATCATGGACGTGGTCACCGCTGAGCAGGCCAAGATCGCCGAAGACGCCGGCGCCGTCGCCGTCATGGCACTCGAGCGGGTCCCCGCAGACATTCGCGCACAGGGCGGCGTCTCGCGCATGAGTGACCCGGACATGATCGACAGCATCATCTCCACCGTCAGCATCCCCGTCATGGCGAAGGCACGCATCGGTCACTTCGTCGAAGCTCAGATCCTGCAGAGCCTCGGCGTCGACTACATCGACGAGTCCGAGGTCCTGACCCCGGCCGACTACGCCAACCACATCGACAAGTGGAAGTTCACCGCTCCCTTCGTCTGTGGCGCCACCAACCTCGGTGAAGCGCTCCGTCGCATCAACGAAGGCGCGGCCATGATCCGCTCGAAGGGTGAAGCCGGCACCGGAGACGTCTCCAACGCCACCACTCACATGCGCACCATCCGCGGCGAGATCCGCCGGTTGACCTCGCTGAGCGAGGACGAACTGTACGTAGCCGCCAAGGAACTGCAGGCCCCCTACGAACTGGTCGTCGAGGTCGCCAAGGCCGGCAAGCTGCCTGTCACCATGTTCACCGCCGGCGGCATCGCCACCCCGGCAGACGCTGCGATGATGATGCAGCTCGGCGCCGAGGGCGTGTTCGTCGGATCGGGCATCTTCAAGTCCGGCAACCCGAAGCAGCGCGCCGAGGCAATCGTCAAGGCCACCACGTTCTACGACGACCCGGACGTGCTCGCCAAGGTCTCGCGCGGACTCGGCGAGGCAATGGTCGGCATCAACGTCGACGACCTGCCCGTCGGACACCGCCTCGCAGAGCGCGGTTGGTGACAGCAGGTTCGACGACCGGGCTCAGTGCCTGAAAGTCTTTACACAAGAAGGGGCGGCGGTTGCATTGGCAACCGCCGCCCCTTCGGGGTGTGGCGGACCGTCAGATGCTGTCCGATACCTCGAACACGAACTCGACCTCGACGGCACTGTTTCGGGGGAGTTCGGCCACGCCGATCGCAGAGCGGGCGTGCTGTCCAGCGGTACCGAAGATCTCGGCCAGCAGGTCGGACGCACCGTTGATCACCTGGGGTTGCTGCGAGAATCCGGATCCCGAAGCAACAAATCCAACGACCTTGACGACCCGAACGATGCGGTCGAGACCGACCAAGGCATCAACGGCCGCGAGTCCGTTGAGAGTGCACAACCGCGCCGCCTGGGCGGCGTCTTCGACGGAGACGCCCTCGCCCAACTTGCCGATGCACGTCGTAGTGCCCTCGACGAGCGGCAATTGCCCCGACGTGTAGACGTATGACCCCGTCTGAACGGCGGGAAGGTATGAGCCTGCGGGGGTGGCAACAGGCGGGAGGGTCAGGTCGAGTGCGGCGAGTCGTGCGGTCCAGGTACTTGCGTCGTTCATCGGTTCCTCAATGGGTTCTTTTGTCCGGGAATGGTGTTCGAGTCTGTCATCGTCGGTGTCTGCACGTCCAAGTCGTATTTGCGCCCACCCCATCACTTTTGGTGATACTCGCCGTGGATTTTCGGTCGTTCGGGATTGTTCGGACTGATTCCTGGAAATCATGGATATCGAACGTATATTCGAATAGTGTTGAGGAATGTTCGATGACGGAGCAGGAAGTTCGGGTACCGCAGCGCTGCTGTCCGGTGCTGAATCCGACTGCGCCCTCATCGATCTCATCGCCGATCTGCATGCGCGCGAATCGATGCTCGCGGAACGGAAACTGGCTGCCATTGCCGAGTTTTTCGAGCGTCGCAGCGCTGACCACACCGATAATGGTGCTTGGTCGTCTACCGCTCACGAACTGGCTGAGGCCGAGCTCGGCGCGGCATTGACCATGGGCCGTGCCGCAGCGGGAAAGTTGATCGGTCTCGGCTTTTCTCTCAAGTCTCGGCTCCATCGCACGCGTGCCGCCATGGCGCGCGGAGAACTGGATCTGTATCGAGTCGGATTGATCGACTCCGCTACGGCCAACGTCGCTGACGATTTGATCGACGAGGTGGAACGGCAACTCCTCGAAAAGATCTCGGCGTCACCGATGCCTGGCGGTACTGGCTTGACCGGTCGCCGATTGACAGCGGCTATCGACCGGATCGTCGCCGTGGTGGATCCCGAGGGGATACGCGAACGTCGACGCCGCGCCCTGGCTGATCGGTTCGTGGGTGTGAGCGCTGCCGAGGACGGAATGGCGCGGATATTGGGGAGTATTCCGGCGGAGGAAGCACGGGCTTTCGACCGTCGGTTGCGGGAGTTGGCAATGTCGGTGTGTCGACACGATTCCCGTAAGTACGAGCAACGACGAGCTGACGCATTGGGAGCGTTGGTATCCGGGTCGACGATTCTGCCGTGCGATTGCGGCCTGGACGAGTGCCCACAAGATCGAAGCGGGATTGTGGTGGTGCGTCGGCCGTTGGTTCACGTGGTCATGCTGGAATCAACGCTTCAGGGCGGTGACGGACCAGGTGCAGACGAACCCGCTCACCTTGACGGTTATGGAGTGATCAGTGCAGAGCATGCGCGTGACATCGCCGCGGGTGCGCTGATTCGGAAGGTGAAGGTACCAGCCGATGCCGCGCGCGAGTCTTCCGGTGAGGGCGAGCCAGTACCTCCGCCCGTTGTTCCTTCGGCGTCGGTCTACCGCCCCGGCGCTGTCCTCGACACCTGGGTGCGGGTGATCGCAGGAAGCTGCCAGTGGTTGCACTGCGATGTCGCTGCATGGAATTCAGATCTTGATCACACTGAGCCCTTTGATCATCGCGATCCCACTCGTGGTGGAAAGACCGTGGCGTCGAATCTGAGTGCGTATTGTCGAAACCATCACCGCCTCAAGCATTCCGGTCAGTGGTTGCACATCTCGAACCCGGACCGGAGTGTCATGCTGACCTCGCCGACCGGACATTGCTACCGAACCAGGCCGTCAGGTCTGCTGGCGGGAATGCTCGAGCCTGTACTGCCCGAGGGTGGTCGGCGTCGGCGCACACGTCTGGAGAACAAGGCCTCTCGTGTGCGGGGTGAGCGCCGGCGTCAGCGGATACGGATGCACCGGCGGATGAAGAAGGCACAGAGGAGGACCTTCGACGGCGGAGACGATCCACCGCCATTCTGAGTCGATGCGCCCCGTCGCTCAGTGTTTTCGGATGCCCACTTTGGTGGCCGGGGGTGCGTCAGGCATTGTGTGAAGGTCGGTAGACGTCGGTACACGGGAAGATGTGGAGCATCGATGGCGAGGATCGAAGAAATTCTGGAGTTGGAACGCCTCGAGCGTGACATCTTTCGAGGAATCATCGCGGAGACCACCCTGACCCGCACTTTCGGCGGCCAGGTCGCCGGTCAGGCATTGGTGTCGGCGGTACGCACGGTCGATCCGGCCTATTCAGTTCATTCGTTGCACGGATACTTCCTGCGTCCGGGCAATCCGATGGAGCCGACGGTCTTTCTGGTCGATCGTGTTCGGGACGGTCGATCGTTCGCGACCCGCTTGGTCACCGGAATTCAAGACGGGCAAGCCATTTTCACGATGTCGGCATCCTTCCACGTCCAAGACGAAGGCATCGAGCACCAGGACGAGATGCCACCGGTCCCTGACCCCGAGACCTTGGCCATCGCCCAGGATTCGGAAGATCCAGAGACTGCGTGGTTGGCTCGCGAGTGGTCCGATTGGGACCTCCGGATGGTGCCGAAGGCCGACATCAACAAACGTCCAGGCGCTGCCGCACAGCAGCAAGTATGGTTCCGTTCCCGCGAGGCTCTCCCGGACGACCCGGTATTTCACGTGTGCACGCTTGCGTACATGAGCGACATGACGCTGCTCGGATCTTCCCGAGGCCCTCACATGGACGTCGCCATGCAAAGCGCCTCGCTCGATCACGCCATGTGGTTCCTGCGGCCGTTCCGGGCCGACGAGTGGCTGTTGTACGACCAGACGTCGCCGTCAGCGGGCTTCGGTCGCGCATTGACGCAGGGACGGATCTTCGACAGCCGAGGAAACATGGTTGCTGCAGTCGTCCAGGAAGGCCTGACCAGGCTGTATCGCCCGAAGTGAGGTCGGCCGAATTGAGGTCGCCTGAAGTGAGATCAATCGCAGTGAGACCTTCAGGGGCGAGACCGCACCGCAGGCCGGGCCGGATGGTCGTACCTGACCTCGAAATCGACCTCCTCGGACACCTCTGATCGGTGTTCGAGGAGTGCGTCGACGGTCCACAGATCCGCCTCCGGTGTGTGCCGCCGCATGGCAGGTTCGCTCATGTCCAGGCGGACGCTGACGTCGAACTCCAGCCCACGCCCGAGCAACATCGGACCGGCGATCACGATGACCGCGCGCTCATGGACGGGGACGCGGGTCGAGCGAGCCGATCGATCGGTGGGTTCGTCCCAGAGTTTCGGCAAGAACGCTCGTTTGGTGCGGGCGGCGGTGATCACTTCACGATCGAGTGCCGGATAGTCGAACCAGATGGTGCGGTAACTCAGCGCATCCTCGTGACCGAACTCGTATCGCAGCGAAGCCGGCCGCACGTAGTCGTGCAGTGACACAACAGCACTCGGCCTGCTGTGCGACTCGACGGCGGCCCGGACCAGTTCCGCGAGCCGAGACGGCTGCGCACAATCAGGTCCGTCGATCGCTACTACCGCCACCGACGGAAATGATCCGGTCAGCGTTGCGATCTGCTCGGCCAGGGCGAGGGGAGTGGACGGGATGAATGTGCTCACGCCCACCATGGTGCCGTGCCCGCTCGCCGAGGCGATATTGTGAACCGTCATCGCGCCCACTGCGGCGGTCTATTTCCGGAGGACTCATGGTTGGTATCGAGGAGATCCTCGCGCTCGAACACCTGGAGAAGGACATCTTCCGTGGTGCGGTCCATCCCACCGCACTTCAACGGACGTTCGGCGGGCAGGTTGCCGGGCAGTCTCTGGTTTCCGCCGTGAGCACCGTCGAAGAGAGCTACCACGTGCACTCGTTGCACGGATACTTCCTGCGCCCGGGCAACCCGAAGATTCCGACGGTCTACCTGGTGGACCGCATCCGCGACGGGCGCTCGTTCTGCACCCGCCGGGTGAACGCAGTCCAGGACGGCAAGACGATCTTCACGATGTCGGCCTCGTTCCACGTCGAGGACGAAGGTATCGAGCATCAGGATCGGATGCCTTACGTTCCGGCGCCGGAGGACTTGCAGGACGCGCAGACCGTTCCCAAGTTGGCGGAATCGCAGTTCTACCAAGAGTGGAAGAACTGGGACATCAGAATTGTGCCGGCCGAGCAGAGTGCGTCAGCGCCGGATCTCGCCGCACAACAGCGCGTGTGGATGCGCTACCGCGAGGCTCTGCCGGATCGTCCGCTGTTGCACATCTGCACGCTTGCGTACCTCAGTGACATGACCCTGCTCGGAACTTCGAAAGTCCCGCACCGGGGCGTGAAGACGCAGACTGCTTCGCTCGATCACGCGATGTGGTTCCTGCGTCCGTTCCGGGCCGACGAGTGGTTGCTCTACGACCAGACATCGCCGTCGGCAGGTTTCGGTCGCGCGCTCACTCAAGGGCGTATCTACGATCGCGATGGCAACATGGTGGCAGCGGTGGTTCAGGAGGGTTTGACGCGTCTGGAACGCGAACCCGACAGCCGTGAGAACAAGACAGGAACTGTGTGATGACGCGTCCGTTGATCGGTGTACTCGCCCTCCAGGGTGATGTTCGCGAGCACCTTGCTGCACTTGATGATTCGGGTGCGGATGCCGTGGGTGTCCGACGGCCGGAGGAGCTGGACAAGGTAGACGGAATCGTGATTCCGGGTGGCGAATCCACCACCATGAGCCGGCTTCTGCAGGTGTTCGAACTGTTGGATCCGCTTCGTGAGCGTCTTCGCGGCGGGCTGCCGGCCTACGGTTCGTGTGCCGGCATGATTCTGCTGGCGAGCGAGGTACTCGACACCCGGCCGGACGCCGAACATCTCGGCGCCATCGACATGACGGTGCGCCGCAACGCTTTCGGCAGACAGGTCGATTCTTTCGAGTCCGACCTGGAGTTCGAGGGCATCATCGGAGATCCCATCCGCGCCGTCTTCATCCGCGCGCCGTGGGTGGAGCGAGTTGGACCGGGCGTGGAGGTCCTTGCACAGGTTCCCGCCGCCGCGGGGGAGGCCGCGGGCCGGATCGTCGCGGTTCGGCAGGGCTCGGTGATCGCCACTTCTTTCCATCCCGAGGTCACCGGGGACCGTCGAGTGCACGAGATGTTCGTCGATCTGGTTCGCGGATAACTCGAGTAGTCAGCCTCGGCCGAACCTACAGCTCCAGTTCGCGGGCAAGGATCGCCGCCTGGACGCGTGAGGTGAGGTGCAACTTCGACAGAACTCGTGACACATGAGACTTCACCGTCGGAGCACCGACACCGAGTTCACGCGACAGTTCGGCATTGGACATACCCGTCCCAAGCAGCGCGAGCACCTCGCGTTCACGATCGGTGAGCTCGCTCAATCCCAGCGGTTCGGTGGGTTTGGGTGCACGCTGAACGAACTCGCCGATCAGTGCACGCGCCGCGCGAGGAGCGAGCACTGCATCTCCAGCCGCGACGTTGCGGATAGCGCTGGTCAGCTCGTCCGCGGTCGCAGTCTTGAGCAGAAATCCCGACGCGCCGGCGCGCAAGGCCGCGAAGACGTATTCGTCGAGGTCGAAGGTGGTCAACACCAGAACCCGGCTGCGGGTCGTCCCGATGATCTGACGCGTCGCCTCGATGCCGTCGGTGCCTGGCATCCGGACGTCCATGAGTACGACGTCGGGTTGATGCGTGCGGGTGACGGTGATCGCCGACGCTCCGTCACCGGCTTCTGCAACGACATCGATGTCGTCGTGCTGCCGCAGGATCATCGCCAGGCCGGAGCGGATCGCGGCGTGGTCGTCGACCAGGGCGACGGTGATCACCGATCCGTTCCGTTCGGTGCGGGGACCGGTAGCTGTGCGCATACCGTCCATTCTCCGTCGACCGGAAGTGCGTCGAGTGAACCGCCCAGCAGCTCGGCGCGGTGACGCATGTTTGCAAGTCCGCGCGTTCCTGCTCGCGGATGGGATGTGTCGGGACCGACGGGGTTTCGGATCTCGATCTGTAATGCATTGTGCTGGAGAGAGATCGACATCGAGATCGGCGCACCGGGCGCATGTTTGAGTGCGTTGGTCAAGGCTTCCTGGGTGATCCGATACGCCGTGTGATCGACCACGCTCGGCAAGGCGGCAGCATCGACGTCGATCGCAACGTGCACAGTGCCGCCGGCTGCCCGAACTGCGTCCAGGACGACGGGCAACTCGGTCAGCCGCGGGGGAGAGGAACGCGGGTCCGGGGTCTCGTCGTCCCCGGCGTGGAGCAGTTCGATCATCGACCGCATCTCGGAAAGGCCCGCGAGACTGCTCGATCTGATCGCCCCGATCATCTCCCGCAAGCCGTCGTCTGGTTCGCCCCGTTCACCGGAGAGAGCTGTGGTGGACAGTGCCGCCTCCGAATGGATTGCGATGGCGGAGAGGTGGCTTGCGATGACGTCGTGCAGATCGCGCGCCATGGTTGCTCGTTCGTGAGCGACTGCGGCCTCGCGGTCTAGAGCGGCGAGTGCTTCGTGGACTCTGGAACGCTCGCGTTCGGCCTCGGTCAGTTCGACTTGTCGACGGATGACCAGTGCCCACCACACCGGCGTACCGAAGAACAGTGCCGTCACCACGCCTGCCCCAGCCGCAGCGCGGACGTCCTGGGTGGACAGGTAGACGAGTGCGGTGAGCGCGGCAACCGTCACCGCGGTCAGAGAACACACCACTCGGCCCAGCCGCGCCGTCCCGTACAGAACTGCGGCGTAGGTGAGATCCGAGAGGACCAGCCACATCGGCAGAGTGGGTCCCAGGGCAGCGTCGACCGCGACGATGACGGCCCCCGCCGCCAAAGCTGTTGCCGGACGCACCCGTCGGAACGAGTCGATCGCACACAGCAGAGCCAGCATCCCGATCCGAACCCCGGCGGGAACGTCGGCGACACCTCCGACATCGGTCCACATTTGGTACAGGCCGACCAGGTAGAGGAGTACCCCGATCGCGAACAGGCCGAAGGCGATGAGCGGATCGTTCCACTTGCCGACACTCCGACTTCTGGTCACCACAGACTTATCAGAGCACATCGGGGCGCCTGACTTGTCATACCAAATGATGAGGTCGGCGTTGTTCCGATGGCTGATGTGCGGATTCGATAGAGAAGACAGGCTCGACGTATGAAAATTCGCTTCGAGTTGATGATCGGCATTCTCTTGGTCGTCGGTGGCGGCTGTCTGTGGCTGTTCGCGCGTGACGCCGAGTTCTTCTGGTTTCGCGGCGGACCACTCGGCGTGATCCTCGCGATCATCGGTGCCTTCGACATCGTGAATGCAGTCCGAACGAGGGAGACAGCGATACCCGAGCGCCGAAACGACTGACGTGGAACTCGTCCTGCTCACCACGCTGGGCGGGCTCGCCCTGCTGGACAGTACGAGCATCGGAACTTTGGTCGTCCCGGTCTGGATGTTGTTGATGCCGGGACGACCGCAGGTTCGCAGGCTGCTGACGTATCTGGTGGTCATCACGACGTTCTATTTTGTTGTCGGGGTGGCAGTCTGGACGACGGCACGGGCAGGTATGCCTGTCGTCGCCCCGCTGCTCGAAACCCCCGCCGCCCGCGGTGCGCAGTTGATACTCGGTATCGCGTTGTTCGCGTGGAGCTTTCGATTCGATTCCGAGAAGAGGCGCACATCCGGTCAAGCCGATCGAACCCATGTTTGGCGAGAGCGGGTGCTCGGCTCGGCCAGTTCCGCGAGAAGTGTTGTACTTCTGGCAATTGCTGCCGGGACCGCCGAATTGGTGACGATGCTGCCCTACTTGGCGGCGATCGCGATGATCACCGCTGCTGGGCTGTCCGCAGTCACGTCTGCGTCGATACTTGCCGGATACTGCCTGATCATGGCCACTCCGGCAGTGCTTCTGTTGTGCGGGCGGATCGTGGCCGGCGACCGACTGGACAAGCCGCTGAGCGGGGTGGACTCGTTCATCTCACGCCACGGCGACAGCGCGATGGGTTGGGTGTTCGGCATTGCCGGCTTCTACCTCGCCGGCAATGCCGCTGCCGTGTTGTTCGTGAATTGACGTTGTTCGTAAATTGACGTTGTTCGTGAATCAACCAGCCTGAACCAACGAATTGATCAGCTTCACACCGTCTTCCGGGTGATCGACGGTTACGGCGAACAGTCGTCCGTTCTCGAGAGTGACCACGATGGCCTCACCCGAGCGGAGCGTGACGGCTGTTCCGCGCGGTGTCATTCGGTAACCCCATCCACCCCATTCGGCCGGACGTATCGCGTCGACTGATGCGGACTTCACCTTCGAGATGGGGATCTTCTTCCATCGAACGCCCCAGGAACTGATGCCGACACCATGACGGTCGACGCGAACGGTGACCGACGCGAATGCTGTGACGGCGAGGGTGGACACACCCAGGATCACGGCAACCCACCAATCCGAGTACGCGGCAGTCGCGATCACGAGAACTACGAGGCCGGCGGTAACGATCCACGGCCAGACGCTGCGGACCTGCCCGACCCACACTGCACGTTCGGAGGCCGTCAGCGGAGTGTCGAGCGTCGGGGTTGGCAGTGGCGACTCCGGGCCGCTTCGTTGCTGGTCAGGCAGCGCGTATGCCAGAACTCCTACGAGTACCGCCGCGATCGGCGCAAGAATCCACCAGCCGATACGCGCGTCTTCCGGCGACCCGGCGTCGATCGTCAAGGCGACGCTCAGAATCCAGATCGTCGCCAGTGTCGCACTCGAGATCGAGGTTACGGCGAGAAACAAGGGCGCGTTGTCGCTCGAACGGGCCGCGACGACACAGGCGCAAACGACAGCCACCAGTGAAATCACCAGTGCGATGGCGAAAAACGTCGTCGTGGTGCTGAACCCGTCCGGGGTCGATCCGGACCAATGGCTCGCGACGGTCTCGGGTAGGCGGTCACCCCACGCGAAGCGTGCGAGAACCAGAATCAGGGTCGGGATCAGAGTCAGCGAAGCTGCTGTCCAGAGTCGGATCTTGCTGGTCGTCATTGTGTGCTGGTCTCCTTGATGAGGTCGAGCATGTGCGCAGTGTCGAGTCCGAGATTTCGGGCCTGCCGTACGAACTCGCGCGCAGATTCGTTGAGAGCTGTTCTTCCCGAGTCGAATTCGGCGCGAATGACGGCGCCACGTCCGCGTCGGAGGTCGATCAGGCCTTCGTCGCGGAGTGTTGCGTACGCACGAAGAACCGTATGGAGATTGACGTCGATCGACTCGGCGAGAGCGCGAGCGGACGGCAGGCGGTCACCTGGACCGATCTCACCGCGGATGACCGAGCCACGAACCCCGGCTGCGATCTGCTCCGCGAGTGGAGTTGTGGAGGCGTGATCTATTCGGACCAACATGTTTGCATTCTATGCAAACAATGCGCGGTTTGACTAATTCGTGTCGGGGGATGCAGCGAGTTGTGACGTGGGACGGGTAACATCGGCAGAGCTGAAAGACGCGCATTCGGCGTGCGCAACGCAGCAGGAAAGGGGCTTGAATCGCATGAGCGGCCACTCAAAATGGGCCACCACCAAGCACAAGAAGGCTGTGATCGACGCACGTCGTGGCAAATCCTTCGCGAAGCTGATCAAGAACATCGAGGTGGCGGCACGAACCGGCGGTGGCGATCCCACGGGCAACCCCACCTTGTACGACGCCATCCAGAAGGCGAAGAAGACGTCTGTTCCCAATGACAACATCGAGCGTGCGCGCAAGCGCGGCGCCGGTGAAGAAGCGGGCGGCGCAGACTGGCAGACCATCATGTACGAGGGCTACGGACCCAACGGCGTCGCCGTTCTGATCGAGTGCCTCACCGACAACCGCAACCGCGCAGCCGGTGAAGTTCGCACCGCGATGACCCGTAACGGTGGCAACCTCGCTGACCCGGGTTCCGTCTCCTACCTGTTTGCTCGCAAGGGCGTCGTCACGCTCGAGAAGAACGGCCAGTCGGAGGACGACGTCCTGATGGCTGTGCTCGACGCCGGTGCCGAGGAAGTCACCGATCTCGGTGAAACCTTCGAAATCGTCAGTGAGCCACAGGATCTGGTTGCCGTCCGTTCGGCACTTCAGGAAGCCGGCATCGACTACGACTCCGCTGAAGCCGATTTCCGCGCTTCCGTCGAGGTTCCCTTGGATGTCGACGGCGCACGCAAGATCTTCAAGCTCGTCGACGCGCTCGAAGACTCTGACGACGTGCAGAACGTCTACACCAACATCGATCTGTCCGACGAAGTTCTCGCGGCTCTCGAAGACTGATTGCTTTTCAACTCAACCCGGCCCTGACGTCCGCGTCTCGGCCGGGTTGCGTGTTGATGCGGGGCAGTACGCCCGCGCACCGCTAAGCTATCGAACAGCTGTTCGGTATGGAGAGGTGTGACAAAGTGCGCGTGCTCGGAGTGGACCCAGGCTTGACTCGCTGCGGGTTGGGTGTGGTCGACGGGAGCAACGGCAGGAAAGTGCGCCCCATTGCCGTCGACGTGGTGCGGACCCCGCCCGAGATGGACCTCGGGTCTCGGCTACTGCGGATCTCCGATGCGGCGGAACTGTGGATCGAGCAGTACAAGCCGGAGGTCGTCGCGATCGAGCGTGTATTCGCGCAGCACAACGTCAGTACCGCGATGGGCACGGCGCAAGCAGGCGGAGTTGTCGCGCTCGCTGCCGCCAGACGCGGCATCCCGGTGTGTTTCCACACGCCCAGCGAGGTGAAGGCCGCCGTTACCGGCAGCGGTAACGCCGACAAGGCGCAGGTCACCGCGATGGTGACGCGAATCCTGAACTTGAAGACGGCGCCGAAACCGGCTGACGCCGCTGACGCTCTGGCGCTCGCGATCTGTCACTGCTGGCGAGCACCGATGATCGAGCGAATGGCCCGCGCCGAGGCGATGGCCGCTGAACAAATGCGTAAGTATCAGGCAAAATTGGCCGAGATGAAGAAGGCAGGTTCACGATGATCGCGTCGGTACGCGGCGAGGTACTCGATATTGCACTCGACCATGCGGTCATCGAAGCGTCAGGTGTCGGCTATCGGGTCAATGCCACCCCGGTGACTCTCGGTGCACTGCATCGGGGAAGCGAAGCGCGACTGTTCACGACGATGATCGTTCGCGAAGACTCGATGACGCTCTACGGTTTTTCCGATACCGAGTCGAAGGACCTGTTCAGCCTCTTGCAGACGGTTTCCGGAGTCGGACCGCGCCTGGCGATGGCAACTCTTGCAGTGCTCGAACCGGACGCATTGCGGCGGGCACTCTCGGAAGGCAACCTGACGGCGTTGACGAGGGTCCCCGGTATCGGGAAACGCGGCGCCGAGCGCATGGTCGTCGAACTGCGCGACAAGGTCGACGCCGTCGCGACGACGGCCGGCGCGGCGTCCGGTGTCGTCGTCGGCAGTTCGATCCGTGATCAGATCGTCGAGGCTCTCGAAGGTCTGGGCTTCCCGATCAAGCAGGCCGAGCAGGCCACGGATTCGGTCCTGGCGGAATCGCCCGAGGCCACTACGTCGGTAGCACTGCGTTCTGCTCTGTCGCTGCTCGGTAAGACTCGATGAACTTCGACCCGATCGACGATTTCGACGACGAGTCGCAGGTCTCTGCCGAATTGGTGGCGGGAGACGGCGATGTCGAAGCGAGTTTGCGTCCCAAGAGTCTCGACGACTTCATCGGGCAACCCCGTGTTCGCGAACAACTGCAGCTCGTGCTCACCGGAGCAAAACTTCGCGGCAGCACACCTGATCACATCCTGATGTCCGGTCCCCCCGGGCTCGGCAAGACGTCGATGGCGATGATCATCGCGGGGGAGTTGGGCTCTTCTCTACGGTTGACGTCCGGACCGGCGCTCGAACGCGCCGGAGACCTGGCCGCGATGCTGAGCAATCTCGTAGAGGGTGACGTGCTGTTCATCGACGAGATTCACCGAATCGCTCGTCCGGCCGAGGAGATGTTGTACCTGGCGATGGAAGACTTCCGTGTCGACGTCGTCGTCGGTAAGGGGCCGGGTGCCACGTCGATTCCTCTGGAGGTTGCACCGTTCACGCTGGTCGGTGCGACTACGCGGTCAGGTGCGTTGACCGGTCCGTTGCGCGACCGCTTCGGGTTCACCGCTCACATGGATTTCTACGAACCCGAAGAGCTGCAACAGATTCTGATGCGTTCGGCCGGAATTCTGGGTGTCAATCTCGAAGTTGACGCCGGCGCCGAAATCGCACGACGCTCGCGAGGGACGCCGCGTATCGCGAACCGATTGCTGCGCCGGGTTCGTGACTTCGCCGAGGTTCGCGCCGACGGAATCGTCACGATGGACGTCGCTCAGGCGGCCTTGGCTGTTTACGACGTGGACCAGTTGGGCTTGGACCGTCTCGACCGATCCGTACTGAGTGCGTTGGTGCGGTCGTTCGGCGGCGGGCCAGTCGGCGTGTCGACGCTTGCGGTGGCCGTCGGCGAGGAACCGTCGACGGTGGAAGAAGTGTGCGAGCCGTTCCTGGTTCGGGCCGGGATGATCGCCCGGACGCCGCGAGGACGCGTGGCTACCGCCGCTGCCTGGACTCAACTCGGAATGACACCGCCGCCGGATGCCGCAGCGGGCGGTATCGAGGTTCGTGTCAACGAACCGCAGGCCACGTTGTTCGATCCGAACGGAGAGTGAATTTCGACTGGAAAGGCCTACTTGAACGGCCGATCTGTCAGGAATCCTCAGCAACTAATGGCACACTGGTGTATTGCGTAGGTCCATCCGGGACCATCGCGGCGTAAAACGTGCAACACAACCGAGGTTGATCAACACATGTCGAGTTTGCTTTTCCCACTCTTGATCCTCGCACTGCTGGTGCCCATGTTCCTGGGCATGCGCAAGCAGAAGAAGGCTTTGGCTGCCACTTCCGAGATGCAGGACTCGCTGCAGGTCGGCGATCGAGTGCAGACCACGGCCGGGCTCTATGCCACGATTGCTTCTCTGGACGACGACACCGTGGACCTCGAGATCGCCGACGGTGTCATCACCACCTGGTCGCGTCTGGTCATCCGTGAGCGCGTTGTCGAGACGACCGAAACCGACGAGTACGACGACGACTCGGTTTCCGAGATCGAAGAATCAGCTGCTGACACCGAAATCCGGCTCACCAAGGAGTCCTGACTTCGTCGACCTGGCACGTGTTCTAGAGTTGTGAACTCGGACACACGTCCAGATCGGTTGGTCTGTAGTAGTTCTTTCATCGGAGTAGTTCTTTCACCAGCAGCTCAGTTCATCCCGTTGATCAATCGTTGCAGTTCGAACGCCGCAGCTCGGGTGGTCGTCGACCGCCCGAGCCCTGCATTTACTGAAGCTCTGCACCTACTGAGGAGACTTAAAGATCGTGGCACCTTCCACCGGAACGGTGCATCCGGTCCGCTACCTGGCCCTTTTCGGGGTCCTGGTGGTGGCACTGTATGCCCTGGTGTTCTTCACTGGAGACAAGTCGGCCACGCCGAAACTCGGCATCGACCTGCAGGGTGGAACGCGCGTCACGTTGACCGCTCGTACCCCGGACGGCAGCGCTCCCAGTCAGGACAGTCTCAAGCAGGCTCAGGAAATCATCGAGACCCGCGTCAACGGTCTCGGCGTTTCCGGCTCCGAGGTCGTCGTCGACGGTGACAATCTCGTCATCACCGTTCCCGGCGACGACAGTGCGCAGGCTCGCTCGCTCGGCCAGACCGCCCGTCTGTACATCCGCCCGGTGACGGGTTCGATCGATGTCGCCACCCGTGACGCGAACCGGACAGCTACCCCTGAGGCGCCGGCGGCCGAAACTCCGGCCACTGATGCCCCGGCTCCCGAGGCGCCGGCCGACGGGACCCAGACGCCGCAGAACCGCCCGTTCCTGGCTCAGGACCCGACCACTCCGGAGGCAACCCCGGCGCCGGAGACGACAACACCGGCTCCCCCCGCGGACGCATCGAGTGACGGCACCGACGAAGGCGACGCAGCAGCAGCGGAAATCGCCGCAGCGCGCGCCCTCCGACAGAGCAGCGATCCGACGGTGCAGCAGCAAGCAGTGGCGAACCTCGACTGCTCCGTCGCGGATCCGCTCCGTGGAAACGACGACCCGACTCTTCCGCTGGTCGCGTGCTCGCAAGACGGACTGAACATCTATCTTCTCGGTCCTTCGATCATCGACGGCCAGGAGATTGCCGACGCGTCTTCGGTCTTCAACTCGCAGCAGTCGCGCCACGAGATCAGCCTCTCGTTCAAGACGACCGGCAGCAACACCTGGGCCGAGTTCACCTCAGCCAACATCGGCAAGCAGGCAGCGTTCACGCTCGACTCGAAGGTCGTCAGCGCCCCCACGATTCAAGGTGCAACGCCTGCGGGTAGCGCGACCTCGATCACGGGCAGTTTCACTGCGGAGAGCGCCAAAGAACTTGCCAACACTCTGAAGTACGGTTCGCTTCCGCTCTCGTTCGCAGCCTCCGAGGCCGAGACGGTCTCGGCAACGCTCGGCCTGGCCTCACTTCAGGCGGCATTGATTGCCGGCGCGGTCGGTCTCGTTCTCGTTCTGCTGTACTGCCTCGTCTACTACCGGATGCTCGGCGTCCTGACGGCGTTGTCGCTGATCCTCTCCGGAGTCATGGTCTACGCGATCATGGTTCTGCTCGGCAGATACATCGGCTTCACACTCGACTTGGCCGGCATGGCTGGTCTGATCATCGGTATCGGTATGACCGCCGACTCGTTCGTCGTGTTCTTCGAACGCATCAAGGACGAAATGCGTGAGGGCCGTAGCTTCCGCTCCGCGGTGCCACGCGGTTGGGCGCGAGCGCGCCGAACAATTCTGTCCGGCAACGCGGTGAGCTTCATCGCCGCTGCAGTTCTGTACGTGCTGGCGGTCGGACAGGTGCGAGGCTTCGCCTTCACCTTGGGTCTGACCACCATCCTCGACGTGATTGTCGTGTTCCTCGTGACGTGGCCACTGGTCAGCATGGCGTCCCGTTCGGCGTTCTGGTCCAAGCCCAGCGTCAACGGTCTCGGCGCAGTGCAAGAGGTTGCCCGCGAACGTAAGGTTGCCGCCGCTGCGTCGGCTAAGGAGACACGAGCATGAGCGAGTCCAACAACTCCCCGGTGGGGTCCAACAACAGTTCCTCGGCCGAGTCCGCCGATGCCGCAGCCCGGTCGGAGATCACCGACTCCGGCGTCGATCAGGGCGCGATGCCCAAGCACAGTTGGCTCTCGCGGCTGTACACGGGAACGGGTGCGTTCGAGGTCGTCGGCAGGCGTCGTTTTTACTACGGACTGACCGGCGCTCTGGTCGCCATTGCGCTGCTCAGCATCATCCTGCGCGGCTTCACCTTCGGTATCGATTTCGAGGGCGGATCGCGCATTCAGTTCCCGGCCGAGGGTGGAGTCGAGACGTCGGAGGTGGAAACCGTCTACTCCGACACACTCGGGTTCGAGCCGGTCAGCGTGCAGACGGTCGGCTCGGGTGCCAGCGCCACCGTACAGATTCGGTCGGAGACGTTGAACGCGACGCAGATCAACGATCTGCAGTCGGCGCTCTTCGACGAGTTCCAGCCCAAGGACAAGAACGGGAACCCGTCGGCGCAGGCCATCAGTTTTGCGGACGTGAGTGAAACCTGGGGCGGCCAGATCACCAAGAAGGCGCTGATCGCGCTGATTGTGTTCCTGGTGATCGTGAGTATCTACATCGCCATCCGCTTCGAGCGGGACATGGCGGTAGCCGCGATTGTCGCGTTGTTCTTCGACATCATCGTCACTGCCGGCGTCTACTCGCTCGTCGGTTTCGAGGTGACGCCCGCGACGGTGATCGGTTTGCTCACCATTCTCGGTTTCTCGCTGTACGACACAGTGGTGGTGTTCGACAAGGTCGAAGAGAACACACGCGGTGTTCTGCATCTGACGCGCCGGACGTACGGCGAGCAGGCCAACCTCGCGGTGAATCAGACCTTGATGCGATCGATCAACACGACCGTCATCAGTGTGCTCCCGGTGATCGCTCTGATGGTTGTCGCGGTCTGGATGCTCGGCGTCGGCACGCTCAAGGACCTTGCGCTGGTTCAGCTCGTCGGCATCATCGTGGGTGCGTACTCCTCGATCTTCTTCGCGACGCCACTCCTGGTGTCGATGAAGGAACGCTGGGGACCCGTTGCCGCGCACACTCGTAAGGTGCTCTCGCGCCGGGCTACGCTGGCCGAGAAGGGTACGCAGACGGTTGCCGTCGGCGCACCAGTTGCACGCCGTGCGCCGGTTGCTCCGCAGCCGGGTGTGCGGCCGACCGGAAAGCGAAACAAGAAGGGGCACTGAACATGCTCCCAAGAACACGCACACTGGTTCGATCGATGACGTTCGTTGCGGCCACCGCTGTGGCTGCCGGTTCGTTGGCGGCCTGCTCGGAAAGCGCCGAGCAGGTTCCGTCCATCGGATATGCCATCGACAACTCCATCTCCACGTACAACGCCAACACGACAGCTGGATCGGTGTCCGGGGCGATGGCCGCGTTCGGCCGGGTGCTTCCCGGCTTCACGTTCACCGGTCCGGCCGGTGCTCCTGTGTCGGACACCGACATCGGCACGGCGTCGGAGTTGCCCGGTGACGTGCTCACGGTCTCGTACAAGCTCAATCCGGCGTCGGTGTACTCCGACGGGATTCCGATGTCCTGTGACGATCTGGTCCTCACCTGGGCGGCGTCGAGTGGCAAGTACACCAAAGACGTCGATGGTGCGGTGAAGCCCATGTTCGACACGGCGAACAATCTCGGTTACGCGGACATCGACCGGATCGACTGCCAGAGCGGGTCGAAGGACGCGACTGTCTTCTTCAAGCCCGGGCGATCGTTCACCGATTGGCGGTCGTTGTTCGGTGCGACTGCATTGATGCCTTCACACATCGTGACGCAGCGCGCCGGAGTCGGCGACGTGGTGAGCGCGGTGAATGCCGGTGACACCGAAGCGTTGTCGAAGATCGCCGACTTCTGGAACACCGGGTGGAACCTGACTCCAGGTCAGGTGGACACCTCCGTACTGCCTTCCGCTGGTCCGTATCGAATCGACTCGTACAGCGCCGACGACGGCCTGGTGCTGGTCGCGAACGAGCGGTGGTGGGGCAACAAGCCCGCGACCGATCGCATCGTCGTCTGGCCACGTGGTGTGAATCTGACCGAGGATCTCGACAAGAACTCGATCGAGGTCGTCGACGTCGCTTCCGGGTCGGCCGGCGAGCTCGGTACTCCGTCCGGGTTCGACGTCCAACAGATTCCGTCGCGGTCGATCGAGCAGTTCGTTCTCGCGACGTCTGGTTCGCTGGGCGACGAAGCCGCCCGTCGAGCGTTCGCGCATTGTGTTCCGCGGACAACTCTGTTCGAGAAGTTCGGGCAGACGGAGAATGCGCCGCAGGCTGGTCTGGGTTCCGGCGTGGTCGATTCGCGACTGATGGCGCCGGATTCACTCGTGTACAGCGACGCCGCTGCGGTCGACGGTGACCGGTACGCCAATGCCGACGTCGATGCCGCGAAGACGTCGTTGTCGGAAGCCGATCTCGACCAGTTGACCGTCCGGGTCGGGTACCTCGCACCGGACCCGGTGCGGGCGCAGATCGTCTCTGAAGCCAAAGCCGCGTGTGCTCCAGCGGGAATTACGATCGAGGACGCGAGTACCGACAGCTTCGATCCTGCGAGTCTGCAGTCCGGGGGAGTCGACGCTGTGCTTTCCGGCATGGCAGGCAAAGTCGGGGCAGGCGGAACAGCGAGCATGATCGACGCGCGCGGAGCGTTGCGATCGGGCAACGGCGCAAACCTCGGTACGTACGGAAATGCACGGATCGATCAGATCATCGATCAGTTGAACGTGGATGCGAGCACCAGTGCGCAATTGGGACTCTCGGTGGAGGCGGAGAACATCCTGTGGACCCAGGTGCCTACGATTCCACTGTTCAATCAACTACGAACTGTCGCTGTAGCTCCAGGCATGTCGGCAGTGTTGGTCAATCCGACTCGGGCCGCTACCGGCTGGAACATGGACAGATGGGTATTACGCAGATGAGCGTCTCGAATGGTGTTGCCTTGCACACGCCTGAAGAATTGATCGCAATCCACCGGGCTGCCGGAGACGCCGTTGTTCGGCTGACCCGCTGGGCGGACAACTTTCCCGGGCCCGGGGTTCGGTTCGCCGATCTGACTCCGGTGTTCGCCGACGCCGAGGGGTTCGGGGCCGTGCTCGACGCCCTTGTCGCCTGTGCTCCGGACGCCGACACGATTGCGGCCGTCGATGCTCGCGGTTTCCTGCTCGGTGCCGGCGCGGCTGCGAAGATGGGTGCAGGGGTGGTGGCCGTGCGGAAGGTCGGCAAACTGCCGCCGCCGGTACTCTCTCGTTCGTACAGCCTCGAGTACGGATCCTCGACTCTCGAGATCCCCGCAAACGGCTTCGATCTCACCGGGCGGAATGTTCTGGTGATCGACGACGTTCTGGCTACCGGAGGGACACTCGAGGCGGCTGTACAGTTGGTTGAGTTGGGTGGAGCGAACGTCGTCGGCGTCGCAGTGGTGCTCGAGATCGAGGAACTGCG
The DNA here is from genome assembly GCF_002076325.1 of Rhodococcus sp. 66b. Taxonomy (NCBI): domain Bacteria; kingdom Bacillati; phylum Actinomycetota; class Actinomycetes; order Mycobacteriales; family Nocardiaceae; genus Rhodococcus; species Rhodococcus sp. 66b. Next base: position 111,754 of record NZ_MUZB01000018.1, read on the forward strand.
CGGTCGAGATCGCTTCTTGAAGTACCCACTGACATCCCTGGTGAAGGTCTGAGTATTAAAGTTGTCTCCTGGGGGTCGAGTTAGACCTCCAGGGCAATTACCCGATGCAGGGCGGTTGCCTCAACCAACTCGGTGGTAGGAGGTGGCGACATGACGTCGAATCTTGATCGATCACAGAACTCGGGTGCAGTGTCGCAGGAGACGGGTGCAGATCCGGCTCCGGAGACGACACCATCGAAGTCCGCGGTGCCCGACGATTCGGGATCTGCGCAAACTGCCGGCAATCGGGGTGGGCAGAACCCGGCCGTGCCCGCTTCCGCCTCCCGTAGGGTGCGCGCTCGGCTTGCTCGGCGCATCACCGGTCAGCGCAACGCCACCATCCGCCCGGTGCTCGAGCCGTTGGTCAGCCTCCACCGTGAGCTGTATCCGAAGGCCGACCTCGCGCTGCTCCAGCGTGCGTACGACGTCGCCGAGGACAGACATTCGAGCCAGCGTCGCAAGTCCGGCGATCCGTACATCACGCATCCGTTGGCCGTCGCAAGCATTCTGGCCGAGTTGGGTATGGACACCACCACCCTCGTCGCAGCCCTGCTGCACGACACCGTCGAGGACACCGGGTACTCACTCGAAGAGTTGACCAAGGACTTCGGTGACGAGGTCGCTCACCTCGTCGACGGCGTCACCAAACTCGACAAGGTCGTTCTGGGCACCGCCGCCGAGGGCGAAACCATCCGCAAGATGATCATCGCGATGGCGCGGGACCCGCGCGTGCTCGTGATCAAGGTCGCGGATCGTCTGCACAACATGCGCACGATGCGATTCCTGCCGCCAGAAAAGCAGGCACGTAAGGCGCGAGAGACTCTCGAAGTCATTGCGCCACTTGCACATCGACTTGGAATGGCGACCGTCAAGTGGGAACTCGAGGACCTCTCGTTCGCCATCTTGCACCCGAAGAAGTATGACGAGATCGTTCGACTGGTCGCCGATCGCGCGCCTTCTCGTGACACCTATCTGGCCAAGGTTCGCGCCGAGATCAACTCGACCCTGTCCGCCTCGCGGATCAACGCCATCGTCGAAGGCAGGCCCAAGCATTACTGGTCGATCTATCAGAAGATGATCGTCAAGGGCCGCGATTTCGACGACATCCACGATCTGGTCGGCGTCCGCATCCTGTGTGAAGAAGTGCGTGACTGTTACGCCGCGGTCGGCGTTGTCCACTCACTGTGGCAGCCGATGGCCGGACGCTTCAAGGACTACATCGCACAGCCGCGCTACGGCGTCTACCAGTCGCTGCACACCACCGTCGTGGGACCGGAAGGCAAGCCCCTGGAGGTCCAGATCCGGACCCAGGACATGCACCGGACCGCGGAGTTCGGTATCGCCGCGCACTGGCGGTACAAGGAGACCAAGGGTAAGCACGCGGGCGACATCGCCGAGGTCGACGACATGGCGTGGATGCGTCAGCTACTCGACTGGCAACGTGAAGCGGCCGATCCGGGGGAGTTCCTCGAATCGTTGCGTTACGACCTCGCGGTCAAGGAGATCTTCGTCTTCACGCCAAAGGGTGACGTGATCACGTTGCCTGCCGGATCGACTCCCGTCGATTTCGCGTATGCGGTGCACACCGAGGTCGGGCACCGATGCATCGGTGCCAGGGTCAACGGCCGGTTGGTCGCGCTGGAACGAACTCTCGAAAACGGCGAAGTGGTGGAGGTCTTCACGTCGAAGGCTGCCACCGCCGGACCGAGCCGAGATTGGCAGACGTTTGTCGTCTCGCCGCGTGCCAAGGCGAAGATCCGTCAGTGGTTCGCGAAGGAACGCCGCGAAGAGGCGCTCGAGTCCGGCAAGGATCAGATCGCGAAGGAAGTCCGCCGTGTGGGACTTCCGTTGCAGCGGTTGATGAATGCCGAATCGATGAGCACGATCGCGCATGAACTTCGCTATCCCGACGTCTCGGCGTTGTACACGGCGGTAGGCGAGAGCCAGGTGTCGGCGCACCACGTCGTGCAGCGACTGGTTGCTCATCTGGGCGGCGTCGGCGCCGTCGAGGAGGAACTGGCCGAGCGTTCGACGCCGTCGACCATGCCGGTGCGCACCCGCAGTACGGGTGACTCCGGAATTCTGGTTCCCGGAGCACCCGGCACGGTGGCAAAACTCGCAAAGTGTTGCACGCCGGTTCCGGGCGATTCGATTCTGGGCTTCGTCACGCGCGGTGGGGCGGTGAGCGTGCACCGTACCGACTGCACCAACGCCAACTCGCTCCACGATCAGTCCGAGCGAATCATCGACGTCGAATGGGCGCCCTCAGCGACGTCGGTGTTCCTGGTCGCGATCCAGATCGAGGCGCTCGATCGTCATCGGTTGCTTTCCGACGTCACCAAGGCGTTGGCCGACGAGAAAGTGAACATCCTGTCGGCCTCGGTCACCACCTCAGGTGACCGAGTGGCGATCAGCAAGTTCACCTTCGAGATGGGCGACCCGAAGCACTTGGGTCATGTGCTCAACGTGGTTCGCAATGTGGAAGGCGTCTACGACGTCTACCGCGTGACCTCTGCTTCGTAAACTGCTGTGCGCCTTTATTAACCGTGGGCGGTTAATAAAGGCGCACAGCAGGGTTAGGCGACTACTGCAGTCTCGATGGTGATCGGGGTGTTGGGTGCGCCGCCACCGGTTGCGCCCATGCCTCCGTCGTCGCCGTCGGCTGCGATCTTCTCGATCGTCGCCAGGCCGGCGTCGTCGATCTTTCCGAAGACCGTGTAGTTGGGCGGCAAGACCGAATCCTCGTAGACGAGGAAGAACTGGCTGCCGTTGCTGCCCGGTGCACCCGAGTTGGCCATTGCGAGCGTGCCGCGGGGGTAGACGGCAGGCAAGGAGAGCGCCGGATCGTTAGCGGAGTACGCAGTGGTCGGGTACTCGTTGTCGAATCCGTAGCCCGGTCCGCCCGTGCCCTTGCCCGAGGGATCGCCGCACTGCAGGATCTGAAGACCGGGTGTGGTGACCAGTCGATGGCACGGGGTGTCGTCGAAATACTTCTGCTCGGTCAAGCTCACGATGCTGTTGACCGTGCATGGGGCTTCTGCCCGGTTCAGTTCCATCCCGATCGGGCCGGCCGTAGTCGTGAGCGCGACGTTGACGGTTCCCTCGGTGGACACGCCCGTGGAGTTCGGCGGATTGACGGTCTTTGCAGCGCCCGCCGCGCTCGGGTACGAGCAGTCGACAGTCGCCGACGCCGGAGTCGGGACAGGCGGGAGTGCGTCGAACTGTGACATGTCGAGCGGCGGCATGGCAGCCGTTGTCGTCTTCGCCTTGGAGGTGCTGGACGGCGAGTCCGAGCTACCGGAATCACTGGAACAACCAGCCAGAAGCAGCGCTGCGGCGCTTGCAGCGGCAATAACTACAGGAAAGCGCATCACAGGATTACGTCGCATCAGTCGAGCCTTACTGTCTTGATGTCGGTGGTCAGATTCGGCTTGCCGTCACCCTCTGGTGTCGATCCGGCGGCCGCGACCTTGTCCAAAGTGGCGAGACCGGTCTCGTCGATCGTGCCGAAAACCGTGTACTGCGGCGGGAGTTGTGAGTCGCCGTAGACGAGGAAGAACTGGCTGCCGTTGCTACCGGGTGCCCCGGTGTTGGCCATCGCAACCGTGCCGCGCGCGTAGGTGACGGGCTCTTGCGCTGCCGGGTCGGTGGTGGCGTACGCCGTGGTGGGGAACTCGTTGTCGAATCCGTAGCCCGGTCCGCCGGTGCCTGTGCCCGACGGGTCACCGCACTGCAGAACCTGGAGCGAGGGGCTCGTCGTCATGCGGTGGCAGGTGGTGTCGTTGAAGTAATCCTGCTGCGCCAAGCTCACGAAGCTGTTGACCGTGCACGGAGACTTCGTTCCGTCGAGCGTGAGCCCGATGTTTCCCTGCGAGGTCTCGACGCTGATGCTCGGCGTCGCGTCCGGCGCGGTGGTGGGAATCCCGTCGGTACGAGGAGGGTTGTTGGCCTTGGACGCGGTAGCGCCGTCAGCCGGGTACGAGCAGGAAACCGTGTCGGCCAGCGGCGTCGACAGACCGGCCGGCATTGCACCCGCGGTCTGCGGCGTGAGGCTCGAATCGTCGGCAGCAGTGTTGGTGGTGTTCGCGTCGTCGTCACTGCGATTGCTGAACCAGATGAGTCCACCGACGACACCGACTACGACGACCACGCCGAGCGCAGTTCCGGCTATCGTCATCTGCTTGCGCTTGCGGGCACGTTCTGCGCGACGTTCGAGCTGACGCTCGAGCTTGCGTTTCGCCGCCTCGCGGCGTTGCTCGTTACTCGGCACTGCTGTAGTCCTCCGTATCGCGGGTGGATCGTGGTCGGCCCGCCGAGCGACACCCTGGGGTCGGCTTCGGCAAGCGGCTCTACTCGTCGTCAGAGTCTCCCATTGCAACCTGAGAACTTACTGGCGGGGCAGCAGCTTAGGCTGTAACCGACAGCGTGTTGTTCGTTTCCACCCTTCGAAGAGGAGTTGCCCCCGTGCTCGTCACTGGTTTTCCGGCCGGGATGTTCCAAACCAACTGCTACATACTCGCTCAGGACGACGCGTGCGAATGCGTAGTCGTCGATCCGGGTCAGGATGCAGCCGAGCCGCTCTTCGAATATCTCGACTCCAAGGACATGTCGGTCAATGCAGTACTTCTGACCCACGGTCACCTCGATCACGTGTGGTCGGCCCGCGAGGTCTGTGAGCGGTACTCCGTGCCCGCGTACATCCATCCCGAGGATCGCTACATGCTCAGCGATCCGGCACGAGGGATCGGCCCGACGATGAAGGAATTCATTCAGGGCATGACGTTCGTGGAGCCGGACGAGGTGATCGAACTGAGTGACGGAGACAAGATCACCGAGGCCGGAATGACGTTCGTCGTGGACCACACGCCCGGGCACACGCAGGGATCGGTGGTGTTCCGCACCCAGGCGAACACCGAGAGCGGGCCCGTGGACTTGGCGTTCACAGGTGACACCCTGTTCCAGGGTTCCATCGGGCGCAGCGACCTGCCAGGCGGAAATCACGAGCAGTTGCTCGCTTCGATCGCCCGGAAGCTACTGGTACTCGGTGACGAGACCGTGGTCCTGCCCGGGCACGGTGGCAACAGTTCGATCGGCGCCGAGCGAAGCTCGAACCCGTTTCTCGTTGGACTCAGCGCACAAGAATAAGGAAAAGTACCTCTCGTGAGTAAAGCCAGCACCTTCTCTGCACCCAAGGGAATTCCGGACTACGTTCCGCCGCAGTCAGCCGAATTCGTCGCCGTTCGTGACGGTTTGACGCGCGCCGCCAGGTTGGCCGGGTACGGCCACATCGAATTGCCGATCTTCGAGGACACCGGCCTGTTCGCGCGCGGTGTCGGTGAGTCGACCGACGTCGTCAGCAAAGAGATGTACACGTTCGCCGATCGCGGTGACCGTTCGGTGACGTTGCGTCCCGAGGGAACCGCCGGTGTCATGCGTGCCGTCATCGAGCACAGCCTCGATCGTGGACAGTTGCCGGTCAAGGTCAGCTACGCGGGCCCGTTCTTCCGCTACGAGCGCCCGCAGGCCGGCCGCTACCGCCAGTTGCAGCAGGTCGGCGTCGAGGCCATCGGGATCGACGACCCCGCGCTCGACGCTGAGGTCATCGCGATCGCCGACGCCGGATTCCGGTCGTTGGGGCTCGACGGCTTCCGCCTCGAAATCACCTCTCTCGGCGATGACACCTGCCGACCGCAGTACCGCGAACTGCTGCAGGAGTTTCTCTTTGCACTTCCGCTCGACGAAGACACACGTCGACGCGCCGAGATCAACCCGCTTCGGGTGCTCGACGACAAGCGCCCAGATGTACGCGAGATGACGGCCGGCGCACCGCTCATGCTCGATCACCTCTCGGAGAGCTGCAAGGCGCACTTCGACGAGGTACTAGCGCACCTCGACGCCTTGGGAGTTCCCTACGTCGTCAACCCGCGCATGGTCCGCGGCCTCGACTACTACACCAAGACGACCTTCGAATTCGTGCACGACGGACTGGGTGCCCAGTCCGGAATCGGTGGTGGTGGTCGTTACGACGGACTGATGGAACAGCTGGGCGGACAGCCGCTCTCGGGGATCGGGTTCGGAATCGGCGTCGACCGCACGGTTCTCGCGCTCGAGGCCGAGGGTAAGTCGGTTGCGCCACCGGCACGTGTCGACGTCTTCTGTGTACCGATGGGAGCCGAGGCGAAGGCGGCACTGGTGAAGATCGCACACCAGTTGCGTGCCAATGGGATTCGCGTCGACCTGGCGTACGGAAATCGTGGCGTCAAGGGCTCGATGAAAGCGGCCGATCGCTCGGGCGCCGCAGTCGCCTTGGTTCTCGGCGAGCGCGAGCTCGAAGAGGGCGTTGTCGTTGTCAAACAACTGGCGACGGGTGAGCAGGAGACGGTGCCGCTCGACCAAGTTGTCGACAAGCTCGGGGATCTCGTTGAGCACTGAGGCTGAACCGGTTTCGCTCGATCTGGTTCCCGTGGCGTTGATCGCGCCGCGGCTGAAGAAGTTCGCCGTTGTTGTGGTGGTCTTCGGTGTGGTCGTCGGGTTGATCGTCAGTGTGTTCTCGACGGTGACGGTCGGAGTGATCGTCGGTGCCGTCATCGCGGTTCCGACGTCACTGGCGATTCTGATGACGCTGCGCCGGCATATCACCTTGTATGGCAACAGGATTCGAGCACAAGCTGGTTTTCGCACCAACGACGTCGACGTGGCCGAGGTGCTCACGGCGGCGTTGACGGTGCGATCCGGCCGGATCAGCGAGGTCAGCCTGACACTCGGCGACGGTCGGTCCACCGTGCGAATACCGCTCGCGCTCTACACGGCAGGGGGCGGGCGCGAGTTGGAGATCCTTGCACTCCGCAAGCTCGCCGACGCCCTGGCGGCCAGTGAGTTGGTACCGGCTGCCGCGTTGTCCTCGGTGCTGATCGAACAGTTGCGTGCCGAAGCCCGCGGCGCCGGACTGGCCGAGCGTCCGCTCTACCGCGCCGTCGAACTCGTGACGGCGGAGGGACGAGTGCCGAGAACCACACTGACAGACCACGAAGTGGCCGGATTACTCGACTAGCGTGGAAACCGTTCTTACAGCGTTGTAGAACGGACAGTCGTGAAAACGGCAGGTGAGGAGTCGGCAATGAGTATTGCGCCCGTAACCGTCACGGTGACCGGAGCGTCGGGTCAGATCGCCTACGGCATGCTTTTCCGCATAGCTGCGGGGGAGATGCTCGGCGCTGACGTACCGATCAAACTTCGACTGCTCGAGATTCCCGCCGCCGTGTCCGCTGCCGAAGGCGTCGCGATGGAGCTCGAAGACGGCGCATTTCCCTTGCTGAGCTCCATCGACATCACCGACGATCCCGATGTCGCCTTCTCCGGCGCGAACGTCGGGATGCTGGTCGGTGCACGTCCGCGGAGCAAGGGGATGGAGCGCGCCGACTTGCTGAGCGCGAACGGCGCTATTTTCACAGCGCATGGGAAGGCGATCAACAACAACGCAGCCTCGGACGTCAAGGTGCTGGTCGTCGGAAACCCGGCCAACACCAACGCTCTCATCGCGATGAACAACGCGCCGGATGTACCCGATACTCGGTTCAGTGCGCTGACGCGCCTCGACCACAACCGAGCGATTGCGCAGGTGGTGAAGAAGACCGGCGTTCGTGCGTCGTCGGTGCGCAAGGTGTCCGTCTGGGGAAACCATTCGGCGACGCAGTACCCGGACCTGTCCCACGCGACCGTCGCGGGTGAGCCTGCGCTCGCGCTGATCAACGACCGCGACTGGGTGGAGAACGATTTCATCCCGACTGTGCAGGTGCGAGGCACCGCCATCATTGCTGCGCGTGGATCGTCCTCTGCGGCAAGTGCGGCCAGTGCGTCGATCGACCACGTCCGCGACTGGGTGATCGGAACGGCCGAGGACGACTGGGTATCCATGGCCGTCTGTTCGGACGGTTCCTACGGGGTGCCCGAAGGATTGATCTCGTCCTTCCCGGTGACCTGTGCCGATGGTGAATTCACTATCGTTCCGGATCTCGCGATCGACGACTTCTCACGCGAACGGATTGACCTGTCCGTCAGCGAATTGGAGCAGGAGCGTGCGGCGGTACGGGAGTTGGGCTTCGTTTGAGGTTGTAATGCCGCCCCGGCTGGGGAGTCCCGATCAGAGATCTCGGAACAGGTACTGATCGGGATTCTCGGCACCGAGCACGGGCGGTGACACCATCGGTAGATCGTCGACCATCGAGTTTTCGTCACCGGCGCTGACGAGATACCCCGGAGTCGTGCGAAACGACTCGTCGTCCCGCGTTCCGCGAGGCCCGCCGCCCATCATGCCGCCCGGCGATATGCCACTACTGCCGATCGTCGTCGACGTAGTACCCATCGCGGGTGTACCCACTGGAACCGGTTGAACTGCAGCAACTCCCGCTGCGCCTCTCATCGTTCCACCGGTAGTGCCGCTTCCACCCACCCATGCTCCGCCCGAGCTCGCTGTCGCACTGGGCGACGGCGACCCGCCGGCTGCGAGTGACGTCGACGAATTGCCTGCGCCCCACAGCTTGTCGACGCCGGTCGGAAGTCCGGCGCCTGCCTGCGCTGCCGCGGTCCGAACGGCATCGGTTCCTGAGTGCGCGGATAACGGTGCGTCGCCGGCATCGGTCGATCCAGACAGCTGCGATCCAGACAGCGGCGATGCCGACGCGGCTGATGCCGCCAGAGGTTGGGCGATCTGACGGGCGGCGTCGGCGAGCGCCTCCGGAGTGGCAAGGTTGGCGAGAGCCTCACCGATCGGTGGAGTCGGCACGGGGATCGACCCGGCAAGGGCGTTCATGGCAGCGGTGTGCCCGAGCATTTCCCCGCGAGTCTGTGTCACCGCCGCGACGGCTGCCTGCATGTGTTCGGCTGCGGAGGCAATCAGCATCGCCTGTCCTGGTGGTGTCCACGCGATCGGTGCAGCAGCTGCAACCGTGGTCGCGAAGGACTGCGCGATCGCCGCGAGATTCGCGTTGCCTCGCTGCACCGATTCCGCGGCGGCAGCAGCGGTTTTCGATATCGCGGTTCCGCGTTCGCTCAATTCTGCGCCGCTGTTCTGGGCGGATCGCGACAGTTCGGTCGCGGCTTCACTGCCGGTGCTGTTCCAGGTCTGGCCCACCTCGGCGACCGCGCTTTGGGACAATCCCATGGCTTGGTCGATGAGAGTGGACGCCTGGTTGAAGATGCCGACGGGATCGGTGCTGGCAAAAGTGCCGGTGCCGAGGCTCTTCCCGAGTTCGATCAACGGCGCGAACAGATCTTCGATTCCGGGTAATGCCGGAACCGGTATGCCGGCGAGCATCGATTCGACCGTGTTGTTCGGCAATGCCGGGGCCGGAGCACCACCTTGAAGGAATTCGAGGACCGTCGTCGAGTCGTCTTCGGTGTTCATGCGATCGGTGTCGACGCGATCGCTGTTCACGCGGTCACGTCCGTCGATCCAGCGATGCCGGCCAGATCTGACGCGGTTGAAAGATCTGTGGTGTCGTAGGCCTGAGCGGCTGCACTCGCCGTTGCTGCGTTGCCGGCGTAGAAGGTCGCCAGTGCTGCAACATCTTTGGTGTGAGTTGCCTGGGCGCGCGCGAATGCCTCGAGAAACTCGATGCCGACAGGACCGACGGCTGGTGCGACTGCCGCGATGTTGGCGCCCAGATCGACGGCGGCGGCCTGCGCGATGTGTCCTGCAGCTTCGGCCGACGTCGAGCCGTACTTTCGGATGTCGTCAGTGACGACAGTCAATTCGCTCATCGTTACCCCCCAGTTGGTAAGCGTCGTGAGAACTGTAACGGACGGAATCGGCGCCGGAGTGGAGTGGACACGGCTCACCCTGCGCTTTCCGGACAACCTGGACGAAGTGGCAGAGATTACATTCTGATCCGGTGTTGGTATTGCGGGTGCGATCGATTTGGCACACTCGAACCATGCGAACCGCTTCGGACGTCATCCTCCGACTCACGTCCGATCCAGCTCGCTGTGGGCTGGTGATGGATTTCGACGGTGTGCTTGCACCTATCGTCGACGATCCGTCGGCCAGTGCGCTCCTGCCCGGTGCCGAGGAGGTGCTCGCGACTTTGTCGAGGCACTTCGGCGTGGTGGGCTTGCTCTCGGGACGGCCGGCGTCGTTCTTGCGAGAACGACTGAGTCTGGATTCGGTTGTTCTCATGGGTTCCTACGGCGTCGAGACCTGGACGGAGAACGGAATCGAAGTGCTTCCGGCCGTCGCTGCGTTCAGTGATGCCGTCGCCGAAGCAGAAGCCGAACTGCGTCGCCTGTTCGACTCTCAGTCAGTTCCTGGCATCCACGTCGAGAGCAAAGGCCTTGCGGTGGCTGTGCATTGGCGTCGGGCCGCGGATCGAGCGGTCGCGCAGCGCCTGGTGGAAGCAGCGACGACAGAAATCGCGAGCCGGACCGGGTTGCGGCGTGAGCCCGGCAAGTTGGTCGAAGAATTGCGTCCACCCGTTGAGGAGGACAAGGGGACAGGCCTCCTTCGCGCGATCGCCACCGCAGGCGTCGACGTCGTCGCGTACGCGGGCGACGACCGTGGTGACCTACCTGCCTTTGCTGCTGTCCTTGCCTCGGGTGGAGAAGCGTTGGTGGTCAAGGGCGATGACATTGCACCGGAAGTGGCTGCTGTCGACGGCGTCCAGTTCGACGGCCCGCCGGCATTCCTCGATTGGATGAAAGAGCTTGCCGCGCACCTGGAACGCTGACACGTGAGGTCAGTCTGCCAAGAACTCGACCAGCGCGCGGTTGACCTCTTCCGGATTGTCCTGTGTGCATTGATGTCCGACGCCGGTGATCACCACCCGGCGAGTCAGGTCCGGTAGTTGATCGCTCAGGGCGTCGTAGATTCGATCGAGTTGGCGCGGCATGTCAACCTCTCCCCGCATCAGGAGGGTCTCCTTTCGGGGTGCCGTATCCACCGGGCAGAGTGACGCGAACCCGCTTGTTCCCAGGTCCAGCCAGGTCTGCCGTCCGGCGGCCAGCATGCAGTCTGCAACGTATCTGCGAGTTGCGGGATTTCGACTCGACCACCGGCCACTGTAAAAGGCAAAGGGACCCCACGGAATCCGTCGATACAAATGCGTGCCGATTTTGATTGCCGAGGCAGCGGCTCCACTCATTTCCCGGTGCTGGCCAGGGCTGCCGATCATGACGAGCTTGTCTACTCGATTCGCATGACGATGGGTGAACTCCTGCGCGATGTTTCCGCCGAACGAGTGTCCGACGATGCTTGCGCGATCGATTCCGAGCGAGTCGAGCATGACCTTCACGTCGTCGATCACAGTGTCGAGAGTGGCGCGGTGGCCTTCCTCGAGAATCGACAGCCCTTGACCGCGTAGGTCGGGCAGCACCAGGGAATAGGCGCCCGCGAGTTCCGCGACCTGGTCGTCGAACATTCGATGATCAACTCCGGCGCCATGCAGGAAGACCACGCATTTCCGATCGAGCGCCGGCGTGCGCCACACACGCATTTCGGTGCCCGGAGTGGAAATAGTCTGGGTTGTCAGAGTCTGCATCGCTGTCCGTTGCCTCAGTTCGTTGCCGAATCAGATGGAAGTGAGCCTATCCTAACTTCTATGGACCGCGGTTATGGCAACAAGAAACTGGCCGCACCGGAACATCTCCGGTACGACCAGTCTTGGTGTTAGGTCAGGCGTCGCGCTTGTTGACGACGGCGATGCTGATTCCGAAAACCACCAGCACAAATGCTGCGAAGTAGAACAGGCTTCCCCAAGGGCCCCAATGGAAATTGGTGCTCGAACCCGAAGAGAGGAAGTGGTCGGCGTTGGCGAACGGGAGGAACGGTGTGACGTTTCTACCGAAGGATCCGAACATGCCGAACAGGCTCTCGATGAGCAGCGGCCAGAGCAGGAGCAATGCAATAGCGCCGGCAGATTGCCGGAGGAGTGCTCCGACGGCGATGGCAAGGACAACGCAGAGGAAGGCGAAGATCGGTACGCCGTAGACGGCGCGCCAGGCATCGGCGGTGTCGAGTGCCAGATTGGTGGAACCTTCAGAGCCTGCAGCAGCTTTGGTGATGAATACCGCGCCGAGCATGAGAACGAAGGACAGCGCCGCGCCGAAGGCGCCGATCAGGCCGGCTTTGGCGATCAGGACCGAAGCCCGGCTCGGGATGGCCTGGAAGGTGGTGCGGTTGATGCCGAAGCGGTATTCGCTGGTAATCGCGAGGGCCGCCATGATCATCAGGACCATGACGCCGAAGCCGGAAACTCCCAGTCCCGCTTCATTGAACGTGGGGAGGAACTTCTCGAAATCAGGAGTTCCTGATGCGGCTTCGTCGTTGTACGCCTGAATGCTCGAACTCGACGAACGCCCGATCATCCAGGCGACGCCCAACCCTAGGACGATGATTGTGATCGTGCACCACAGCGGCGACTTGGTCGTGGTGATCTTGATACGTTCAGCACTGAGAACAGCCATTACAGTGCACCTCCCATAGCGTGCTGTGTGTTTGTGTGGTGGGCTCCGGCACCCGGATCGATACCGGATGCGTGGTACTGGACATCGTCTCCGGTCAACTTCATGAACGCATCCTCGAGCGATCC